>NZ_CP072133.1:1253333-1880000 GCF_017638925.1 Pseudoalteromonas xiamenensis
TTATTGTCGATTCTCCAAGTAGATAGCAACCTCTGAAAAATAAAAAGGAAATTCACCATGTTAAAAATCAATAAAAAGAAAATGAAAGAGCTTTCTAATTCAGTTAAAGCTATGCCAATTGAACAAACTCCTGCAGTAGCAGGTGGCTGGGCACCTACACAAGATGGCACAGGTAACATGACGTGCGTTGTTGAAACTTGTAAGAAAAAGTAATCAGTCCTTGTTAGCAAACTGAGCTTGTCTCAGTTTGCTTATTCCTCTTTCCTATCTTCATTGTAATTTTCCATTTAATTTCTGTCCCAAGCTTAATCTGTCTTCGGCTTTAACCAATTGAAATCACTTACTCTTCCCTCTTTATTGCACAAATCAACATGAGCAAAATTCATAATCATTGAAATTCTTTCACCAAAAAAAATCTATCTAGACGTCTAAATGGCTGCTATATTACATCCTATAAGCAAGATTACGCTGGGAATGAGGAACATGGCGCTTTCACTCGAAGAGAAAATTTTAGACCCTAATCAGGGGGTCTACTTGATTGGTACCACACCACCAAAACACGGCACAGACGACGAGCAATTAAAAAGCATTGCTGAAAAGCTGTTAGGTCGCCTGCATGAGATTGAATATGACGGCGTGGTGATTTATGACATTCAAGATGAAAGCAGCCGCACTGAACTGCCTCGTCCATTCCCTTTTAAGCAAACCGTTGATCCGCGCAAATACAGTCAACTTTTGCGAGAAATTTCGCATTTAGACGTCATTACCTATAAGAGTGTCGCACAGCGTGGTAAGGCTGAATTTAGCGAATGGCTAAACGAAACTAAGCGTGAATATGGCCTAAAAAACCTTGTATTAGTGGGGAGTCCATCGTCACACGGAGACATAAAACTGTCTTTAAATGACGCCTATCAAACGCTTGAGTCCCATGAAGAGTCGTTCTTTTTGGGCGGAGTGACGATTGCTGAACGTCATGCTAACAAGCGTAATGAACACCAACGTCTCATTGAGAAAACGGCACAAGGTTGTGAGTTCTTTATTTCTCAAGCCGTTTACAACGCTCAAGCGACGATTGATTTAATCACTAGCTATGCAAGAACCTGCCGTCAACAAGGAATTGAGCCAAAGCGCATTATTTTAACGTTTACGCCTTGTGGTGGTGAAAAAACACTGACGTTTATGGAATGGCTGGGTATTTCCGTTCCTGAGGCGACCAAATGGCGGATCTTAGATTCAAATGAACCATTGAGTGAATCTATTCGTATTTGCCGTGAAAACCTCGATTTAATCCTGAAAAGTTGCTCGCATTTAGATATACCGCTTGGTTTAAACATTGAAAGCTTAACCAACCGTAAAGAAGAAATTGACGCATCAATGAATCTATATCGCTTATTGAAAGCAACGATGGAGTTGTGCCTCGCTGAAAAACAGATATCAGCCGTATCAGCTTAATCCCGAAAAATTCCTATATGCTTGCTAAAAGCCATGCAATTGCCAATGCATGGCTTTTTATCTTTCTAGTACTTGCTCGAACAACTCTGAATAACTCGTTACTTAGCTTCGCTTCTTCGCTCGCTGGCCAAGAATACGTTTCTTGTCTCTCGCTTTTCGCGCGCTAGTGCTATTCCGTTTGATACTCTTTGGCTCTCGCGTTAAGTCTGGTTCAAAACCGGAAACCCACTGCGGCGTTAAACGCTCATCCAGTAAGACTTCTAATTCTTGCAACATCCAATCTTCATCTACACTGACGAACGACAGTGCCAAGCCTTCTTTGCCAGCACGACCTGTACGACCGATACGGTGAATGTAGTCTTCTGCAACAAACGGTAGTTCCAAATTCATCACGACAGAAAGTTCTGGAATGTCTATGCCGCGGGCAGCGACATCGGTTGCGACCAGTACGCGAATTTTCCCTTCTTTAAACTGCTCCAGCGCTTTGTTTCGGTGGCCTTGTGTTTTGTCACCATGCAGTGCGGAAGCTGGTAATCCATCCAAATTAAACTCTTTTACGTACTCATCCACCAATTGCTTTGTCCGCGCAAAAACCAGCACTTGACGCCAATTGTTCTTACCAATTAAGTACGCCGCTAGTTTTTGTTTTTTCTCTTCATCAACCGCAAAAAACTGCTGAGTAATAGGCGTAGCGGCTTTATTGGTTCCTTCCACACTCACCCTTGTTGGGTTCTCAAGTAAAACCTGTGCTAACTCTTCAATGGCTTTATCTATCGTGGCAGAAAAGAGTAACGATTGGCGGCGCGCGGGCAATCGTCTTCGAATACGTTGAATTTCGTCTTTGAACCCCATGTCTAACAGGCGGTCTGCTTCGTCGAAAACAACGCTTTGGATATGGTCTAATTTTAGGGAGCCTTTAATAAGGTGGTCCAATAGACGACCTGGTGTGGCCACCACAACATCAACCCCTTTTTCGAGCTTTTCACACTGCGGGCCAATATTCGCACCACCTTGCAGCAGGACGAATTGAATCGCAGTGCTTTGGGCTAACGCTTCACCATGCTTCATAATTTGCTGAGCTAATTCACGTGTCGGCGCAAGAACAAGAGCTCTTGGGATCCCAAGGTCCGAGTGCTGCATTATTTGGTTCAACAACGGCAATAAGAATGCAGCCGTTTTACCACTACCCGTTTCAGCACTAGCAAGCAAGTCGTTACCCGTTAGTACGGCAGGAATTGCATCACGTTGAATTGGCGTAGGCGAAGTGAACCCTAGTTTAGTCAGGGTTTCCAACAGGATTGGATCAAGGCTCAGAGATTGGAAGGACATAGTGACTCGCTTTTAACAGTAAGCCTCTATTATACCAGTCCTTAACAGATTAGTAAGTGCTCGTCCTGATGTAACGTCATTTGGACGAGCACAGCGTTGAACTCGGTTTAACGAAGGGTCGTTTTACGATTGTTGTAGTACTCAATCAACGAGGCGACTTCTTGCTCACAGTACGATTTAATGCCTGATACCAGCATATGCTTTTCACCATGACCAACCACGTCCCCATCACTGACAAGATCGAATCGAAGCACTATCTTGCCTCGTTTACCATCAAAGCTAAATTCATGCTTTCCTGGTTCTAAATCCACCGTTTTGATGTCGAGTTTTTCTAAAGAAATACTCATCGATTCATAGATAACCATAGGGCGTGCTGGATTAATCATCACATCCTGCTCAGCCATGAGTGGAATAATGACATGAGGAAACGTCGTACCTGAGAATGCGACATAGTTGCGGATCAGGGTTTCAACGAGCGTTTTACACACACTGGACTCACCTTCACGCTCGACCACCAGCATGGTTTTATCAGCACTGACGATTTTAATTTCACTACTTGCTTGCGGAAATTCAAGACGAGATGTCTCATCAACCATTCCCGCAAAGCTGAACGTCATGGATTGGCTAACACCATAGTGTTCCAATACAAGTGAAAAGAGTAAATCTCCTGGAACACAAAACTTTTTTGCATCAATGTCATGCAAGGGATTGAAGTCATCTGCGATTTGCTTAGCAAAGGCACTGCCTTGTTCGCGGGTAATGACAACGTAATTTTCATCGTGTTGGAAGAACGGCGTTAACATAATTCACTTCTATTTCCACATTAAAACCGGGGCATATTACCAGAAAACTGATAAATAGAGGTCGAATCTGTTAAAAGAACGTGTCATATTCGAATCATTATGACTCATTTTAAAAGCACAATGACAACAATAACAAACAAAGTCATCTGGATAACTGGTGCCTCTGGAGGCATTGGGGAAGCGCTTGCCATTCAGTTCGCCGCGTTGGGAGCGAAAGTCGTGTTGAGTGCCAGACGCGAAGACGCACTGGAGCAAGTTCGTTTAAAAATGAACAACGCAGATTCTCATCTTTGTCTTCCACTTGATATCACCGACACCTCCGCGTGTGAAACTGCGTTAACCGCAATCAAGGCACAGTATGGACACGTTGATTGGCTAATCAATAACGCCGGTCTAAGCCAGCGAGCACTGATTGTCGATACCACGATTGAAACTGACCGTCGCTTGTTTGAAGTTGATTTCTTTGCCCAACTTCAACTCACGCGTATTGCGTTGGATACCCTAGTGGCACAAAAAGGAAAGATTGTATTTGTGTCTAGCGTAGCTGGTCTTGTCGGCACCCAATATCGAGGCAGTTACAGCGCAGCAAAAGCCGCGCTTCATATGTGGGGAAATTCACTTCGAGCAGAACTTGGCGATACTGGACTCACGGTGGCTAACGTGTTTCCTGGCTTTGTAAAAACAGACGTTTCGATAAACGCGCTAACCGGGGATGGAAAGCCTCTTGGTGAAATGGACAATGCGCAAGCAAACGCCATGTCAGCACAAGAGTTCGCCCAAAAAACACTTGCAGCACTGCTTAAAGACAAAAACTATATTGTCGTCGGTGGCTTTAAAGAGCGCCTAGCAGCCTGGGTTTCACGTTTCTCACCCGAATTACTCTATAAAATGATCCGAAAGAGTAAAGTACGTTAATCCTTTCATTGCAGATAGCTTTGCCGAGCTATCTGCATTTCGCCAATTAAATGCGCTTTACTTCACTCATACTCACTTCTCCCGACAAAAACCCCCACATTACGTGCGAATTCATGAATATAGATTACAGTTAATGGTGAACCATTCAGACAGGTAATCACAACAATGCGGATAAGCAACTTATCAATGAAACAAAAGTTTTTACTGTTATCTAGTTTGATTTGCGCCATTTTCATCCTTTCTATGTGGGCAATAAAATTATCCAATGACCGAGTTGCCAATAATTTCAGCCACTTTTATAACGACAACTTTAGAGTTTTGCGCTTAAGCGCCGAAATAGAGCATACGCAAGTCGAAATAACGTCTGAAATTAGAGGGTTGCAAGTTGTTTATTTACTAAAACTTAATGACCAAGCGGGTGAATTCATCGACCGAATCGACGACAAACTCGCGCTGACGCCTAAGCTTTTTAACGAGCTAAAACGCTATTATCAAGGGGATATCGGTCAGATTAATCAAATGGATCGGCTGCTGAATAACTACCAAAAAGCCGTCGCGCTTTTTAAACAAGAAATGGAAAGCCAGCCGGATAACAAAGCGCCCTACCCCGTGTTCAAAGCCTTTGTGGACGCGCTCACTGAATTGAATCAGTTTTACGGCAAATTTACTGAGTTGAATGAACAAAGCGCTAATTCCGCGAAACAAGATAACGAGGTTGCCATTTCTCAAGCCAACTGGCTTTTTTACTTGTCCGCCATTGTGGCTATTTGTTTATCTGTATTACTGAGCCACCTAATTGCCGCAAAGGTTAACCAAGGTTTGAGCAAACTGCGCCAAAGTGCCAATGCGCTGGAAAACGGCGAACTCGATTGTTTATCCAGTGTTGAAGGCGAAGACGAAGTTGCCGCATTGAGCTCCGCGTTAGACGCCACAATCAAGCATTTGAACAACACCTTACAAAGTATCAAACAATCGGCGGACATTGTTGGTGAAAATAGTCTGGCGCTAAAAAAATCAAACAACGATATTCATCAAAGTGTCGTGGAGGTTTCCGACAACACCACGCAAGCCGTTACCGCCATTGAAGAATTATCAGTCACTAGCCGTAGTATCGCCGTGAATACCTCTGAGACTGCCCATGCTAGCGACTCAATGATGAATTTGGCACAATCTGGTCTCAATGCCTCCGAGCAGACAAAAGACGCGGTAGTGCAACTCTCAGAAACTCTAGCCAGCGCCGCGAGTGTCGTCAACAAACTTCAAACCGAGTCAAATCGCATTGAAACCATCCTCGATGTTATACGTAACATTTCTGAGCAAACCAATCTCCTTGCGCTCAACGCAGCGATTGAAGCGGCTCGTGCAGGAGAGCAAGGTCGCGGCTTCGCAGTTGTCGCCGACGAAGTCCGAACGCTCGCTCAGCGCTCTCATACGTCAGTAAATGAAATAGAAACCATGCTCTCGCAATTAAAAACCGCGAGCGAAAACGCAGTCGGAATGATGAATGATAGTACCGAGGTAGCAGCAAATGCCGAACAGAAAATGACGGAGAGCAATTTGCTAATTTCACAAATTATGGACACTATCCATCAAGTAAATGACCAAACCCAACAAATTGCAACGGCAGCGGAAGAGCAAAGTGCCGTAGCGGGTGACATCAGTTCTAACATGCATGAAATTCAAACGCTTAGCGACCGAACCTCACAAATCGCTATCACGACAACGACAGCCAGCAACGAAGTTGCGGCGCAAATTCAAGATGTGTTGAAAAAAGTCGCGTTTTTTAAGTTCCATCGTAAGTAATCCAAAAACAACAAAGCCTCCCTAGGGAGGCTTTATTTTTAGCGCGATTAAGAGCTTATGCTTTTGGGTAATCGCGATACGCTTTTTCTAGCGATTTAGCTTGCTTCTTCGATACACCAATGTGGTTAAGCGCCACACGTAAACGTGCACGAGAAAGGTCAGAACCAAGAATTTCCATTGCATCAACTACAGATGTAGATGATGTTTTGCCTGTAATCGCAACGAAAATAGGCTCTAAGAAATCTTTAATCTTCAATTCATGGAATGTTGCAACCGCTTTTGCAATCGCGAAAATTTCCGTTTTGTTCCATGTACGTAGCGCTTCCAATTCCCAAATAAAGAATTGCAATGATTGACGAACTACGTCTTCATCCGCTTTACCTGCAGTCAATAGCGCCGCATCATACTGTGGAATTCCCGCAACAAAATGACCTGCCAAATCAACAAGATCAGCTAAAGTATTAATACGCGTTTTAGCTTCAGGCAAAACACGATTGAATAACTCAGCATTAAATTTCCAATTGATGAAGCGAGCCATCAATTCTTCATTGCTTAAGTTCTCGCGGATCCAAAGACCATTTAACCAATTTAGCTTATCAATATCGAAAATTGGACCACCTAACGACACACGTTTCATGTCAAAGTTTTCAATCATATCTTGTAGCGAAAACTTTTCACGACCGTCCGGCATTGACCAACCCATACGACCTAAGTAGTTCAATAACGCTTCTGGTAAATAACCCATTTCTTTGTAGTAATTGATTGAAGTTGGGTTCTTGCGCTTAGATAGCTTCGATTTATCTGGGTTACGAAGTAGAGGTAAGTGACCCAATTCTGGTGCTGTCCAACCTAAATCTTCATAAAGTTTAAGTAATTTAGGTGCAGAGTTGATCCATTCTTCACCACGGAAGATATGGCTAATTTGCATGTGGTGGTCATCAACAACGTTTGCAAGGAAGTACGTTGGGAAACCATCCGCTTTTAGAAGCACCTGCATATCAACGTTTTCCCACGGGATTTCAATCTCGCCACGTAGGTAATCGTTAAACTTAAATGTCCCTTCTGCGGGGATTTTCATACGGATAACGTATGGCTTACCTGCATCTAGGTTCGCTTTGATTTCGTCTTCAGAAAGCAACAGACCACGACCGTCGTACTTCGGTGTTAAACCTTCCGCCATTTGCGCTTCGCGCATCGCATCAAGTTCTTCCGACGTCGCAAAACAGTAAAATGCTTTACCTGTCTCTACTAATTGCTGAGCATACTTTTGATATAGTGCGGTGCGCTCTGATTGACGGTATGGACCAAATTCACCACCCACATCAGGACCGTGATCCCAATCGAGACCTAACCAACGCAGGCTGTCCATAATTGCTTGTTCAGATTCTTTTGTACTGCGTACTTGGTCAGTATCTTCAATACGAACAACAAACTCTCCACCTTGCTGTTTTGCAAAGCAGTAGTTGAAAAGTGCAATGTATGCGGTACCTAAGTGCGGATCACCCGTTGGCGATGGCGCGACACGTGTGCGGATAGTCATTTTGAATCTCTTTTACTTAGTGTAATAAATGGAGGCGATCCTATCATAGCCGATAACGGTCTCAAATAGGCGCTTTTAAGTTTGACGAGGGTATTTAACCACTGTGTTGTAAATTATTTAGAAAAGTTCGATATCACTGTCATCCAACTGACTTTCAGGCACATTTAACGCCGAAAATGCAGTGACTCGATTTCGCCCTTGATGCTTTGATTCGTAAAGTGCCATGTCCGCTCGATTTACTAATGAGGTTACTTGGCAAAAATCACGTACTTCAACAAAGCCGAGACTAACTGTGACTCGCCCCACTTGGGGAAATCGGTGGGCAGACACGACCTCGCGTAATCGTTCTAATGCCTGCATCGCCGCGGTGTCGCTTACGCATTGAAATAACGTGGCGAATTCCTCACCGCCATAACGAAACACATAGTCTTCTGCTCGGAAATTTTGTTTAAGTAACTGCGCGACCATGAGGATGACTTCATCCCCAATAACATGCCCATAGGTGTCATTGACAGACTTAAAGTGATCGATGTCAATCATCGCTAAAAACCAAGCTCGCTCAGGTTGTCCACCTCTTGGTTGGTTAAAGCCCGCACCAGCCATAATTTGCACCACTTTTTGCTCAAAGGTCTGGCGATTGAGCAATTCGGTTAAGGGGTCGAGCCTTGCATGATGAAGCGTCGCAAGTTGATTGATGTAGACAGATGAAAGATAGGCTAATACAACGAGTAAGGTATCCTCGAATTTACCCACCGAACTGATACACACCATGCCAAACGTTTTTTCTTTGTGCCGAATTGGCAAGACGATAAGCCCCTTTCGGGTTAAGAATATTTGGTTAAGAGGAAGGTTCGCTGCTCGTGCAAAATACGACTCGACTTCGAGCGAGTTAACAAGCTCATTGCCGTAAATAAAAGAAGGTAAAAGATCCGCAACAAATGTGCGATTGAGCCAGAGTCCAAATGTTCCACCATTCAGGGCTTTTTCTAAGATGCATTGATATACGTCGTCTAGGTCCGAGTCATCGAGTTGCTCGGTTAAGGCAATAGCCCATTCATGACCACAACGTAACACTTTATCCATATTGACCTAAGAGGACCTGAACAAAGCGTGCTCGCTTGCTCAGGTTAAGTACTTGACAATACTGTAAGCTTAGTTGAATTTTTGGGTTTTGTAGGCAATTTCAGCGTGTTCACCTTGCAGAACGACTAAGTCATCACGGTGTAACACAACATTCGATGGAATGTACCCAAGCAAACTTTGTAATTCGCTCGAATGTGCACCTTTGATTAGTGCGAGTTCCTCATGATTAAAACGGCTTAACCCTTTGGCAAACACAGTGCCTTTTTCATCACAAAGTGAGACTAATTCCCCTATTGAAAACTCGCCTTCAACTCGAGTGATCCCTTTTGCAAGTAAACTCGCGCCTTTGTCTTTAAGTGCATGCACGGCACCGTCATCACAAATGATTTTACCGCTGCTTTTCGGCCCTGCTAACAACCATTTTTTGCGCCCATCAATCGGTGCTTTAAAACACACAAACGTTGTACTTGGTGCGTTGCCTGCGAGTGCATCGGTGATAATATTCGGCGCACTTCCTCTGGCGATGAGCACTTCAACACCGGCACGCGTGGCAATTTCTGCGGCTTGCAGTTTTGTCGCCATTCCGCCCGTACCCAATGAAGTTCCACTGCCACCAGCCAATGATTTCAACTCGTCAGTGATATGGTGCACTTCATGAATAAAAGCAGCATCAGGATTGTTTCGAGGATCGGCTGTAAATAGGCCCGCCTGATCCGTAAGCAACATCAACTTGTCTGCGTTAGCGAGAATCGCCACCATTGCCGACAAATTATCGTTATCACCGACTTTAATTTCTGCCGTTGCGACAGCGTCATTTTCGTTGATAATCGGGATCACCTCAAACGCCAGCAGTTGAGTTAGAGTATCACGAGCAGTTAAGTAACGGCTGCGTTCTTCAACATCCGCGCGAGTCAGCAACATCTGCGCGACGGTAATACCATACAAAGCAAATAAATTTTGCCACAAATGAATAAGTTGTCCTTGTCCAATGGCTGCCAACATTTGTTTTTCAACTAAACTATTGCCACAGGGTCGATTCAGCGCCGCTCGTCCAGCGGCTACCGCCCCACTAGAGACAATAACCACTTGATGCCCTTGCTTTTTCAGTTGAGCGCATTGTCTAACAAGTTCCACCATTTGCGCGGTGTTAAGTGACGCTTGTCCTGCTGTTAACACACTAGTGCCCAGCTTGATTACAATAGTTTGTGACTTACCTTCCACGACTCATTCCCCAATTTTCGTGACGTTGCTTTAAACGTGTTGCAGTGCACCAAAAGATAACGGCTTTTTATTGATCTAAACAAGTAAATTTTCTTCAATCTCATTCTATCGAATACCGTGTGCTGTGATACCATTCTCGCGTCTTGAATGGGAGTCTAAAAATGCCAGCAGGCTTGTGTCTTTTAATTGCTACTATGCTCTGGGGTAGCTCGTTTGTTGCCTTGAAATTTGCGATTGACTTGTACGATCCCCATGTGGTTATTTTCTTTCGCATGTTGACCACGCTTATCTTGTGCCTTGCCCTGTTCCGTTACACTAAACGCTTTACCTATCAGCAAGGCGATCTTAAATACCTCCTTGCGATGTCTTTGGCTGAGCCTTGCTTGTACTTTCTCTTTGAAGGGCACGCAATCGAATACACTTCCGCCTCACAAGCTGGGGTCATTGTGGCCTGCTTGCCGCTTATCGTCGCCTTGTTGGCGTATTTCTTACTCAAAGAGCGATTGAGCAAGAGCATCGTCAGTGGCTTCACCTTATGTATTGGAGAACTCAATTGCACTGACATTTCTGTCTCCAAGCTCCGAACAAGCGCCCAATCCCTTACTTGGCAATACATTGGAATTTTTAGCAATGATTTGCGCTGCATTTTATACTATCAGCGTAAAACGCTTAGCAACGCGTTATTCGCCGCTCGCCCTTATTGGCGTTCAGGGTTTGAGTGGCAGTGTCTTTTTTGCCTGCTTTTTACCGTTTAGCGATTTCCCCGATTTTTCAGTGCTAAACCAAGATGCAGTTTTGAGTATTTTGTACTTAGGCTCAGTTGTAACACTGGGTGCCTATGGGCTTTATAACTACGCAATCAGCCGTGTATCTGTGTTAACCGCGGCGGCTTATTCTAACCTCGTCCCAGTTTTTACTTTGCTGTTTTCGGCCGTTCTACTTGCAGAACGTTTAAACCTTTGGCAATGGGCAGCGATTGCCTTAGTCTTCGCTGGTGTAGCCATTAGCCAACGCCATAAAGAAGTGCATTTACTAGAAGACACCCCTGCTGATTCTGAATTAACGGCAACGCAACCTTAAGGAATAACGATGACAAAACATAACGGGAAAAAAGAACTATCCATGCTGCCTTTGCTGTTTGTGGTGATTGTGATGTGCGTTGGTGGTCATTTTATTCTTCAGCCGAATTATCAAGACAGCCATATTGCAGAGTATTTCCTTGCCGCACTGCCGTTTCTTATGTTCGGCATTGTGGTGATTGCTTTTCGAAAAGCAATAAAAGCGGAAAACAAAGAATAGGGGCAACGATGTTGCCCCTATTCTTTGTCATACCTAATTGCCGTTATAAAATATGATAACCAAACCAATCTGGGTGTAGGGTTTGCGATTCGCCACTCGGGGTTAAATGGATGTAATATTCAGTGTCGAGTAAATCTATAGAAAAGCAATCGTCCACTTCATGCAAATTGTCTTTGTGCTGATGCGACATACCCACTAACAATTGTGATTTAGCCTTTTCTTTTGCTTCATGTTCATTTGTGGCTACGATCAAAGCAAACTCATGCTGTTCGGCTAAATTTGTCGGAATGTAACCGCCTAAATTGACAAAGTACAATTTCAATTCGGCACGATTGGCTTCTTTTTTTAACTCAACTGAATAGCCATCAACATGCTTTACTTCCACGTAGCTATCCATATGAACCGCATTTTTATCGCCAACCCATTGCGCTTTCAACTTGCCATAAGTTTGTTCAATCGATTCGCCAATTACAAAACGAACATCGTGCATTTCGATATGGCAACCAGCAACGCGGCCACCAAGATAAACCATAAATAACTTCATTCTATTCTCCCTAAAAACCGTATAAGTCTATCTCACACCTCTGGGCGATTACACGTTAATTTGATAGGGTGAGAAAAAATCAACAAGGACATCAACATGAAAAAATGGCTTATCGCTGGGTTGTCGCTGATTTGTACAAGCGCACTGGCCAATACCACGCTGATTCATAATATCTCTGGCTATACACCAACATTAAAGGGCGCTACACAATCCTTTTCGGTGCTTGTTGTACGAGATGGCAAAGTCGTTGCTACCGGTAACGACGACATGCTGAAACAATTTCCTGAGGCGACTCGTTACGATGGCCATGGTAAAACGCTACTACCTGGTCTCATTGATGCGCATGGTCACATTATTGGTCTTGGCAACAACCTTGTGGAACTCGATTTACGCGGCATGACGTCCATTAAGCAAATCGGAGAAAAACTCAAAGCGTATAGTGATCACTTCGATGGGGAATGGATAGTCGGCCGTGGTTGGGATCAAACGCTTTGGTCTTCCCAACAATTTGGCAGTGCAGCAGACTTAGACAAATACGTAGGCAACCGCCCTGTTATGCTCACTCGAGTGGACGGCCACGCCATTTGGGTCAACTCCAAAGCGATGCAAATGGCGGGGATTGATGAAAAGACAAAGGCACCTGAAGGTGGTGAAATCATTTACGCGGGTAACCATCAACCAAGCGGCGTATTTGTAGATAAAGCAGAGGAGCTGGTTCGAAAACATGTACCCGCAGCATCGGAACACGATGTGAAGCGTGCACTGAACAAAGCATCTGAGCATTTACTTAGTCTTGGTATTACGTCTGCGCACGACGCTGGAATAGACTATACAACGTGGCAAGTGTATCAAGAGCAAGCAAAAAACAAGGCTATCCCAATTCGTATTTACGCGATGTTAAGTGCGTCAGACCCAAAACTAGAGACCATGCTTAAAGCTGGTATCATCAAAGATCCGAACGACCATCTCTCGGTTCGTAGTGTGAAGATTTACGCAGATGGTGCGCTTGGGAGTCGCGGAGCGGCACTTATCGACAGCTACAAAGACCGCCCTGGTCATCACGGATTGATGCTAGAAACATACGATAAACTACGTGAACTAATGCGACTGTCTTTTAAACACGGCTTTAGCGCAAACACTCACGCAATCGGTGACAAAGCTAACCGCGTGGTGCTTGATGCATACGAGGCTGAATTCAAAAAAACAGGGGGTAAGTTGCTACGCAATAGAATAGAACATGCCCAAATTGTCACGCCAGAAGATATCCCTAGATTTAAATCGCTTGATATCATCCCATCGATGCAACCGGTTCACGCTACTTCAGACATGCACATGGCAGAGAAAAGACTTACCGATAATCAGTTGGCGGGCGGCTATGCATGGCAAACCTTTTTAAAACAAGGCAGTAAAATTGCTGCTGGGTCAGACTTTCCTGTTGAATTGGCTGAACCGTTCCACGGACTTTTCTCCGCGGTAACACGCCAAGATCCTCATGGTCAGCCAGAGCAAGGCTGGCGAGCAGAGGAAGCTTTAAGCCGAGACCAAGCACTGCGCGCGTTTACTTTAGATGCTGCCTACGCTGCGTTTCAAGAACATAAACTAGGTAGTTTAGAAAAAGGCAAATGGGCCGATTTTATTTTAATTGATAAAGATTATTTCAATGTTCCTGCACTTGAAATTCGAGATATTCAGGTTGATGAAACGTGGGTAGCGGGACAGTTGGTGTATAAACGAATGGTACAAAAAGACGATAAATAAGCAGTAAAAAAATTGGCGAGCAATTGCTCGCCACATCAAATGCAACAACCGACGTTAATCGATTGTTGGCTCTCTCTCAATGTGCAACTTGTACAAATGATAAATGTTTAAAATAGACAGTAGTCCGTTTGTAATGGCTACCGGCAATGCTTCAATCGCCAGACCATAAATGGTAAAACAGATACAACCGACCAAATTAAACCATCTCAGCTTCACCACATCCGTCATAGTGAGCGAGACAACCAAAAAAGCGGAAGCAAAATAGCCTAAATATTCCCAACTCATTTGTTCTCTCCTCTCTCTTAGGTTAGCATAACCAATGGTGAGCTAAGATTAGCAAATAAAGAAGCCAACTCACCAGAAACCCAAAAAACTAGGTACAACCCTAACGTAAGCTCAAAACACGGGAAGCTGGGCCAAGCTTTTTTGGTAAACCAAAAAAACAGGAGTGAGTTAGCATGAAAACTATGTCGGCAAGTACCATACCCCCTGCCTCAGTAGTTGTCATACTAACTTCATTAGAACGTAATAAAATAGGACAATTGTCCGAAGAGCCGTCTAGATGTTCCAATATCATTTTTCAACCAATCTTGTCGATCAGTTATTGTCCTTCGCAGGCAATACTTATCATCACAGTAAAAAAGATGTGCTTATTCACCAAGATGAACCATTAACGAAACTCATTTTGGTGCGCAGCGGGACCGTGTCATTTAGTTACGACGTGGGGAATGGTCGCCGTTTGCTGTTGGGCCAATTGGATTGTCAAAATACCTTGATTGGCGAAATTGAAGCGCTCAGCAACGATCCGTGCGTGTACACTGTTACCTGTTTAAGTGACGTACAATACAATTTAATTGAGCTCAAACATTGGCGCCAATTGCTGCTGGATAAACCTGAACTCAGTTTATACACAGCTCAAACGATTGCAGCGAAGTTCACAGAAAATCAAAAGGTGAACTTGGATAAATTGCTGTTACCGTTGTCGTACAACATTGCTCGAGACTGCCTACTTCGAGCGGAAAACAATCACCCGACGCTATTACGTGCATATCCAACCGTCAGCGCAGAAGCAGAACGATTTGCGACCACGGAACGCGCCTATCGCCGAGTCGTGACTGAACTTGTCGATAAAGGCCTCATAATCCGCTCTACGGATGGTTTAAAGCCTGTTGATATCGATAAACTTGCGGATTTTGTTGATAGCTTTATCTAATTTTGCGCAAGTATAAAAAAGCCAACCCGAGGTTGGCTTTTTTTATTTTGAAACAAAATTACTTAACAAATAGTTCTTTGATATTTGCCAAGTCAGATTTGCCGTTGAGTAGCTCATCTTGTGTTAAACCAGAAAGTTCGTGTGGAAACACCAACCATTCATCAGATTCAATCACATAATAATCCGGCTTCATCGGCACTTTCGTGTTTTTTGGCTTGTAATACGGACACGCTACACGAATGTCCGTAGGCAGGTTAAGACGCATCAGTTCGCCTAACTTCTCTTTAAGTGCATAAATACTGCGACCTGAATCAAATACATCATCAACGATAAGTAATGAGTTATCTGCATTTGCATTTTCGATGATGTAGTGCAAACCGTGAACTTTGATTTCTTTCGACTGCTTACCTATGCCGTAGTACGACGACGTGCGAACAGCGATGTGGTCAGTGTCGATACCTTTGAAATCGTAGAATTCTTGTACTGCGATACCAATTGGCGCACCGCCACGCCAGATACCAATAATGAAATCAGGGCGGAAGCCATCTTCATAAACTTGAGCCGCTAAACGAAATGAATTTTCAAGCAATTGCTGAGCGGTGATAAAAACCTTGTCTGACATGTACAAAAATCCCGTGGATGCATTTAACCGCAAAGTTTAGCAAAAACGTAATAAAAAATCAGCGCCCAGATCAACAAAGCGAATTATCAAAGCACAATCAGGCTTTTTGCTTTTTTATTTCATCGTACAAGTCTACTTAACGTTTCACATAAAAAAGCCCACGTTCTCGTGGGCTTTTGCATTTATTCTTCGTTCGGTTCAAGCGACGGATTTATTGAATCCATTGGTTCTTCAGTCACTGCTTCGACTGCGGGCGCCTGATATTCAATTTCAAACTCATCAACACGCTGAAGACCCCGAGGAAGTTTATTTCCTCGACGACCACGCTCACCATAATAGTGCTCCAGATCGCTTGGCTTAAGCGTTAACTTTCGCTTACCTGCATGCAGTGTCACGCATGCACCACTGGGCACAACCGCTAACACTTTTACAAATTCCTCGCGCGATTGTACTTTAGCGCTTGGGATAGAAATAATTTTATTCCCTTTACCTTTGCCAAGTTTTGGCAAATCTCTCAGTGGAAACAATAACATTCTACCTTCGCTTGAAATCGCCATACACAAATCCGTCGTGAGATCTTTGACTTCAATTGGTTCCATTAACAATGCACCATTTGGCACAGTAACAAGCGCTTTACCATTTTTGTTTTTCGACACCAAATCAGTGAATTCTGAGATAAACCCGTAACCACCATCTGTTGCCATCAAATACATCTGCTTGTCTTCGCCCATAATGACATGTTCGAAGTTAGTCCCTGTGGCCAAATTAAATCGGCCAGTCATCGGCTCACCCTGACTTCGAGCTGATGGAAGGCTGTGTGCATCAGTTGCGAACGCACGACCTGACGAATCCAAGAATACTGCGGGTTGGTTGCTACGTCCGTGCGCTTGCGCTTTGAAACTATCGCCCGCACGGTAACTGAGTCCTTCGGCATCAATATCATGCCCTTTGGCAATACGTGCCCAACCTTTTTCGGACAATACAACTGTCACCGCTTCCGTCGGCATCAATTCTTTTTCCGTGAGCGCTTTGGCTTCTGCACGTTCAACGACAGGCGAGCGACGGTCATCGCCATACATCTCAGCTGCTTCTTGAATTTCTTTTTTCATTAACGTCGACATACGACGCTCAGAGCCTAACGTTTTCTCTAGATTGTCACGCTCTTTAGCAAGCTCGTCTTGTTCACCTTTGATCTTGAACTCTTCAAGTTTAGCCAAGTGTCGTAATTTAAGTTCTAGAATGGCTTCGGCTTGCTTATCGCTCAAGCCAAAACGCGACATCAGCTCAACCTTTGGCTCATCGTATGTACGAATGATCTCAATCACTTCATCAATGTTGAGATAAGCGATTAATAAACCTTCTAAGATATGCAGGCGGTTTAATACTTTATCGAGACGATACTGCAAACGACGGCGCACTGTTTCACGGCGGAAATCTAACCACTCGGATAAAATCGTGCGTAAGTCTTTAACTTGAGGACGGCCATCAAGACCTATCATGTTTAAGTTGATGCGGTAACTTTTTTCAAGGTCCGTTGTCGCAAATAAATGCGCCATTAACGGCTCCACTTTTACTCGATTTGAGCGTGGCACAATGACGATACGAGTCGGGTTTTCATGATCCGATTCATCACGTAAGTCAGCAACCATAGGTAACTTTTTCGCGGTCATTTGCGCAGCAATTTGCTCAAGCACTTTTGCACCTGAACATTGATGTGGTAACGCCGTAATGACGATTTCACCTTGCTCTTCGGTGAAAACCGCACGCATTTTTATTGAACCACGTCCAGACGTGTAGATTTTTTCAATTTCACTACGAGGAGTAATAATCTCGGCTTCTGTCGGATAATCAGGCGCTTGTACCAAACCAAGTAATTCTTGAAGTTCAGTCTTGGGGTTGTCCAACAACAAACAACACGCACTAGCCACTTCACGAACGTTATGCGGTGGAATATCCGTAGCCATACCAACAGCAATACCCGTTACCCCATTGAGGAGGATATGCGGTAAACGCGCAGGCAATACTTTTGGTTCATCCATCGTACCATCAAAGTTTGGTGTCCAGTCCACCGTACCTTGACCAAGTTCTTTGAGAAGCACTTCCGAGAATTTAGATAAACGCGCTTCGGTATAACGCATTGCGGCGAAAGACTTGGGATCATCCGCAGCACCCCAGTTACCTTGTCCATCCACCAGTGGATAGCGATAACTGAACGGCTGCGCCATAAGGACCATCGCCTCGTAACATGCACTGTCACCGTGAGGGTGATATTTACCTAACACGTCACCGACTGTACGCGCTGATTTTTTGTATTTCGCGCTCGCGGATAATCCCAGCTCACTCATCGCATAAACGATACGACGTTGCACTGGTTTTAAACCATCGCCAATGTGTGGCAAAGCTCTATCCATGATGACGTACATGGAATAATTTAAATAGGCGTCTTCAGTAAAACGCCCCATACTTTGCTGCTCAATGCCCTGCAAAGACAGGGTTTCTAAATCACTCATTTAACACCCTATTTCTTGTTATAACTGATGCGATAAATAGCATCAGCAAAGTCATCCGATACTAATAAACTGCCATCTTCAAGTTCAGCAAAAGCGACTGGACGACCGTAGGTTTGTTCGTCTTTCATAAAGCCTGTGATAAAGGGTTCATATCCCGTAATTTGGCCATCTTTAACCGTCGCAAGCATCACTCTATAGCCGGATTTTTTACTACGATTCCATGAACCATGTTCCGCGACAAACAATTTATTCTTCATTTGTTGAGGAAATTGTTTGCCACGATAGAAATGAATACCTAACGGTGCGACATGAGACTCCCAACGCTAACTTCGGTGCAACAAACTCAGAAGCGTTGCGGCCTGCATTGAATTCAGGATCAGGGATCCCACCCGCATGGAAATAGGGGAAACCAAAATGGTCGCCAATGTCATTTAAACGATTAATTTCGCAAGGTGGAATATCATCACCCATCATGTCGCGGCCATTGTCCGTAAACCAAAAGCCTTGTGTTTCTGGATGAAAATCAAATCCGACTGAGTTACGCACCCCTTTTGCCCACGTTTTTAGTGTTTTCGTTTCGAGGTTTAACGCAACTATTTCACCAAACGGCGCTTCTTCTTTACACACATTACAAGGCACACCAATCGGAATGATCAATTCACCTTCGGGTGAAAAACGGATGAACTTCCAACCATGATGACGTTTGTCAGGTAATTTGTCGTAGAATACGTCATAACTTGGTGAGTTTAAATTCTTATCAATTTGCTTAAAACGCAGGATTTTGTCTACCGCCGCAACGTACAAGTCACCGTCTTTAAGCGCAAGACCGGATGGCATTGTCAAACCTTCCGCAAGCAAAATGGTTTTGTCGGCAACACCGTCTTTATTAAAGTCGATCAATGCGTGTACTTTGCCAGCCTTACGCGAACCAACATACACAATACCTTGTTTTGATACCGCAATTTGACGAGCGTTTTCGACATTATCCGCAAACAAAGAAATGCTATAACCACTGGGTACGTGTAAACGCGAGAGATCCGGTTTAGCGACCACCGCGAAAGGGAGTAACAGTGATAAAACCGCAAATGATTTTTTCATCTCCTGATCACTCCATGACCGCACGGTCACCATGCTCTTCAAGCCATTGCTTGCGATCGCCTGAGCGTTTTTTGGCAAGCAACATATCCATCACTTCCAGTGTTTGTTCTTCTTCGTCCAACGTCAGTTGCACAAGACGACGGGTATTCGGATCCATCGTCGTTTCACGCAACTGCATTGGGTTCATCTCACCCAAACCTTTAAAGCGCTGAACGTTGACTTTGCCACGCTTTTTCTCGGCTTCAATTCTGTCTAGAATACCTTTCTTTTCGTCCTCATCGAGTGCGTAATAAACTTCTTTACCCACGTCGATTCGATACAGTGGAGGCATCGCGACAAAAACATGACCTTGTTTCACAAGTACTGGGAAATGCTTAACGAACAATGCACACAATAGCGTCGCAATGTGCAGACCATCGGAATCCGCATCCGCGAGGATACACACTTTGCCGTAGCGCAGGCCGCTTAAATCTTCAGAATCAGGATCAATCCCTAATGCGACAGAGATATCGTGCACTTCTTGAGACGCTAATATTTGGCCAGACTCTACTTCCCACGTATTTAGAATTTTACCTCTAAGCGGCATAATTGCTTGAAACTCACGGTCTCTTGCTTGTTTTGCCGAGCCGCCCGCAGAGTCCCCTTCCACAAGGAATATTTCCGCACGTTCCGTTTCGCTGCCCGAACAATCCGTTAATTTACCGGGCAATGCAGGGCCAGAAGTAACTTTTTTACGCACCACCTTTTTCGCTGCACGTAAACGTTTTTGCGCATTGTTGATACACAGGTCAGCAATTAACTCCGCGGTATCCGTGTGTTCATTAAGCCAAAGACTAAACGCATCTTTTACAATGCCAGAAACAAACAGCGCGCATGAACGTGAACTCAACTTTTCCTTCGTTTGACCCGCGAACTGAGGGTCTTGCATCTTCACCGAAAGTACATAACTGCATTTATCCCAAATGTCCTCAGGGGTGAGCTTTACGCCCCTTGGCAACAAGTTTCGGAACTCACAGAATTCACGCATTGCTTCAAGCAAACCTTGACGCAAACCATTGACGTGCGTACCACCTTGGGCTGTTGGGATTAAGTTTACGTAGCTCTCTTGCAGTGATTCGCCGCCTTCAGGCAACCAAAGTAACGCCCAATCGACGCCTTCTGTTGAGCCAGAGAAACTTCCTGTGAACGGATTATTTGGCAACGTTTCAAAGCCTGAAACACTGTCTTTTAAATAATCTTGCAGTCCAGCTTCGTAAAACCATTCTTGCGTTTCTTTCGTTTGTTTATTCACGAAACGAATGCGCAGGCCAGGGCATAAAACAGCTTTCGCTTTTAACAGGTGATTTAACTTAGAAAGCGAGAAGTTAGCGGAATCAAAATAGCTCGCGTCAGGCCAAAAATGTACGCTTGTACCCGTATTACGTTTACCAACGGTGCCTGTAACTTCCAAGTCTTGAACTTTGTCGCCATGTTCGAACGCCATTTCGTAAACTTGACCGTCTCGACGTACACTGATTTCAACTCGAGTTGAAAGCGCGTTCACCACCGAGATACCTACCCCGTGTAGACCGCCTGAGAACTGATAATTTTTGTTGGAAAACTTACCGCCTGCGTGAAGTTTAGTCAGGATAAGTTCAACACCTGGGATCCCTTCTTCTGGGTGAATGTCCACCGGCATCCCACGACCATCGTCAATCACTTCAAGTGAGTTATCTTCGTGAAGAATCACGTCAATTTTCGTTGCGTGTCCTGCAAGCGCCTCATCGACACTGTTGTCGATAACTTCTTGGCCTAAATGGTTTGGTCTTGTCGTGTCCGTGTACATACCCGGGCGACGTTTGACGGGTTCTAGTCCGTTTAATACTTCTATCGCTTCCGCGTTGTAATTTTGCTGACTCATAAGCGCTTTCTTGTTGTTTAAGTCGATTTGTTTTACGTGATTTTTAAAAAATTAACAATAGCGGGCAAATACCGCGCTAATCCTTGAAAACTATGATCACCTTCAAAATCAACGTACTGCTTCGTACTTTGATAATAACGGACTGCATCTATATAGGGCAAAACTTCATCGCCCATTTGTTGCAGTAACAGCAATCTTTCAGGGTAAGGCAATTGCGGCAAGTATAACGTATTAAGTGCCGCAACATGTGATTCATCTAACTGATAATGACAGTCCTGATAAGGATTGTATTGAGGCCCAAGAAACTCTGCAAGTAATCTTGCGGGTCTCACTGCGGGATTGATTACCACAGCATCAATTTGGTGTGTTTGCGATAAATATGTTGCATAAAAGCCACCGAGCGAACTGCCAATGAGCTTTGTCTCATTCGTCAGCAAGGCTTCAAGTTGAGCAATCGCAACCCTCGGGTCGTAGTGCAACCTTGGGATAGCATATTCTACATCGTAGTCGCGAAGCCACTCACGCAAAGCCACCGCCTTTGCAGAGTGTTCAGAACTATTAAAACCGTGCACATAGAGTATTTTCAAACCCATTTGACCCACGTGGCAAACTTGTTATCTGTTAACGCCAACAATCGATATGCCGGACCAAGGTTTTGCTGTTGCCATGTAGAGCTGTGACGACTGAACTGAATAGATGTTGCTGGTGTGGCATAAACAGGCATTTCGCGATACGAGAGAAAGTAATCGTTGTGGACATGTCCATGCACAAGGGCATTAACACGATTGCTTTCAGCGCAAAGGTTTAAAAGTGCCGGCCCATTTTCCAAAATGTGTTTGTCTAAATACCCGTGAATAGGCATTGGGTGATGATGACAGATAACGGTCGATGTACCTTCAAAAGCCTCTATCATGGTTTTAAGTTCAAGCAAATGAGTTTGCTTACACCAACCAGCAGGCGTTGAACCTTTGCTGTTCGCGAGCAGCACTTGCTGCGTTTGTGTTTGAATCACCTTGGCTGCATGAATTTGACCCACACTAATTTCTTGCAAGTATTCAATGTCATCGTGGTTGCCAGGCACCCACAGTACCGGACAGGTCAAATTTGATTGGAGGATAAGTTCAGCAAACAGACGATAGGATTCAAATGTGTGATCTTGTGTTAAATCTCCACCAAATACGACGGCATCGATGTCTTCAAGACTCAAGCGTGCTAATACTTGCGAAAAATGATGTGCCGTATCCACATCAAAATAACGGCCCTCGGTTGTCGCAAAGAGATGTGCGTCCGTTATATGTGCAATCGCAGCATGCGGTTTGTTTATGCGCAGAACCTCGTTAAACCAAGTCATTGTTCACTTCCCAGTGAAAATTACTGCGTCCGTTTTCAACACACGCAGTGAGCCAATCACCTAGAAATGCATTTACTTGGTATTTCTCATCTTTTTGGTGCATATCCGGATTCGGATAACCATAAGAAGGTTTCACTCGTTGATGATAGTTGGGGTACACGACTTCCGCGACGCGTGCGTCATGATAAAGTCGTACATGCATCCCCCACAGAGGAAGATCTTTAATCAGAGAATGGCTTTGAGCGATTTCGACATCGGTGGTGTATTTCGCACAGTGCGTAATTTCAAGGCGGTATTCGTTCCCAGCGATTCGGATGGTTTTTTGCTCACCTTTTACCTCTTCAGGTAACAGTCGCAATAAACGCAGATAATTACGTTCACACAAAGTAATGTACTTCGGTAAAGACTGAACATAATCACGCGCCGAAACGATACTCACTTCTTCACTCCTATTGCCACTTGTCGAGCAGTTCTTTTTTATGCAAGGCTAACCATTGTAGACTAATCACCGTCGCAGCGTTATCTATTTCCTCACTATTCAATCGCGCCATTGCTTCATCAAACGAGATCACATGAGTTTTAATATCCTCTCCTTCGCTTGGCAATCCGTACACGCCGCCAGCATGTGTCAAATCAGCTTTAGCAATATACAAATACAAACGTTCTGTTGTGCCTCCAGGGCTTGATAAGTATGACGTCATGTAATGCAATTCATCAAGCTCTAAGCCGGCTTCTTCCTTGGCTTCTTTACGCGCAACCCCTTCGTAGTCTTCGCTTCCCTCGGCCATACCAGCTATACATTCAAGCAACCAAGGTGAGTCCTTTGAGACCATTGCGCCAATCCGAATTTGCTCAATCAGCAACACTGAATCGGTTTGCGGGTCGTAAGGCAATACCGCAACGGCATGCCCTCTTTCTAAAATCTCACGGCGGATAGTCTCTGACATGCCTCCGTCAAACAAAGCGTGTTTAAAATAATACGCATCGATTTTAAAAAAGCCGTTAAAAACCCGTTCCGTTTCTAATATTTGTACATGCTCGTTGGCAAACTCATTAATTGTCGATTTAGTCATTTTTTGCTCTTTGAATAACGAAATTCGCCCCAATATTGGTTATTTGTCGTTTATTTCGTGCTAATTATATTCTGTTACACTTGTTCGAAATGATTTACGTTATTTTTTTTCGTTATCTTAAAAAAACAGGTTAACATGGCTTTAGCTCAAAATTTGTCTAAGGACTGCATTCATAATGAAAAAAACCATCTTATCTCTATTGGTAGGTCTTGGCTGCGCACTTAGCGCGAACGTAGCATACGCAGAAGACTTACTACAAGTATACGATATCGCAACGCAAAATGATCCTGCGGTGAATCGTGCAAAAGCACAAGCGGATGCTCAAGCATCAGCTAAAGATATTGCATTCGGTGCTTTACTACCGCAAGTGGCGGCAAGTATCGGCTATAAGCAATCTGATTTTACTGGCGCTTCTAACTCCCAAAATGACCAAACTGGTTACATTAAGGGTGATGGTTTTGAAGATACCTTTTCTCGCGGTATCGTGCTGACACAATCAATTTTTAATCTTGCAACATGGGACCAACTTGGTATTGCAGAGAAACAAGCAATGCAAGCGGTAACGTCTTATGAGCAAGCGAAACAAGACCTAATCGTTCGTATTGCTGACGGCTACTTTGCCGTATTACGTTCGTTAGACAATCTTGAGTTCGTAAAAGCTGAAAAACGTGCAATTGAGCGTCAACTTGAGCAAACAAAACAACGTTACAAAGTTGGTTTAACTGCAATTACTGACGTTCATGAAGCTCAAGCTCAATTTGACCGAGCTGTGGCAAATGAAATTGTTGCAGAAAATAACGTTGAAACTGCACGCGAAACCTTACGTACAATTACAGGCAAGTACCATGCTCAACTTGATGCGTTGAATACTGAAAAGTTCTCAACGGTAAAACCTGCAAAGAAAGTAGACGCATTTATCGAAACAGCTAAAGCACAAAACTTGTCATTACAGGTTGCGAAAGCCAATGTTGAAATCGCAAAAGACCGTATCGACAATGCACAAGCTGGACACTACCCAACGCTAGATTTAGAAGCGCGTTACGGTGATTCTCTTGTTGATTCTGATGGTCGTGTAAATGCACCTCGTGGTGATCAAACCTCTATTGGTTTGTCACTAAATGTGCCTATTTACTCTGGTGGCCGTGTTGAATCATCAACAGATCAAGCTCGTGCCCTCTTTGTTGCTGCAAGCCAAGATTTAGAATCGAGCCTACGCAATGTAACTCGCTCAGTGATTACATCTTACAACCAAGTGAATGCGAACGTTGCGACATACCGCGCACTTGAGCAAGCCGTTATTTCTGCAGAAAGCGCATTGAAAGCAACGGAAACCGGTTTTGAAGTAGGTACTCGTACTATTGTTGACGTATTAATCAGTACGCAAAATTTATATAACGCTAAACGTAACTTGGCTGACATCCGTTACCAATACGTCATGTCATCGCTGCAACTAAAACAAGCCGAAGGCACATTGTCTCGCGCGGATCTAGAAGCGATAAACCAAGGCCTTAAATAAGAATCTCTTAAGGTAAGCATAAAAGCCAAGTAGCGAGAGTTGCTTGGCTTTTGTTTTTTTTGCTCTAAATCGTTAAACTAGCGCGGATGTTTTCATAACGAGAAGCGGTAGTGGTCACAAAACCCCCTTTTAAATTGTCCTATCTTGCCCCCAAATATTGGTTAACTTGGGTCGGTGTATTCCTGCTATACACTTTGTCTTGGCTACCACAACGTGTGCAATTTTTTCTAGGCAAGCTACTTGGCAAACTCGTCTACCGTTTAATGAAAAAGCGTCGTCATATCGCTGAAGTAAATGTAAAACTCTGTTTTCCTGAGTTAAATGCGGAACAACAGACCATCATGGTCAAAAAGAACTTAGAGCACACCGGTATCGCCACCTTCGAAACCGGTATGGCATGGTGGTGGCCTACTTGGCGGATTAAGAAAACGCTTGGGTCGATTACGGGACTTGAACACCTTGAAAACGCGTCTAGCAAAGGAAAAGGTGTATTGTTACTTGTCCCGCATATGTTACATTTAGAAATGACGGGAAGAGTGCTAGAACCGAAAAGCAAGGTATTGGTTTTTACCGCCCTCACAATAATCCGTTGATGGAGTTTTTCATGACGCGTGGGCGTCTACGTTCCAATGAGTTTTTGATTGGGAAGCGTGATGTAAAAGGACTCTTAAAAGCGTTAAAAGATGGAAAGCTATGCTACTACCTGCCCGATCAAGACTACGGACGAAACCGTAGTGAATTCGTTCCTTTCTTTGCCGTAAAAGAAACGGCAACGACAACAGGAACGTTACTATTTGCCAGCAGCAACAACTGTGAAACGTTAAGTTTGACCAGCTACCGCGATGCACAAGGCAAATATCACTTGAACGTATTACCTGCCCTTGAGGACTTTCCGAGCGAATCGCCAAAAGACGATGTGACGAGAGTAAATGAGCGCATGGAACAAGCCATTACTTTGGCACCAGAACAATACATGTGGGTTCATCGTCGTTTTAAAACGAGACCCAATGAAACCGATCCATCCTATTACTAATAGCGGATCAGAATGAAGTATAAAGACAATGACAAATAAAACTAAAAAACGATTATCTAATGCTTGGTTTTGGATTAAACATTTATCACTTGCAGGCATTTTGATATGGGCAGCCTATTACTTTTTATATGGTGCAATGCCATCGTTCGATATGCGAGAAACGAAAAACGCGGCTGCACAAGGTTTATCTCAGTTTTACGAAAGTTTTCGTAATCGAGTTAACGATAAAGATTTAGACCGAGACAAATACGTTATTAATTTAGGCAAACAAACGTTTCCTCTCGAAGACGCCTTACAACAACGAGGTTTAGTCGTAAAACCGTCCCCAGTAAACTGGAAAGGCCAAGTACAACCTCGTCGTTTTGACAGTGGTGACACGCTTAAAGGGGTCCTCACTCGCTATGCGCACGATGAAGACATTGAACTCTTTTGGTACCTAGAAAAAGACTACGTTGTAAAACTGAATTTCCGTGTTGATACCAACTTTGTCTCAACGCTTTATCAAGTTAGCCGTGCGATAAACGATGATTTCGAATTTGAAGTGTATGCGTTCTACTGTCATCGTCAACGCGCCGCAGTCATAACTGAAAATCCTTCCGAATTTGTGCGTACAAGCTGCCGAAAACTCGAAAGTTAATTACGTAAACAATTGGCAATGGGTTATGCAAAAACCCATTGCCAAGCCTCCACAACGTGTGCCGTTGCTTGCTCAAACTGTTGTTTTTCAACACAACGACTCTGATTATTTAATGATAGTACGTGGTAGGTATCTCTAAACAAACAATACGCTTGAGTAAGATTTGTTTGCATCGACTCTTCAATGATCCCCGCCACAAACGCCTGTTCAAAAATTCGAATATTGTCTGTATAGGTCGTCAGCATTGGGAATGTAGAGGCATATTTCAACACCAAATATTGCGCCATAAATTCAATGTCTGTCATACCACCCAAACCTTGTTTAAGGTCGAATGACTCTAACGTATCTTTAGCAAGGTGCTGCCGCATTTTCTCACGCATCTCGATAACATCGGTTTTGAGCTTAGTTTCATCGCGCGGTAGCGATAAAATTTCATGGCGAATTTCACCAAATCGAGTTTTAAGATTGTTGTGACCATAGATCAACCTAGCTCGCACAATGGCTTGATGCTCCCAAGTCCACGCTTGTGTGCGCTGGTACTCGTAATAACTCTCAATATTGATTGCCAGTAACCCAGAATTGCCTTCTGGTCTTAAACGTGTATCCAATTCATACAAAATCCCCGACGCTGTACGGGTGTTGAACAAATGCATTAGCCGTCGCGCAAGTTTTAAATAGAATTGACGTGCGGCGGTTGCATTCTCACCATCTGTAACGGCATTACCGTCACTGTTGTGGACAAAGACTAAATCAAGATCGCTGTCGTAACCGAGTTCAAAGCCGCCCGTTTTTCCATACGCAATAACGGCAAACCCTTTGTTATCTATATCTGTACCTTCTGGTTTACCGAAACGGCTCACCATTTGTTCCCACGCTAAATTAACCGCTTGTTCGACGATGGCCTCCGCCAATGTTGTTAAGTGATCACTTACTTTCATGAGATCAAGCACGCCTGTCGCGTCAGCTGCCGCAATTCGCAGCTGTTGCGTTTGTTTGAACTGTCGTAGGGACTCCATTTGCAGTTCCAAGTCGTCGCTCTCTAGGCGTAAAAAGTATTGTCGAACCTCTGCTTTATAGGCTGTCAGCGGCAACGGACGGTATAAAAGTGCCGGATCTATCAGTTCATCAAGCAAAATTGGATAACGAGCAATGTGCTCGCCAATCCATTTACTGTGTGCGCAAAGCTTGATTAGCTGTTGGAGCGCGCCTTGGTTTTCATAAAGTAATTCCAAATACGTTGTTCTAGAGGCAACCTTCTCAATGACTTGAGTGACTCGCTCAAAAGTAGAAATGGCGTGTTCTGACTCAAGAAGGTAGGCCAGAACGCGCGGCATTAGCTTATCTAGAATATCGCGTCCTCGCGCACCAATCGGTTTTTTGCTGAGCCGAGAACGAAACTCCATCACAGCGTTTTGCCAGTCGAGTTTGAGGGTTTCCTGCAACTGCTCCATCGCACTCCAATCATTTTGCTCCCACGAAAGGCTAAAACATTCAGGCAGCGCGCTTTCGTCCTCTGGCTCATCGCCAATCACTTGCTTGAATTCTTCACGCACTATTGCCATAGTTTGTTCAATGAAAACAAGTACCTCATTCCAGTCATTCACGTCTAACAGTACGACTAATCGAGCTTTATCTAATTCATTGTCCGGCAACGTTTGAGTTTGTTTGTCGTCAAACGCTTGCAAAAATTGCTCGATACGACGCAAATGTAAGTAACTCGTACGGAGCTGTGCTGCGACCTGACTAGGAATGATGTCTAAGCGTTCTAATTCATTCATTGCGACGAGTAGCGATTGAACCTGCAGCGCTTTTTCACGACCTCCACGGATCATCTGGAGTGCTTGGACAATAAATTCCACTTCGCGTATGCCACCACCACCCAGTTTGATGTTATTGACTAACCCCTTACGTCTAACTTCTTGGGCAATCATGTGTTTCATTTTACGAAGTGATTCTATTACAGAGAAGTCAATGTAACGGCGGTAAACAAAAGGCCTAAGCAAGGTGTAAAACTCTTGCCAATAAACGTTTGGTTCTCCAAGCAAACGTCCTTTTAGCATTGCGTAACGCTCCCACTCTCGCCCTTGATCTTGATAATAATCTTCCATCGCTGCGAAACTCATCACCAATGGGCCGCTATCGCCAAAGGGACGTAGCCGCATATCGACACGAAAAACTTGCCCATCCGCAGTTGTTTGATTGAGTGCTGCAATGAGTTTTTGCGCAACTTTGGTATAAAACACTTGGTTTTCGATGCTACGACGCCCGCCTTGTGTGTCACCCGCGCGAGGAAAAGCGAAAATAAGATCGATATCAGACGAGAAGTTCAGCTCTTGTCCGCCCAACTTTCCCATACCGAGTACTAACATCGGTAGTCGATTGCCATGCTCATCCATTGGCATACCATTTAATTTGGCGACATCATTAAATGCCCAGCGGTTTGCGCTGTCGATTAACTTCTCCGCAAGCAACGAGACATAACATACACTGTCATCAATGGCATTGTTATGCACTAAATCGAGCCACATCACTTTGAGCCAATACTGCTGTCGATAGCGACGTAACAGACGACTGCACGTTACGTCATCAAGGCCATCGAGGTCTTCTGGTAAAGGGTCTGGTATTTCTCGATTATCTTTCTGCTGCGGCTGCTCAAGCCAATCAACAAGTTCTGGTCTTGATTTTAAAATGCGGTGGGCAAAATCGCTCAAGGCAACAAGTCGAGCAATGTCAGGATGCGTCGCAACATCCAAATCGAGTTCTTGCATTCGGGCGACAGATAATTCTCTAAGTTGAGGCGTCCAATTCACACCAGACAGTGACATGTTGTTCTCCAAAAGTGGCTAGTACTCAATCATTTGGGTGTTTTCAATTTAGCCGTTATAGTAGCAGTAAGTTAACTTGAACCTTACACCTTGTATGCTTGATTTGTCTTTAGCCAACATAAATTTTTTAGCGATTTTAGTGAGTTTCACCATTATTAGTGCAGCAATCATCGTGCTGCGCCGCATTACAGAATGGCGGGCGAAGAAAACGCTGTCCGATGAACTCGCTCAACGTGACAACTTTGCCCTTGGAATTAACTACGCAACACAGATTGCCGTAGTGTGTATCAGCATGGCATTTCTATTTGATGAAATAAGTTTGCATACGGCACAACAAGAACCAGTTCACGTATTTCTGCTCATTACACTGTTTTTCGTGTTTATCTTTTTAGGTCAGCTTATTCACCGAAAGTGGATTTTGCACCGCTTTAACGAAGAGTCTGCGATTTTAAAGCAGAATATTTGTGCAGCACTTGTTGACTCAGGTATGTTGCTAGGCAATTGTGTGGTTGTACTTGGTCTTTATCGCTGGGTGCATCCTCAAGGCCTTAGTAATCTCTTAATTGTGACGCTCGCCTTTTTGTTGCTACAGGCAATTTTTGCTATCGACAGCCGCGTACGAGAAACCCGATTTGCCAAATTCAACCAAGGGGCGTCGCTTCAAGAGAATTTCAATCTTGATAATACGTCAATCGGTATTCGCTATGCAGGAAAATCCATTGGTTTGTCTTTAGCGCTTTACGCCGGACTTAGCACTGCGCCTTACGTTGATGCAAAACTTGTCGATAATCTTTTCGCGTTAGCCGCGCACTGTGGCGCAATGTGGCTGATACTTTACGTTGGAACAATAATTCTTAAACATTTATCGCTCCCCAAAATCGACATTGGCCTCGAAGTAGACCACCAAGATAACATCGGCGTAGCGTGTTTGGAATTTGCTGTTTTTTGTGCAATGGGCTATTTACTAATAAGTATGTTTTCTGTGTAAACGTTATAGCGCAAAGGAATGCTCTATGAACCCCAACTCGGCGATAGATATGCTCTTAAACGTTGATGCCCTATTACTCGTGGACACGAATACCGAGTTCACCAAAAGCTTTGCAGAGTGCCATTTTAGCGAAGCGCATCAACGTCCCAGTAACTTAATTGTGGCGGGAGATAACACTCGGATCTTAGTAAAAATGATGTTCCAAGAACTCATTAAAGATTATTGCTATTGTGACATTAGCAACGAGATTAGCGTATCAGAGCTTGCTTCCTACCTGCATGAACACCACAACGTTTCAGCCGTGCTGATTAACGCTCATGACTACACCTTAGCTGACGACGAACAAAAGTTTATCTTTAATTCACTTCATCCCGTTCGCTATCTAGTCGAAGAAAATGAACTCGGGGAATTTTATTTTGAACGCTTACTAGACGTAGGCCACGACAATCATTTGTCCTGCAGCAGCAAAGTAGCCGAAGTCACAAATGATATCTCCGAGTCACTGTGCAAAATGGACTCTGAAGAACAATTTTGAACGAATAACTTGTCCCGCTCAGTCTTCCTTCGTACCATTAGTACAACTGTAACTTATTTCATATTTTCCTATGCGAATTCCACATATTTATCAACCATCTGAACTCGCTCTCAATGTGTGTGTGCAATTAGATGATGACGCGGCCGGTCATATAGGGCGAGTCTTGCGCATGCGCGAAGGCGACAAAGTTTCTCTATTTAATGGCGAAGGTGGTGAATACCTTGCAACGCTAACGGAAGTAGGAAAGAAAACGGTTACCGCAACGCCATATGAATTTGTAGATCGCTGTGTCGAATCACCGCTACGAATCCATTTAGGTCAAGGTATTTCTCGTGGTGACAAAATGGATTTCACGATTCAAAAATCCGTGGAGCTTGGCATTACCGAGATAACTCCCCTGTTCACGGAGCGTCGCGGGGTAAAACTCTCTGGTGACCGACTGGAAAAGAAACATCAGCAATGGCAAAAGATAGCCATTGCCGCGGCAGAGCAATCAGGACGAAACAGCGTACCCGTTGTCCATTTTCCAAAAGAAATTAACGTTTGGTTGAAAGAACAAAGTGACGAATTGAAGTTAACATTGCACCCGCGTGCAGAGCATTCAATTAAAACGTTACCAGCACCTACACATGGAGTACGTTTTCTGGTCGGCCCCGAAGGCGGTTTTACCGACAATGAAATGCACCTGACTCAAGAACAAGGCTTTGTCGATGTTCGCTTAGGTCCTCGCGTCCTGCGCACTGAAACAGCAGCTTTGACAGTGCTTAGCGCACTGCAATTGCAATTTGGTGATTTAACGGTTTAAAAACAAAGCGTACATCCCCATATTGAAACAAACGATGAAATGAAAGGTATCTACCATGGCAATTAAACTGGGCATTATTTCAGACCCTATCAGCGGATTTAATATTAAAAAAGACACTGGCTTTGCCATGATGATGGCGGCGCAAAGTCGCGGTTACGAACTTTACTACATGGAAATGAATGACCTGTTCTTATTGCAAGGCGAAGCAAAAGCTACGGCTGCAAAAGCGCAGGTTTTCAACGATTCAACTCGCTGGTATGAACTTGAAGAAAAACAAGAAATTAATCTGGCGGATCTGGATGTTATTCTCATGCGTAAAGATCCACCATTTGATACTGAATACATCTACGCAACGTATATTTTAGAACGCGCCGAAAACGCAGGCACCCTAGTAATCAATAAACCACAAAGCTTACGCGATGCAAACGAAAAGCTCTTCACGGCTTGGTTTAGCGAACACACGCCAGAAACACTGGTGACGCGCCAGCAAGCACAAATTCGTTCTTTCCTAAACAAGCATCAAGACATCATCTTAAAACCGCTTGACGGCATGGGTGGCGCTTCCATTTTCCACGTTCGAGCAGATGACCCGAACATCGGTGTAATTTGTGAAACGTTGACGGAACACGGTTCACGCTTTGCCATGGCGCAAACCTATATTCCCGCGATCAAAGACGGTGATAAACGCGTGTTGGTTGTTGATGGCCAAGTCGTTCCGTATTGCCTTGCTCGTATTCCACAAAATGGCGAAACAAGAGGTAATCTTGCCGCCGGTGGTCGAGGTGAAGCTCGTCCTATTAGCGATGCAGACCGTCGTATCGCGGAAGCTGTGGCTCCGGTATTGAAAGAAAAAGGCCTTATTTTTGTCGGCTTAGACATCATTGGCGATCGCTTAACAGAAATTAACGTCACTGCGCCAACGTGCGTTAAAGAAATTGAAGCAGCGTACGATATTTCTATTATGGACATGCTTTTTGGCGCGATAGAGTCAAAACTAGGCCATACTAAATAGAAGATAATAAAGGGGGCTTTATGAAATCGCTCGAAAATCATTTTCTTATTGCAATGCCAAGCATGGATGACCCCTTTTTCAAACGCTCCGTTGCGTACATTTGTGAGCACAACGACGACGGTGCAATGGGTTTAGTCCTCACTCATCCCATCAACGTGACCGTTGGCGAATTATTGGACCAAATCGACATCGATAATGACAAAAGCAACTCAGCTTCAGGCCAAGCGGTCTTGGCAGGTGGGCCTGTCAAAGTTGACCGTGGCTTTGTGCTGCATTCACCCAAACGTGGCTTTACGTCAAGCCAAGCGTTGAGTTCTGAGCTGATGATAACAACGTCAAAAGACGTGCTCGAAACGTTGACTCGTGACGATGCCCCCGAGGCATTTATCATTACGCTTGGGTACGCAGGCTGGTCAAAAGGTCAGCTAGAGCAAGAGCCTCCTTGATAACGCATGGCTCGTCGTCGAAGCGGATGCTAATTTAATCTTTAATACTCCGGTTGAAGAACGTTGGGAAAAAGCGGTGAAAATGCTGGGTATTGACGTTGCTCAACTTAGTCTTCAGGCAGGCCACGCTTAATTTTACGTGGTCTTTCTGATGACGTTGTCAGACTTCAAGTTATTCAAAGTTGCCAAAGTTAGCTAGAATGCGTGTTCAGAAGAACTTTCTGAAATGACGTAATGTCGTCGTTTAATTGTTACTTTTACCCTTTTCTCGAGTTTGCAAAACAGACCTATGAACAAAAAAACAACTACCCCCGCGGGACAGCGCGCCGTAATGGGCTTTGATTTCGGCACAAAAAGCATTGGTGTTGCCATTGGTCAGGAAATTACAGGTACAGCATCCAGTTTAGGGGCATTAAAAGCTCGTGATGGAATACCTGATTGGAATGCCTTAGAGAAATTAGTTAACGAATGGCAACCCGATCTAATCATTGTCGGCTTACCATTGAATATGGATGGCACCAATCAGCAGGTAACATTTGCAGCGAAAAAATTTGCAAATCGAGTACATAACCTGACTCGAAAGCCAGTAGAGACGCATGATGAAAGGTTAACCACAACCGATGCAAAAGCTCGCTTATTCGAACAAGGTGGCTATCGGAACTTGGCCAAAGACAACATTGACGGTATGGCCGCAGTGATCATTTTAGAAAGCTATTTCGAACAACAATGGGGTGATGTTTAATCACTTTGAGTGCGGATTGATAACCGTATAACGGGTTAAATCTGGAATAAAGCCTGCTTGCTCGTAGGCTTTTTTAATTCGCCCTTGTGCACGTAATACTGACAACCCTTTTTCTATCGCTTGATACGCTCTTTCGCCTTCAGGGTGATTTTTGGACACCACAAAATGTCGACTCCCATCCAACTCTAGAATAAATTTTGGATGCGCCACAAGGCGAATATCTTCAAGTTGATAAGCATTATCGAGGCTTGGCATGAGTGGCATCATCATAAAATCGGCCCATTGACGATGAACCATTTGAGCCTGCGCGAGCCATTCATGTTCGATAAACAACTCTTTTAAAGGTAATCCAGTTAACGTTTGCCAATCCGTACGCCAACGAGGAGTTGAAACAGCGGTCAATTTCTCAAAATCTTCGATTCGGGATAGGGTTTTCACCTTTTCGTTCGTTGGATTTGCGTAAATTCCTGCAAAGTATTCTCCTTTTCGTATCACCGGAGCACTAATAAACAATTTATCGGCCAGCGCTTTTGCGTCTGCTAACCAATAGCTATCAAAACTGAGCAGCAACTTGCCTTGTTCTAATAACCGAGTATTGCGGAAATTCACTTTGCCTGGTCGGTATTGAAATGTCTTTTTATATCCCCCCAGCATGAGCGCTTGCTGTACGATGATCATATCGACAACATCACGACGGATGTAATGCCCTTTAAAATTATCAACGTCTAAGGGAGAGCGACCATTGAGAAATCGAAGATAGTCTTCATACACATCATCGCGGATAAACATTTCCACAGATTCTGTGGCGTAGACATAAGGTATAGCGGGTAGCCATAAGGCCACCAGCACAACCCATTGGAGCAATCGCGTAACAGGTTTAATCTTTACCCAAACCATCTACGGTGACACCTTGCAAGAAGCCAGCTCCCTTTTGCTCATTATTTTGAAGTTTAATCATCAAACGTAAGTCGTTTGGCGAGTCTGCATGATGAAGCGCATCCGCGTAGTTGATTTGTTGTGTTCGATATAGTTCGAACAAAGCTTGGTCAAACGTTTGCATGCCTTGCTCTTTGGATTTAGCCATCACTTCTTTGATAGAGCCAACATCGCCTTTCTTAATCAACTCGGCGACTAATGGCGAATTCAACATGACTTCAATGGCTGCAACACGGCCTTCGCCATCCGACGTTGGGATCAACTGCTGAGCGACAATCGCGCGCAAGTTCAACGCTAAATCGTATTTAAGCTTGTCATGTTTCTCTTTTGGCACTAAGTGCATAATACGGTCAATCGCTTGGTTCGCATTGTTCGCGTGCAATGTTGCGACGCATAAATGCCCGGTTTCCGCAAAACTTAACGCGTATTCCATTGTTTCTTGAGAACGAATTTCACCAATGAGAATAACATCTGGCGCTTGACGCAATGAGCTTTTCAACGCGGCTTCAAAACTGTCGGTATCAATACCAACTTCCCGTTGCGTAATCATACTTTTCTTGTGCGTATGCACAAACTCAATGGGGTCTTCGATTGTCAGAATGTGCCCACGTTGATTACGATTTCGATAACCGATGAGCGCGGCAAGTGACGTAGATTTACCCGTTCCTGTACCACCCACGAACAACACTAGACCACGTTTCATCATGATCACGTCGGTAAGTACCGAAGGCAGTTTTAAGTCAGCGACATCTGGAATCTGTGTCACGATTCGACGAATAACCATCCCAGCACAGTCTCGTTGCCAAAACGCTGAAATACGAAAACGCCCTTCATCGTTTGCAATTGCAAAGTTACATTCTTTAGTCGTATGAAACTCACTTTTTTGTGCTTCACTCATTACTGATTCAACAAACTGAAGCGCCCGCTCGGGACTGATTTCAACGTCGTCTAGAGGCTGCAAATCGCCATCAATTTTTGCACTGATAGGTAGTCCCGCAGAAACAAACATGTCCGATGCTTTACGCTCAACCATCATATGTAAATAAGGTTCTAGTGGTGATGACATCTCAGTATCTCCTACATCCCGTAACCAAACTGATTTTTATCGTGCGCTTTAGTTCGAGCTTCTTGCTGTGAAATAATGCCACGATTCACCAAATTCATGAGGCACTGATCCATCGTCTGCATGCCATGCGAAGCACCGGTTTGGATAGCCGAATACATTTGTGCGATTTTATCTTCACGGATTAAGTTTCGGATGGCAGGAATACCTAACATGATTTCATGCGCAGCAACACGACCACCGCCGGATTTTTTCACCAAGGTTTGTGAGATAACGGCTTGCAATGATTCGGATAACATAGAACGAACCATGTCTTTTTCTTCACCTGGGAATACGTCGATAATACGGTCAACCGTTTTTGGTGCAGACGTTGTATGAAGCGTACCAAACACCAAGTGGCCAGTTTCCGCCGCGGTCATCGCAAGACGTATGGTTTCTAGATCCCGTAATTCACCCACCAGAATGACATCAGGATCTTCACGTAGTGCGCTGCGCAGAGCCGCCGAAAACGAGTGTGTGTCGCGATGCACTTCACGCTGGTTAATAAGACTGAGCTTGTTTTGGTGAACAAATTCAATTGGGTCTTCGATGGTTAAAATATGGTGGTGTTTATTTTGGTTTATATAGTCCACCATTGCGGCCAGCGTTGTTGATTTACCGGAACCTGTCGGTCCGGTTACAAGCACCAAACCTCTTGGATTTTCAGAGATTTTTCTGAAAATATCGGGCGCACCTAAATCATCCAACGTCAACACTTCACTTGGAATCGTACGAAATACCGCAGCAGGACCACGATTTGAATTGAACGCATTCACACGAAAACGAGCAAGGTTAGGTACTTCAAATGAAAAATCCACCTCAAGATTTTGCTCATAGTCTCTGCGCTGGTTATCATTCATGATGTCATACACGAGACTATTGACGTCTTTAGCTTCAAGCACAGGGATATTAATGCGCCTGACGTCGCCATCAACTCGGATCATCGGCGACACACCTGAAGAAAGGTGTAAATCAGACGCTTTGTGTTGCACACTAAAGGCTAATAATTCGGTAATATCCATTTAAGACTCCAATACGAGCTGATAATAATATGGTTACAATAGCAGAACGACTGAATTCCGCCTATCAAAGACTTCAGGATGCAGCGGAAAAATCTTCGTACCCTCATCCAGTTAGGCTTCTTGCCGTATCAAAAACCAAGCCCATTGAATCGATTCAAGCGGCGTATGATTACGGCCAACGCTGCTTCGGAGAATCTTATGTCCAAGAAGCAATTGAAAAAGTTCAGTATTTCGCCAACACGCCAGATATGGAATGGCACTTTATCGGCCCGATTCAATCAAATAAGTCGCGCCCCATTGCCGAGCATTTTCATTGGGTACAAAGCGTAGACCGAGAAAAGATAGCCAAACGCTTAGACGAACAACGTCCTCTCGGCATGCCCGCGCTTCAGGTTTTGATACAAGTTAATATTAGTTCAGATCCAGCCAAATCGGGATGTATGCCTGATGAAATCGCTTCGCTAGCTAAGTTCATTGCAAGTGCGGAAAAACTCACTTTACGCGGTTTAATGACCATTACTGAACTCACTGATGATAAAAATAAGCAATTGAATTATTTCCAGCAAATGCGTCAATGCTTTGATACACTAAGAGTCCAATATCCTGAAGTCGATACCCTATCCATGGGCATGAGTGGTGATTTGGAACAAGCAGTTCAAGCTGGCTCCACTATGGTGAGGATTGGCACGGATATCTTCGGTCAACGACAGTGAGGTAAAAGCAGACTATGGCAAATAAAACAATCGCTTTCATCGGCACCGGCAACATGAGCTACGCCATCATCGGTGGCATGGTAAAAAGTGGCTTCGATGCTCAGCACATAATAGCTACGAACCGGAATGAAGAAAAACTCGCAAAAGTCTCTGCCGATTTTGGTGTTCAAACAACAACGAATAATTTAGATGCAATTGCTCAAGCGGAGGTAATCGTCCTTTCCGTTAAGCCGCAAATGATGGCGGAGTTATGCCAAACAATCCAAGCATCTGGAATTGATTTTAAAAACAAATTATTTGTTTCAGTCGCCGCTGGCATTACCGTTACGCGACTTCGAGAAATGCTCGGTCATCCTGTGCGCTTGGTACGCTGTATGCCTAATACACCGTCTTTACTTGGAAAAGGCGTGTCGGGGCTATTCGCTGCTGATGTAAGCGTCGATGAACAAACCCTTATTGAGCAAGTTTTTAGCTCCACAGGTATCGTTGTCTGGCTTGATGAAGAGCAAAAAATCAATGACATTATCGCGGTTACCGGTTCGTCTCCCGCCTATTTCTTCCTGTTTATGGAAACAATTGAAGCGAAAGCTCTAGAACTCGGCTTTTCAGCTGTTCAGGCAAGACAATTGGTAGAGCAAACCGCACTCGGTGCCGCAATGATGGCCTGCGACCAACAAGCGATAAGCCTTGAACAGTTACGCGCAAATGTAACGTCAAAAGGTGGAACAACGCACGCAGCTATTGAAACATACAAAGCAAACCATATTAATAAAATAACCTCTGATGCGATGGATGCATGTATTGCTCGTGCAAAAGAGATGGAACAGGAACTTTAAGGATCCTTTATGAATGCACTGCAGTTTATAGTCGGAATTGTTTTTGATTTATTCCTAATGGTTGTGCTTTTGCGCTTTTGGTTGCAATGGGCACGCGCCGATTTTTACAACCCATTGAGCCAATTTGTGGTTAAAGCGACAGCATTTGCTGTGAACCCACTGAGAAAAATTATTCCTGGCTTGGGCGGCGTTGATTTAGCGTCTCTTTTATTAGCCTATCTCGTTGGCGTCGGTAAAATGTCAGCGCTCATGTTGATGTTTTATGGCATGTGGGATGCTCAACAGGCCTCGCTTGGTGGATTAATTACCATGCTCAAAGAAGCATTCAACCTAATATTTTGGGTGCTCATTATTCGCGCTATTTTAAGTTGGGTTGCGCAAGGATATAACCCAATTGCCGCCGTTTTTGATCAACTCACAGAGCTCCATGTTACGACCTATTCGTAAAGTGATCCCACCTATTGGAGGACTCGACTTGTCGATTTTAGTCTTGCTAATCGGTATGCAGTTTTTGCAAATTCTGGCTATGGATTTGCTACGCTAACACGACCAATCGACGCAAAACGAGATTGGTATAAATTGGCGCGATAAGCGCCATTTTTACAAAAAAGAGATAAATCATGAAAGCACTATTTCGAACGCTAGTATTGGGGTTAATGGTTGCCATCGCACCGACCGTCATGGCCGCTGATGGCGACGCTAAAGGTGGTCAATATAAGTTACTCGGTGATTGGCAAGTACATTACATCGCGTTCCCTTCCACCTTCATTCAACCCGCTATCGCCAAAGCCTACGGGCTTACGCGCGATGAGAAAAAAGCGATTATCAACATTTCTGTTTTAAAAAATCGTGAAGGAACACCTGCGCAACACGTGCAAATTAGCGGTACTGCGAAAAACCTTATTGGCAATGGCCCGACGCTTGAATTCAAAGAAGTCGTCGAAGGTGACGCGATTTATTACCTTGCGCAAATGGATTTTTACAACGAAGAGATCTATCGTTTTGACATCACCATTCGTCAAGATAACCAAGAACAGACTCTTAAATTTCAACAAAAGTTTTACGCGCAATAATCATGATTAAACAACTTGTTCTGGCTACGGGTAACCAAGGCAAAGTAAAAGAGCTAGCAAGCATGCTAGACGCATTCAATATCGAAGTGTTACCTCAAAGCACATTTGACGTGCCTGAAGTGGCCGAAACTGGCACGACGTTTGTTGAAAATGCCATTATTAAAGCTCGACATGCAGCCAAAATTACCGGATTACCCGCTGTTGCCGACGATTCAGGTTTGGAAGTAGATGCCTTAAATGGCGCGCCTGGTGTGTATTCAGCTCGCTTTGCGGGCGATGACGCAAGCGATGCCGACAACATCGCAAAGCTGTTGCAAGAATTGGGCGATAACCCTTCTAGAAGTGCACGTTTTTGGTGTGTATTGGTTTTCATGAAACATGCCGACGACCCAACACCTGTGATTTGCCAAGCCAGTTGGGAAGGCGAGATAAGCCTCACCCCCAATGGCCATGGTGGCTTTGGTTATGACCCCGTATTTTATGTGCCATCATTGGATTGCACGGCAGCAGACTTGAGCAAAGTGCAAAAAAATGCCATTAGTCATCGTGGTCAAGCTCTTAAACAATTAGCTGAAAAGCTCAAGGTAATGTCGTGAAATTACCTCCTCTGAGTCTTTATATCCATGTTCCGTGGTGTGTTCAAAAATGCCCTTATTGCGACTTTAACAGCCACGGTCAAAAAGGCACTATCCCTGAAACGGAATACGTCCAGCACTTACTGGCCGATTTGCAGCAAGATCTTCACTTAGTACAAGGGCGTAAAATACACAGTATATTCGTTGGCGGGGGCACGCCGAGTCTGCTGTCGGGTAAAGCTTACGATACCCTATTGAGCGAAATTGAGCGCTTAATAGGCTTCGAACCCAACATTGAAATAACCCTCGAAGCAAACCCAGGTACCGTAGAAAAAGATCGTTTCAAACATTACGTCACAGCGGGCATTAATCGAATTTCGATTGGTGTACAAAGCATGCAAAGCGATAAGCTTAAGGCTCTAGGCCGGATTCATGATGAACAAGAGGCCGTCAATGCAGCACATGAAGCTGAACAAGCTGGGTTAAATAGCTTTAACCTTGATTTAATGCACGGTTTGCCAAATCAAACGCTCGACGACGCACTATCTGACCTGCGAGAGGCTATTGCACTTAATCCCCCTCATTTGTCGTGGTATCAGCTAACTATCGAGCCAAACACGCAATTCGCCTCAAAACCACCCGTTTTACCAGAAGACGATATATTGTGGGATATTCAAGAGCAGGGTCAGCAACTTCTTGCTGAACACGGTTACGAGCAATATGAAATTTCAGGCTATTCGAAGAAGGGATTTCAGTGTCAGCATAACCTAAATTATTGGCGATTTGGCGACTATTTAGGCATTGGGTGTGGTGCACACGGCAAAATAACCTTGCCAGACGATAACCGAATTGTACGAACCGTAAAAGTTAAACATCCTCGTGGCTACATGGATCTCACGAAACCCTACATGGATTCGACGTGGGATGTCAGTGAGGAAGAGCGGCCATTTGAATTTTTTATGAACCGTTTTCGTCTACAAGAAGCCTGTCCAAAACAGGATTTCGAAGACTTTACTGGGTTGGCACTCGAATCTGTTCAACCGCTCATTGACGATGCGATAAAAAAGGAATTGCTCGAAGACATTGGTCATTCATGGTTGGTTACAATTAAGGGCCACAGATATTTGAATGACCTGCTAGAATCAATGGTTTAAAAACATGGCCAAGTTGGCAAATAACAACAAGGGTAAAACAATGCGTAAACTCACCTTTCTCGCTGCAGCAGTTAGCGCAGCGCTATTAGCGGGCTGTCAAACGACAAGCGAGTCGACAGCAAAAGCTCCAACCGTTGCGAACACACAACAAGTTGTTCAAAGTGAAGTAGAAAAAGCCAATGCGCTTTTTGAAGAGTCGTTTATGCGCGCGTAATGCGTAGCCCAATTTACCAAACTTACATGGGCATTAAACAAGACTATGATAAATGGGATGACGATACAGAAGCGCGCCGTTTAGAAGACTTAGAGCTGAACAAGAAAGATCTTGTGGCACTTTTAGCAATCGATCGCAGCAAGCTAGACGCTCAAACACAAGTAAGTTACGACTTGTTCAAGCAAAACCTAGAAGAAGAAATTGACGACTTCAAATGGCGTTTCCATGGTTATCCAGTCAATCAAATGTATGGCACGCACTCAAGTGTACCGGCATTTCTTATTAACCAGCACCAAATCAGTGACGTAAAAGATGCTGAAGCGTATATCGCTCGTCTTAATGGTATTCCAGCGGTATTCGACCAACTAATTGATGACTTAGAAACACGCGCAAACAAAGGTATTATCGCGCCAAAATTTGTATTCCCGCACGTAGTGGAATCAAGCAAAAATATCATTAAAGGCGCGCCGTTTGAAAAAGGTGAAGACTCGACACTACTTGCTGATTTCAAACGTAAAGTTAACGCTTTAGAAATTGCTGACGACGAAAAAGCAGCGCTAATTGCAAAAGCAAATGACGCGCTAAAAGCGGCAGTAAAACCTGCATACACAAAATTAATTGGCTACGTTCAGCAGCTTGAAAAACGTGCAGACACTCGTGATGGTGCATGGAAATTCCCTGATGGTGAAGAGTACTACAATGTTGCACTCGAGCGCACAACAACAACCAAGCTAACGGCAAAAGAAATCCATGAAATTGGTCTTTCAGAAGTGAAGCGCATTCACGAAGAAATGACGGCAATCAAAGATAAAGTTGGCTTCAAAGGCGACTTGAAAGCCTTTATGGAATTCATGAAGACTGACAAGCAATTCTACTTACCTGACACAGAAGAAGGTAAAGCAAAATACTTAGCGGATGCGACGGCGATCATCGACAACATGAAGTCACGCCTCGACGAGCTATTTATTGTTAAGCCTAAAGCTGACTTACTTGTGAAACGCGTAGAAGCGTTCCGCGAGAAAGCTGCCGGTAAAGCCTTCTATGAGCAACCAGCACCAGATGGTTCGCGTCCTGGTATCTACTATGCAAACCTGTACGCTATGGATGCGATGCCAACGTACCAAATGGAAGCATTGGCTTACCACGAAGGTATTCCGGGCCACCACATGCAAATCGCGATTGCTCAAGAGCTAGATAACATGCCTAAGTTCCGTAAGTTCGGTGGCTACACAGCTTACATCGAAGGTTGGGGTTTATATTCTGAGCTAGTACCTAAAGAAATGGGCCTGTATGCTGATCCGTATTCTGATTTTGGTCGCCTTTCAATGGAACTATGGCGTGCATGTCGTCTAGTTGTTGATACCGGTATTCACGCAATGAAGTGGACGCGTGAGCAAGGTATCGATTTCTACGTAAACAATACACCGAACGCAAAATCTGATGCAGTGAAAATGGTTGAGCGTCACATTGTCATGCCATCACAAGCAACGGCGTATAAAATTGGTATGCTTAAGATCCTAGAACTTCGTGAAGCTGCGAAAAAAGAACTTGGTAACAAGTTTGATATTCGTGAATTCCATGACGTAGTACTTAAAAATGGTCCAGTGCCATTAAACGTACTTGAAAACTTCGTGAATGAATGGGTTGCGAAGAAAAAAGCATAATTCAACACTTTGAATTACGCTAATGCAAAACCGCGGTCATGACCGCGGTTTTTGTTTTTTTTAAACGTCATGCCAAGCCAACCGAGCACTCTAGTCCTTAAGGTTAAACGTCGTGTTTGGGAGAATAATGTGAATGCAGACCCCCCCTTGTGGCAAGCTTTGCATTTTGATTTCACCTTCTAGCTTTTGCGTGACTAAGTTGTAAGTCACGCTAAGTCCGAGTCCGGTTCCCCCCTGATTTCGTTTACTCGTAACAAAGGGTTCAAACACCAAAGGCAGTAAATCTTTACTTATCCCGTGCCCATCATCTTTGCAATACAAATGAATATAATCGTTGACCACCTTCGCGCTGAGCGTAATGGCTAATGGTTTCCCCTCAATTTTGGCATGTTTGATACAGTTGTTGATGGTGTATCGGAATATCTGGTTGAACGCACTCGGATAGCTAAATAAGTAAAGATTATCTGGGATTTCAAGTGTTACGACATACTCGGGATCCAACAAGCTCGCTTTCGTAGCAATCGAGTACCCCTTTGATTAAACTTTTTAGGCTAAATTCAGATTTGCAGTCTTGTCGCTGATGTACGGCGACCTCTTTAAAATCATCGATCAAATTCGCCGTTTTCATCAAGTTGTTTTCAAGTAACGTCATTGCAGCTTCAGCTTCACTGATTAGTTCACTTAGCGTATGCTTTTTCAACTTTCCGCTGTCAAAGTCTTCACGCAACGTTTCCATTTTGCTTTTTAAATGCGAGTGACTGGTAATTGCAATGCCGAGCGGCGTGTTCAACTCGTGCGCAAAACCACTGACCATATTGCCAAGTCCCGCCATTTTGGCTTCTTCGATCAAACGCTGTTGTGCGGCGCTGAGTCGCGATAATAGCGTTTCAATAAATTCAAGCAACTCATCTAATTGATGCGATATTTGGGCGATTTCATCATTCCCTTTACTGTCAATTCTAAGTGAAAAGTCTTCATTTTTAGTCACTTTAAACAGTGTTTTATTGATGGCTAAAATATCGTTTGAGATTCGCCCATTGAGGTAATTGAGCAAAGCGTAATTTGCGGTCGTTATCACCACCATCAGCAGTAAAACCCACCAAATTAAGCGCTCAGTTTCCAACTGTGAATGTTGAATAAGTACTTCAGATAAGGCGGAGAGTTGCAAACGCATAGCTTGCTGAGCCAATTTGCTTTCACCTCGAAGTCCTTGATTGGGCGTCAGTCCTTGCTTTTGTAAAATTTCTACGTAGGTATCAAAGTTTTGTTTATATGTAACAAGTAAAGGTTGCAGAGTCTCTTTAGATTGTCCAAGTTTACTGACGTACGTACTTGTTTCCTCGATCAACTTTTCATGCATTTGCAAATAGACCGAGTCGAATCGCAACAGAAAATCTTTTTCCCGACGACGTAACTCTAAAATTAAGGTTGTAAGGCGCAAGTCATTGCTGTGTTCGCTTTCTCGTTGCAATGCGTGTGCCGCATCCCGAAATCGCCCATAGCGTCCACTTTGTTGATCAAATCCCACCAGAGCTTGTAATGACACCATTTGCTCGTACACCATTGCAAATTCATGCACACTTTTATCAAGCGCTTGGAGTCGCTCGAACAAGTATGGAATAGATTCAATTTCACTGAGTAAGCTCTGTTGTTGAAGTGAATAAGCCCCGACTAACGGTTTTATCTCTGCCACGCCGCCATGCAGTGTTCTATCAGTGATAAAGGCTGCTTCTTGATCTACAAGCTGATTGATGCTGTTTTGCAGCATATCCATTTTTCTCGTCATCGTGGCATTTTTAGCCATCTGTTCGTAAATTAAAACGCAACCGACAGTGATAACCAAAATACCAGCGAGTGCTGCTGATTTAAAAAAAATTAAAGACTGTTTTAATTTCACGCCCAACTCCTATCTTCCCCCAATAAGCGTAGCTGAGCCTGACTGTTTCTCCATTCTAAACAACAAAAAAGGCTGCAAATGCAGCCTCTCTAATCTCTAAAGTTCAATAGCTTAGCCTTCGTGTCGATGGCCTTTTTGGCGTTTTTCGGCGCGCATTTGGTGAAGCTCTTGCAATTTATCACGCTGTTCTTGCGTTAAAACTTGCAATACCTGATGACGTGCTTTTAACTGTTGAATATGCATTTCTAAACGCTCTGATTGCTCACCTTCCAAAATCGCTCGAGCTTTTGCCTCGTCAAATGTCGGGCTATTCATTAACGCTTTAAATTGCTCAGCATGGACACGACGGTCACCGCCCAATGAATCTCGTACTGTTTTGTTGTCTTCAAAAATCTTTTTGATTTGCGCTTTTTGTTCGTCACTTAGGCCCAATTTTTCAGCCAAGCGTGGTTGTAACAAGAACGCATCCGGTCCACCACGTTCCGGCTTTGCCACTGCGCCTTGCGCCATCGTTAAACCAACACCCACTAAAACGGCCAACATCACTTTCTTTGCATTCATCTCAACTCACCTTCTGTGTTTGTGTTGTATTTAAGCTTAACAAGCCGCTCGCAAAGTAGCGCAAAGCAATGTAAAGACTGTGTAAAGTTATGCCATTTTGCTGTCAACGAGGTAAACTGCTTCCAATCAAGACTCCATTAGGATGACCGTATGGCCTCACTTCTGCTTATCGATGACGACATCGAACTGACTGAATTATTGAGTGAATATTTAACTCAGCAAGGATTCGATGTGTCCGTTTGTAATAATGGTAAAGAAGGCTTACAAGTAGCCAAAAAGGAATCGTTTGATGTCATTTTACTCGACGTCATGCTTCCTGAAATGGACGGGTTTGAAGTACTCAAGGCGTTACGTACTCACATTTTAACCCCAGTTATCATGCTCACCGCGAAAGGCGATGATTTTGATCGGATCTTTGGTCTTGAATTAGGTGCCGACGACTACATACCTAAACCCTTTAATCATCGAGAGCTTGTTGCTCGCATCCGCGCTATTACTCGCAGAGTGGAGTTCTGTCAGCAACCGAGTACGTTGAACCAAAAGCTGCAAGTAAGCCACCTTAGCATGGATTTAATGTCGCGAAGTGTCCTTTGCCATGACAATCAAATCATCGTCACAGGCACTGAGTTTGAAATCCTTCATATGTTGTTGCAAAAACCAGGGCAAATTGTCAGTAAACAAGATATCTCGGTTCATGTGCTGGGTCGACGCTTAGCGCCTTTTGACCGTTCAATTGATATGCATGTCAGTAATTTAAGGAAGAAAATTCAAACGGGTACTCATAACCCCATTCAAACTGTTCGTGGTGTTGGCTATGTTTTAACGTTGGGTGATGATGCGTAACTTATCCTTACAAGTATTTTTATGGTTTTGGCTGACCATTTTATCCATGGTCCTTTTGATTGCGGCCTTTGGCACACTCCATTCTGATGAGCCTCCGCACTCGCCCTCTTCCTCCTCACATTGTTGATAACCTAGAACATTTGGCCAAAAATATGGAGCGTAAGGCCGACGGCTCAGAAGAGAAGTTAGCTAAATTACTAGAAACCACATCCTACGCGAAACATCGTTGGCTGTACTTGAGCCACCCGGATATTGATAAAAGTCTGAGCTCTCGTCCAAATGTTCAACGGCTTGATTTATCTCAGCTTTACTATGATACGCCTGCAGAGCCAATTTTGTATGTCACTGAACGGTTTAGCGCGCAAGGTCCTGCCGCCATTCATGTTGGCGAGACCACATACCAGTTGTATCAAATCATGCCTCATCGGGAACCCCCTTTTTGGATCCGAATGCGGATTATGCCGTGGTGGGAAAAGTTAATTGCTATCTTGTTGCCGAGCGTGCTGTTTAGTTGGTGGTTTAGTTTACGCCTAACAAAACCTATCCAAGTTCTGACTGTGGCAGCGAAGGAATTTGCACGAGGAAAACTTTCAGCTCGAGTACGGCACAAGTCACGCCCTCAATTTGAACTTGCGCAGCTCAGCAACGAATTCAATGACATGGCGCAGCGCATCGAAGACAGTATGACCACTCAGAAGCGGCTGCTTGGTGACGTCTCTCACGAACTTCGTTCGCCATTGACACGTTTGCTATTAGCGTGCGGCCTACTCGAATCAGGTTTAAATGAGCAGCAAACAAAGTATTTACAGCGCATTGTCAAAGAAGCGAACAGCTTGGAAGAAATGCTGCAAAATGTACTGACCTTATCGAGATTGGAAGGGCAAAACCAAATGCTCGAATTTTCGGTGCAAAGCCTGCGCAGTGTATTGCATGATGTCTTAGCTGATGCCAGTTTTGAGGCGCAATCCGCCAATAAAACACTTTCAGTGAACTGTCCAGAATCACTTGAAGTAAACTGCGATTCTATTTTATTTAGCAGCGCAGTTGAAAATATCATTCGCAACGCAATAAAGTACGCTAATCATCAAATTGAATTTACCGCTATCACGCAAAACGAGAATTTGGTTATCATGATCACGGATGATGGACCAGGTGCCAGCGAAGAGGTTTTACAAAAGCTCTGCGAACCGTTCTATCGTACCTCGGAGTCTCGAAGTCGAGACAGTGGTGGCATTGGTCTTGGACTTGCTATTGCACATCGTGCTGTGTTGGCCCACAAAGGTGAATTAATTTTATCTCAAGCAAATCCACATGGTCTTACGGCAACGATTACCGTGCCTTTGAATTCAAAATACATCGATAAAACAACTTAGCATTTATGACGACTCCTTTTCTTAGCACAGAAGCCGCGTTGGCGCAGAATACCTCGTCAATCGCCTCGTTTTGGAATTCAATGCAAAAGGGCACAATTCCCGTTAAAAAGGGCTTACATTGTTTTTACGCCTATGCCATCCCCAAGCATGCCAAACACGCCGTATTTGTTTGCCAAGGACGTATTGAGGCTGCACATAAATACCAAGAGTTGCTTTGGGAGTTATACCAAAATGGGTATGCGGTATTTACGTTAGACCATTTAGGACAGGGAAGCTCAAGTCGCTTATCTCAAGACCCGCACCTTGGCTACATTGACGACTTTCAAGACTATGTTGATTGCCTTGCTCAATTTTTCGCGCATGAGGCGATGCAGCCTTTCAAAGACAACATTATCATGCTCGCACATTCGATGGGCGGTGCTATTGCGAGTCTATTTTTAGCGCAATACCCAAAACACTGTAAGGCCGCCTTTCTATCGGCGCCAATGTTTGCAATACACACCCATGGAAAACCCATGTGGCTAGTCAAGTACCTCGCTATAGCTATGTGCAAGCTGGGCCTTGCCAAATCATACGCTTTAGGCCAAGGCCCCTATGCTCCTGTTGCGTTTGAGTTAAACGAGTTGTCGCACAGCCAAATACGCTACGAAAATTTCCGCGCACTTTATCGCCTGCATCCTCAATTACAGCTTGGCGGCATTAGCTATGGTTGGTTATCCGCCGCTCTTGAGGCGATGGCAAAGATAGCGGAGTTAACACTGACCTTACCCATCCACATCGTCAGCGCTCAAGAAGACACCATCGTCAACAGCAAAAGTCATCCATGTATCACTGCTCGCTGGCCAAATACGAGCGTTCATTCAGTACCAAACGCGAAGCACGAACTACTCTTTGAGCAAGATGTAATTCGCACTGAGGTTATGACGCGATTCTATTCGTTTGCTGCGACGGTATGTTCTGAAGATACAGGGTCTTGATGGATTAGTACGTCCATTTCGTCAGGGAATGCGGCTTCGATGGCACGCATTACCTCTACCGCGATTTGATGAGCATGCCAAAGCGGTAAGTCTTTAGGTAATTCAAGGTGGAGTTGAATAAATTTCATTTTTCCACTTTGCCGTGTTCTGAGGTCGTGCACACCAAATACTTGCTCATGCTCTGTCGCGATGCGCAAGATGGCCTCTTTTTCATCGTCAGGTAATTCTTTATCCATCAAATGATCAGCACTTTCTTTTGCTATCTCAAATCCGTTATACAACAGATAACACGATACCAATGCCGCAAAAATAGGATCTGCAATCATGTATCCCATGTCGCTTAGAATAATCGCAGCCAGTACAGCTAGATTCAGCAAAATATCACCTTTGTAATGAACTGAATCGGCTTTAATTGCAATCGATTTAGTGTGCTTAACAACATAATATTGCACAGCAACCAAAGCTAAGGTGCAGACAATGGCAAAAAGGCTGACAATAATCGCCGTTTGTGAATGTTTGATAGCCACGGGGTTTAAACCACGTTCAAAAGCATGGAACGCCAGCAAACAGGCACTCCCAGCAATAAAGGCCGCTTGCCCAAGTCCCGCAAGCGCTTCCGCTTTTCCGTGCCCAAATCGATGATCGTCATCCGCTGGTCGAAGCGCATACCCTAAAATCATGAAACTCATGAGCGATGCACTAATATCGAGTAAGGAGTCCGTCAAACTGCCAAGCATTGCTGCGCTGCCAGAACTCACCCAAGCCCAAATTTTTGTTAGGATCATCAAGCTGACCAAACTCATGGTTGCGTAGCCTGCAAGACGCACTAAACGTCGATATTTGTTACTCATTCCGCTTCTCATTTTTGCTCTTTTACGCTCTAGTGTAAGAGTTCAGACTCCAATTGACTAGCGTGGACAATAGGATAGTAACACAACGCAAACCTATTAAGCTGAAAAGGGATTCGGTATACTGCCAGCTGCAACAGATTTGGGGTTATCCATGTTAGATATCGTTCTCTATGAGCCAGAGATCCCGCCAAATACGGGAAATATAATTCGTTTATGTGCCAACACCGGTTATGCACTTCACCTGATTGAACCGCTTGGATTCGAATGGGATGACAAACGTGTACGCCGAGCAGGTCTTGATTACCATGAATTTACGGATGTGCAACGTCATGCTTGTTTAGAAGACTACTTGGCGGCTCGCCAGCCCAAACGTATTTTTGCCTGTACAACCAAGGGAAAACGTTTCCACCACGAGCCAGATTATCAGGCTGGGGATTGTTTACTCTTCGGCCCTGAATCTCGGGGCTTACCAGAAGACTTAATTTTCTCATTGCCCGAGGAACACCGCGTACGTATTCCAATGTGTCCGAATAGCCGCAGCATGAATCTATCCAATGCAGTCGCCGTGTTTGTTTACGAATCTTGGCGACAATTGGGCTTTCCAAACGCGCAATAAATTTTTACAGTTTCTATTTTGTAAAAAAGCCTAGCATTGACTAGGCTTTATTGTTACCAAGGAAGTTAAACTGGCTAATCTATGCGGAGCATTGCGCGTTACTTTTATTTTTACCTAATCTTATTTGGCTTTTTCAGCCCGACCTTCGCACAACAAAACTACCTTACCTTTCCAGCCCATAGCCAAAATATTACTGTCGACCACAAAAACATTTTCTGGTTTATTCACTCAGGCCAGCTATTCAAAAGTGACGGAAAACATCAATTCGCTTACCCCTCAAAACAACTGACAAAAATTCATTTAGATAATGTTTCTCAATTGGTCGCGACGGAACAATACCTTTATTTTTCAATGCCTGAAGTCTTACTCAGGCTGGATCTCTACTCGGATGAATTAGAACCAATCACACACCATGCTGTTGAACAACTACAGCGTCTTGATGAGGCCCATGTAGGCTATCTGTTAAACAGCAACCTATTTAGAACTGACAAAGAAAAACCTATCAGAGTCCCGATTGTTGAGCCTCTTCAACGATGGGCAAGCGTAGATGGCCTTTTCTTTGGTTTAACGAAATCAGGTCAGCTTTGGCAATGGTCAGAGAATAAACAAGCACAATTACTTCAGCAATTACCGTGGGCAGTTAAACAGATTACTGCAACGCCATTAGGAGTTGCTGTAATCAATGAATCTAACGAGGTATTTTTAGTTCACGATACTCGCATCGATTACTTGGGATTAACGGGCATTAATCATCTATCTTATTTCAACAAAGCCCTTTATTCGGTCAAGCACGGCGCGCTGACAAGAACGGAACTTTCTCCGCCATTTCAACAAACAATCTCTCGCTGGCCATCATTTTATGCAAATACCTTAGCTGTAGGGAGAGATCTTTGGGCGCAGAATCGCACTGGACAATGGATTATACCGACACTCACCCCCTATTCGTTCAAAGCAAGTGATGATCCAACCATTTCCAATGAGCCACAAAATCGCGTGCTTAACAAAGGGCTTGAGGATTTCCAAGAATTTAAAAAAACACGCTCCGTCTTTGACTTTGTGTATCTGCGTTCTGACCGCTGGGCCGTTGCTAGCAACTCTGGGGTTTATTGGTTTTCAGCGCAGCAAGGCAGCTTTACCTTATTTTCAGATAAAACCGATATTACTCATCTTTTTTACAGTGGTGGAGACACTATTTGGCTCGTAAGCGAAAAAGGTGCTTGGCTTTACAATTTCCAACAGCAAGAAATTTTAGTTGAGTTACCTAACACCATAGTGCAAGACGTTACCACTCTAACGCAAAACTTGTCAGCCTTTGTTTCGAATGGCCAACTTCTTAAACTCAATGAAGTAACTAACGTTATTTCGCCCATTGCTTTGCCTCCTGAAATAGCACTTGTGACGTCAGTCTATGCCTATTCGACGGACAAATTACTCGTAGGCACAAAAACAGGAGTTTGGAGCGTTGATCTTAGCGATCAATTCAACGTAGAAAGGTCTCGAAAAGTCACCGACTTTGGAGTCCGAACAATTAAAGCTTCACGGCAAGGGGTATGGCTTGTTGGGGACATTCACATTGCGCATTTACATTTACCCATTAGCTCTCAGAGCTTTGCTCCTGATGCGTATCAAGTTGATGAATTAGAACCACCGTTCGAACATTTTGCGATGGCATCCTATCGCGACAAAGTGCTAATGCTCAGAGAGAGCCACCTATTCTTACTCGGCAGCTATGCCCCATCCACAACACGCGAGTGGTTCGTAAGCCATGTTCGTTTTTCTCAAACCAACACAGCTCTAAGCAACGATTTGACCGGAGAAACTCATATTTGGCGTCCAACCGACAACATTGTTATACCCACATTGGCTGACACCGTAACGATTTGGCTCAGTGGCTGTGATACCTGCCAATATCAAGTGAGTTTTGATAACGGCCCATGGAAGCCAGTTAGCAGCCCTGAAAACCAAATCCATTTCCCCGCTCATGCATACTCTACCATTAAAATTATGGGCAATGATGGTAGCTCTACAGCGCCACTCTATTTGCATCTTAAATCGAGTTTAGCATCAAGTTTACCTTGGCCCAGCCTAGTTATCATGATGCTGATTGGCGGGGTAATGGCCATCGCTTGGTTATGGTCCAGACAGCAACTCAAACGGCACAACGAATTTGCTCAAGCACTCATGAGCCATTCGAAAGATGCTATTTGGCTTGCTGATGAACAATTTAAGATCGTTGAAGTTAATGATGCCTACTGCCAAGTCACAGGGTTTAAACCGGACAATGTAATTGGTAAACGCCCGAAAATTAAAACTAAAACCGGTAGGAACAGGCAATTAGAAAGCTACATAGCAAGAGAAGTACAAAGCACCGGTCATTGGAGTGGTGAGTTGTGGATGCTTGGCGCAAACGGACAGAAAATGGCGCTGGATTTAGCTGTGACAAAGCTCGCGCTAAAAAAACGAGAGAAAGCACAATTCTATTACTTAGGGGTATTTTCAGACATCACATCAAGAAAAGATAATGAAGAAGCACTTTTAACTCTATCCACTCGAGATGCAATTACAGGTTTACCCAATAGAAATCTCTTCATGGAATCGTGCACCCAAGCAATTTCAAGTTGCAACGACACTTTCCCATCCTTACTGGTGATTTTAGTCGACATTGACAATTTTAGAAAAATTAATGATTTACTTGGACATCAGGCGGGAGATTTTCTACTTAAAGACATTGCGACTCGACTGCAAACATGTCTAGATAAGGGCTATACGATTGCGCGTTTTAGTAGTGATGAGTTCGCAATACTAGTGCCTCCATACCTTTATTCAGGTATGACCATTTTCTTTGCCAAAAAACTCGCAGATACCATTCTCAAGTCCTTTACACGACCGTTCATTCATAATGACGTCGAGACGACTATTTCTGCGTCTTGCGGACTTGCCGTGTACCCTGATAACGGCCACGATACTGAGCACCTATTGCGTGCGGCAGACAGTGCTTTAAGTCATGCAAAATCACAAGGTCAGAATCGCTTTCAGTTCTTTGATAGCACATTACATAGCCTTGACCCTAAAGTGCTTACTCAAGAAAGTGCATTGCTCAAAGGTATAGAAAATAACGAGTTTATTCTCGTGTACCAACCAAAATATAGTGGCAATGGCAATGGCAATGAGTTAAGTGGCTTTGAGGCTTTGGCTCGCTGGCCGCAAACCGATGGCAGCAGCGTACCACCGAATGAGTTTATTCCACTCGCGGAAAGCAACGGTACGATTATCAAACTCACCGACACCCTACTTGTACAGGTGTTTGCTACCGTTCAACAATGGATAAAGCAAGAACTGGTTTTTGGACGAGTGGCAATTAATATTTCAGCCCTTCATTTTCAAAACCCAAGTTTAGTTGACACGCTCTCTCAGTTACTCAAAGAGTATGCAGTGCCAGCCCAGAACATTGAGTTAGAAATTACTGAAAGTGCGATGATGGATAACCCTGAACTTGCATTGAGGCAAATGAGAACGCTCAAATCACTGGGCTTTACCATCGCACTGGATGATTTTGGCACTGGACACTCTTCACTGGGTCAACTGAAGAATTTCCCTATCGATGTACTCAAAATCGATAGATCCTTTATCTTAGATATCGTCAATGGGGAACAAGATAGAAATATCACGTCGACGATCATTAGATTAGCAAAATACTTAAATATGGAAGTGGTCGCGGAGGGGGTCGAAACAGAAGAACAGGCTTATCTTTTAAGCATTATGGGTTGTAACATATTGCAAGGTTACTATTATTCAAAACCACTGATGTCAGATGCAGCACTTCGTCTTTTGGAAGATATTAAAGTACAACAGCAGATTAAGCTAAGCAACACTTAGCCTAATCTACTTAGTTCATCCATTACTCGGCTTTTTGCTCGCGTCCCAGCAGAGCCATTGCCGCTTCTTTAACGTCTTTTTGCTGATAAAGTACTTGATAAATTTGCTCGGTGATCGGCATCTCAATCCCTGTGCGCTTAGCTAAAAGGTACACTTCTTTGGTATTTCGATAGCCTTCAACCACTTGACCAATACTCGACATCGCTTCATTCACCTTTTTGCCTTGCCCAAGCGCAAGACCAAAACGACGGTTACGTGATTGGTTATCCGTACAAGTCAAAATGAGGTCACCCAGCCCCGCCATACCCATAAAGGTTTCTGACCGTGCACCAAGCGCGCAGCCTAGGCGACACAATTCAGCTAAACCTCGAGTGATTAGCGCTGTTCTTGCGTTCGCTCCAAAACCAAAACCATCGGACATCCCCGCCCCAATAGCAATCACGTTTTTAACCGCACCACCAAGTTGGATACCGATAAAATCGTCATTGCTATAGACCCGAAACGAGCGTCCACAATGTAGCAATTTCGCCAGTTGACTGCGAAAATCTGAGCATGTCGACGAAACTGAAATCGCAGTGGGTAAACCTGCTGCCATTTCTTTTGCAAACGTAGGACCTGACAATACAGCAAGTGGAACTTGCTCTCCCAGTACTTCCAGCGCGACTTCTTGCAACAAGCGACCAGTATCGGGTTCTAACCCTTTTGTCGCCCAGGCAACTCGTGCGCCATCAAGCAGATAAGGCTTTATTTGCTTCAGGGTTTCTGCAAACGCATGACTTGGCACAACAACCAATATGAGTTGGCTGGCTTTAACCGCCATTTCTAAATCAGCTTCAAGCTCAAGTGATTCAGGCAGTTTTAATCCAGGCAGATACCGCGCGTTCTCTCGGGTATTAGCGATGTTTTCAACGTCTGTAGAGTTGCGACCCCACAGCGTAACTTTGTGACCGTTACGGGCAAAACAAATAGCAAGGGCGGTGCCATATGACCCCGCCCCTAAAACCGTAACAGCTGATGATGCTGTACTCATAATGTCACTTAATTAAGCGTTAGCTTCTGCTTGCTCTTCAGCACCTTGTTGAGCCGCGCGTTGTTGCATGTATTGTGCAAATAGCGCGTCAAAGTTAACTGGAGCTAGGTTAAGTTGTGGGAAAGTACCACGGTTAACTAAACTTGCAACCGCTTCGCGAGCGTATGGGAATAGAATGTTCGGGCAGAAAGCACCTAACATGTGCGCCATTTGTAGCTCGTCTAAATCTGCAATGCTGAAAATACCAGCTTGCTGGATTTCACATAAAAACGCAGTCTTGTCGCCAAGCGTTGCAGTTACCGTTAATGCCAAAACCACTTCATAAACGTTGTCGCCCAGCTTGTTTGAACGGGTGTCCATGTCTAACTTAACTTCAGGTGTCCACTCAAGTTGGAAGATTTCTGGCGAATTTGGTGTTTCAAATGAAACATCTTTCACATAAATACGCTGAATTGCAAATTGTGCGCCGTCTTGCATTGCTGCTTCGTTTTGGTTTTGTTCAGACATTACTATTCCTAATCTTGTTATCCAGACCTTTTTCGAAAGGTCTTAATTAAATTTATATTCGTTTAAGCGCTAAGCAATGAATTAAGTTTGCCCTGAGCTTCCAATGCCATCATGTCATCACAACCGCCGATATGCGACTCATTGATAAAAATCTGTGGCACCGTTGTACGGCCATTCGCTTTTGCAATCATTTCATCTCTTAATTGCGGCTGTTGGCCAATGTCAAATTCAGTATACTGTACCCCTTTGCTATCAAGCAAAGCTTTAGCGCGATGGCAGTACGGACAGTAGTCTTTGGTATAAATGACAACGTTACTCATAAGTTCACTTCTTCTATTATTTGCTGGTCGGTAAACCCGCGCCTTGCCAAGTACCCATGCCACCTGACAACACATAAACTTGCTCAAATCCTGATTTCAAACATTTCTCAGCAACAGCTGAAGCCGTGATACCAGCATTACACACAAGTATAATGGGTTTGCTTTTGAAATTTTCAAGGCTAGAAAGTTCCCCTTGTTTCGCTTTTTCTGCGTTTAAGTGGATAGCACCTGCAATGTGACCTGCACTGAACTCTTTCTGCGCGCGGATATCAATCACTTGCCCTTCTTGACGATTCACGAGCAAAGTAAGTTGTTGCGGGTTGATTTGTCTAATTTTTGAAAACTGACTTTTAAACCAACTACCCACCAGCATTGCCGCTATCACTATCCACAAAATACTTAAAACGGGGTGGTTACCAACGAATGCAATATATTGATCCATGCTTTTATACTCTTTCTGTGAAGGTTTCTGGGCGTTATGCCCAATGAAATTTCGTCTTATGCGCGCAAGTATACACAGACTCTCGAGGTAAAACAGCTTTTTGGCGTTAGCGAATCGTTCTTCTGATATTTTAGAGTACTTGAAGAGAAATCACGCGACAAAGGCTGAAAAGATGCACAAAACACGATATGCTACAGAGGAAGTTCGTGCCACATGTCAGGAGTCCAAATGACCGCGAAGAAAAAGCCTTTAGTGTTAATGATTTTAGATGGTTGGGGATACAGAGAAGAAGCAGAAAGCAACGCTATTTTAGCTGCAAATACGCCAATTTTAGATTCACTCTGGGCAACATGTCCGCACACACTAATTTCGAGACTCAGGACTTGATGTTGGTTTACCTGCAGGTCAAATGGGTAACTCTGAAGTGGGTCACGTGAACTTGGGTGCTGGTCGCATCGTGTATCAAGATTTTACTCGTATTACCAAGTCAATCGACGACGGTGAATTTCAACACAATCCAGTACTTGTCGAAAATATTGATAAAGCTGTTGCTAAAGGCGCAGCCGTTCATTTGATGGGATTATTAAGCCCAGGTGGTGTACATAGCCATGAAGACCACATCATAGCCGCAATGCAGCTTGCCGTCGAACGTGGCGCTAAAGCCGTTTATCTACATGCATTCTTAGACGGTCGTGACACACCACCTCGCAGTGCAAAAGCATCAATTGAACGCATTGAGAAAGAATTTGCTCGCCTTGGCACCGGACGATTAGCAACCATCATCGGTCGTTACTATGCCATGGATAGAGATAACCGCTGGGATCGCGTCGAAGCCGCTTACAACTTAATGGTGGATGGTACAGCGAACTTCACATTTGAAGATGGTGTAAGCGCTCTAGAAGCGGCCTATGCTCGTGAAGAAAATGATGAGTTTGTTAAAGCAACGACTATTGTTCCTGCTGGCGAAAACGCGGCAGTGATGAACGACAATGACACCGTCATTTTTATGAATTTCCGAGCTGACCGCGCTCGACAAATGACACGTACATTTGTCGATGCGAACTTCGATGGCTTTTCGAAAGCTCGCACTCCGTCGCTCAGTGCATTTGTCATGTTGACTGAATATGCCGCTGATATTAAAGCACCAATTGCATTTGCTACTGAATCTTTAAGCAACGTGCTTGGTGAATGGCTCGCGAAACATCAGAAAACTCAGTTACGTATTTCTGAAACAGAAAAGTACGCTCACGTAACGTTCTTCTTTAGTGGTGGTCGTGAAGCGTTGTTTGATGGCGAAAAACGTGAACTGATTCCATCACCAAAAGTAGCTACATACGACCTTCAACCGGAAATGAACTCTACGCTTTTAACCGATAAGCTTGTTGATGCAATCCACGGTGGTGAGTTCGATGTGATTGTCGTCAACTACCCCAATGGCGATATGGTTGGTCACTCGGGTGTATTCGATGCTGCAGTAAAGGCCTGTGAAGCAGTAGACCGTTGCATTGGACGCGTCGTTGAGGCATTAAGAGAAGTCGGTGGAGAAGCGCTAATAACCGCAGACCATGGTAATGCTGAGCAAATGTCAGACCCAAGCACAGGACAATCACACACCGCACACACAAGCGAGCCTGTTCCTTTTATTTACGTTGGCCGTGATGCAGTCGCACATTCAAGTAAAACGTTAAGCGATGTTGCCCCAACCATGCTACACCTACTTGGCATGGAGCAACCGCCAGAAATGACCGGTTCCCCTATCGTTACTTTGAAGTAATGAACACAGCTCGTTTAAGCTCACCGCAATCACACAGCAGTTACGTCACGTCACTGCTGTGTATGATTTTTTGTGCATTGTCTTTTTCGTGGTGTAGTTCGTTACTCGCAAATGAAGACCGAACAAAACAAGATCTTGTTGAGGTCCAAGAAGAAATTAAACGCGCTGAAGCTCGTTTTGCCGAGCAAAAGAGCGCGCTAAAGAGGCAGGAAAAACAACTCAGACAAGTCGAACGCAGCTGTTGCTGAACATGTTCGCGCACTTGAGTTAACGCAGCAAGGGATGACGGAGAATCGCCAGCAACAGCAAATATTGGAAGAAGAACAAAACCGCTTATCCAAACAGCGCCGCCAACTCTCAGCTATTCTCGCCAAACAACTGCAAAGTGCCTACATCAATGGTGCTCACGACTATTCCAAGATGCTGTTAAACCAAGAGAATGCGTCGACTTTGGAACGAATGATTGTGTACTACGAATACCTAAATAATGCTCGAACTTCGCAACTCGATGCATTAAAAGAGATAGTCGCAAAAATAGACCAAAACAAAACGCGTTTATTGCAAAAGCAGTCTCAGCTGGCTGATTTATCTAACGAACAGCAAAGAAGGTTAGACGGGCTTAAAGTCGCACAAGCTGAACAGGTTGAAAAATCAAAAGCACTGCAAAGCACCTTAAATGCGACAAAAACGGCCATTGCATACCTTCGCGACAATGAAAAAACACTTCGTGACACGTTGGCTCAATTGCAAACAGTCAAAGCCCAAACCGCGCAATCTCAAGAAATGGTCGGCCTCAATAACGCCAAAGGAAAATTACCTTGGCCAGTAACAGGCCGAATCGGAAACCGTTTTGGTGCGAAAAAACACACTGGCCTTAACTGGAATGGTGTTCTGATCCAAGCAAATGAAGGAAGTAACGTCACCAGTATTCGACAAGGTCAGGTGGTTTTTGCCGATTGGTTAAATGGTTATGGGTGGGTCATCGTGGTCGACCATGGTGAAGGGTTTATGAGCCTCTATGGTCATGCACAAACACTACTGCGAGATGTTGGCGACCTTGTGCAAAGCGGTGAACCGATTGCTAAAGTTGGTCAAAGCGGCGGACAGCAAAATCCTGGTCTATACTTCGAAATACGGCATAAGGGACGCGCTGTAAATCCTATCGAATGGTGCAGAAAATCGTAAGGTACGTATCGCTGCACTAAGAGGAGCAGCTCATGAATACGATACCACAAGCAAATCTGCGCCAAGCACACACCTTAGTAAATACCTTTTTTGCTATTCTGTTTGTGTTTCTTACGCTGATAAATCCTGTATTCGCATCAATCACTGATGTCACGTTAAGTGAAGAAGAAAGTAACGAAATTCTGTTCCACATTCACGCTTATTACGTTGAGGACTTACCGATCAGTGAGCTAAGTCAAAACAGTTTAGCCACGTTGTTTGAACATTTAGACCCCTACTCAAGATATTTAGATGAAGGTGACCTAGACGCCATTTTTAGTACCGCAAGCGGCCAGTACACAGGACTTGGAATAGAAGTGGAAGAACGAGAGAGTACGCTGGTTATCACGAACACCTTGAGCAATTCACCCGCGAGCAGAGCTGGACTGCAAAAAGGTGATGTGTTGCTTTTCGTAAATGGCCAGAAAGTGGCTGACAAGCCATTAAAATACGTCTCTGATATGCTGCGTTCTGCGAAAAAATCGACTATCAATCTAATTGTGTCTCGCTCTCAAACCAACATGGAATTCGCTTTGCAACGAGAAGAGATTTCCTTAGATACCGTAACGAGCCAATTACTTCCACGCGGCATTGGTTATGTCTCTATTGCGAGTTTCAATAATCACACTTACCACGATGTTGCAAACCACATTAAGAAGCTTAAAAGTAAGTATGGGCGTACACTGCGTGGTTTGATTCTAGATCTCCGCGACAATCCCGGAGGTACATTAAACAGTGCTGTTGCAATCTCTGATCTGTTTTTAGATAGCGGACTCATTGTGACGACTAAAGGACGTTTCTTCGATGCAAATCAAATCTACCAAGCTCAACGAGGTGACCTACTTCGAGGTGCGCCTATCGCAGTTCTGATCAACGAAAACTCGGCATCGGCGGCAGAGATTCTCGCTGGCGCTTTGCAAGATAACCATCGGGCACTCATTATGGGCGAAAGGTCTTTCGGTAAAGGTTCGGTACAGTCGCTTATTCCCCTTGGAGAAGGAAAAACAGCGCTCAAGTTGACCACCGCAAAATACTTCACACCATCCGGCCGCTCTATTGATGGAATTGGTATCAAACCAGATGTAGAGATGAATAAAGAGGTACTTTCACAATTGAGTAAAGCCGTTATAATGGACCGTAACAATAATCAAATAAAGCCTGAGATAACGAATCTTCTCGCAAAATTGGATTCACATTTACTGGCTGAAAAATAATAAAAACGATTGAGTGCTAACAAATAAAATAACGTCTTACCTACTTGGTATCGCACTTTTCTTGCTGCCTTGTGCCGTTGCTCAGGCAGCAAGGATTGCCATTGTCATCGATGATATAGGCTATCATCAACGCGATATGGATTTGCTGAATCTACCCGGCACGCTCACCTATTCCATTTTACCGCACACGCCATATTCTCAGCGCTTTGCTTTCAAAGCGAGTCAACAAGGTAAAGAATTGCTGCTCCATGTTCCGATGGAATCGACCAATGACAAGCTATTAGGGCCTGGCGGCCTGACTTCTGATATGGGACGACTCGAGTTACAAAGTACGTTAGGCCATGCTCTTGCAAGCTTACCGCAGGTAAAAGGTGTGAATAATCATATGGGTTCAAGATTAACTCAAGAAACTGAGCCGATGCGTTGGACCATGGAAATTTTGAAAAAACGAGGCTTATTTTTTCTCGATAGTCGCACGACCGTGCAAACGCAAGCTCAACACGTTGCCAATTTAGTGGGTGTGATGAACATTTCACGCAACGTGTTTCTCGATAATGATCTCAACGAGGAAGCAATGTTAGTGCAGTTAGAGGAACTAAAACGTATTGCGACTCAGAACCAGTTTGCCGTGGCAATTGCACACCCTTATCCTGAAACTCAATCATTTTTAATGGCGCAGTTGCCATTGCTAAGCGCACAAGGATTTGAATTAGTACCCGTTTCTCAATTAGTGGAAAACAAATACATTCAACTTGCTGACAAAGCGCCAGAAACGCCGAACACGGTCAGTCACCTGACCGTAACACCGTAAACATTTAATCTTCTGGTGACATTGTGGTCGGTAACTGACTAAACCTTACCATCGGATTTTCTTTCCTCAGCTTCTTCGATACATCAATGGAAATTTCGTGCTCTTTATTGGTCTGAAAACGATAAACCTGTTTAGCTGACAACACTTCTATTGTTGCATCAGACGCAAACTTAAATTTAATTGCATCCATTGTGGGGACCATGAAACTCATCCCCCCTGCCATACCGTCCATAAATGAGTTGATATCGTCCAACAACACAAACAAATCATTGTAGGCAATTTCTGTCACATCGAGTTCTTTGATTTTGGTACTCAACGAGATGGAGACATCGTCTTTCTCTTGATTGACGTGCATCTTGATGTTTTTAGCATCTTCATAAACTGGCAAATCTAATGTTGCATCCGCACCTATTTTTACTTCTGACAATAGGTTCCCATCTTTTGTGAACCATATTTTGACGTCGTCGAGCTGGATGGTCTCATTCTTAATCTCAAGTTGTGCTTTGCCAGATAGATACGGCGATTTAACTGCTTTTAACAGGCTCAATATCGAGTTTAGCTTGGCATAGTCTGATGAACGCTCTGAAGCCATCGAGACAGGCGTCGTAATTAAAACCAGCATATAAATTAATATCGATAATCCTTTCACCTTTACCTTCCTACAAATGATTTAAAAGACAAAATCTTGCCATACAATTTATTGATCTAAGACCAAGTAAGAACGCACATTTATGACTAGAATTAGAGCAACTTGCAACGTTAAATAGGTAAATAAATGTTAAAATACGTCTCTGACCTCATGACACCAGATCCACTTTGCATTAGCCAAACGGATTCGTTAAAAGTCGCACACGATCTAATGCGTGAAAAAAACATCCGCCATATTCCAATTATTGATGACCAAGGTCAGTTGCAAGGTATGTTGACCCAAAAAATCATGATTGCAAACGTCATGAAAATACTGGCAACTTACGGCCAACTCGCTCTCGAACGAAAAGAAAAACAACAAAAGGCTCAAGAAGTCATGGCAACTGATTTCGTCGCAGTACGCCCTGACGAAAAACTAAAAGACGTGGCAACTTATTTCGTTAAAAACCGTCATGGTTGTTTGCCTGTTGTTACTGAAGATGGCAAATTGCAGGGTATTATCACCTCATCTGATTTTGTTCGTTTGGCTGCAGCACTACTTGGCAGTGAAGGCTAATCAACTTTATTTGATAGGTATTCCACAGACTTCAAAGAAGTTTATACAACGCATCGACATTGCAAAATGGCAGTATGCTGCAACGTCGAATCCTATAGATGAGATACCTGATTTGGAATATCTCATTCGCCTCTTTTCATCCCCCTAAAAAGCGCTAAACTAGCGGTTTTTAGGGGGAGCATTATGAAACGTACAAAATTAATTAACCATCTCACTGAATTGCTCAAGCCTTTTCAAATTAGTGACTATTGTCCGAATGGCCTACAAGTCGAAGGTAAGTCTGAAATAAAGAAAATCGTGACTGGCGTTACCGCGAGTCACGCACTAATCGATGCTGCTATTGAACGTGGTGCTGATGCAATTTTGGTTCATCACGGATATTTCTGGAAAGGTGAAGATCAGACAATCACGGGCATGAAAAAACGTCGTATTCAGCGCTTGCTTGCACACGATATTAACTTAATTGCCTATCACCTCCCCTTAGATGTACATCCTGAACTTGGCAACAACGCACAACTCGGCGCATTGTTAGGCTTAGATATTGAACGCCCTCTTGAACCATGGAATAAATCGAGCGTCGCAGTAAAAGGCAAACTTGCTACACCGATGTCGGTCGAAGATTTTGCGATTTTGATTGAGAACAAATTGGGTCGAGCTCCTCTTGTTAACGCCGCGGGTGACCATTTAATCAAGACGGTTGCTTGGTGTACGGGTGGCGGACAAAGTTTTATAGATTTAGCCGCAAGCCAAGGTATTGATGCTTATCTTACTGGTGAAGCATCTGAGCAAACTATCCATTCATCCAATGAACAGAGCATTCACTTTTTCGCCGCGGGACACCATGCAACAGAGCGATATGGCGTGAAAGCATTAGGTGAATACCTTGCGACACAATTTGACCTAGAGGTTGAATTTATTGATATCCACAATCCGGTGTGATGCCCATAAATGAAAAACGACAGAAGTTTTGACACTATTTCCTCTAAATTTTCGAAAAATATTTATGGCACGAATAAAGGCAAGATCCGTGAAGCGGTTCTAAAGCGGGATTTAACAGAAGGTGTACCTTGGCTTGGTATCAACACCTCTATGCGAATTTTAGATGTGGGTGGAGGACAGGGCCAACTTGCACTTTTTTTGGCAGCGCAGGGGCACCACGTTACGCTCATCGACATTTCCAAGGAGATGCTTGATGTTGCGATGAGTAATGCCACTCAACAAAACCTTCAGCAAAATCTCACAACTGTTCATGGGGCTTTGCAATCTATTCCTGATTTAGCTTTGGGCCAGTTTGACTTGGTTTTGTGTCACGCTGTTTTAGAGTGGGTAGTTGAGCAGCAGAAAGCCTTAACAATATTGAAAAGCTGTATGCAACGTGACGGACTTCTATCGCTGATGTACTACAATCGTGACGCACAGCGCTTTGCAAATTTAGTTTACGGTAACTTCGACTACGTACAAAACGATTTAAAGGTTAAAAAGAAAGTCAGTTTGAATCCAAATCAGCCGCTCGATCCGAAGGATGTTGCTGCGTGGTTAAACGATTTAAATTTATCCGTTCTGGCAAAGACTGGCGTGCGCTGCATAAATGATTATTTGAGAGATCCTAAAAAGGCGGAGAACCAGTTCAACGAACTACTTGCCATGGAGCTTAAATTTAACCGCCAAGATGCCTACGCATCGTTAGGACGATATACGCATCTACTTTGCACAGCATTTAACGATAATGAGTAATTGACCATAGCGCGAAGCATCAACGTTTTTACGTATTGCACAAATAAAAAAGCCCGCATCTGCGGGCTTTTCAATTCAATAGCAATTACGCCATGAAATCGATACCTTCTTGGATATCTTTGTTTAGTGTTTCTAACATGTCGTTTTTCGCTTTCTCTTCGAATGCGCTTAATTGACCGTAAGAAAGGATCTCTTCAACACCATTTTTGCCAAGGCGTACTGGGTGTGCAAAGTAAGGTGCATCGCCGTTTTCAACTGCAACGTATGCGTAGTCAACAACGTTTGCTTCGCCTTGAAGACCTTTAACTAATGAGAAGCAGAAACGAGCTGCCGCTGCACCCATTGAAAGTGTTGCTGAACCGCCACCCGCTTTCGCGTTAACTACTTCAGTACCCGCGTTTTGGATACGTGGAGTAAGCGCTGCAACTTCTTCTTCAGTGAACTCTACACCTTCAACTTGTGAAAGTAGAGGAAGAATTGTTGTGCCTGAGTGACCACCGATCACAGGTACTTTAACGTTTGCAACATCTAGACCTTTAAGTTCAGCAACGAACGCTTCTGAACGGATCACGTCTAGCGTTGTAACACCGAAGATACGTGCTGCATCGTAAACGCCAGCCTTTTTGAATACTTCAGCAACGATTGGCACAGTGCCATTTACTGGGTTAGTGATGATACCTACTAGTGCTTTAGGGCAGTTTTTAACCATGCCTTCCGCTAACGCTTTTACGATGCTCGCGTTTACATTGAATAGATCAGAGCGATCCATACCTGGCTTACGTGGCATACCTGCAGGAACTAAAACGATATCCGCATCGACAAGCGCTGAGTCAAGATCATCTTTACCATGACCTGTCACTTTCACTGCTGTAGGGATGTGAGACAAATCAACAGCAACACCAGGTACAACTGGCGCTACGTCGTAAAGCGCTAGCTCAGAACCTGCTGGTAAACCAGTTTTTAGTAGTAGAGATAGAGCTTGGCCGATACCACCGGCAGCACCTAAAACAGCAACTTTCATGGGAATTCTCCATAATTTGAGGTAGGAATAAAAAGTGCCATAAAGATAATGAAAAGCACCGATAAAAACAAATTAATCCTGCTTATATTCGAGATTTTTTCGACCATAGTTGTAAACATCGCGACACTTAGTGCCATTGTAAGACTACAATTGAGCATAAGTGCTCATTGCGATATGTCGCTACTTGTGCCGCCTACGGCGAAAACATCATCACGAAAACTTGGGCATCAGTACGTATTTGTGTAGAATCATCCAGATATGGCAATAAACGAGCGAGTAGTTATGCAACCTCAAGAAAAACAAGAAGCACTAGTAAAAGCATTCAAGGCATTGTTAAAAGAAGAAAACCTTTCTTCGCAAGGCGAGATTGTCGATGCGCTCAAAGATCAAGGTTTCGATAACATAAGCCAAAGCAAAGTATCTAGAATGCTGAGCAAATTTGGGGCCGTTCGCACTCGTAATGCTAAACAAGAAATGGTCTACTGTTTACCTGTAGAAATGGGCGTACCGACCGCGAAAAGCCCACTTAGACAACTTGTCTTAGATATCATGCACAATGAGATGATGATAATCATTCGAACAAGCCCTGGCGCTGCACAACTTATCGCTCGCTTGCTCGATTCTCTTGGCAAAGCAGATGGAGTACTTGGTACGATTGCCGGTGATGACACTATCTTCATTGCACCAGCAAAAGTGTCAGAAATTGATTTAACGTTAGACCGAGTTCGTACGCTATTCGATAACGTCTAATCGCTCAGCCATCGATTTCAAAAACTGGACAGAGGGCGCGAAAAAAGCAGCGCCCATATCACTATGGGTAAAATCTAGCCATCGGTCGTAACATTCATCATCACCGAATCGTTTTTTCAGGACGAGTGCCAAACCGTCGCCATGCGCACTGCAACTCAGCCATAAACTGCCCTGAACGTGAACATCACCAAACGGCATACTCTGATTTAGTAACAAAGCTAGACCATTTTCATCTTTCAATTCACTCAGCGTCGCATGACTATCAGGCGTTGGGGGCAGGATCAATTGATTGTCTAACCGAGTTCGACCCATTATTTGTTCTTGTTCACTCACATCTAAACGATGCCAACCCGCCAATTCAAATTTTACACGCGTGGTGTGCACATAACTGCCTTGATCATCTGGTTGATTAGGACTACTAACCAAAGCAACTTGCCGCTTTAAACGGCCATGAGGCGCGTCACCGCCATACACAAAACCGTTAAAATCTCGTCCATCGAGAAATCGAAAACAACGAACTTGAGATACCAGTTCAACGCCTGAGCCAAATATTTGTAGTACGCGCTGTGCAAAAAGGTGATTTACATCTTCTCTATCGGAACGAATCACCAAAAGTAAATCAAACGGTTGGCTATGAATACTGTGTTCTGAATGGCTGATATGGGGAAAACTTCGAAGTTCAGATGGAATAAATTCAGGATAGATATGTGGCCAATATTGCGCACCGACAGCAATAAAAGAACTAATCATTGACTCAGAAAACTGATCATTAAACTCTTCTTGCAACAACAACAATTCCGGGAGCTGAACACGCACTGCTTCATCATGACCGTCTAACACGTTAAAAAAGAGATGTAATCCATGCAGATTTGCCTCTGCACAAAGTCCTGATTGCGCTTGCGCCATACCGAAACAGTACCCAATTATTGATATTATTGTTATCCAGCGACACAAAACGTTTTGTTTTGTATGCCACTCTGATTTTTCGCATTCAAGCAAATGCCCCACAACGAAATTGTAAAAGCAACAGCCTACAGCCAAAACTCGATGTTATTCGGCCCTCTTACGCTAATTAACCTCAATGCAAAGCATCAAAGCATTAGCCGCAACCTAAATAACAACACCTGAAGTGCTTTCGCTCGCCTTTAGCGAATAGCTTTTGAGTGTAATTAATTGTGTCTGGCCAAAGGTAAGTATATGTCGAGGCGATAAATTTCAGCAACCCATACTGTCAATCGAGACGTTAGTATGGTGTTTTTGAATGCAGATTGTTAGATATTCGAGCATCCATACGCGTATATACACACAAAAATGAGTGAGAATAACTCAAATCTACGACAAATGAATGATATGGATAATTTATTCAACACTAGATTTCATGCGGCTTGCGATGGAGTTAATAGTCTAAACTCACCATTCGTTTCCAAAATGGAATCACAAAAGAGGAAGTTGTATGTGAGAGATCTCTCACGGCGCTGACAGCGATCGTGGAAGATACTGCATAAAAAACCCCTAAATTATTTGTAATACCATGAAATTAAAAGACTTAATCTAAAGTAAACCAGTGTAAACACAAAATCATTCGGTTTTTATCGGATACAAGCTCACCATCGCTAACTATACTGTTCACATCAGCTAGGGAAAACGCTGATAAAAGGGAAACGTTCAGGAAGAACGTTGCTAACCAGGAAGGATAGCAAAGGAAAGGAATATCGAAGGAACGATTCAGCTTAGGATAAGCAAAGACAAGGATAATTCAGCATTGGAAGCTGGGCAATGGACGCGTAAGGAAGATATCCAATCAAAAGGACAGATTGGCTGACAGGAAGTTGTAGTGGACACACGGATTGTTCGAAATGGAATCGATAGCAGGATGCTGCCAGGAAGAAGTAGGCAAAGGAACAGCGGACGTTTACCCCTTCTGGGAATGACCGAGGCCAAGCAGTAAATAAGATGGATTGCTCAGGATGAGCAAGTGAATGGAAACACAACAGGAAGTGAGGAACAGTGTTACCTTCGAGTAAATCTTATTAAGGTGTACTCAGGGAGTAATTCTGAAACTACGTAGACCCTAACCAACGTAGTAAAGGATGCCAATTAGGACAGTGTTGTACGAGTAAGTACTCTATCGCAGGACGCGAAAAGAAGATTCCGCAGGCGCAGCCCATTGGGTTGCGCCCTTCTTTATTTGGGATTCTTAATGTCTTAAACAGCGTTTTCCTAGCCCATCACTTCATTCGAAACATGACCAAGCCAAATTAATCCACTTTTCGGTTTTTACCTTTTAAATAAGCACTTCTAAAGTCAAGAAAATGTGCTTGTAGATTTTCTGCAGCTTGCGCCTCACCATTTTGCGCTAATACAATTGTTGCCACTTCAACAGTACCCAACTGATTTTCAAATGGTGCGACCCGCAAACGATAATCAGAGAGCGCTTTTGGCGTGATTGATAGCACAGGTAAATTGTCTAGATAGGGACTTCGTCTAAACATCCGTTTTGCTTCCCGCCAAGTACCATCTAAAAAGACATACAGTGGTTTTTTGTTTTCTTCACGCTGCACGGATTCGATGATCTGCCGTCCATCCGCTTCTTCTGCCGGAAAAACAAGGATTGGTTGATAACTTGGATCCGCTAACAAAGCAAGTAGTGCGTCTTCCGGCTCTGTGCGACTCCATTTAAACGCGTAATTGTCTGGTACAATATCGGCTATCAGCCGCCCGGTGTTAGAAGGTTTGAACGGCTCATTGTGAGACATCAACATCAGCACCGCACTTTGACAATCGTGAGCAAAAAGACGTGATGAACAGATGCACAAAGAGGTAGCAAGTAAACATGTTTCACAACGGATAAGACGACCACCTCTCGCATTGAAAGGTCGAGTCGCATTGGCCAACAAAACTTGCCTAAGTTGAAGTACCGAATTGTTCATTTCTTGCCTCTTAGATATTAAGCGGCGTATTGTAAGCAACTAGAATAAAAAAAGCAGTAAGGAATTCATTATGAAAATTACACCTTCCGCGCGTCTCATGTATCGAATGATCACCCCAGATGATGCACAGCTTCTGTTTGAGTTGGACCAAGACCCTTCGGTGATGCAATACCTAAATGGTGGGATACCAACCTCCATGGAAGATATTCACAATCGCTTTTTACCAAGAATTGCGTCATTTCATAATGAAGAAAAAGGCTGGGGTCTTTGGCATGTTGCGACCAAAGAAGAGCATGAATTTATTGGTTGGATTTTGGTTCGTCCAATGTTCTATTTCACTGAAGAACGAGACGACACCGACATGGAACTTGGCTGGCGTTTTAAACAAACGACTTGGGGGCAAGGTTACGCTACTGAAGCGGCTTTGCACGTCGCGACCCATATTGAAAAATTAAATGAATTAAAGTCATTTAGCGCTGTCGCAGCAGTAGATAACATCGGTTCCATTGCAGTCATGAAGAAGCTAGGCATGCATTTTGTTAAGCAAGACATACATACCGATCCAACTTGGCAAACAGAAGTGGTGTACTACACCAAACCTTTAATCGATTAGTTGCGTTTTACTGCCTTAGTGTAAAGTGCAAGTCCAAAGGACGTTCTCTTAGCAATGTGCAACAGAGAACGTCACTTCGACAAAGCTTGATTCAATTCGTTTAAGCCATTTCTGACCCATGTTTTGTCCAAGTAGTTTTCCAAATTCATCTGCGCAAAGCGCAAGAAATGTTTTGCTGCGTGAGCAATATGTCTATCTGTACGTACAATAAAATACCAATGACTCGCAAGTTCTAAATCTTTGATAGGTATAATTTTTAACGTAGTATCTTGAGCCGGAATAACATGTCGTGATAACACCGCAATTCCCATTCCTGCACTTACCGCGACACGAATCGCCTCATTGCTCGCCATTTGAATACTGTCTGAAAGAACTAATCCTCGACTTTGTAGCGCGCTATCAAATAGCATTCTAGTCGCTGAACCAGGTTCTCTGAGCAAAAAGCGATATTGCACAATATCGCTTAAGGATACTTGTGAAAGCGCTGCCAGCGGATGATGCGCAGGTGCTAAAAGCACTAATGGGTTTTGTAAAAAGCGCCCGGCCAAGGCATGTTCAAGTGAGGGGGGATGACTAAATACATACAAATCATCCTCCGCCCGTTCAAAACGAGCGAGTACTTGTTCTCGATTGCCGATTTCCACTTTCATATCGACATTCGGATGCTCGAGACTAAATGGACCGAGTAGTTTGGGTAATATGTACTGCGCGGTATTTACCATTGCTATGCGACAATGCCCCCGTTCTCCACCCTGAATTTCTTTCAAATAACGTTGATAATCATCGAATTGTTCAAAAACCTGCAAACACGTTCTAAATAGTTCGAGACCCGCTTCCGTTGTCATTAAACGTTGATGCTGAGTGTAAAACAGTTGCTCACCAACGGTTTCTGTCAGCCGTTTTATCTGTAAAGAGACGGTTGGTTGAGTAAGATGTAATCTTCGTGCTGTTTCACTTATCGACCCAGTTTGTACCACGCACATAAAGACTTCCAACAAACGAAAAGAAAGATGCCTGAGATCCATTTCCACCTCATAGATAATTATCTATATAACTATACCAATCATTTTATTATTTGCTATACATTGAATTCGTTAGACTAAGCTCAATTCAGTCAAACTATGAGGTTGTCATGCCAGATATCGTGGTTATGTTTTTTGTGCTCGGTTTATTAGCCGGATTACTTCGCTCTGATTTAGCCATTCCCAAAGCGACATATGAAACGCTCAGCTTACTTTTAATGCTCACAATTGGATTAAAAGGCGGCATGGTGCTCCATGGCAATTTAGAGTGGCGGTTGCTGCCAGAAATGGCTACCGTTGCAGCACTTGGTGCGCTTATTCCATTAACCCTTTATCCTTTCCTAAAGCATGTTATTGGCTTGTCCGTTGCCAATAGTGCGAGTATTGCGGCACATTATGGTTCGGTGAGTGCAGGAACATTTGCTGTCGCTTTAGCATTTGCCGAAAGTCAAAATCTAATGGTGGGTCCAGAAGTCACACTGTATCTTGTCATGCTCGAGCTCCCTGCCATCATTGTTGGCCTTTTACTCTTCCGTCGCTTTGAAACACAGGGAGGAACTCAGAAGCAGCCATCTCTAAAAGCACTGTGGCACGAAACGCTGACCAACAAGAGCGTCATTTTGCTCGTTGGAGGTGTGGTCATCGGTATGATGTACGGCACACAGCAAGGATCGCAAGTCACTAGTCTATTGACCTCAAGCTTCAAAGTTGTGTTAGCACTGTTCCTACTTGAAATGGGGATAACGGCTGCTCGCACGCTACGCCCTATGCCTTGGCACCAATGGCGCCTCGTTCTATTCGCTCTAACGGTGCCAAGTATTCTCGGTTCAATCGGAGTATTTGTCGGGATGATGTTAGGCTTAGAACAAGGCTCTATTGTGGTTTTAGCTGCTCTACTTGCCAGTGCCTCTTATATAGCTGCTCCTGCTGCGATAAAAGCGGCTATCCCACAGGCTGATATCGGTTTGGCTATGCTAAGCTCACTTGAGACCACATTTCCATTCAACGTCATCATCGGGATTGGTCTGTATCATCAAATGACGCTGTTTTTTGCTTCCTAAAACCCCATTGTCAGCCAAAGCGATTGATATCTTTCAATCGCTTTCACTTCACAAAAATATCGAATCCAGCACAACTAAAAAGCAAAACAAATAACTATTCAAACTGTCTAAACCAATGATAAACTCAGTAAGTACCTAATTTCATTACTAAATAGGAAGTTCAATGAGGGAATATTTGTTTAGAGCATTTGCTGCAGTACTCATCTTACTAAGCGCATTGGTGACATTTGCCGAGTTTGAACAAATTGGATCCACGTTTTTTCTTTATATGATTATCTTTTTCTATGCGCCACTGTCCATTTTCATACTTGGTGGTAACGCGCTTTTAAAACGCTTTGTTTATTTCAATGTCTTTGCAAAAACCACGAAAGAGAATCTCTCACTTAAGTGATTCATTTCGTAACTGTCCTTAAAAATGGTGCTCAAACGCCATTCAGAACCTTCAACACGGTTCTCTCGTTTAGGCATAAAAAAAGCGAGACCTAGTCTCGCTTTTTTATCAAATCAGCTTAGATTATTACTTTTTCTTCGCTTTTTTGTTTGGAAGGTCAGTGATTGAACCTTCAAAAATTTCCGCTGCTAGGCCGATTGACTCATTTAGCGTTGGGTGAGCGTGGATAGTTAGCGCGATGTCTTCACCGTCTGCACCCATCTCTACTGCTAAACAGATTTCGCCAAGCATTTCGCCTGCGTTGATACCAACCATCGCACCACCGATGATACGACCTGAGTCTTTATCAAAGATTAGTTTAGTTTGACCTTCAGTACGTGCAGAAGCAATAGCACGGCCTGACGCTGCCCATGGGAACACAGCCGTTTCGATGCTTAGGCCTTTTTCTTTTGCTTCTTTCTCAGTCACACCAACCCATGCGATTTCTGGGTCTGTATAAGCGATTGAAGGAATGCACTTAGGATCGAAGAAGTGTTTCTGACCAGAGATAACTTCTGCCGCAACGTGACCTTCGTGAACCGCTTTGTGCGCAAGCATTGGTTGACCGATAACGTCACCGATTGCGAAGATGTGGTTTACGTTTGTACGTAGTTGCTTATCTGTGTTGATAAAGCCACGCTCATCAACCGCAACACCCGCTTTTTCAGCGTCGATTAGTTTACCGTTTGGCGTACGGCCAACAGCAACCAATACTTTGTCATAACGTACTTGACCTTCAGGCGCTTGCTTGCCTTCGAATGATACGTAGATACCATCTTCTTTTGCTTCAACAGCCACTACTTTTGTAGAAAGCATTACGTTGAACTTGTCGCTCACGTATTTTTGGTAAACTTTGATGATGTCTTTGTCAGCTGCAGGTACTAGTTGATCAGCAAATTCAACAACGTCGATTTGTGAACCTAGTGCACGGTAAACAGTACCCATCTCTAGACCGATAATACCGCCACCTAAGACAAGTAGCTTTCCAGGGACATCTTGAAGCTCAAGTGCGCCAGTTGAGTCAATGATGCGCTCGTCTTGTGGGATGAACGGTAGGCTTACAGGTTGAGAACCCGCTGCGATAATTGCGTTATCAAACGTGATTGTTGATGTGCCATCTGCACCTTCAACTGCAATGGTGTTAGCGCCAGTGAATTTACCGTAGCCATTTACTACTTTCACTTTACGCATTTTCGCCATACCAGCAAGACCACCAGTTAATTGGCCGATCACTGACTCTTTCCAAGAACGGATTTTATCTAAATCGATTTGTGGTGCACCGAATGTCACACCGTGGTGAGCCATTTCGCTAGCATCGTCGATTACTTTAGCAACGTGTAGTAGAGCTTTAGAAGGAATACAACCTACGTTTAAGCACACACCACCTAGCGTGTTACGAGATTCTACTAAGGTTACTTCTAAACCTAAATCCGCAGCACGGAATGCTGCTGAATAACCACCAGGACCACCGCCTAGTACTACAACTTGAGTTTTGATTTCGTTGCTCATGTTATTACCTTAACTAAGATTGAACGGGACTATGCTCGCACATGCAGTTTCGCGAGTGTCGCAGCCAAAAATGCCGGCTAAGTTTGTGTTTTAACACGCAAGCAAACTTAGCAAGCTTGTTTATCATTTTGTGTGCGCAAGTGTAACACTGGCACATACTAAAGTCCCGCCTAAATATTAGGCGGGACAATAAATTACATCACCAGTTGGCGGATGTCGCTGAGGTAACTTGCTAAGGTCGCAGTGAAGCGAGCAGCAAGCGCACCGTCAATGACACGATGGTCGTATGAACAGCTTAATGGCACCATTAAACGAGGTTCAAACTCTTTACCATTCCACTTCGGTTTGATGTCCGATTTAGATACGCCTAAGATTGCCACTTCTGGTGCATTGACGATTGGCGTAAATGCCGTGCCACCGATACCACCTAGGCTTGAAATGGTAAAACAACCACCCTGCATATCTGATGCAGTGAGTTTACCTTCGCGCGCTTTCTTAGAAATTTCCATCAGCTCGCTTGAAAGCTCCATGATCCCCTTCTTGTTCACATCACGAACGACCGGTACAACTAAACCATTTGGTGTGTCGACCGCAATACCAATGTGAACGTATTTCTTCAGGATCAAGCTCTCACCGTCTGCTGAAAGTGATGAGTTAAACGTTGGAAATTCCTCAAGTGCTTTCGCTGCAGCTTTCATCACAAACACAAGTGGAGTGATTTTAACGCCAAGTTTTTTCTTCTCAGCAAGCACGTTTTGCTCTTTACGGAAATCTTCAAGTGCCGTGATGTCCGCTTCGTCAAATTGCGTTACGTGTGGAATGTGAACCCAGTTACGGTGTAAGTTTGCACCAGACAATTTTTGGATACGTGAAAGTTTTTTCTCTTCCACTTCACCAAACTTGCTGAAATCCACTTTTGGCCATGGGATCAAGTTCAAGCCTGAGTTATCACCACCAGCAGATGCTGTGCTGATTTGCCCTGACTCGACTTTTTTCACAAGCTCTTTCACGTAGTTTTGCACGTCTTCTTTAACGACACGACCTTTGCGGCCGGAGCCTTTTACGCGCGCAAGGTTTACACCAAACTCACGGGCAAGACGACGAACAACTGGTGACGCATGTGCGTAGTCCGAGTTCACTTCAAACTCTTCTTTCGCGGCTGGCGCCGATGCTGCTGCAACTTGTGCTGCTTTAGCTGGAGCAGCCGTGGAAGGCGCAGCTGCTTGAACTGGCGCTGCAACTGGTGCCGCGGATTGCGTTTCGAAAACGAAAATCAATGAACCCGTGCCAACTTTATCGCCAGCTGCCACTTTGATTTCTTTAACTGTACCAGCGAAAGGTGCAGGTACTTCCATTGACGCTTTATCGCCTTCAACTGTCAGTAACGATTGTTCTTCAGCAACGACATCACCGACTGCAACCATAATTTCAGTGACTTCAACTTGGTCGCCACCGATATCTGGTACAAATACGTCTTTTGCAGCAGATACAGCAACCGCTGGCGCCGCTACTGGAGCTGGAGTTGACGCAGGTGCTGCTGAGGCCGCTGGCGCAGAGCCTGCAACTTCAAACACAAACACTAAGCTGCCAGTAGACACTTTCGCGCCCGCTGCCACTTTGATATCGACAACCGTACCAGCAAATGGAGCAGGTACTTCCATTGACGCTTTATCGCCTTCAACCGTGATTAATGACTGTTCTTCCGTCACCACGTCACCGATTGAAACCAAAACTTCTGTCACTTCAACTTCATCGCCACCGATATCAGGCACGAATACGTCTTTCAGTTCACTTGCTGCTGAAACAACTGGAGCGGGAGCCGCTTCTGCTTCTACTGAAGGAGCAGACACAGGTGCCGCTTGTGCATCCGTGTCAAACACCATGATCAATGTACCTGTCGCAACTTTGTCACCAACAGCGATTTTGATCTCTTTTACAACACCGGCTTGTGAAGCAGGTACTTCCATTGAAGCTTTATCACCTTCAACAGTGATAAGTGATTGATCCACTTCTACTGAATCACCCACTTGTACCAAGATCTCGGTAACTTCTACTTCATCAGCACCAATATCTGGAACATGAATTTCAATAGCCATGATCTCTCCTATTAAGCGTACAGAGGGTTAGTTTTCGTTGTGTCGATATCAAATTTCTTGATAGCGTCAACCACTGCCGATTTCTCAACTTTGCCTAGTTTTGCAAGTTCACCGAGCGCTGCAACAACCACGTAACCTGCGTTCACTTCGAAATGACGACGTAAGTTTTCACGGCTGTCTGAACGACCGAAGCCATCCGTGCCAAGCACTTTATATGTCTCACTCGGCATAAATGCGCGAACTTGATCAGCATAGCTCTTCATGTAATCTGTCGCAGCAATCGCAGGCGCAGAACCAAGCACTGTCGTGATATATGGCACTTGCGCTTCGGCTTCAGGATTCAACATGTTGAAACGCTCACAAGCGTAACCATCACGAGATAACTCATTAAACGAGGTAACCGAGAAAACATCAGAACCAATGCCATACTCTTCGCTTAAGATTTGTGCTGCTTTACGGACTTCATTCAGAATTGTGCCTGAGCCAAGTAACTGCACTTGTGCTTTGTCTCCAGCAAGCGTTTCTAGCTTGTAGATACCTTTACGAATACCTTCTTCCGCACCTTCTGGCATCGCTGGATGATGATAGTTTTCGTTCATCAGCGTCAGGTAATAGAAAACGTTTTCTTGGTCAGGACCATACATGCGACGAATACCGTCTTGCAGGATTACAGCTACTTCGTACGCATACGTTGGATCGTATGAAATACAGTTTGGTACTGTGCCCGCTTGAATGTGTGAATGCCCATCTTCGTGTTGTAGACCTTCGCCGTTCAGTGTTGTACGACCTGCCGTTGCACCAAGTAAGAAGCCACGAGCTTGTTGATCGCCCGCCATCCACGCCATATCGCCGACACGTTGGAAACCAAACATCGAGTAGTAGATGTAGAATGGGATCATTGGTAGGTTGTTCGTGCTGTATGATGTCGCCGCCGCTACCCATGAAGACATTGCACCTAGCTCGTTGATACCTTCTTGCAGTACCTGACCTGACGTTGCTTCTTTGTAGTAAGAAACGATATCACGGTCTTCTGGGCTGTAGTTTTGCCCGTGTGGATTGTAAATACCGATTTGACGGAATAGACCTTCCATACCGAATGTACGTGCTTCATCGGCAATAATAGGCACAATGTTCTTGCCGATACTCTTGTCTTTCAACAAGATATTTAATGCTCGAACGTATGCCATTGTAGAAGAGATATCACGTTTTTGCTCTTCCAACAGTGGCGCAAAATCACTGAGTTCAGGCAGTGTCAATGACTCTGTGAAGTTTGGTAGACGCTGTGGAGTGTAACCATGAAGCGCGTTACGACGAGCGTGCAAGTATTCGTGCTCTTTTGAACCTTCCTCAAGTGTTAAGTAAGGTAGGTTTACCAAATCATCATCAGACACTAGGTCATCAAGACCAAGACGTGAACGCAAATGCGCAACGTGAGTCATGTCCATTTTCTTTACTTGGTGCGCTATGTTTTTACCTTCCGCAGCCGCACCCATGCCGTAACCTTTTACCGTTTTAGCCAGGATTACTGTTGGGCGACCTTTGTTTTCTTGCGCTGATTTAAATGCAGCGTAAAGTTTAGAAGGCTCATGACCACCGCGTTTCAATGCGAAGATTTCATCGTCAGTCATATCCGCAACTAGGGCTGCTGTTTCCGGATAACGACCAAAGAAATGCTTGCGAACATACGCACCGTCTTTCGCTTTATACGTTTGGTAATCGCCATCCACTGTTTCATTCATCAGCTGCAGCAATTTACCCGTTGTGTCTTTAGCAAGAAGTTTGTCCCAACCAGAACCCCAAACAACTTTAATGACGTTCCAACCTGCACCTTTGAAAAGACCTTCTAATTCTTGAATGATCTTACCGTTGCCCATAACAGGACCATCTAAACGCTGCAAGTTACAGTTAATGAGGAAACATAGGTTGTCTAGCTTTTCACGAGCAGCAAATGAAATTGCACCACGTGATTCTGGCTCATCCATCTCACCATCACCTAAGAACGCATACACGCGTTGCTCAGAGGTGTCTTTCATTCCACGACCATCAAGGTATTTAAGGAAACGCGCTTGGTAGATTGCAGAAATTGGACCTAAGCCCATAGAAACCGTTGGGAATTGCCAAAACTCAGGCATTAACTTCGGGTGAGGGTAAGAAGGTAGACCATTGCCATCGACTTCTTGACGGAAATTATCTAGTTGCGCTTCTGTCAAACGGCCTTCAACGAACGCACGCGCATAGATACCCGGCGAAATATGGCCTTGATAGTAGACTAAATCGCCACCGTCTTTCGCATTTGGTGCGCGGAAGAAATGGTTAAAACACATCTCATAAAACGCTGCAGAAGATTGGTAAGACGCCATATGTCCGCCAAGCTCAAGCTCTTTTTTAGACGCGCGTAATACGATCATGATTGCGTTCCAACGGATGATAGAACGAATACGACGTTCTAGATTCACATCACCTGGATACGCAGGTTCTTGTGCTGCTGGGATCGTGTTTACGTAGTTTGTTGTGATGCCTGTTGGCATATCAACGCCTTCAAGGCGAGCTTGTTCTAACACTTGCTCAAGAAGATATTGAGCACGCTCTAGACCTTCTTCTTTTACTACCGACTCCAGCGCTTGTAACCATTCTTTGGTTTCTAACGCGTCAATGTCAACTTTGGTGACTTCAGACATATGGAAGTTTCCTTATGTTTAAAATTCGAATTTTGTTATGGTTAAACCACACTTCAGTTAAATAGGTTTAGTCCGGCGTAGGCTACGTTCAATGCGTGAACGCTCTTTACCTGCTTGCAATAACGCATCTTCAATAAACGCTAAATGCGCATTACTTGCCAATCTCGCTTCTTCCGGATTACTGTTAATCACCGCATCCATAAGCACACGGCGATGTTCAGCTAACTGTTCACTGACTTCCGATTTCTGTAAGAGTACTTCAAGGTTTTGTAATACATTTTGCTCAAGTAACGGTTGCATGCCACGAACTAAATGGAGCAGTACAACGTTGTGTGACGCTTCAGCAACAGTATAGTGAAAAGCATTTATCGCTTTGGCCTTTTGAATTAAATCATCAGAGGCTTCTGCGATATTCTCAAAACTTTGTTTCACTTTGTTAAAATCGTTTTCTGTGCCTCGCATTGCCGCGTAAAATGCAGCAATACCTTCTAAGGCATGACGAAACTCCAATAAATCAAACTGTGATTCTGGATGTTTGCTTATTAAATTGAACAAAGGATCGCTTAACCCTTCCTCAAGTTGATTTTTAACAAACGTTCCGCCACCTTGACGGCGAGTCACTAAGCCTTTGGCTTCTAATTTCTGAATTGCTTCGCGTAGCGATGGCCGTGAAACCTCGAATTGTTTCGCAAGTTCACGTTCAGGAGGTAAGCGTTCTCCTGGTAACAACGACCCCTCAAGAATCATATTCTCGAGTTGCTCTACGATGACATCAGATAGTTTTGCAGCTTTTATTTTTAGTGACATTTTTTAGCACCGAAATTGTGGTGTGTTTTAACCCTTTGATCCCAAAACATTACTGATGCTTCAATGCATAAAACAACGAAGACCTTTACACAAATTTAATCAGCAATAACGTCGAGCTAGGATCGGCCTAAAACCACAAGGGTAAATTGGTCATACCAAATTTAACCTATACACTACCAAAAAGCCGCATTTCTGTCAAAGTAAAGCTAAAAAACATCCAGTTTACGTTCACGTAAACACAATTTCCGCATTTTTGCTCGGTTTGCGATAGATAAACATGTATCAAAAACCTCATTTTGCCTAGTTAGATACAAATGGTCATACCAGTTGTTTAATGAATTTTTTACGACAGCGACAATCTATTAACGACAAACAAGAAGGAAAACGAAGATTAGGATTTAACGAACGGAAGGTGCAGAAGAGCGATATGAAATAATGAGAGAATTTAAAACCAAACGTAAAGCCCCTGAGACGACGTCAGGGACTCTTTACCTTTTATGCAACTAAACCAAATAAAGTTAACAGTGCGATTAGGACTAAATAGAATAGGATATTACGCTTAACTAATCGCATCATACACGTGGCTTCATAGGTGCACCCAAAATGCTGTTGTTCTATTTCTTCCGCGGCTAACGCCGTTAACGTGACGACTTTACGATTCGAGGTGTTGAAATCGAGTAAATATTTCAGCCAATAACCAGTCCCCTTCGAGAAGTTGCCAATAATCAAAAAACCGAATGAGGCCACTCTCGCAGGCAACCAATCCAACCAAAACAGCACACTTTGTAAGCGGACACGGTGAACTCTTAATTCATGCTCTCGGTCATTGTACGTCCAGTCAGCGACCGTACGGACCGTTGCATACAAGATTGCACCTGGAGCGCCGAGCAACACGAACCAAAAAATGACCGCGCTGTAATGACGGAAATTAACCCAAGCAAGGGTTTGACCAAACGTTTCCCCCCCTTTTTGATCTTCAGTTCGACGTTGGCCAATTTGCAGCGCATACAGTGTTGCCGCCTCATTATCGCCCCGACTCAACGCATTCAAGTAACCTTTGTACTTAGAACGCACATCCGCACAACCAAACGCAACTAAAAGCACATAAATGTTTAAAGCAAATTGCCACAAAATAAAATCGGAAAGCTGCCAAATAAACGCTATCAAGAGCGCAGGGAGTACCAACCACACCATAAACCCAACGGGTGTAAAAAATAATCCACCGTCTTTCAAAACACTGCCACTGTGAACCTGATATTTTGAAACATAAAACTCAGCTTGCCAAAAAGGCGCTCTCGCACCTAACCGCTCAATGATCAGAGCTAGAATAATAGAAATCAAAATCATAATACGCTCTTCCGTTGTAAATTCGTTTTATCCAATGCGTTTAAGTTCAGCATGCAATTTATCCCAATCAAAACCAATACCAGGGTCGGTTTTACGACCTGGCGCGATGTCACTGTGCCCGACAATGTTTTGCTTAATGTTTGGATAGGCTATTTGCAATTCAGTGATAATGCGGCTCAGTTTTCTATATTGCTGGTCAGTAAACGAGTCTCTATCCGTACCTTCAAGTTCAATACCAATACTAAAATCATTACACTGTTTGCGTCCATTGAACATTGACACACCTGCATGCCAAGCACGTTTGTTAAACGGTACATACTGCTTGGTAGTACCCTCTCTATCAATAACAAGATGTGCCGATACCCTAACCCCTTCTAATGACTGAAAACTTGGATGCGCGCGACAATCGATGCACCCCATGAATAAGTCATCGATATAACCCTTACCAAATTCGCCTTCTGGTAATGAAATACAGTGGATAACAACAAGGCTAATATCGCGCGTATTTGGCCTTTCATCAAAATGTGATGATTGACGGCGTTCCGCACTGTCTAGAAAGTGGTCAATTATTGGCATGATACTGAAAATAAGCCATTTATTAAATCAAATCTTATAGGCGGTAACATACCAATTAAAACGTGTGCTGACCATCTTTCACTGGTAGAGCCTGTTCAAGTTCGTCTCAAAGTCAACACACAATTTGCTTTGCCAACCTTGTGGTTAGATTGTGCTGTTAACGAAAACCTCGTAAAATTAACCGCAACACCCCGCATATATTTCTATGTGCATTTGCAATGCAGATATACGATAAGAGAGGCCAACATGTCGTCGTACCCAACTCCATCCTCAGAGCTTATTAGCCAATTGGTCAAACTCGCATTGGATGAAGATTTGAATTATTTGTCTGCCACCGAGGGCGACATTACGGCGCAACTCATCCCTGCAAGCCAGATTAGCAAAGCAACGGTTATCACGCGTGAAGACTGTGTGTTTTGTGGAAAAGCGATTGTGTTAGAGGTCTTTAAGCAAGTTGATCCAAGCGTTGAAGTTACCGTTCTGGTCGAGGATGGTGATGTGGTTTCAGCCAACTCGCCACTTTTTACGGCATCAGGATCTGCACGCGCCATTTTGACTGCAGAGCGTACAGCACTTAATTTTGTGCAAACGCTTTCAGGTACGGCAACGACTACGGCTCGTTACGTTGCGGAATTGGGCGAAAGCACCACTAAATTACTTGATACTCGCAAAACCATTCCAGGACTTCGCGCACTTCAAAAATACGCCGTACTGTGTGGCGGTGGCAAGAATCATCGCATTGGAGCTCTTCGATGCATTCTTGATCAAAGAAAACCACATCAATGCATGTGGGGGAATATCAAAAGCGGTCGCGACTGCAAAATCAAACCACCCTGATAAACCTGTTGAAGTAGAGGTTGAAAACCTGAGTGAGCTTAAGGAGGCACTCGGTGCGGGCGCGGATATTATCATGCTAGACAATTTTACCATTGCCGACATTCAAGAAGCCGTCAGAATTACCGAAGGCAAAGCAAAACTCGAGGTTTCGGGCAACATGACTATTGACACGCTTCGCGCTTATGCTCAGTCGGGTGTCGACTTTATTTCAAGTGGCGCATTAACCAAAAACGTACAAAGCATCGATTTATCAATGCGATTTGCTTAACCGTTTTGAGCTAGACCCAATTGCAGACGAACATCGGTTGTTTCGTCTGCAACACTTAGGCGATATAACATCAGTCTTCTTCGATTCCATCTCAAGTCTTTCCCGCTACCTATCCTTCTATATTTTCCATTTCAACTTATATTTTGGAAACCATTCGCACAGCAAACCCCATAAACCTCACTCCCTTGGCGCATTTGAGACTCTCAAGCACCTTGTAATGCGGTGTAATCGACTCCGGAACATAATTCATTGACAACTATGGTTAAAAAACGTTAAATACGAATAAAGTTTGATGTTGTAACAATTCTTTAATTTCAGGTAGTTTCTCGCCTCTGCTTTTGTAAACAAATTGCACAAAAATAAAACAAACCTAGGCAAAACAAAGAAAAACCACCTTTTAGAATGATAATTTCTTGTTACTGTAATGATTTAGAATTAAAGTAGAATTAAGCAACGTCGAATCGGTAAGGCTACCTTGTCAAATCGGCCAAAGCCTGCCTAAATTAAGGAAGCAAATGGCGTTGCAGAGCAACTCACACTACGGATGTTAACCTTGAGTTGTATGATTTTAGACGTATTGCCAAATTAAACTGGCAATTGTTGATTATCCTTAGGAGAAGAAAAGATGACGCAACAAAAGCAACAGGGTTTTACCCTAATTGAATTAATGATCGTAGTGGCTATCGTGGGTATTTTGGCGGCAGTTGCACTTCCTGCATACCAAAACTACACCGTTAAAGCCCGTTTTACTGAAGTAATTACAGCGGCTGAGTCTGTAAAATTTACAATGGCCGAGTGTATGCAATCTAATAATAACGTGATTGCATCTTGTGATACATTTGAGGAATTAAATATTGCTGCACCAGCTGGTACAACTAACTTAGCATCCGTAGCAATAACAGAAACAACCGGTATAATTACAGCGACTGCTAATGCAAATGCGGGTGGGTTTACTTATACTTTAACTCCACCAACAGTTGCAGCAGGAACAAATCCTTCAACTTACATTTTCGCTAAAGGCGGTACGTGTACTACTGCAAAAATTACAAACCTTTGCTAAGGTAGGTTTGCGGTGGCTTGCCCACCGCAACACACGTCTAATTGAATTATATGCAAAAAAAAACAACCACCGATTCAGTCGACATTTTTCAATGGACGGGAATTAGCGCGCGCGGAAAAAAACTTGAGGGCGAGATGAGCGCTCAAAGTATTGCGCTGTTAAAAGCGCAATTGCGAAAACAAGGGATTACACCGCTTAAAGTCAAGCGAAAGCAAAAACCATTTCTAAGTCTTGGCACCGCAGAGAAAATTACCGCGAAAGACATATGTGTAGTCACACGACAGATTGCGACCATGCTGACCGCCGGCGTACCTCTCATTCAGTCTCTGGATATGATTGAATCCGGGACAAAAAACAAAAGTTTAGCCAAATTAATCGAAAAAGTATCGAGTGATGTAAAAGCAGGCCAACCTCTAGCCGCCGCATTGAAACAACATCCTCGTTACTTTGATGATTTATACTGTGACCTAATCCACTCAGGCGAACAATCAGGCGCGCTTGACCGTATTTATGATAGAGTCGCGCTGTATAAAGAAAAAGCCGAAGCGCTAAAATCCAAAATTAAAAAAGCGCTATTCTACCCTATCGCCGTTATGGTTGTAGCGTTGATTGTTACCTCTATCTTACTCGTGTTTGTTGTTCCACAATTCCAAGATATTTTTAATGGCTTTGGTGCCGAACTCCCCGCGTTCACGCTAATGGTTATCGCCATTTCCGAATTTATGCAGGAATATTGGTGGCTTGGTCTTTTAGCAATAGTCGGTTTTATCTTTGCTTATAAAGAAGCCTTGATTAAAAGTAAGGCCGTACGTAACTTTAATGACCGTATGATTCTTCGATTGCCTATCGTTGGTGATATTCTAAAAAAAGCAGCAGTTGCTCGTTATGCACGAACACTTTCAACTACCTTTGCCGCAGGTGTGCCTTTAGTTGATGCGTTGGATTCCGCAGCAGGAGCTTCAGGTAACGTTATTTACCGTGATGCCATCATCGAGATAAAAGCAGAAGTCAGTTCAGGTAACCAAATGAACTGGGCTATGCGAAACTCAAAGATATTCCCTGATATGGTTGTTCAAATGGTCTCCATTGGTGAAGAATCTGGTTCTCTCGATAATATGCTCGCAAAAGTAGCAAGTATTTACGAGCAAGAGGTAGATGACGCTGTAGATGGGTTATCCAGCCTACTCGAGCCTCTCATTATGGCCGTCTTAGGCGTTATTGTCGGCGGCTTAATTGTTGCGATGTACTTACCTATTTTCCAATTGGGTTCTGTTGTTTAACTCTTAAATTTAAGTTGTACTATGTTAGAGCTTTTTACGAACACATTAACGCTTTTACAGACCAATCTTGCTTTTTACGTCGCCACCGTTGGATTGGTTTCACTGTGCATAGGCAGTTTCCTTAATGTAGTTATTTATCGACTCCCCATACAGTTGCAACGCGAATGGCAAACTGAATGTAAACTCCTGTTAGCCGAGCACCTAACCGACACAAATGAAGACGACAATGGAACAACATTCAACCTTGCCTTTCCTAATTCGCATTGCCCAAAATGCCAAGCTTCTCTTAAGTGGTGGCATAACATTCCTTTAGTGAGTTGGCTGCTTTTGAAAGGTCGTCGCGGATTTTGCCAAACGTCGATAAGTATCCGCTATCCGCTCATTGAAACGCTGACTGCCACTTTGAGTGTCTTAGTCGCTTGGTATTTTGGACCTACCGAAAAAGCACTGCTGTATATCGTTATTAGTTGGGCCTTAATCGCACTTACTTTTATCGACATCGATCACATGTTGCTCCCTGACCAAATCACTCTACCTTTAGTTTGGGCTGCACTACTTGCATCTACGCTAAATATTACGATAGAACCTCAGCAAGCCATCATTGGCGCTGCCATTGGCTATTTGAGCCTTTGGAGCGTGTTCTGGTTATTTAAACTACTTACTGGCAAAGAAGGCATGGGCTATGGTGATTTTAAACTCATGGCGGTATTTGGAGGCTTGCTGGGTTGGGAGTACATTTTACAAATTGTTTTACTCTCAAGTGTAGTAGGAGCCTTCATTGGCAGCGTTCAACTGGCCGTACAAGGCAAGAATACGGCAACGCCAATTCCGTTCGGCCCTTACATTGCCGCAGCAGGTTGGATTGCCATGTTATTTGGTCCACAAATCCAAAGTTGGTATTTTGGGATGCTGCAGCTATGAAAAAGTGGGTTTTAGGCGTAACCGGTGGTATCGGTGCAGGTAAATCTGCGGTCACCAAGGAGTTCGAGCGCTTAGGCATCGAAGTCATTGACGCAGATATTATTGCGCGTGATGTTGTGGCCGTTGGTAGTGCAGCTCTTGAACAAATTAAGCTACATTTTGGCGAAACAATACTGCAACACGATGGGACTCTTAATCGAGCGAAACTTCGCGAACGTATTTTTTCCAATGAACTTGAAAAGCACTGGCTCAACAATTTGCTGCATCCTTTGATCCGTGAAAACACGTTAATGGCGTTGAGTTCAAGCCAATCGCCTTATTGCATTCTTGCCGCCCCTCTCCTTTTTGAGAATCAACTGCAGAAGTTTTGTCAGCGCACCTTACTTGTTGATGTTCCTGAAGAAATTCAATTAATTAGAACGATAGAACGCGATCAAGTGAGTGAACAACAGGTAAAGGCGATCATTAGCGCCCAAATGAGTCGGAATGAAAAGCGAGCACTTGCTGACGACATACTCGACAATTCTAATGCGTTATCGCAAACCTATACTAAACTCAAAGAATTACATGAATTTTACTTAAGGCAGGCGCAATTAGTGAGTGGGGATTGAGCGAAATCAACGCTTACCTCATTTTGGCTTTTTAACCGTTTGAAAAGTGATAAACTAAGACATTATTCCGACAGAAAAACAGAGTTAAACAGATAAAGGTATTCAATGGAGCAAAACTCCCCATTATTACGTAAGTTCTTAACGTTAGGACGCGTGACCGCTGAGCAGGTTAAAGCAAAGCAAAAAGATGCAAGTTCAATTGCAGAGTTAATTGCGATGTGCAGCGGCATGGATGGCAAAGAGTTAGCCGAACAATGCCTAGACCTATTTCGAGTTCCCTTATTCGATTTGAATGAGTTTGACGTGGAAAACATTCCGAAAGAACTTGTTAAAGAAAAGCTCATTCGACAACATCATATTCTTCCACTCAACCGTAAAGGACGTAAATTGTACGTCGCCGCGTCTGATCCAACCGATTATGGCGCCCTAGAAAACTTCGAGTTCAGTACAGGCCTTCAATGCGAAGTTGTCGTTGTCGATTATCGTCAACTTGAAAAGAAAATTGACTCTTTGTTCGACTCATCAAGTGGACTTGGCATGTCGGAAGCTGAGTTTGATGAGTTCAGTTCACTTGAAACCGATGACTCACAAACCGTTCAAGCACAACAGGAAGAAGAAAAAGACGATGCGCCTATCATCGTCTACATCAATAAGATACTGATGGATGCCATCAAAAAAGGTGCATCGGATCTTCACTTCGAACCCTATGAGCACAAGTACCGCATTCGATTTCGTATCGATGGTATTTTACATGAAATGGCAAGCCCACCGGTTACGCTAGCAAACCGACTTTCTGCCCGTATCAAAGTTATGTCTCGTCTTGATATTGCGGAAAAGCGAAAACCTCAAGATGGTCGCATTAAGCTCAAAATATCGGATAAGAAAAGCATCGATTTCCGTGTGAGCACGTTGCCAACCATGTGGGGCGAAAAGATTGTAATGCGTATTCTGGATTCTTCCAGCGCAATGCTCGGCATCGATGTTTTGGGTTATGAACCTGAACAAAAACAGCTTTACCTTGACGCGCTCAATCAGCCTCAAGGGATGATTTTGGTCACAGGGCCGACAGGCTCGGGTAAAACGGTTTCACTTTACACGGGTTTAAACATTCTCAACAAACCTGAACGTAATATCAGTACCGCTGAAGACCCTGTTGAAATAAACCTTGAAGGTATTAACCAAGTTCAAATCAATACCAAAGCTGACATGACGTTCGCTAATGCACTTCGAGCTTTCCTACGTCAAGATCCAGATGTTGTCATGGTAGGTGAGATCCGAGATTTGGAAACGGCAGAAATTTCCATTAAAGCGGCACAAACCGGTCACTTGGTGTTAAGTACACTTCACACCAACTCTGCCCCCGAAACACTCACGCGTTTACTCAACATGGGCGTGCCTGCCTACAACGTTGCCAGCTCAGTGAGTTTGATTATCGCGCAGCCGCCTTGCTCGTCGTTTATGCCCAAAATGTAAAACACCAGAAACATTGCCGAAAGAAGAGCTCTTAAGACAGGGTTTCAAAGAAGCTGACATCCCAAATGTAACGTTGTTTTCGCCAAAAGGCTGCGATCATTGTACCGATGGCTACAAAGGCCGAGTCGGTATTTATGAGGTAGTTAAAATCACTCCAGAAATCGCACAGGTGATTATGCGAGGTGGCAATAGCCTTGAAATTGCAGAAATGGCAAACAAAGCTGGATTTGCGAACCTTCGTATTTCTGGTCTCAAAAAAGCAGGAGCTGGTGTTAGCTCTCTTACCGAAATTAATCGCGTCACCAGCTTTTAAACAGCCGTTTAGATATGGGGAGTGCACTACACTCCCTTGACCTTCCAGACCAGCTCGTTAGACTAGCAACAAAGAACTTATTGAGAATAACAATGCCTACAATTGTCGCATGCCCTACTTGCCAAGCGGATGTTATTTGGTCTGATAGAAGCCCTTATCGCCCTTTTTGCAGCAAGCGCTGTCAACTCATTGACCTTGGAGAATGGTCAATGGAAAACCATAAGATTTCATCGGTACTTAACACTGAACACACATTATCAGAGGAAGATAAGCAACGCTTGATCGAAGAAGCTGAAGCTATGTTGGCAAAAAATCAAGACGATTTCTTCCAATAAAACGACCCGGTCGATTGGTGAGCATCTAATGCTCACCTACTCCTTGATACCACAACACATCTTCTTGTCCTGCCACTAGAGTTTTTGTCCAATTCAGTTGCATCACTCTCTTACAACCTATTACATACAACGAATTAGTAAAGATTTATCGATGGGAGAATGTTTGAAATACGTCGATGTAGGTAGGATTCCAATGGAGCATTGAATGAATCGATTTGGAAGTTAGCAAAAAACTACAAAATTCAGACATAAAAAAACCCCAACCAAATAGGTTAGGGTTAGTAAAGTGGTACCAGTGGACGGACTTGAACCGTCACGCCCGAAGGCAACGGATTTTGAATCCGTCATGTCTACCAATTCCATCACACTGGCATCATTTTTCTTTAATCTTCTAAGATTAAAAGATAAAGAAAAACCACTTTGAGCTTGGGCTTTGTTTATATGCCCTCGTCTCTATGCTTTGCATTATACAAATATCTTTTGTCGCAGCAAGCAATTTTTTGATTTCCCAGTGTTAACTGCTTCTTCTTTGAACAAAACGCCAACATCACTGCACTTTTAGGGTCATTGGTGTAAAATAAACAAAGTTTATTTTTGAGGTTCCCCATGTCTGAGTTTCCTAATGCGGGCTTTTTCCGCCGTCTAGCTGCATTGCTTTATGATGGTTTAGTGGTGATAGCTTTCGCCATGTTATCGACTGTTTTATTTCTTTTACTCGTGCAAGGAGCGATTAGCCTTGAATGGCTCTCAATGTCGGGGCATGAAGATATTTCCGCTTTTGTTCAAGACACACCTTTACTCTATTGGCTACGTTTAGCATTATTAGTTAGTGTTTCGGTGTTTTTCTTTACCTACTTCTGGAAAAAAAGTGGGCAAACAATTGGGATGCGCGCTTGGCGTCTTCAGGTCGTTACCACTGACGGTGCACCTTTATCATGGGGCAAAGCAGCACTGCGCAGCGTATGCGCGTTATTAGGTTTAGGAAATCTATTAGTGCTCATCGATTTCAAACATAAAAGAGCTTTGCAAGACCGGCTAACGGGCACAAATGTCATTGTTCTAAGTAAAGAAGAAAATCGCCGAGTCTATCGTTCTTTGGATTAAATCCACGCGGATAAGGTCTACATCTTAAATACAAAAAAGTCGCCTACGCGACTTTTTTGTTTTCAATTCTCACGCTAAAAACTATGTTCGTCGCTTTAACAAATAGCTAGCAAATACGATGAAAAGAATACTTGGCATTATTGCACCAAAGGCAGCTGGCACTTGGTAGACCATCACAATAGGTCCAAAAATCTCATTAGTAAGATGGAATGCAATACCAGTAACCACACCCATTATGATACGAGTCCCCCATACTGACTGAACGAAGCGGGCCAAAGATAAACGACAGTGCTACGAGCAGCATAACTCCTACAGTTATAGGTTGCACTATCTTTCTCCAAAGCGCTAACTCATAGGTACTCGTATCCTGATCGTTTTGTTTTAAATAACCAAGATAAGACCAAAGCCCTGAAAAAGATAAGGAATCCGGATCAATTGAAACCACCCCCAATTTTTCAGCGTTCAATGCCGACGAATAAAATAACTCCGCTTGTTTATTCGAATTAATAGACTCACCATCCAAGCTAACCGTTTCAACCCCTTTGAATAGCCAACCATCATTGCGTGCATGGCCAGATTTAGCTCGGATGATCGAATTTAAGCTAAGCGCCTCATCAAATTGATAAATATTAATGTCTTGCAAGATTCCGAGCTGATCAACATTGGCGATGTTAATGAAATTATTGCCGTCTTTTGCCCAAATTCCTTTTTGTGCATTAAAGACCTCACCGCCATGAATTGCACGACTTTTCAAATCATGCGCAATTTTCTCGGCTTGTGGAGCACCCCACTCCCCAACAGCCATCATGCATAAAGCGAGTACAACGGCAGTTTTCATTACCGAAGAGATAATCTGCAATCGGGACATTCCAGCTGCTTGCATAACGATCAATTCACTGTTCGATGCCAGCGCACCAAGTCCTGTTAGGCCACCAATCAGCACAGCCATCGGGAAGAATACGACCAGCTCTCCCGGCACACTGTAAAGCGTGTATAAGAGCGCATCCATAATATCAAAAGTACCGCGCCCAACGGATTTCAATTGTTCAATAAACTTGATAAGCGTACTTATGCCAACAAGAACTAACAGCGTAAAACCGGTAGTTTGAACGAGGCTACGTCCCAAATACACATCTAAGGTTTTCATCATGATGTGCTCTCTCTACGCAAAAAGATTGAACGTAACCACACGCCAATTGGACGCCCCTTAACGATAAGATAAGCACCAATAAACAAGGCGCTTAGATGGATCCACCAAAGTCCAATGGAGGGCGGGATCTTCCCGTCTGCCACCGCAAAACGCGCAGCATTAAGTAAAATAAAATACCCAAGGTATAAACTAATTGCAGGGACCAACTTAGCAAATTTACCTTGCCTTGGGTTCACCACACTGAGCGGAACTGCAATTAATGTCAGTAACGGGATGGCTAAAGGAATTGCTATGCGCCATTGAAATTGAGCAACGGCTTCAGGCGTTTTCATATCAAGAAGTCTGATGGTTGGAACCGCTTCTAACTTTCGACGTTGGTGTTCTATCGCCTGTTCACGTATCTGGACCTGATAACTCGAAAACTCCGTAATGTTCATCGATAAATTACTTTCATCTGTTTCGTATCGTTTCCCCGTGCCAAGCAGCAATTGCTGTTCACCACTTTCTGATTCCAACACTTTGCCTGACTGAGCGTATACAATACGTGCAGCTTGATTCGAATCTTTACTCGGTAATTGGGCGACGAATACTTTGTGTAAATCAGTCCCACCGTTATCGATGTTGTGAACAAACACCACAGCCTTTTCGTTTCCAGTTTGTTGAAAGCGCCCGGCTCTGAGCGTGGACAGCCCAGACTCTGCATCTGCTTGCTCTCGAAGCTGATATTCTTTTTCACTTGCCCAAGGCGCGATGTAAAGCGTCAAAACCGCAGCTAAAACGGCTAAAATACCACTGGATATAAGCGTAACACGCACAACATACCATTCACTTACTCCGCAGGCCCGTAACACCGTCATTTCGCTATCTGCATATATGCGGCTGTAAGCCAATATGATCCCAAGGAATAAACTGAGTGGCAGTATTAACGATGCCAACTGAGGTAATTTCAGTGCCAAAAAAGCAAGTACTAACTTGCCAGGTATGCTGCCTTCGGACGCAGAGCTTAAGATCACCACAAAGCGCCGCGACAAAAAGATAGTCATCAATGTAAGGAAAACCGCTATCTGAGATTTCAGAACTTCAGCAGTTAAATAACGAAAAATTAGCAATGTTTGCCCCTATAAGCGTCTTATTTCACTGGAATAGTGCAAAAAATTGGGTAAACTCTTTATTTTAGTCACTTTATTATATGCCAACAGTGTCAATAATCCTACCAACTGTTTGGGCCAATTTAAGAAATATAAGGCCTTTACTGGTATTGATGAAAAATGGCGTATAAAGTTCAAATTGACCTATCACAGACTCAGGAGTCGCAATGGAATTCAGCGTAAAAAGCGGTAGTCCAGAAAAACAACGAAGCGCATGTATCGTCGTGGGTGTCTATGAACCACGCCGCCTATCACCTATCGGTGAGCAACTCGACAAAATCAGTGAAGGATACATTTCTAATTTACTTCGCCGCGGCGATATCGAAGGAAAGACCGGGCAAGTTTTACTGTTACATCATGTACCGAACATTCTTAGTGAGCGCGTGTTACTTGTCGGTTGCGGCAAAGAACGTGAACTAGATGACAAACAGTACAAACAGATTATTTCAAAAACCATCAATACTCTTAATGAAACAGGGTCTATGGAAGCAGTTTGCTTTTTAACAGAGCAACATGTGAAAAGTCGTGATACGTATTGGAAAGTAAGGCAAGCAGTTGAAACAACTCAGGATTGCTTATATACCTTCAATCAACTCAAGAGTAAAAAAAGCGATTTGCGCAGACCCCTTCGTAAAATCGTCTTCAATGTGCCAACACGCCGCGAACTTCCCATTGGCGAAACGGCCATCGAGCACGGTTTAGCGATTGCTTCCGGTGCTAAGCTCTGTAAAGACGTAGCCAATATGCCACCGAATATCTGTAATGCAGCCTATCTTGGCGAACAAGCTAAAATTCTTGAGAACGAATTTGATAACGTGACGGTGAATCTTGTCGGTGAAAAAGAAATGGAAGATCTTGGCATGCATTCCTACCTTGCTGTAGGACGAGGCAGTGCGAACGAGTCCATTATGTCTGTTATCCATTACACTGGCGCCCCAGACTCACAAGCCCCCGTTGTGTTTGTTGGTAAGGGTTTGACGTTTGATTCCGGTGGTATTTCAATCAAACCTGGCGAAGCCATGGACGAAATGAAATACGATATGGGCGGGGCGGCATCCGTTTTAGGCTTAATGCGTACCGTTGCTGAACTCAAACTGCCACTTAACGTCATTGGTATTTTGGCTGGTTGTGAAAACATGCCAAGCGCCAATGCCTATCGCCCGGGTGATATTCTTACCACAATGTCCGGCCAAACGGTTGAAGTATTAAACACCGATGCAGAAGGTCGTTTGGTGCTATGTGACGCATTAACGTATGTAGAACAATTTGAGCCTGAAACGGTTGTTGACGTAGCTACGCTGACAGGCGCGTGTATCGTAGCCCTTGGTCATCATGCAACAGGCTTGCTTTCAAACCATAACCCGCTAGCTCATGACATCTTAAAAGCGTCTGAACAAAGTGGCGACCGCGCTTGGCAATTGCCGCTTTGGGACGATTACCAAGAACAACTCGAAAGCCCATTTGCAGACTTTAGCAATCTTGGAGGTCGCGCTGCAGGCACTATTACCGCCGCATGTTTCCTATCTAAATTTACCAAGAAATATAATTGGGCACATTTAGATATCGCAGGAACAGCATGGCGTAGTGGCAAAAACAAAGGAGCAACTGGTCGTCCTGTACCATTGTTAACGCAATATTTGCTCAATAGAGCGAACGTCGGTCAAGGACAAGCAGATTAGTCCCTTTTTTGCTATGTAATGCGCCCTTTCAAGGCGTGTCGACGATTGAAGGAAACCGCATTCTGTGTCAGAATGCGGTTTTATTTTTAGCCGTCGAATTGATAACCAAAACAGCTGGTTTCGTGTCGTTCAAGCGCAGTGCTTTACATCACGATTTGACCGCGTCGGATTGAAAAAATAGCCTTTATATGACCACAAACGCATGTTTCTATGTGCTAAACCAAGAGCATGGGCCGGACACGACAGTACCGGCTCATTTTGATTTGGCCGCAAAAATCGCATTAGAGCAGTTTCGCTCTGGTGAACGTGTGTTTGTCTACATCGATGACATCGCTTTGGCGCATCAGTTCGATGAACATTTATGGCAATTTGAAGCTGACAGTTTTGTGCCACACAATTTACAAGGTGAAGGACCAAAAGGTGGCGCGCCCGTTGAAATCGGTGTGACTCCGCCCGTAGGCCGTCGAACAGTACTCATTAACTTATCGATGGCGCTGCCCGACTTCATTCGACGTTTTAATCAAGTATTTGATTTTGTGCCCGTTGAGGCCGTGCAAAAACAAGCCGCTCGAGAAAGATTTAAACAACTTAGGCAGCTTGGCGCAGTGCTTTCAACTCAAGAAATCTCGCAATAAAAGTATATTTTAAGGTTCTGTGTAATGGATAAAACCTATAATCCACAAGATATTGAACAGTCTTTATATCAAGACTGGGAAAGCAATGGCTACTTTAAACCGTCTGGCCAAGGTGAAGCGTACTCCATCATGATCCCGCCACCGAATGTCACCGGCAGCTTACACATGGGCCACGCGTTCCAAGACACCATCATGGACACTCTAATTCGTTATAAACGCATGAATGGTAACAACACACTTTGGCAAGTCGGTACAGACCATGCGGGTATTGCAACGCAAATGGTTGTGGAACGTAAGCTTGCCGCTGAAGAAGGGAAAAGTCGCCACGATTTAGGCCGCGATGAATTCATTAAGAAAGTGTGGGAATGGAAAGGCGAGTCAGGCGGCACGATAACACGTCAACTTCGTCGTTTAGGCGCGTCGGTTGATTGGGATCGCGAACGTTTTACGATGGATGAGGGTTTGTCAAACGCGGTTAAAGAGGTGTTTGTTCGTCTTTATCAAGATGACCTTATTTATCGTGGTAAACGCTTAGTAAACTGGGACCCGAAATTGCACACAGCGATTTCTGACCTTGAAGTTGAAAACAAAGACAAGCAAGGTCACATGTGGAACCTACGCTATCCTTTAGCCGATGGCGTTAAAACGAAAGATGGCAAAGATTACATTGTCGTTGCGACTACCCGTCCAGAAACCATGCTGGGCGATACTGGTGTTGCCGTTAACCCTGATGACGAACGTTACCAAGACCTGATTGGTAAAGAGATTTTGCTGCCTATCGTAAATCGCCGTATCCCAATCCTTGCTGACGAACACGCGGACATGGAAAAAGGCACTGGCTGTGTGAAAATCACGCCAGCCCATGACTTCAACGATAATGAAGTAGGTAAACGTCATCAACTTCCGATGATCAACGTGTTCAACAAAGACGCGGCAATTTTGAATGCAGGTGAAACCTATACGTTTGACGGCAAAGAACTTGACCTGGACGCGCCAATTCCTGAGCGTTTCCACGGCCTTGATCGTTTCGATGCGCGTGCAAAAATTGTTGAAGAGTTTGAACAAGCTGGCTTGTTAGAAAAAATCGACGATCACAGTTTAACTGTTCCTTACGGCGACCGTTCTGGCGTTATCATCGAGCCTTTACTTACTGACCAATGGTACGTAAAAGTTGCTCCGCTCGCTGAGCAAGCCGTTAAGGCGGTAGAAGACGGTGAAATCCAGTTCGTACCTAAGCAATACGAAAATATGTACTTCTCATGGATGCGTGACGTTCAGGATTGGTGTATTTCACGTCAATTGTGGTGGGGTCACCGTATTCCAGCTTGGTATGATGAAGCAGGTAACGTCTATGTTGGTCGTGATGAAGCAGAAGTTCGCGCAGAAAACAGCCTAGGCGCAGACGTTGTACTTGCACAAGATGAAGACGTATTAGATACGTGGTTTTCGTCAGCACTTTGGACATTCTCAACACAAGGTTGGCCAGAGCAAACGGAAGACTTAAAAGTATTCCACCCTTCTGACGTGCTTGTAACGGGTTTCGACATCATTTTCTTCTGGGTTGCACGTATGATTATGATGACGATGCACTTCGTGAAAGATGAGAATGGTAAACCACAAGTCCCCTTTAAAACTGTTTACGTAACCGGTCTAATTCGTGACGAAAATGGCGATAAAATGTCGAAGTCTAAAGGTAACGTGCTAGACCCTCTCGACATGATAGACGGTATCGATCTTGAAAGCTTAGTTGAAAAGCGCACTGGCAACATGATGCAACCTCAACTAGCGCAAAAGATTGAGAAGAATACGCGCAAGACCTTTGTTGATGGTATTGAAGCACACGGTACGGATGCGGCTGCGCTTTACGCTGGCGGCTATGGCGTCAACAGGTCGTGATATCAACTGGGATATGAACCGCTTAGAAGGCTATCGTAACTTCTGTAATAAGCTTTGGAATGCAAGCCGTTACGTGCTGATGAATACCGAAGAACAGGATTGCGGTTTCAACGGTGGCGACAAACAACTGTCTCTTGCAGATCGCTGGATCTTAGGTCAGTTCCAACACACCGTAAAAACGTTCCGTGAGCACCTAGATAACTACCGTTTTGACCTTGCTGCAAACACGGTATACGAGTTCACGTGGAACCAGTTCTGCGATTGGTACTTAGAGTTAACAAAACCAGTCCTATTCAAAGGCTCTGAAATCGAACAACGTGGCACACGCCACACGTTGATCACGGTCCTTGAAGGTTTGCTGCGCTTAATGCACCCATTGATGCCATACATCACCGAGACTATTTGGAAACGTGTTGCACCGCTTGCAGGCATTGAAGCTTCAACAATCATGCTACAAAGCTTCCCTAGCTTCGATGAATCTCAAGTTGATTCAGAAGCGATGGCGGATCTTGAATGGGTGAAACAATTCATCCTTGCTGTACGTAATATCCGCGGTGAAATGGACATCAGTCCAAGTAAGCCTCTCAACGTATTACTGGCGGGTGTAAGTGCAGAAGACAAGCGTCGCATCGATAGTAACAGTGCATTCTTGAGTTCACTTGCAAAACTAGAAAGCTTTACAGTACTTGAAAACAAAGATGATGCACCGGCATCAGCAACTGCGTTTATCGGTGACTTAGCAATCATGATCCCGATGGCAGGCTTGATTGATGTTGAAGCGGAACTTGCTCGTATTGAAAAGCAATTAGAAAAAGCAGAGAAAGGCTTGGCTCAGGTAAGCAACAAGCTTGCAAACGAAAAGTTTGTAAACAATGCGCCACCAGCGGTGCTGGCGAAAGAGCATGAGAAACTTGCTGAATACCAAGATGCAAAAGATAAGCTACTCGCTCAAAAAGCGAAGATTGAAAGCTTATAATCGGCCTCTTGCCAAAAAAGCCACCCTTTAAGGTGGCTTTTTTATTTCAGAAAACAAAAACGCGAGGTATCAGAACCCCGCGTTTTTTATCAAACTACTCTTTGATTAAAATTGATAGTTGTACTGCGCACCAACAATCGCCGCGTGTCCACGAGACTCAAAACCCCATGCGCTGCCAAAGTTATCATGCTCAACAAAGTTCTGCGTTTTACCGCGAAGAATGCTCGCACCTAAATCAATGCTGCTATGGTCGTCTAACTGATACTCACCACCAAACGAGAACCAAATACGATCGGTGTCTGGGATTGAGATAGACAAGTGCGCATCGTCAGCCGGCGATGTGTCATACGCAAGACCCATGCGAAGCTTTAATGCTTTCGAGAAGCGGTATTCAGAGCTCACTGCGTAACGCCAAGAATCTGAGAATGATTCGTTCTTGGTAAATACCGTTCCACGGCCTTCAACATCTGCCGCAAGCGTTTGGAAGCTATCCCAGCCCGTCCACATTACACTTGCGTGAACGGTTACAATGTCATTCCACTGATGTGTTGCTGATAACTCAGCGATAGCTGGAAGCGTTAAGTCCACAGAACCTGGAAGTTTAGCAGATGCAGTTCCATAAAATGGTGGAGTTGCAGGTAATTGGTTGCTGAAATCACCTTCGAATTTAATGTCTGTTTCGCTACGGTAGCTTAGACCAAAACGAGTCTTTGCATCCATTTGGTAAGATGCACCAACATGCCAACCGAACGCACTGTCATCACCCTCTAGACGAACCGCTTCTGTTTGTGCCGGTACGTTGAATGGGTTAGCACCTAGGTTACGAACAATCTTTGCATCCGCATAGACATGGTCAAGACCAAATGCTACCGACCACTGTTCGTCAACTTTGTACGCAACACTTAAATTTGTGTTGATCGTGACAATTTCCGTCTCGCCGGCAAGCTGACCCGCTGCATAATCGCTCTCAAAGTCCGTTGCTAGACCAAATTGAGAGTAAATACCGGCACCAATGAACCACTGGTCATTCAGAGCACGAGTGTAATAAACCGCAGGTACGATAGCACTTGGCGCAATGCTACTTTCGTCAAGCACATTTGCCGGAAGGCCATTATTTGTTGAAGTGCCATCTAGGCTCACATCTGGCTCGACGTACATCGCCGCAACAGAAAGTTGTGCACTGCTGAATTGAGTCATAAGTGCCGCATTGCGACCTACAACGGATGCATCGTCAGCAGCACTAGCTTCACCAGCATACGCACGACCAAGACCTGAAACGTTTTGCTCTGCTAGTTGAAACGCAGCACCAAAAGACTGTGCTGAAAGACCAGCTAAGCTTAATGCTAGTAGTGACTTAGTAAATAATTTCATTCTCAAATCCCATATGTTTTTTCGATTTGGTTTACATACCAAATTTAATCGATACGCACCCTAGCGAATTTTTTATGAAAAAGCTTCTGGTTCTCGACTTATCGCTGTTCGATCGCACATAAAAACACCAAAGTTAAACTATTTGTAAACAGATTAGACCACCCATCCATTTAATTGATAATGGTTATCATTTTTATTGAAGAAAAATACAGAAGCGATTACACTACTTAGGTCGTGAATTTTAAAATGGGTGTATCATGGAATGGCTCTTACTTACCGTAGGCCTTGTTTTATGTGGCGTTAGTTGTTTTTATTTCTTGAAAGCAAATGAATGTGCCTGCGCTAATGCAAAACACTGCAAAAAACCAATTGATTTCTATTGGATAGCCGCAATTTCCAGTGCGGTGCTTGCGCTGTCGCTGTGTTGTCTTGCCTTTCACAGTCAACTTGGTTCTCTTATTTGGCTTGTGATGATGGCTGGCTGCTTTTCAGGGGCGAGTTGGGCAGGTGTGAGGCGCAGTAAGCGCAAATGCCAAAAGCGGATGACTAAACCAACAAATGATCTTTTAACAAACGGCTGAGGTTAATTTGGTAATCCAGCGGTTTAACCGCGACGATGATTTTAACACCATGCTCCGGTTCGCTTAAATCAAGTTCTTTCGCAGTGATGTGATGATTATGCTTTGTATTGTAAAAGATACGCACTTTTGGCGCTGTCGGCTGCAGCCTATTTCCCTCAAGCACTAAGGCTAAACGTTCATTGGTCAGTTTTACTATCGTGCCGACCGGATGAACCCCCATGCATTTTATAAATCGTTGCACCAGTTCTGGATCAAACAATTGCTTATTCGTCAGTAGATAACGCAGTGCATGAATTGGCTCATTCCCACTTGCGTGTGGTCTATCCGCAGTGATTGCATCATACACGTCAACTATGGCCATAATACGTGCCACTTTAGAAATGTTTTCTGCTTTAAGGCCCCTTGGATAACCGGTACCATCCAGTCGCTCATGATGGTTCACTATCATGTCCATCACAATTTTTGACAAACCCGCCTCACCTTTGACCAACCCCAACGATTGCGAAACGTGTTTTTCAAGCGCTTTCATTTCATGATCGGTAAGCTTACTCTCTTTATTTAAGATGCCTTGAGGTAATTTAGCATGTCCCACATCGTGCAGCATTGCACCAAGGGCCAACTGTTCAACCATTGCAGGCTTTAACCCGAGATATTTAGCAAAGACCGTGACCAATATGGTGCAATTGATCATGTGACGCCAATTGTAATTATCTTTATCACGCAAACGCGTCATAATCGCCATCGCATTCGAATTACGAAATACGGATTCGACTATTTCTTTACTGACTTCGTTGACTAATCCCATATCAACTCGCATGCCTGCGGTGATATCACCGTAAAGGGTCTGAACTTTGCGATTGTGTTGTTCAAATTGTTGGATAGCTTGAGCAAACTCTTTTTCAAGTGAAACGAGTCTCTTGTTGCTGCTGACTTTTTGGTTCTACAGGCTTTTTAACGACCTTTTTAGCTGTCGATAATGTCCCATCAGGTTTTGATTGTGGCTTTTCCGGCTCAGGTTCAACAACCGGTATTGGAGGCTTAGGCTGGTATTTGTCAGGGATTGAAATATCGCTTTGTGTGAAATCAATTTTAAGCTCTAAAACCCCTTTGGCCTTAAGCTGTTTGATGATCCCGCTATCACGCACCATGCCTCGAGATTTAATCTTAACTTTAGAATTACCGCTTTGCTTGCTAACACTGTCAACAAACATTCCTGGCTGTAGTTCTGTAATCGGTAGCGTGACCAGCATGAAGTCGATTTTTCACACAAAGGGAACAAGACGCGATTATTAGCATTTTTTTATTGGTCTTGTCTAGATTAACGAAAATAATTAATGAAATGTTATTAGTGATTCTGCTCACTCGTGCTCAAAACAAATCAGGCCGAACAACGTCGGCCTGATATCGCAAAAAGCAGATTTACTCTTGAAAGTAAGTGCCCCAGCCGTCGTATTCAACACCAGTTTGTGTTGCAAGCGCTGCCAATTTATCAACGTCTTCCATGATCGCTTCAACGTCTAGCTCACATTCAACAACGATATCAAAGCCCCAAATAGTACCGCCTTCTTCCAGTTCTAATTCGGCTGGCTCTTCAACATCGTATCCGAGTTTAAAAGCGGCTAATGCGGCTTGTTCTAATTTATCAAAGTCTTCACATACAAAGTGGTGTTCCACTTCATACAACACTTCAGGGTTAGAACCATCTTCTAGCAACGACTCAACGATGTCTTCGCTGATCTCACGCCAATTTTCCATTCGCTTCTCTCACTTTATCATCAAGGTGTGCAATTCTTTGTGCCATCAATTCGTGAGTCGCTTGTGCATGATCTCGTGCACTTACACTCTCATCGAGCATCAAAGGCTCCATCATATCGATGAATATTGTACCATTGTCCCAACGATTTAGCTTTATAAGCTTATGTGTTGAATTCATACATACGGGAACGACAGGAACCTTGGCATTTAGCGCAGTATGGAAAGCGCCGGTTTTAAACGGTAGTAGTCCACGTCCATAGCTTCGAGTTCCCTCAGGGAACATCCACACGGAAACACCATCTTCTTTTATTTTACTCGCCGCTTTACCAAGTGTACCAACCGCTTTAGAGCGATTGCCACGATCGATTAGAATGTTGCCAGAAAGCCAATAAAGCTGCCCAAAAAATGGGATCCATTTTAAGCTTTTCTTCCCCATACTTACCGTGTTTTTTGGCACAGCCCCTGGCAAAGTAAACAAGTCATAGTTGTTTTGATGATTAGCAATGTAAATAGCAGGACCAATTTCATCAACACCAGGTGCACGATTAATCACAACGTTGACACCTAAAATACGCGCCATGCTACCAAACCATGAGGCCACAATATGTACGTTATTTTTGTGGAATGGTTTGAATAAACAAAGCACTAGACCGCATAAAGCGCTCATCACGATAAATATCGCCATCGCGATAATTCGAACTACAGCAAGCAACGGGAACTCTCCGTACAGTAAAACTGGAGGCATTATAACTCGTACAGCGAACACTTGTAAGCTCAAATTATTTGCAAAAATTGTCGAAGGTGGATTCGTTTAATCGCGGGTGAATTTTAAAAGAATGCAATTCGGTATAAATAGAATAGAAAAAGCTCGCATTACGCGAGCTTTTTTTTCTTAAAGAGCAATGAATTACGCTTTTTCTTGCAAGAAACGAGCAATGGTTCTGAAACCCAACGTTGTCGCACCTGCAGACCAGTCTGCAGAAGCGTTGTCTCTAAAACACGCCGCTAAGTCTAAGTGGATCCAACCTTGGCCGTCGTTTGGTACAAAACGTGATAAGAAACCAGCAGCATTCGATGCGCCACCAGCACCACCGCCTTTTACTGGGCGACTGTTTGCCGTATCCGCATAAGCAGATGGGCAAGCGTTCTGGTGCCATTTTTCAAGAGGTAATGGCCAAACCGCTTCACTTTCTAGGTCAGCAAACTGGCAAACTTCACGCACTAAAGGTTTATCGGTTCTCGAAAATCGCATTGTATTCCTGTCCTACAGCCATTAACGCGGCCCCAGTCAACGTCGCCGCATCAAGAATCAATGGAGCACCTGTTTCAGCTGCCGCCATCAACCCATCCGCAAGCACTAAACGGCCTTCCGCATCCGTATTCACAATTTCAACTGTGGTGCCATTTTTATAGGTAAGAATGTCACCTAGTTTGTAGGCATGGCCTGAGATTAAGTTTTCCGCACAGCATAAAAAGAGTTTAATGCGCTTTTGAATACCACGTTGAATCGCCAAAGCAAGCCCTGCTGTCACCGTTGCGGCGCCGCCCATGTCGCATTTCATGCCCAGCATACCTTCACTTGCTTTGATTGAGTAACCACCTGAATCAAACGTGATCCCTTTGCCAACCAAAGCCGCACTCACAGGTGCATCATCGTCACCTGTTGGGTTGAAATCAAGTTCCAATAGCACTGGAGGTCGTTCACTACCACGACCCACTTCATGAATACCAATCCATTGTTGTTCTAACAACGCTTTACCTTTGATGATTTGGTAACTTACGTGCTCTGGAGCAAGAGACTGGATAAACTCAGCCGCTTTGCCAGCAAGGCTCTCTGGGTAAATATCTTCTGCTGTACCGTTAATCATTTGGCGTGCCCAAGTCGCACTGACTTTTAATGCTTCAAGCGCGGCCAAATCGCTGTTCGTATTGTCGATAAACGTCACGCCACCAAGTTGTTTTGGACTGACAAATCCTTGGTAAAAGGCCCACTGTAACTCAGTAGTCCAACGCTCGCCCTGCAAGCTTACTTTCGCTAAACCTTGCGTTGCAATCGCGCGAGCGGCACGTTGAACATGTTTCAACGCACTCGCTTCTGGGAGATGAATAACCGCACCTTGGCTATCAAAGCTTGTGCCAGACTGCGCCCAAACGCCTTTTGCAGGCTCTTCACTTAGACGGACTAAAAATTGTTCAGACATGTAGTTCACTCATATTCAATGTGTTTTGCACAGTGTACACTAGCCAGAATGTCGACCCAAATATCTGCGAAGAAATAATGCTATACGTGCCGCCACTGCAAACTGGCTTAATGATTAAACGTTATAAACGGTTTTTGGTTGACCTTGACGTCAACAACTGCATCTTAACCGTGCACTGCGCAAATACGGGTAGAATGACTGGCTGTGCGGAGCCAAATACGCTGGCGTATTACACCACAAGTAATAATGCAAAACGCAAATACCCGCATTCGCTTGAACTTACAACAAGCCTTGATGGTCACTTAATTTGCGTTAACACCGCACGCGCAAATAACGTTGCGATAGAAGCATTACAGTCAGGTAAAATTGCACCACTTGCTCATTACGATAAAGTGCAAGCCGAAGTACCCTACGGCAGTGAAAAAAGCCGAATCGACGCGTTACTCAGTCAATCTATAAATCCAGAGGCGCATTGCTACGTAGAAGTGAAATCCGTTACATTGTTAGAAAATGGCAAGGGATATTTCCCTGATGCACCATCCGTTCGAGGTCAAAAACACTTACGCGAATTGATGGAAATGAAAGCACAGGGTCATCGTGCCGTTCTGCTTTTTATCGTAATGCATAATGGCATTCAAAACGTACATCCTGCTGCACATATTGATCCTCATTACGCCAGTTTATGTATCGACGCGCAAAAAGCGGGGGTTGAATTTCTCGCTTATCGCGCACAAGTGTCAAAAGAGGAACTTATTATTACCGACCCATTGCCGATAATAATTAAAGGGTAACGCTTGATTATTTAAAAAAGCCCCCCATATTTGGGAAAATTATTTTTTCTACAGGTTGTTTTAACCTTCTGACTTGTCGTCAAAAATGGCTAAAACCCATCCATTTTAATTAGGTAGAATCTTGCTTTTGGCACACTAAATAGGAAAAAAGTAATTGCCTAGGTAGTAGGATTCTGCTATTTATAGCCGCCGGCGGAAGCTGGGGTAAGATTTTAAGGATTTAGGAGATTGCTATGCCAGAGCAAAAGAAACTTGGGTTGTTAGCCCAAGCTGGTTTAGAGCCGTATCAAGAAAAACCAGGCGAAGAATACATGAATGAGGCGCAACTTGCCCATTTCAAACAGATTTTGGAGGCATGGCGCAACGATCTAAGAAATGAAGTAGATCGTACTAAAACGCATATGCAAGACGAAGCTGCAAACTTCCCTGATCCAGTTGACCGTGCGGCTCAAGAAGAAGAGTTCTCATTGGAACTGCGTGCACGTGACCGTGAACGCAAACTCATCAAGAAAATTGAAAAAACGCTACAAAACATTGAAGACGACGATTTCGGATTCTGCGACTCATGTGGTATTGAAATCGGTATCCGTCGCTTAGAAGCTCGTCCTACAGCTGACCAATGTGTTGACTGTAAGACTCTTGCAGAAATTAAAGAGAAGCAAACGGGACGCGGATAACCCCCCCGAACATGCTTACCCCAGATATTCAAGGGAGCTATCGCGGTCGATTTGCTCCCTCCCCCTCCGGCCCTCTTCATTTTGGTTCACTCATCGCCGCAACTGCAAGCTACTTGGATGCAAAAAGCAACCAAGGTAGATGGTTAGTTCGTATCGAAGACATTGATACCCCGAGAGTGGTCAAAGGTGCTGATACTGACATTCTTCATACACTTGAAGCATTTGGGCTTCATTGGGATGAAGAGGTAGTTTGGCAAAGCCAACGACATTCGCTGTACCAAGACGTTCTATCTACGCTGAATGCTCGTCATGAGTTGTATGCCTGTACCTGCACGCGCAAGCAAATAAAAGCACTCGGTGGTTTGTATACTGGACACTGTTTACCGTTAAACAATACGTTTGAACGCAATGCTCTGCGTATTACACAGACCCATCCTATTGTTACTTTTGATGATTTAGTTCAAGGGCAAGTTACAACCCCTTCTGAACTGGCAAACGAAGACTACATTGTGAAGCGCGGCGACGGCTTATATGCTTATCAGTTAGTTGTCGTTGTTGACGATCACTTACAAGGTATTAGTCATGTTATTCGCGGCGCAGATCTTGTCGAACCAACTTCTCGGCAAATGAGCTTGTTTTCGCAGTTAAGCTGGCCAATACCACAATATGGTCACGTACCATTAGCGGTTCAATCGCCAGGATTTAAGCTTTCTAAGCAAAATCATGCCCCCGCTGTTGACAAGAAAAATCCAGCGCCGGCCCTACTTGCAACTCTGCAATTCCTCGGCCTATTCCCTGATAATCATGTCGACATCCACTCGGTGGAAGCTTTATTGAAATGGGCAATTGAGCACTATCAGCGAGAAAACATCCCAAAAACTCGTGAAATTGTCGTAAAACTAAGCGATAAAGGGTATCAATTCTCGTTGCCTACCTCTTAATTTTTATTAAGAGCTGGTATATGATAACGACCCTTATAAAATCGCCTAAACTTCAAGCTGCAAACTTGTTAGGAGAATCGTTATTATTTCCAAGCTATTCCAAATTTGCCGCCAAATAATTGGCCCTGCGAGCAAAAGTGATGAGCACACGGCAACCGCGACATTATTACCGGAACCTGTGATTGTACCTCGCAGTGAGCATAGTATTTCGCGCAAACAATTTAGTCCCAATGCGGTCAAAGTATTGTACCGTTTAAAAGATGCGGGGTTTGAAGCCTATCTTGTGGGCGGTTGTATTCGTGACATATTGCTTGGATTAGAGTCCAAAGATTTCGATGTCGTGACGAATGCTAAGCCAGAAGAAATAAAACGAATTTTCCGCAATTGCAGACTCATAGGTCGTCGTTTCCGTCTCGCTCATATCGTCTTCGGTCAAGAAATTATCGAAGTAGCGACAATGCGCGGCCATCATAGTGATGAAGGAAAAAGCAACAACATCAGCCAAGCGAGTGAACAGGGACAACTACTTCGCGATAACGTTTACGGAACCATTGAAGAAGACGCTGAGCGTCGTGATTTTTCAATCAATGCGCTTTATTATTCTATTGAAGATTTCAGCATTCGCGATTATGCCGGTGGCCTTGCTGCAATTCGAGACTCGTCAAATAGAGCTGATTGGCGACCCTGAAACACGTTACCGAGAAGACCCCGTCCGTATGTTACGTGCGGTTCGTTTTGCAACGAAACTTGATATGAGCATCGCTCCTGCGACGAAGAATCCAATCCCTCAGTTGGCCTCACTTCTTGAAAATATTCCAGCCGCTCGCTTATTCGAAGAGTGCTTGAAGCTGTTTTTAAATGGCAAAGCGGAACAAAACTTCCTAATGCTGCGTGAACTCGGCTTATTCAAGTATCTCTTCCCAGCAACAGAGCGTGCCTTGAATGCATCAACAGATGGTTTTGCTGAGCGCTTTATTCAGCAAATGTTCGCAAATACCGATGCTCGAATTAACGCAGATAAAAAAGTAACGCCGGCATTTATCTTTGCCGCACTTCTATGGCTCCCCCTTCGTCAACGTGCAGACGCTCTCGTTGAGAAAGACGGCATGTTCGCACATGATGCTTATAATATCGCGATGAACGCGGTGTTATCCGATAGTGCGAAACAAGTGGCGGTACCGAAACGTTTTACCATTGGCGCACGTGATATTTGGCATTTGCAATTACGCTTAGATAAGCGCAGTGGTCAACGAGCCTATCGCTTGAGCTTACAGCCTAAATTTAGGGCGGCATATGACTTCTTACTTCTTCGTGTCGAAAGCGGTGAAACTGAATTACAATCGCTCGCGGCTTGGTGGACAAATTATTTAGAAAAAGACGTGACCGGACAGAAAGACATGGTTAAATCGCTCGATGAACGTTCAGGCCCTCGTCGTCCTCGCCGTCGTAAACCAAGAAAGAAACCGGATCCATCATGAACCTAGTTTACATCGGACTTGGTGCCAACTTGAACGATCCTGTAGCCCAATTACAAGGGGCTATCAGGGCATTGCAGGCCCACAATGAGGTAAGAGATGTTGTTGTGTCGCCCTTTTATGCCTCCAAACCGATGGGTCCGCAAGATCAACCCGATTACGTAAACGCGGTTGCTTCTTTTACAACGGCTTTATCGCCCGATGCCACGTTAGACGTGCTACAACAAATCGAGTCTCGATTATGGCCGAGTACGAAAAGACGAACGCTGGAATTTCAAGAACTCTCGACCTCGATATCTTACTTTTCAATCAAGACGTACTAGAAACGGAGCGTTTAACGGTTCCTCATTATGGTATGAAGGTCAGAGAATTTGTTATCTACCCATTATTTGATATCGCACCAGAGTTGGTCATGCCGTGTGGAACACGCATTGCCGATTTAAAACAACACGTTCCTGCGAATGGATTAGTCCCTTTCGCATACTAATGGTGCGCGCCAACGGAGAAATTGTCGTGTCAAAAATTACGGTATCCACTTTACAAAAAATGAAGCAAGCTGGCGATAAAATCACCGCATTAACGGCTTACGATGCAAGCTTTGCAAAACTCTTTGCTGATAACGGTGTTGATATCGTTTTGGTCGGCGACTCACTTGGTATGGTACTACAAGGTGGAGATGACACACTTGCTGTAACGACTAAAGACATTGCCTATCACACGCGTTGTGTTCGTGCAGGCAGCAAAGCCTTATTTGTGGTCGCTGATATGCCGTTTATGAGTTACGCAAATCCAACGCAAGCATGCGAGAATGCGGCTGAGTTAATGCGTGCAGGCGCCAACATGGTTAAATTGGAAGGTGGTGAATGGCTTTACGACAGTATTAAGCTACTGACTCAACAAGGTATTCCTGTTTGTGGTCATTTGGGTTTAACACCGCAATCCGTCCATGTTTTTGGTGGGTTTAAAATCCAAGGAAGAGAATCCGACAAAGCGCAAAAAATGATTGCCGATGCAAGAGCCTCTGCAAGACGCCGGCGCGCAACTGTTAGTTCTCGAATGCATTCCTTCAGCTCTGGCGAGACAAATCAGCGAAGCTGTAACAATCCCAGTGATCGGTATTGGTGCAGGTAAAGAAACGGATGGTCAAATTCTAGTTATGCATGATTTAGTGGGCATTTCGGCCGGCTATATTCCTAAATTTTCAAAGAACTTCCTAGCAGAGACTGGCAACATGGTCGATGCCGTTAAGAAGTATTGTAATGATGTAAAATCGGGTGCGTTTCCTGGCCCTGAACACGAGTTTAATTAATGCAAACAATTAGTGAAATCAAATCGCTACGTAGTCAAATAAAAGCTTGGCGCCAACAAGGTTTAAGTATTGCGTTTGTGCCAACGATGGGCAACCTTCATCAAGGTCACTTTTCATTAGTCGAGAAAGCCAAAACGCTTGCGGATAAAGTGGTTGTGAGCATTTTCGTCAACCCGATGCAATTTGGTCAAAACGAAGATTTGGACAAATACCCACGTACCCTCGTTGAAGACCAAAAAGGCTTAGCAGAACTTGATACCGATTTGATTTTTACGCCAACGGTTGATGTCATTTACCCAAATGGGTTGAATGCGCAAACTTCCGTTGACGTTCCAACGGTGTCTCAAGGCTTTTGTGGTGCGTCTCGCCCAGGCCATTTTGTCGGCGTCGCGACCATAGTTACAAAACTTTTCAATTTAGTTCAGCCTGATTTCGCGTGTTTTGGCGAGAAAGATTTCCAGCAACTCGCTGTCATCCGCTCCATGGTTAAGGACTTATCAATCCCTGTCGAAATTGTCGGTGTCGCCACCAAACGCGAAGAAAACGGCCTTGCAATGAGTTCTCGCAATGGGTATTTGAGCGACGAGGAAAAAGAGACTGCTAGTGTTATTTATCAAACGCTTACAAATACAGCTCAAGCTTTAGAAGCTGGGGACCGCCGTTTCGACACTCTCGAACAACAAGCGAAAGCCGCGATTGAAGCCAAAGGCTTAAAAATTGACTATTTTGGTATCGCTGAACGAGACACGTTAAGAAATGCGACCTCTGATGATAAGCATTTTGTCATCTTAGTTGCGGCATACTTAGGGTCAGTCAGACTCATTGACAACATACAGGTCAATGCATAGATTTAAAAAAGGGTCGATTACGACCCTTTTCTTATTATAAAAAGGAATGTCTCATGCGCGAACGTTATTCTCGTTTTACTCTAATGTCCTGTTTAATGCTATTGCCACTTATGGGTTGCCAAAGCAAAATTAGCCCTGAACTCAAACAATGCGCACAGCAGAATTATCAATGTGAACAATCCTGTCAAAGCCAAAGCATCGATGCGACACTGACACAGCAGATATGCAACAATCAATGTATTGACGAATACAATGCCTGTAAAGCGCAAGCAGAAGCACTCAATACCACTAATTAGCCTCGAGTTCTCATCTCCTCGCCTCAGGATGTGCTAGACTGCCTTCCTTAATACTATGTAGGCAGAACACGGTGCTTAGATAGCAATGAATCGAGTTTAATCGCCCTGTTTCTTTATGTCTTAAAGAAACAGTACGATTGAGCTGGCAAACCACTGTATTTAGGGGCAAAACATGCAGGGCACGCTGAGTAAACTCAAAGCGCAACACACCAAACCAATTCACTATTTTCTTCCGCTTGGTGAAGAGCTTATCTCATTAAACGAACACATTGGAAAACACGTTACATTAACGTTTTCGGGAAATATCTATTGCTGTAACTGTGGGAAAAAAACAAAGAAAAGTTACTCACAAGGTCACTGTTTTGTCTGCATGAAAAAACTGGCCAGTTGCGACATGTGTATCATGAAGCCTGAAACTTGTCATTTTGATGCAGGTACGTGTCGAGAACCCGAATGGGGAGAGCAAAATTGCATGATCCCACATTACGTTTACCTCGCGAATACATCGGGTCTCAAGGTCGGGATCACCCGCCACACGCAAATTCCAACGCGCTGGATAGATCAAGGAGCTACTCAGGCTTTACCAATTATGAAAGTGAACACTCGTTTGCAATCAGGCCTAGTTGAAGTTGCCTTGGCTGAATTTATCGCAGATAAAACCAATTGGCGTAATATGTTGAAAGACATCACCTATGTCGTGGATTTAAAACAAGCCGCAGCTGAGCTTTTACCACAGATAGAGGCAAAGATTAGTGAATTAAATACCTTATACGGTGAGGGCGCCATCGAAATTCTTGACGAAGAAGTAGTGGATTTAAACTATCCAAAGCTTGAAAGCGCACAAAAACTAACCTCGTTCAACTTTGATAAAGACCCAGTTGCAAGCGGTATACTAAAAGGTATTAAAGGCCAGTACCTCATTTTTGATACTGGCGTGATTAATATTCGCAAATTTACCTCTTATGAGGTGGCTTTCCACTGCGAATAAAATCGTTCCCAATCATCGGCGCTAAGGGGCTTGCAGAACAAGTACCCTTGGCTCGTGTGGCAACCTAACTTTTGTAAAAATTGTTTCTGTTCCACTTTCTCCACCCCTTCCGCTACAACACGCAGATTAAGAGCTTTCGCCATCGCAACAATCGCACTCACGATCTCACTGTTGCCGTATTCATCTGGAATTTTTGCAATAAAGCTGGCATCAATCTTCAGAATGTCGATAGGTAATTTTGTGAGGTAACTGAGTGCCGAGTAGCCCGTGCCAAAATCATCCAAAGCAATACTCACCCCGAGCATTTTTAAACGCTTTAACGCCACTTTTGCTTCATGAAAGTTACTCACAAAACTGCTTTCGGTTAATTCAATTTCCAGATTCCGGCCATCAATCCCATACTTCTCAAGGGTCTGAGCTACTGTCTCAGCCAGATTGCCTTGGCACAGGTGTTGTGCAGACACATTGATGGCGATGCGATGTATATTCGTACCTGCATCTCGCCATGCTTTGAATTGCTTACAGGCCTTATCGATTACCCAATTATCTAGCTTGATAATCAAGCCTAATTCTTCAGCAAGTGGGATGAAATGTGCCGGAGAAATCATCCCAAGATTCGGGTCGCGCCAACGAACCAAGGCTTCAACACTTAAAATCTGACCACTACTCAAACATTCTAACGGCTGATAATGCAGTTCAAATTCATCATATTCCAACGCATTTTGAAATCGACTCAACATCGATAACCGTTCGAGTGAACGCGCATTCATCGACGCTTTATAGAGTTGGAAAGAATTACGGCCGACTTCTTTAGAGCGGTACATGGCCACGTCAGCATGTTTAAGTAACGCTTCACTATCCAAGCCATCTTCAGGGTAAATTGCCGCGCCAAGAGAGGCTGTTGCGCCGACATTCATACCGGCGATGCTGAAAGGATTGCTTAATTCACTCAAAATCTGATTTGCGAAATTGACCACGAGTTCAATTGCTTTCACTTCGGTCAACAGTACCACAAACTCATCACCGCCCAGGCGGGCGAGCGTGTCTCCTTCTGGTAAAATTCGCTTGATACGTTCACTGACTTGCACCAGAAGCTCATCACCTGCGCTGTGTCCAAGTGTATCGTTTACTTCTTTAAATCGGTCTAAATCAATGAACATGACCGCCAATTTCTGTTTCTCACGATGTGCTGCAGCCAGCGCCATAGAAAGTCGATCATTGAACAATCTACGGTTGGGTAAACCTGTTAACTCATCAAAATACGCTAAACGGACGATTTTCTCTTCGGCGTTTTTGCGCTCCGTAATATCACTAAAAATCGCGGCGTACAGTACATCATCGCTGTAAGGTTCATTAATCTCAATAATTGTCAGCCATTCAACATAGATGTCTCCGCATTTTTTACGGTTGCAGATTTCACCTTGCCAAACACCTTTTTCTCGCAAAGCCCCCCACATGTCTTCATAGTATTCCGCAGGGTGAATACCTGAGCTGAGTAAGTTCGGTTTTTTACCTAACACCTCATAATCTTGATACCCCGTAAGAGCGCTAAACGCAGGGTTTATTTGAATAATTTCGCCATTGCTGCGCGTAATCATGATGCCATCCAATGAGGCATTGATGATACGATTTGCAAGATAGAGGTTTTTCTCCGATTTCTGAAGCGCAAGGTCTCGTTGTACCAACACTTTTTCCAATTCGCTGCAGTAAGCGGTTTCGATTTCGGTCAATACATTTTTCAGAGCAAGTAGACCAAGTACCTGTTTTGTTTCAGGATCTTTCACGACAAGATGACGAATTGCATTCGTGGTCATTAAACGATATGCGTCAAACAAGGAGTCTTTTGGTGTCACATGTAGCATGGGGTAGCTGCAGATCTCCCAACAAGCTTTGCGCCAATCCGGATTGAGAATGATGTAGGCAATATCGCGCTGTGTGATGATGCCGTAAGCTTGTTTCTGCTGATTGTATACAAGCACGGCCGTCATCTTGGTTTCACGCATCAAATGTATCGCATCCGAAAGACATTGCTCGCTATCAAGAATACGTACATTTTTCTCAAAATGAGCGTCTATAGGCCTAAAGTGCAAATAGTGATCAAGCCCTTGATTACGCACAATATCGGATAAAGATACCACGCCGCAGGGCGTATTAAACTTATCAACGACTAACAGGTGCCGAATGCCCAGTTGATGAAATTTAATCGTCGCTTCACTCAATGTTTTGTCAACGTTGATTGAATGAACTGGCGATGCCATGTTTAACGCAATTGGCCGAGATGCGAAATCGGGGTCTTCGAAATCAATACGTACACAATCGGATTCCGTCCAAATTCCCACAATTAAGTCATTATCCGTGACAAATATTGAACTTACGTTCTTGCCACGCATCATGTGCACTGCATCAATCAACGGCGTTGACACATCACATGTTAATAACTGATTAGATAACACGTCCTTGATTTTTAGTTGTCTCGTATCACCTGACTTCATTAGCAACCCTCGCGTATCACACATCTTATCGAGTATACTTGGGCTAAGTCTTTATACTTTGATTGAGAACAATTTATGAGCACAAATTCGTACCCACTATTGCTCATTTCGAGTCATGAAATACAACTCATTGAAGATCAAGAAACCTTTGAGAGTGAGATTTTTTATATTGAAGACAAAGAGTTAGAAAGCTACAGAATCATCACCATTGACGGTTGCAACTTTAGTCTAAAAGGGGATGCCTTACCTGCACTGTCAATGGCAGAACTGACGTGTTTGGTGCAACAATCCTTAGTACAAGATGGGCATTGCTGCGTTGGAAAAATTACGCTAACGAACGTTCAAGAAGCGTTTGCGTTACTCCAAACGCACTAGCAATCCAGACGAACAAAGAGGTTGCGATGTGATTACTCACATTCAACCAACGCACGTAGATGTGCGGCTACGCTGCGCCCAAGACTCGACAGCTCATACCCACCTTCCAAAAATGAAATGATCCCTTTGCAGCCAAACTCTTTGGCAAGTTTTGCAATTACCTCGCTAAACCACGAATAATCCGCCTCGACAAAAGCAAGGCTTGCCATGTCATCCTCAAGGTGGGCATCAAAGCCTGCACTGATAAAAATGAGCTCTGCACGGAATTCGCGTAATCTAGGTAACCAATCATTAGTCACAACCTGTTTCAAGTCCGCACCATTACTATTAATCTTCATCGGTGAATTGACGATATGTTCATTATTTTCAATCGGAGTGTTTGGGTAGAATGGGTATTGAAACAATGAACAAAACAGAACGTTTTCATCATCATGAAAGATATCTTGCGTCCCATTTCCGTGGTGTACATCGATGTCTAAAATAGCAATACGGTTAACCCCTAACTGTTGCGCATGTTTTACCGCAATCGCCAAGTTATTAAACACACAAAATCCTGAAGAACTCGTTTGATTTGCATGGTGGCCCGGAGGCCTTACCGAGCAAAATGCCGCATCGAACTCACCAGCCAACACGCCATCAACGGCCATAATACCAGCGCCGACTGCACGTTCGATTGCTTTAAAGGAATCTGGACATAACCACGTATCCCCATCGAGTGAAGCGAGACCTTCCGTAGGCAGTGTATTAATCACTTGCTCGACCATCGCTTTGCTGTGGACAGAGGTTATGTCTTCCATCGAGCATTTTGGTGCCGTTTTGTGAAGCAAGGATAAATCTAATCCGGAGGCTAAAATACGATCTGATATTGCATCGAGTCGTTCAGGACATTCTGGATGATCCGCAATCATTTTATGTCGGCGGCAAAGAGGATGAGTAATTATCGCGGTGCGCATAAAGGCAAATCCTTGGCTGTGGCAATACGAGCAGTGTAGCAAAGCGCTACAGTGAACGCTTTGCTACTTTTGGCTGACGAAGTAACGCTAGCAATACGTCACTTTGCTTTTAAATCCAAGTCGTGAAAATCAAAACTAAAATCAGTAATATCGTTATTAACTGACCTCATTTTTGCACCAATTACCTTTTGGTTTTCATCGACCTCAAACGTGATAAAGGCTTCAGCTTCCAACAATGGCTGATCCCATTTCACAAGAAACGTGTGACCTGAACGATGCTGCAACATTCCTTTTAACAGTGGCGTATGGGTAAAATCAATGCGAAGCGTCTTGTCCAACTTTTCGATGACCACATCACCATACCAGTCGCTCTTTAATGTGCCGGTATAAAACTCCGTTGGGAGACTTGCTTGAACCACATCAATAGGTTTTGGTAAAAGCGCAGAGTAGGCTTTTTGTTTTTTCTCTTTATAGCTTGTGCTCAGTTCGCTAACCCAGTCTCTGTCTTCGAGTTTCAGTGCATCTTCAAAGACTTCATTCGCTATTGCCGCGAGTGCGGGATACGCCTGTTGATTGCTCAAGATAACAACACCAAGCTGTTTCTCAGGAATGATAGCAACATGCGATACCATACCTAAAATCCCACCACCGTGGCCTAACTTTTTCAAACCAAAGTAATCTTCCATCGCAAACCCAAGACCATACCCAACAAAATGTCGTTGTGTACTTTCAAAATCTCTTTGACTCACCGTACGCATAATGTGAGGTTGCCATAACTGCTGTTGTTGCTCTTCGGTAAAAATTCGCTCTCCACTTGGGGCAACACCATGTGACAACTGAGTAAGTAACCACTGACTCATGTCTTTAGCACTTGACGCAATCGCCCCTGCTCCTTGAAAGTCTTCAAGATAATCGACAAAAAATGGATGTAATTTGCCTTCATAAGGAACGTGACCTGTGGCGAAGTTTTTATTTGTTTTTGGGATCCTTGAAAATCCGGCGTGGGAATTGTTCATTTTAAGTGGAGCCAAAATGCGTGTTTCAATAAACTCTGCCCAAGGCTTTCCTGATACTCGTGCGACTACTTCCCCGGCTGTTACAAACATCAAATTGTTGTAAGCGTACTGCGTTCTAAAACTTGAAACGGGTTTTAGATATTTAAGGCCCGCCAAGATATCTTTCATTGACTTGTTTGTATCAGGCCAAATCATTAAGTCGCCCGCGCCAAGACCTAATCCACTGCGGTGACTTAGTAGATCTCGAATTGTCATTTCACGGGTTACATAGGGATCTGCGAGCTGAAACTCAGGCAAATGTTGGATAACTTTATCGTCCCAATTTAATTTACCTTCGTCCACTAACATCGCTAAAGCAGTTGCAGTAAACGCTTTTGAGTTAGAGGCTATACCAAACAAAGTATTTTCATTAACTGGCGCTTGTGTCTCAAGATGCGTGACACCATATCCTTTTGCCATAACCACTTTGCCATTTTCAACCACACCAATTGCGATGCCTGGAATGTTGAACGCTTTCATTGCGGCTTTAACGGCGATGTCTACATCACCTACGTTGACGGCGGCTTGCACGTTCCAAGACGTACTTAAACTCGACATCGCGAGACATGCGCCTAATGCAATTCGACTGAGTGACTGAGTGCCAATTTTCATGTTTTACCTTACTACTTTCCCTGCTCATTCATCTCGTAAACTGACCATTCTTTTTTTGCTCGTAGTTTGTCTTGGTCTTCTTGAACAGGAGTTTGTTTTAACATCGCCATATAAGAATCAGAAACTTGAGCCTCATAGGCACCTTGTATTACATGGTTTAAATACCATGAATAAGGCTTCAACTTATCATTATGTGTATTCGCAACATAGGCAAATGCGTTTAGATGTTGTCCATCTTGCGTTGAAACGCAGACTTCTACACATTCGTAACGTTCACCTTCTATCGCATCGAGTAAGCGCTTTTCTGATTCACTTAATGCATACACGACACCAAAGACCCGCTCACCACTTGATGGCTCAATATCGCATTTCGTTGAACCATCAACAGCAAGCATACGAAAGGTCAGCTTCCAATTGTCTAATTTAGCAATCGACACACGTTTTGCATTCGGAAAGCGAGAAAAGAGCCGAGTCTCTTGCCATGTTTGAGCCATAAGCGAAATTCAAGTAGCGTTTTTCCATGTTATTGGGCGACCACACGAATCGCTAATCCCACCAATATCACACCAATACCTCGGTCAAACCAGTGTCCGGCTCGATGAAAGAACTGCCTAACATTAGGCTTACTCAAAACCATCGATAATCCCGAAAACCACGCCCATGTCGCAATGGCCATATACAAGCCGTAAATAGCTTGAATTGATGAGGGAGTATCCGCACTAATAACTAAAGTAAACAAAGACAAGAAAAAGAGCGTTGCCTTCGGGTTGAGCACATTCACGAGAAACCCTCGACGTAACGCAATAAATGCAGATTCCTGCTTATCATCGTGTTTTATTTCTTCCAACGGCCCTGTTGCTGCTTTTGCCCGCAATGCTTGAATGCCAATGTAGAGCAAATACGCACCAGCTAAATATTTTAACGCGTTGAATAAGCTCTCCGATTGGCTTAATACCACCGCAACGCCTAGCAGACAGTATGCAACGTGGACAAAAATACCAAGCGCGATACCTGCACTGGTCCAAAGTGCGTTACTGCGACCATGCTGCACACTTTGCTTTAGTACGATTGCAAAATCAGGACCTGGACTTGCCACTGCAAAAAAATGAGCGATAACAATCAGAAAAAATTCATCTAAATAACTAAGCATGTTGCTTTGACTCCATAGCAAGCAATAATGGGTGAGACGAGGTGTTCATATAACGTTTGAGCTGTGATTTGGCCTGTTTAAATTGCCCTCGCAAATGCGGTTTTAAATAGGTATTCGAACGTTGTTCAGGCTTAAAATGGGAAATTAATGCGTGCGCAAATACCGTTTGTGCTTCTGTTAGCGCAGCTTGTCTGTTTGCGTACGGATTATAACAAGAACCACATCCGCCTTTAAATTGATAGGCCGTATTGCTTAACATGACGCCGAAGCCCAGAAACACAGCGATGACATCGCAAGCTTGTGGTAATTTTTCTGGCCCGCCAGGTGGCAGAGCACCTTGTTGCTGATTCACAGCTGCGACTAGTAGATGGGCTAAACCAACAGCATAACTTGCGACCAAGTCTTCAGGTTGGTTAATTTGTTGAGGATTAAATGAAAATGGAATCAATGCGCCATTTTCCGAATAAACCTCACTTCGACTACCACGGAGTCGATTTGTGACCTGTAATCTCGGCAAGGTTTGTGCTCGGGCATCTGCAGGCGAGACTAACGTGAGCGGCCAATGAGACAATCCAGCATAATCCACCACGCGTTTAAATACCGTTATTGCCATTTCTTCGATACTACTGACTTGTTCAGGAAAAAATTGTCCTGATGGCGTAATAATTTGTGTCTCATGCAAAAAATATTCACCGTCGAGATGGGTCGCCGCCCATACAAAAGTGTCGGCGATAAACGCCAATTCATCGTCATCAATTAACGGTTTTTTTGTGAATAAGTCGAGTATCATTTTTTTACCTGGCTTGAGGCCCAATCCCACGCATCCGTGCCAAACAACGGCACCGTTGAAAGCGCGTGATGATGACTTCCTGACGTTTCTTTTGTTGAGTACGAAATGTACAGCAACGTTTTACTCTCAGGGTCGTATACACGGCGCACTTTGAGCGACTTAAACAGCACACTTTTAGACGTACTAAATACCACTTCGCCCGAGTTGCCAAGTTTAACTTGGCTCATTTGCTCAGCCGTAATTGGTCCCGTTTGACGACACGCAATCGACATGTCGGACGGATCCGCAAAATCCAAATTGGCTTCAATATGACTGACATGACAAGTCACCCCGGTTACTTTGGGGTCCGTCCAGCCACTTACTATGACGTCTTTCGTTGTAAACAAACCAAGACTTACTTTCGCCGCATCGTCGCTGCACGCACTTAATAAAACGAGTGCACTCATCATAAGTGCGGTTTTCATCTGTTTTTCAAAAATTCTCATTCTAGATTCCTTTTGCATCAGCCATAAGCTTGCTAAACTTGTCGCAAATTTACGAAGTGTCTTCCGTTATGCCTCATATCATCATAGAGCACTCAGAGCATCTACCTATATTGCCACAAGTATTAGTCGAGCGTGTACATAAAGCCGCGATTGCCACAGACCTTTTTGACCCAACAACGGTTAAAACCCGCGCGCCGAGCTACCAACATTATGCACTTGCCCAAAATATTGAAGGTTTTATTCACATCCAAGCACACATAATGGAAGGTAGAAGCACCGAGCAAAAGCAAAAGCTGAGCGAAGCGCTTTTAAATTGCATTGCAACTTATTGTGACACGAGTTATAGCTTGAGTGTTCACGTCTATGATTTGTTGCCTGAGATCTACCGAAAACAATAATTCCAATATTTTGGAATTTTTTATCTTTTTTGTAATTGAGAAAAACTAATGAAATTTCCTTGTCGCTTGGACAAATTTGTCAGTCATTTAATCGAATCACCACGTACGAAAGTACGCGGTGGCATAAAGCGCGGATACGCCAAAGTCAATGGTGAAGTCGTGTCTAAATTCGATGTCAGTATATCTCCAAGTGATGAAGTTCTTTGGAAGGACCAACAACTCGTTTATCTCGGTAAACGCTATTTTATGCTCCACAAACCAAAGGGATACGTCTGCGCAAACAGCGATGAAATGCACCCAACGGTCTTTGATTTGCTCGACGAACCAAACTTAAAGGATTTTCATGTTGCAGGTAGACTCGACATTGATACTACAGGTCTTGTTTTAATTACCAATGATGGTGATTGGTCGCACAAGATAACCTCTCCTAAACATGAAAAATTTAAAACTTACCTAGTCGAAACACGAGACCCGATTTCTGATGAAGCGATACAACAATTGCGTGATGGCGTGCAATTACACGGTGAACGTGAATTAACTAGACCTGCAATAGTTGAAAAGTTAGCCAGTTATCAGTTACGTCTATCGATTTCCGAAGGCAAGTACCACCAAGTTAAGCGGATGCTCGCTGCTGTAGAAAATAAAGTTGTAGAGCCTCCATAGAGAAAAAATTGGTTCTATTTTACTTGATGAACAGTTGGAAGAAGGCCAGTACCGCCTACTCTCTGAAAACGAAATATTGCATTATTAATGCAAACGTGCCGATATTAAGCACAAACTTGAGTAAAAATCACCTCAAAATAAGCCTCTTTGATCTATAACTTAGTTACATCGATACGAATTTCGTGATAGATAGTAATTGGGCATCATTTAAAAGGGGCGTATTGTGCTGTCGGGACTCTCTTTAAGAATAAAAATAGTAATTTTCGCTGCAGCAATTTTCTTATCATTGCTACTGGTTGCCGTTTTTGGTCTTCAATCACTCCGTGTGGCGAGTGAATCAGACAATATTGAACGTATTAACCAGTTGATGAAAAGCACAGTTAATGTGGTAGAGCAATTCGAAAAACTCGTCCAAACTGGACAACTATCTGAACAACAGGCAAAGCAATTTGCCACTCAAATACTTCGTGAAAATAAGTACAAAGATTCCGAGTACGTCTATGCCGTAGATGAGAAAATGAACTTTGTGGCAACGCCACATGATCCACAATTACACGGTACAAGCTTCAATGATTTTAAAGATGCAAGTGGAAACAGCATCGGCCAAATGGTAAAAACCTTAGTCGGCAGTCGAACGGATCAAATTATTACTTATCATTGGAACTCTGAACGCAATGGCGAAGTGGTCGATCTTACCTCTGTAGTGCAGAAAACACCTGTATTTGGTTGGTATATTGGCACAGGCATAAGCTACAAAGAAGTCGATGAGCGTTACTGGAATACGGCAAGTTGGCTGCTTGGCCTATCTCTTGCTATTGCTGTGGCGATGACATTTGTACTTGCGCGATTTGGTCTTGGGATCACCAATAAATTAGGTGGTGAACTTGATCAAGTACTCACTATTGTTAAACAAATTTCTCGAGGCAATCTACGCTCTCCTATTGACGCATCTAAAGCTCGCGATGACAGCATTATTGCAGCAATGCAGTACATGCAAAAAGGTCTGCGAGGTGTTGTTGAAGGGATCAAATCAGCAAGCAATACCTTGCAAGTACAAAGTCATGATGGCGAATCTCGCTCAACTGAACTTGAGCACTTAACTCGCAGCTTGAGTGATGAAACGCAAATGGTTGCCTCTGCTATTACCGAACTTACAGCATCGGCACAAACGGTCGTTGAACACGCAGAACAAGCGGCCTACTCAGTTCAAGAGGCTGAAAGCCAAGGTCAAAATGCGGACAAGCTAACAACTGAAGCGTCGAATACAATCGCGTTACTAGAGCAACAAATTGACAGCGCTGGTAATAACATCCAAGTACTGGATTCTGAAGTTAATAATATTGCAAATGTACTCAGTGTTATTCAAAGCATTGCTGAACAAACGAATTTACTTGCACTCAATGCAGCGATTGAAGCTGCTAGGGCTGGTGAACAAGGACGTGGTTTTGCGGTGGTCGCCGACGAAGTAAGGCAACTCGCGCAGCTGCACCCAAACCAGTACAGAAGAAATCCGTACCATGATAGGTAAGTTGCAATCTGCGACTCAAGAAGCAAAAACATCCGTCGCAACCAGTATTAGCACGAGCGAAAAAACCGTTTCGATGTCGAAAAAGGCCAGTGAAGAACTCCGCAAAGTTGCACAGTCATTGAGTGCAATCTCTCAGATGAGTCATCAAATCGCGATTGCAGCAAAAGAACAGCTTGATGCTGGCGAAGACACAGCAAGACGGGTAGTGACAATTTCAGATACAGCCTCCCAGACGGCTCGTGTCTCGCAGCAAGCCCATACCGCAACTGACAGTATTAAAAATTTAACACATCAACTCGAACATGAAATAACCAAATTTGAATGTTAACTCTAGAATAAATCATTAGTTTTTTCAAAGATATGGGGGATAAAAACCTCCATATCTAATGATAAACTGTGAAATTAATCTTAATCTCAGCTTAATTTTTAATTTACTTTTATTTAACGGTGGGGTAAAAAGTAGTTACCGACTTGGGGAAATTGAGCAAGCTCGATTTTACAGTTTGTCGGATAGCAAAACCATTGTAGTATGCTTGTATTGGAACGCTATGCTCTTTGGAGCAAATTAGAAGATTGAACTAAAATAAGGAATATGATCATGAAACAATTAGCGCTTAACGAGTGTAAGAAAATTGCAGGCGGCACAGTAGTTCCACCTGATAAGCCATAAGCTACTTCAACGCATATGGATAAGCGTCATCACGCTTCTAAAATACTACCTGTGGTCGTTGCTACCACGGTAGTATTTTTTGCAATGCTTCACCTTCCATTTTATTTTCTGAGAGCATATTTAGGCTTTGTCGCTCTAGTGACCCTATACGCTTATAAACTAGGAGACAAAGATACTGCTTTTATCGGTTTCTTAGCGTTCGTTCCTTTTTTTCTGGAAGTTCTGATTTTCAATTTGGGATTGATATCACTTACATCAAGCGATGAAGACCGTTTGATGCAAAATACGATAATATTCGGCGTCCAATTTGTTATAAGCCTTATCGCTCTAATCCCTATGGTTATGCGAGTAGAGTTACAACAAAAAATTTGGAAAGACTATCAACCGCAACTCACTCTTGCTGATACAGTATTTCCATGGGCATTACTGTTTTCCACGATAAAAGTATTTTGCGCGTTAATTGAAAATTATCTAAGGAATGGTTTAGGCTACAAGGTACAGTTTTTCTTCAGTACTTATGACATTACTGGTTATTTAATGCTTTCAATATCAGCTAGCATTCTTGGCTACATGCTTTATGAATCACACTGTGAACATAAATATAAAATACTTCCATCGTTAAAGCCGAAAGGCTCTCGCTAAGTATTGCCCTTTCGAAACCTTAATGTCAGCTTTCCATATTAAAAAGGGCATCGTTAAAGCCCCTTTTTAAGTGAATACCTATTTTATCTCAACTCTCGGTGAGCGCATGACGACTTCATCGTTTAATTCAATTCCAATACCCGGTAAATCAGACACTTTAAACTTACCGTTTACTGGTTGAGGATCTTGAATACACAGTTCCCTGTTCCACTGTTTGATTGCATACGTGTGATGTTCATGAATCAAGAAGTTAGGAATTGCAGATTCAAGGTGTAAAGATGCCGCAGTTGCAACTGGACCACCGCAAACGTGTGCTTGGATACGAATATCAAAGATATCCGCGTAATCACATACTTTCTTCGTTTCAGTAAAACCACCGCATAAACCAATGTCGGGTTGTAATATGTCAATACTTTGGTCTTCAAAGTAAGGACGGAATGCCCAGCGGTTATACAAGCGCTCACCACCAGCTAGAGGTACATTGACCTTTTTTGCCACCTTATCGTGTAACGAATGATTAAGGTAATTCACTGGTTCTTCGTAATACATACAATCGAATTCTTCCGCAATCTGACCTATTTGAATCGCCGAAGTCGCACCAGGAAGGCTGTGGCACTCAAAAATAATATCGACTTCATCGCCAACGGCTTCACGGATAGCCTGCATACGTGCACGGTAAAGCTTCATTTCCGTGCGTGAAATCAGCTTCGTTCGGTCGTAGTAAGTATTACCGTCTTTATCGTACATGATTGGGTCAACTTTCACCGCGTCATAGCCTTCGGCTATCGCTTTTAACGCCGCCTCTGCGTATTCTTCAGGACGAATTAGTTTCTTAAACTCAGGACCCCAATCGAACTGCAACTGTGATGCGTAGGTACGCAATTCATCGTTCACTTTACCGCCTAACAGTTGGTAAACCGGTAGGTTTAAGGCTTTACCCTTAATATCCCAAAGAGCCGTGTCGATGGCGCTCATGGCAGAATAAATAACTGGACCCCCACCTAAACCCCAGAAACTTTCACGGAGCATACGAGACCAAAGTAACTCGGTTTGGAATGGGTCATGGCCAATTAGAAACGCTTCTGCCATTTCTTTAATCATCGCAGCAGCAGCACTGTGGCCTAAATCATAGGCAAGACCGGCTTCACCCACTCCAGAGATGCCTTCATCAGTATGAATACGGACAAAAACGGGTGTCCACTGTGGTCTATCAGGACAATGGATATCAAAAACTTCGACGCGAGTTACTTTCATGTTTGCTCCTATTCAGCAAAGCTTGGGTCTAAACGATACGCCTTTCTGAGCATGGCAGGCCACGCAAGCTGTCCACCAGTACTACCACTGTGAACCACGTTCGCTTGATTATAAATATTATCGATTATAGGTTGTGGCACCGGCACCGCGGGTTGACCGGTAGCCATAATTGCCACTTGAATTTCACAGGCGCGTTGTAAATCATAAAAACGCATAAACGCATCACCAACGGTAGGACCTACGGTTAACCCCCCATGATTCACCAGTAGCATGTGATTTGTCGTACCTAAATCCGATTGTAGACGAGCCTTCTCGGCTTCATTCACCGCTAAACCTTCATATCCATGATAGGACAATGACGGTAACGAGAACATCGCGTGCTGACTCAGGGGTAATAAACCACATTCTAGTGTAGCGACTGCAATGGTTTCTTTTGTATGAAGGTGAATTACACAATGTGCATCTTCTCTTACTTCATGTATTGCGCTGTGGATAGTAAAACCTGCTGGATTTATTGAATATGGAGAGTCTTCCAGAATGTTACCATCGAGGTCCACTTTAACTAGATTAGACGCAGTAACCTCATCAAAGCTGAGTCCAAATGCATTGACTAAGTATTGGTTTGTTCCAGGTACACGTGCAGACATATGGGTATAGATCAAATCGCCCCATCGAAAATGCTCCACCAAGCGATAACACGCAGCTAGGTCTACGCGTAGTTGCCACTCTTCGTCACTTACTTTGCCTTTAAGACTAAATTTAGGCAGCTCAAACATGATCACTCCGTTTCTGTGTTCCACATCCAAATGGATGTTTAGAAGTCTAAAATAGAAAAGTTTACGTTTCAATCTCTGGATAAAAAAACCATCGCTTATGCGATGGTTTTCTTTTTAAATTACACTGCTGTGATTACTTTAATTGTGATAGATATTCAGCAATCGCGGCCATTTCTTCTTCAGAAACATTTGCAACCATGGCTTTCATTGCCATTGCCATACCGTTGTTTCGAGCGCCTGACTTAATGTCTTTCATTTGTTGGACTAAGTAATCTTTATTCTGGCCCGCAAGCTTTGGATAAGAGTCCATAATTGGCGCTTTACCTTCCGCACCGTGGCACGTTTGACACATTTTTGCAGTATACAAACCTGCACCATCTGCCGCTTGGCTTGATGTTGAAACGAATGCAGACATTGAAAGTGCAGTACCAAGTACTAAATATTTAATCTTGCTCATTGTTCCTATCTCTTATTGTTTAACGTTAAATCCTGTTTGAGTGTAGACCAAGCGTACCAATATGCTATTTATCAGCATTTTAGGAACTGCAATTCAGGTGTCTACCACATCAAGTCATCTGGAATTTCATAATCCGCATAAGGATCGTCTTCCGCTGGCTTATCGTTCTCATTAATCGCATGAACCACAATATAACTTGGGTCAATTTCAGCTATTTTTCGTGCTGGCTCATCGGGTAAAACATAGAACGCACCTTCAAGCACACAAATTGCTAAACGCCCTTTTGACAGTGCTTTACGTGTAGCCTCATTGACATCCAACTCTTTAATTTTGCCCTCGTACGCAAAATTAAATACGGAATCGCCTTTAATTTCTTCTTGATTATGGTGCTCAAGAATTTGCTTGGCTCGCGCTACTTGCTCTTTGTCTTTCAGCTCAGCTTTTTTAGCTTCATTAAGCTCTTGCGCTTTTTTCTGTTGTTCGAGTTTGGTTTGCTCGATGTGCTTTTGCAAATCACTTTGTTCGCTCGTTGCACCTTTTTTCTTTTTCTTTTGCTGTTTACGTTTTTCAGATTTCGCGACTCGCGCATCGTGTGCTGTAGTTAGCCCAGCTTTCAATAATTGTTCTTGAAGAGAACCCATTGTGATACTCCAATCTGTATTCGCTTATACGTACATTGTAAACAGGCAGATTCATTATTAGAAGTAGCAGCGCCTATCAATCTACCAGCTATTACATTTAATTCTGTGATTTAGCGCAAAATTTTATCAGATATTCTAAGCGAAAAAATTTGAATTTAGGTAAGATATTGCGCAATTCAGAACACCGAGTCCCTCATGCCTCTTGTATTATTGTTGCTATGTTCGGTTGTAACTTTTTTTGTTCTTTATGCACCGCAACCGCTACTAGTTCTTTTCAGTAGTAATTTTAATGTATCGCCGGCACAAAGTGGTTCATTAATGTCGCTCACCATGCTTCCCCTAGCCATTGCGCCAATCGTATATGGGCTCTTTTTAGCAAAACGAAACGTGTTGTTAGTTCTTAAGATGACCATGGTTGGGCTTGCAATATCCTGTCTACTCTTTGTCCACGTGGATAGCTTTTATCTATTACAATGGCTTCGATTTATTCAAGGCTTGTTATTACCTGCTGCGTTAACCAGTATGACGGGCTACATTGGTATGCGTTACCAAGGTACGGCGCTTCATAAGAACATGAGTTTGTACATCGGTAGTACCATTCTTGGAGGGTATCTAGGTCGAGTGTTATCCGCCAGCTTCGCATCGATGCTCGACTGGCAAAGTTTTTATTATGTTATTGCCGTGCTGCTCGTATTACTGTCTTGTTTAATCAAGCCGAGCAATCATCAAGCACAAATAAAGGCCGCTAACTCGCCAAAGGACTATTTGCGCCCCCTCAAAAACCGCGCGCTTATCTCGCTTTATCTTGCGGTTTTTTGCATGTTCTTCTGTTTTGCTGGATTAATGAATTTCTTACCATTTATTTTACAAGATACTTTTGCTATCACCGATCCGAAAGATGTGGGTCTGGTTTATACCGGCTATTTAGTCGGTGCAGCACTCAGTGTGGCAAGCCCATGGATAGTAAAAAAATGCCCTAGTGCAGCGGTGTTTATTTTCTGGATTTTTATTCTTTATGTCATGACGCTCACGGTCATGCAGTTTCCTTCATTTTGGCTCTTTATCACTGCATTTACGTTATTCTGTATGGCAATGTTTATGATCCATACAACGGCAGCGGGATTTGCCAATCACCTCAGCCAAGCCCCGTCAACGGTGACAAATGGCGCTTACGTTTCCTTTTATTACAGCGGTGGTGCACTCGGCTCGTTTCTTCCTGGTTTTGCTTTTGAGCACTTCGGTACCCATGGCTTTTTACTAACATTGACATTCGTGTGTCTGCTTGGCACATGGTGTATTACACAGGTTAAAGAGAAAACCGACAACGTGCAGAGTCTGTAAAAAGTGCAGGTTAGAGATACGCGTTTGAATGAATTAAAAGGTTGGTAGCTCGATTAACTTTGGTTCGTAGCCCAGATGTGTCCAAAAGCGGACTAAATCTGCTTTTTTTAGAACCCAAGTTAAGTGATTGTCAAATGGATGGCATTGCCACAATTCAGCATCGCACCAAAGTGCATGGTCTATCCAAAGCTCCACAGAGCGATTTTCATCATTGAATAGTGACAATCCCGATACACACCCGGGCTTCACTTTAAGATACCGCATTAAACGTTCTGATGAGGCAAATCCGAGCCGTGATAAGTTTAATTGGCGGGACAATGATTTCAAATCGACTTGATTTTCAGCATGAGTGAGCAATAGAAAATGCGCTCGCCCATAGTTATCCCGCAAGAATAAATTTTTAATGCGAGTCCCGTCTCGTTTAAGTCCTAATGCATCGGCTTCATCACACGTATAGAGTGGAGGATGTTCATAGCATAACCACTCAATCCCAAGGTCATGTAGAGTCTTTGAAAGTAAAGGACGATTTGGGTGCTGTTCAAGCAGTGCTTGAGGGCTACTCATAGCACCCACCGCGTAGTTGTACACTGCGGTCGCGCCAAAACACTTGGTCGATTTTATGCCCCTGACGACAAATTTGTCTATCTTGAAGCGTATGCTTCAGTCGACGAACAGCTTCCTCTTCGAGTTCAATTTTAAGTGCAGGTGAATCTTCAACACGCTCATGTTCAATAAAGGCTCGCATTTCACGTTGATTTGAAGGCTGACCATTGGCAAAGGTCAAAGCTGGCGTCGCCGCTACGGTGACGATAAACACAAACTCGGTACGACCACCGTCGACACCTCGTTGATAAAACTTCTCGTTTTCTATTTGGTATTTAGGCGCCTCAGGCTTTGCCGCGCAGGCACTCAGTATCAGGGTGATTAAAAATAAAGGGATGTTTTTAACTAACTTATTCATTATTTTTGCTTTATTTGGCTACCAAACAGTAGAGATATTATCTTTTTCAATCGCCGTTTCTACTAGACGATCGATGTTACTCGTATGCATTGTACACAAGTTTGCCTTAACGTGGGCAAAATGAGCTGAACGCCATCAAGACCCATGGATAATGCAGAACCTAAACTGTTTGTCCATGGCACTGTTAGTTTGGTTCAAAAATTGGAATGAGCACGGCCCAATTGATGATTAAATCACCAAAAGAACGCTATTTTTCAATTTATTAGTATTTTTTCAATTTAGGGGCTTGACGCTTTTTGATAAATTCTTATAATGCGCAACGTCTTCAGGTGATTCTGATAAAGAACACCGACTGGAATGTGGGGCTATAGCTCAGCTGGGAGAGCGCCTGCCTTGCACGCAGGAGGTCAGCAGTTCGATCCTGCTTAGCTCCACCACTTTCCACTCTAAAGTCATTTCTAAACGTTAAACTCCACACGATAAATATCAAGATTTAATCATTTCTATTTCCTACTCTATTTTGATAGTTACAGCCATTTGCAATACCGAAGCAATGCCCCGATACTGCAAATACGCCATAAATTAGCTTCTCACTTGGCCTTCACCATCAACTAAATATTTTTCCGTGGTCAACGATTCAAGCCCCATTGGTCCATACGCGTGAAGTTTACTCGTCGCAATACCAATTTCAGCTCCAAGCCCCAACTCTCCACCATCCGAAAAACGAGACGAGGCATTAACCATCACAACGGAAGCATCAACGCTACGTTGAAACAATGCTCCTGTTTGAGCGTTTGTCGTGCAAATCACTTCGGTATGATGACTACCAAACGCATCAATGTGGTCTAATGCTGCATCAAAATCATCTACGATACGTACGGCAATTTCTAAGCTAAGATACTCTTCGCCAAATTCATCATCAGCTAAAATGGTCGCATTTTCAAAGTAGCTAGACGACCTCTGGCACGCGTTAATTTTGACCTGCTTATCTGCCAAAGCCTGCGCCACAAGCGGTAAAAACGCCGCGGCAATTTCACCGTGTACTAACAACCCTTCCAGCGCATTGCAAACCCCTGTCCGCTGTGTTTTACCGTTTAGCAAAAGCGAGAGTGCAACGTCTAGATCCGCCTCTTTATCGACATACAGGTGACATACGCCTTTAAAATGCTGGATCACCGGCACGGTACTATTCTCTGTAACGAAATTAATTAGCCCTTCACCGCCTCGGGGAATAATAAGATCGATGTAGTCTTTTTGTTGCATTAGTTCCATCATCAAGGCTCTGTCTGGATCTGGAACAACGGTAATAACATCTTTAGGCACGCCATGAGTTTCGAGCACTTGATGAAGCACAGATGCAATCGCTAATGAACTTTGTAATGCCTCTTTACCACCTCGTAAAATAACGCCATTACCCGACTTAAAACACAAAGCTCCCGCATCAGCAGTAACATTCGGTCGCGCCTCATAAATCATGCACACCACACCGAGCGGCACGCGCATTTTTCGGATATGAATGCCATTTGGACGAGTACATAGTTCACGTGTCGCGCCAACCGGATCGGGCAACGAAACGATAGTCTCGATACCTTGCGCCATCGCCTCAATTCTATCGGGTGTAAGCGTCAATCTGTCTATCATTGCGGGCGAAAGTCCAGCATTGTGCGCAGCATCTAAATCAAGCTTATTTGCCTCTAGGATGGTGGCTTGCTGCTCACGTAATCCTTGCGCCATTGCGCTTAATACTCGATTTTTCTGTGCTGTAGATAACAAAGCTAGTTTCTTCGCTGCTTTCGCAGCACCTTTTGATAATTCTTTGATTAAACTCACGTCTTACTTCTCCAATACGGCAATATCCTGCTGTGAAATGATAGGTCCGATGCTGTCTTGCATTTGTGAGGTAAACAGCCCCTCTTGGTGTTCAGTAATGAAATTTAGCAAACAACTGCTGTAATTCGACTTCGCCTTAGCGATTGGCTTGCCTTGTTCATCTTTGATTAAAATGGTTTCACCCGCTGAGAAGTCTCCTTCCACGGATTGAATTTCATCACAACGAAGTCCACTTCCCCCTTCGCTGACTTCTTCTATTGCTTCGGGTTGAACAATCAGTTCACCTTGCGCAGCCGCAGTATGCGTTAACCAGTGAATAGGCTCTTGTAACGGCTTTTCATACGGCATCAACTGTGTTCCTGGATTTTCGCCCAAGATCAGCGCTTTGAACGTTTCATCTTTAAAACCGTTGACGATAAACGTTGTTATACCATGTGATGTTGCCTTTTCTGCAGCCTCCAATTTGGTACTCATTCCACCAGTACCAACGCTGCTCGACGGTCCCTCACTGGAGGCAATTATCGACGAGTCGATATGGTAAACTTCCTTAATGAGGTTTGCGTCGGCATGAGTATGAGGGTTTTTATCGAAAAGCCCATCCACATCCGTACAAATCACCAACGTATTCGCTTCCGCTGCCGTCGCGACCATCGCGGATAAGTTATCGTTGTCACCCACCTTTAGATTGTCACTAGTGACGGCGTCATTTTCATTGATAATAGGTAAGATCCCTTGCTCGAGTAAAGTGAATAATGTTTGACGAATACTGGTATAGCGCTCTCTGTGACGTAAGTCAGCATGGGTCAGTAATAACTGGGCACAAGGAAAATCAAAAAAACGATCCCACATCGACATCATCGCTGTTTGACCTGCTGCAGCCATCGCTTTTTTAACCGCGACAGTTTGCGGTTTCGCATTCGAAAAATGGTGCGACCCAGCCGCAACAGCACCTGAAGATACTAAAATGACTTCTTTGCCCTGCGCTCGCGCATCAACGATAAACTGCGCAACTCGCAATAAATTTGCGGAACGGCAACCATCTTGCATTGGTGCAATTAACGCGCTGCCTATTTTTAAAACCAAGCGTTCCGTTGGTTTACTTGACATAGTTTCCTCCTAAGAATTGCCACCCTATGGGAAATAATTCGATATCTATCACACGACAGATGAATCAACATACGCAACGCCAAAGAAATGCCCCAACATGGTTTAAGACAAATAATGCCCTTCTAAGCGTGCGTAAGAAAAGGAACGAAGTCGATGGAAAAAGCGAACCGCTTTTCGAGATGAAAAGTAAAAAACAGACTAGAGTTTAGTCAAATGTGGCTTTCGCCAAAGACATCATAAATTGGATTGTGATGCTGAGTGTGGCACACGCCGTATAACTCGCATCTAGTCGATTTGAATTGGACCATCATGGTTTGATGGGATTCAAATGACTTGAAACGCAATGAAAAATTACGCAAAAGAGTTGAACTTCTGATGTAAGAACAAGCTTACCTTTATACCTTAACGCGATAAGATATTGATTTCAAGTCGATTGCATTTTAATTCCCTATGTCGACTATCGTGTTTATTGATAGTATTGGGATTTCAACGCCTTATTCACTATACAAAGTCAGTATCTGTGTTATAACACTCTCATAAGCCAGAGTTCACCGTTTTTTACTACTACTGGAGATTTTATGTCAGCGATCTATATCGCAGGAATTGCGATGTGTTCCGTATTCGCTCAATGGATGGCATGGTTTTTCAAGGTTCCCGCCATTTTGTTTTTGTTGTTGGTCGGTCTTATTCTTGGCCCAATTACCGGGCAACTTGATCCCGATATGCTTCTTGGCGATCTCCTATTTCCTGTTGTGTCGTTAGCCGTTGCAGTCATACTCTTCGAAGGTTCATTGACCTTACACTTCCAAGAATTAAAAGGTATTGGCAAAGTCGTACGTAACCTTTGTTCAATTGGTATGTTCAGCACGTTTGTCCTTATTGGGCTGAGCGCCTACGGTATTTTGGGGCTTGATTGGCGGGTTGCCGCTGTACTTGGAGCCGTATTGGTTGTCACGGACTCAACTGTTATCGCGCCGATGCTCAACACCATGCGGCCTAATAAAGATATTGACAGAGTGCTTCGCTGGGAAGGTATTGTTATCGATCCTATCGGGGCGCTTTTTGCGGTTCTTGTGTTCGAAGCTGTAATGTTGGTGGGCGATGAAGGGATAGTAAATCACACGCTTATGGCGTTATTTAAAACCGTTTCGGTTGGCCTTTCTGTTGGCGTTTTATCCGGTTGGTTGACAAGCCACATGATCCGCAAAGAATGGCTGCCTTTTGAACTACATAAGTTTGCAATTCTTGCGTTTGTTCTCATGTCCTTTACTGGTTCGAATTATCTCGCGTTAGAATCCGGTCTATTGGCTGTCACCGTTTATGGGATTTGGCTTGCTAACCAAGACGACCTTGAAATCGATTCTGTGTTGGAATTCAAAGAAGATTTGTCGATGATTCTGATTTCGACGTTGTTTATCCTTCTTGCGGCGCGTTTGCAAATTGCAGATCTCATGTTGCTAGATTTCAAAGTCTTTTTATTCCTCGCCATCGTTTTATTTATTGCACGCCCAGTATGTATTGCGCTTTCTACCTATGGTTCAGAACTTCCTTTTAAATCACGTCTGGTACTCGCTTGGATAGCACCAAGAGGGATTGTGGCTGCAGCCGTCGGGTCTGTTTTCGCGCTTAGTATGGTAGAAGCTCAAATTCCAGATGCCAACAAAATCGTACCTCTCATATTTACCGTTATCATCGTAACGGTTGTTTCGCAAAGTCTAACCGCGACACCACTTGCCAAGTTACTGGGGGTTCGCCAACCTGCTCCGAATACCTTCTTAATTATCGGTGCAAACCATGTAGCGCGTGCAATTGCCGTTGGATTGAAAGAACAAAATATAGACGTCTTTTTGTCAGACCCAGCTTGGGAAAACTGTAAGATGGCACGGATGGATGGACTAAATTGTTATTACGGCAATCCTCAATCCGAACATGCAGAGCGGTATTTACCTCTCACCTCGGTAAAATCAGTACTCGCGCTGTCACCAAACAGGCACCATAATGCGCTTGGCGTTCAGTATTTTTCGCACTTACTTGGCGACCAAAATGTGTTTTCACTGCGCTCTTCGACAAACCACGCAAAAGCGAATAAGGACAGTGCCACTTTCTTATCTCGCCAAATTCTATTTGGTGATCTTGGCAACTACTCCAAATTATCGAGCATCATCGCTAAAGGCGGAAAAGTCAGCTCTACACGCATCTCAGAGGAATTTAGTTGGGAGCAATTCCAGGCCAATAATAAAGAGGCAATCCCGCTTTTCATTCTATCAGAACAACGTAAAGAAGATGAAACAGTTCGCATCCGCCCCTTTATTACCGATATGAATAAGCCTCCTGAAGTTGGAGAGCGGATCATTTCGTTACAGCCACCGAAAATGACGATATTAAGTGGCAACACGAATAAGGATATGACTATTGGCGAGAAATTAGCGTCGAAATAAAACGCCACCTATTTTCATGAATAAATACCAAAGCGAGAACTAAATGGGTTCTCGCTTTTTGCTTGGGAATTTGAGCAGAATTTTTATGGAGCAGCGCTAAAGTTAGTTTGCTAAACGAGTCTCGTTTCACGACACTTTCAGGCATTTTCATTGCCAATCTCGCAAGCGCCTCTTCCACTTTTTTGTGCATGCCTTTATCCGCAACGATGGATTGAAACAGCCAACGATATGCCGCTTCAAAGTCTCGTGGACTCCCATGACCATCATTCAGCAAATTCACAAATCGAATTTGCGCAGCTAAATTCCCCTGAGAGGCCGCTTCACGTAGATAAGTAATTGCCATTGCTTTGTCTTGTTGCACCAATTTGCCAGTGTCGTAATAACGCCCAAGCTGCTCAAGCGCGCTGGCAAGACCTTGTTCCGCCGCTCGGCGCATGTAATAAACACCAAGTTCTACGTCTTGGTCTACACACACGGCATACGCCAGCATATCGCCATATAAAAACTGATAGCTTGGCAACGCCATAACTTCTGCTCGCGCTTTAATATCGTCGACAAGCTGGCATTCATCCGCTTTGACACGCTGCAAATGCTCATTTTTATTGATGAGGTTGACCAACTCTTCTTGCGTATAAAGCGGTACAGCTTCGTTATCAGACGGTTTTGTTTCTTCGGCATAAGCATGACCGAAGACACTGCTGCAAATCAGCACAACCAACCCAACACGCGTTAGCTTTTTCTGCATGTTCTCGCCTATTTTTTGACACTCTAAATTGTTCACTACAATTTGACCTACAAAAAGTATACCAACAGGCACAAAAAAAGCTGCCGAAGCAGCTTTTTTCTTTTCAACGCAAATTATGCGCTGAATGGGTTGCGAACGATCATCGTCTCAACACGGTCTGAATCCGTTGAAATGATATCAATTGGCACACCAGTGATTTCTTCAAGACGTTTGATGTAGTTGATAGCCGCTTGTGGAAGCTGCTCAACTGTCGTTGCGCCAAACGTATTTTCGCTCCAACCTGGCATTTCTTCGTAAACTGGAGTTACTTTCTCGTAACCTTCAGCTGCAAGCGGAGACACGTTTGTTACTGTGCCGTCTTCCATTTGGTAGCCAGTACAGATTTTGATCGTTTCAAGACCATCAAGAACGTCAAGTTTCGTTAAACAGAAACCTGTAATGCTGTTGATTTGAATAGCACGGCGCATTGCAACCGCATCAAACCAACCTGTACGACGCTTACGACCCGTTGTCGCACCAAATTCATGGCCTTTAACACCTAAGTGTTCACCAACTTCACAGCTAAGCTCCGTCGGGAAAGGACCAGAACCAACACGCGTTGTGTATGCTTTAACAATACCTAACACATAGTCTAGGTAAAGAGGACCAAAACCAGAACCTGTTGCTACACCACCAGCCGTTGTGTTTGAAGACGTAACGTATGGGTATGTGCCGTGGTCGATATCAAGTAACGTACCTTGCGCACCTTCAAACAATAAGTTGTCGCCATTTTTACGAGCAGTATCAAGTAGCTCAGTTACGTCAACAACCATTGATTTCAGAATGTCAGCCACAGCCATTGCTTGGTCGTATGTTTCTTGGAAATCAACTGCATCTACTTTGTAGTAGTTAACAAGTGCGAAGTTATGGAACTCTAGAATTTCTTTTAGTTTCGTAGCGAATTGCTCTGGGTTGAACAAATCACCAACACGTAGGCCGCGACGAGCTACTTTGTCTTCATACGCAGGGCCGATACCGCGACCAGTAGTACCGATTGCTTTATTGCCACGTGCTAATTCGCGCGCTTTATCCAATGCCACGTGGTATGGCAGGATCAGCGGACAGGCTTCACTGATAAGCAAACGTTCACGTACTGGAACGCCACGCTCTTCTAGCATGCCAATCTCTTTCATCAACGCATCTGGTGCAAGTACTACACCGTTGCCGATGATACATTTTACGTTATCACGCAAAACGCCAGATGGAATTAAATGTAATACCGTCTTTTCTCCGTTGATCACTAGTGTATGGCCAGCGTTATGACCACCTTGATAACGAACGACATAAGACGCTTTATCTGTAAGTAGGTCAACAACCTTACCTTTACCTTCGTCACCCCATTGGGTGCCTAATACAACGACGTTTTTACCCATTGCAAAATCACTTAGAAAAAATTAGGGGCAGATTTTACCAGAAAAGCAAAGGGAAGACACCCCCGTAATGGTTAATTTTTCTGCGTTCATCTCGTTCTTTTTAAAACTATATGATCTAACTAATAAAAAAGCCCCGAACGAATTCGAGGCTTTTCAGAAGTGATAACCAAATAAGATTATTTAGCTTTCGCTTCCTTCATATAATTAAAGAAATCACTGTTCGGTGAAAGTACCATCACATCATTCTTATCTTTGAAGGTCTTTCTGTAGGCTTCTAGACTACGTACAAAACCAAAGAATTCAGCGTCTTTGTTATAAGCATTTGCATAAATCTTGGCAGATAAAGCATCACCTTCACCACGTACCGCTCGCGCGTTACGCTCCGCGTCTGCAAGCATTACGGTCACTCTACGATCAACTTCAGCACGAATAGTTTCAGCTTTTTCTTGACCTTGCGAACGGTGTTCTTTAGCCACGGCAGTACGTTCTGCACGCATACGTTGGTAAATAGAGCTACTTACTTCGCCTGGTAAATTAATTTGTTTAACGCGAACGTCAAGCACTTCGATCCCCAGTTCTTTTGCACTTTCACCTGCTTGAACGAGCGCTTCTTCCATCAATTCGCTACGTTCACCAGACACGATTTCATTGATTGTACGAGAACCAAAGTTCGTTCTAAGTCCATTATTCACTTTTTGCTTAAGTAGCGTTTCAGCATATTGCTTATCACCACGTGCACGGAGGTAGAATGCGCTGAAATCGTTCACTCGCCATTTCACATACGAATCAACAATCAAGTCTTTCTTCTCACTCGTAACAAAACGATCAGGTGCTCCGTCTAGCGTTTGAATACGCGCATCAAGAAGGCGTACCTGCGCAACGAATGGCACTTTAAAATGCAGACCTGGACCATACACCACCGCTTTGTCGTCAGAGTCCTTTTGCACTTTACTGAACAATAAAACGATCGCTCGTTGACCTTCTGTTACGACAAATACAGAGGAAAAGCACAGCACAACGGCAGCTAGGAGTAACACAACACTAAAGTTTCTCATCAGTCTTATCTCCCATTACTAAAACGGTCATTGGCAAAGCGGTCTGTGCTTTGCGGCGAGCTGTTATTGCGCGCTGACGTACTTAGTTTACTGCGTAGGTGGTTGATGTCGTTTTGATTTGGTAACGAAGTTGGCGTTTGCGCACCACGATTTTCCATAATCTTGTCCAAAGGCAAGTACAACATATTGTTGCTGCCTTCAACATCAACAAGTACTTTTGAACTGTTACCAAGCACTTCTTCCATCGTTTCGATGTACAAACGTTGACGAGTTACTTGTTTCGCAGCTTTATACTCTGGTAAAAGTTTTTCGAAGCGCTCTACTTCACCTCGAGCTTCTAACGCTACACGCTCTCGATAACCTTCAGCTTCTTGAGTCATTCGCGTTACTTGACCGCGGGCACGAGGTTCGATTTCACGAGCATAAGCTTCTGCTTCACGAATGAAACGCTCTTCATCTTCTTGTGCAGCTATTGCGTCATCAAACGCATCTTTTACTTCTGCCGGAGGACGAGAGTCTTTGAAGTTGACGTCAGTAACTATGATACCCAACTTATAAGGCTCAATAACCTTATTAAGTTCGTCCCACGTACGTTGACGAACGATTTCACGACCCGTAGTCAGCACTTCATCCATGCGCGAATGGCCGACAACATAACGTAAAGCACTGTCTAGCGCTTGTTGTAAACTGTGATCTGCGTCCGTTACACTGAAACGATAAAGTGTCGGGTCAACAACTCGGTACTGAACTTCAAACTCAACGCTTACCACGTTTTCGTCTTCAGTTAACATAAAACCAGACGCTGACAACGAGCGTACCGCTTCAATATCAATTGGAATAACGCGTTCAATAAACGTCATTTTCCAACGTAAGCCGGGGTCTGCTATGCGATCAAATTTACCAAATTGCAATACAATGCCACGTTCCGCTTCTTTTACCGTATAAACACCACTTAGTGCCCACACGACAAGCGCTATTAAGAAAACAAGAGTGAATCCGATGCCACTTAGTCCGCCGTTGCCACCTGGTTTACCACCAAATAGTCCGCCAAATTTATCACCGAATTTGCGAAACACCTCATCAAGCTCAGGAGGCCCTTGGTCACGACCACCGCGGTTACCCCACGGATCTTTGTCATTGCCATTGTTACCCGGTTCGTTCCAGGCCATAGCTCTACTCCATTGTTATTAAAATGAATTAAGTTAAATCTAACAAATATATCGCGCCACTGACAGAAAAAAGCGCGACTATTTCTCAGTTTTCCCACTCACTTGCAGCACAAGCCTGTGCATAAACGTAAATTAGATTGTCCTATCTACCGATTCAACAATCAAGTTATCTAAGTCCAGTTGCTGTTCCTTTTTTAGCTTTTCCCAATCGACCATTGGTATGCGCACGGAAACCAGCCAGTTACCATCATCGTCATATTGCTCATTTTGCACACCATTTAATCCAAATAGCGCACCTCGCAATTTACCAAATCTAGGTGGTACCTTAAGTTGTGCATCAAACACCTTTTTAGATAACAGTTCGGTAATTGCTTGAAAGAGCAGTTCTATTCCTTCACCAGACTGGGCTGACAACCAAACTCGAATTGGGAGTCCTTCGTCGTCTCTATCGATTTGCGGGCTGACTTTTTCAAGTAAATCTATTTTGTTAAAAACAAGCAGTTGAGGAATGTGATCGGCCTCTATTTCCGCCAATACTTTTTGCACTTCTTGAATGTTTTCTTGACGGCGCGGGTCTGCAACATCAATAACATGCAGTTGTAAATCAGCTTCTCGCGTTTCGGTCAATGTTGCTTTAAACGCGGCAACCAAATCATGTGGTAAATGGCGAATGAACCCAACCGTATCGGCTAAAATTACTGGCCCCACATCGTCTACTTCGATTTTTCGTAGCGTTGGATCCAATGTCGCAAATAACTGATCTGCCGCGTAAACATCCGCACCAGTAATGCGATTAAATAGGCTTGATTTACCCGCATTAGTATAACCGACAAGCGATAACGTCGGGATGTCGTTGCGAGCTCGAGCTCGTCGTCCCTGTTCACGTACCGTTGCTACTTTTTCCAAACGTTTCATAATGCTTTTGATACGTTCACGAAGTAGTCGTCTGTCTGTTTCAAGCTGAGTTTCACCCGGACCGCGTAAACCAATCCCGCCTTTTTGACGTTCTAAGTGTGTCCAACCTCGGATAAGTCGTGTAGAAATGTGACGTAGTTGAGCAAGCTCAACCTGTAGTTTCCCCTCGTGCGTACGTGCACGCTGAGCAAAAATATCAAGGATCAACGAAGTTCGATCTAACACACGGCATTGACACACTCGCTCTAAATTTCGTTCTTGAGAGGGACTGAGTTGGTGGTTAAAAATGACGACATCTGCGTTGTGGAATTTGACAATCTCAGCTATTTCTTCTGCTTTGCCTGTACCGACGAACAATTTGGCATGGGGCGATTGACGGCTGCCTTGCACAACCGCCAACGTATTAACACCCGCAGAAGATACCAACATTTCTAATTCGTTCAAATCTTCACGATTGCTGTCATTAGAAAAGTTTACGTGAACTAAGATTGCCTGTTCGCCGGCTTCATAACGGTCAAACAAGCATTACGCTCCTACTTCTTAATAATTACCATCGTCTGCGTTGCTATCGCCTTCCGCACCTTGAATACCTTGGAAGGTAATTGCGCGAGCTGGCACAACTGTAGAAATGGCGTGTTTGTAAACCATTTGGTTTACCGTGTTTTCAAGCAAAATCACAAATTGGTCAAACGATTGGATTTTGCCTTGCAATTTGATTCCGTTAACTAAAAAAATTGAAACGGGAACACGCTCACGACGTAGCGCATTCAAAAATGGGTCTTGTAACGATTGGCCTTTTGCCATGTTATTTTCCTTAGTTCTTAGGTGTTATTGTAATTTTGCCCGCAAAGTCTTTACGTAACTTTTTCGTATGACTTCTATTAGCTTAGCGAACTTACAACACGTTGCAAGTTTTCTTGGTCAGCACTATCTAACCATGTAACTTCCGGCCAGCTTCTTAACCAAGTCAGCTGTCGCTTAGCCAGCTGTCGAGTCGCGGCAATCCCTTTGAATACCATTTCGTCATAATCGCAACGACCCGCTAAGTAGTCCCACATTTGCCGATACCCAACACAACGGATGGAGGGCAAATCTGGATGTAAATCAGATCTCTGATATAGGGCCGAAACTTCATTTTCAAACCCCTCTGCAAGCATTTTTTTGAACCTAAGCTCAATACGTTCATGCAATACACTACGATCAGCTGGTGCAATTGCAAATTGATGAAACTCGTAAGGAAGCGGGGTTTCTTTTGTTTTTTGCAGTTCAGTCATCGATTTGCCCGTAATTCGATAAACTTCGAGTGCACGATTAATACGTTGCGAATCATTTTCACTGATTTTGCTTGCAGCAATTGGGTCCACTTCCACCAGCTTTTTATGCATTTCAGGCCAGCCTAATTCTGCAGCCTCCTGTTCAAGCACGGCTCGAATACTTGGGTCAGCCTCGGGCAACGGGGAAAGACCATCGATTAGCCCCTTGAAATACATCATGGTGCCACCGACCAAAATCGGCACTTTTCCTAAACTATGCAATCGTTCAATGTGCGAAATTGCATCTCGGCGAAAATCAGCCACAGAATAACTTTCTTTTGGGTCGAGTATATCAATCAGTTGATGTGGCGCTTGTGCCTGCTCTTCAAGCGTCGGTTTCGCTGTACCAATATCCATCCCTTTGTACACCAACGCTGAATCGACACTGATCACTTCTGTGTCTAAATGTTGACAAAGCGCGATTGCCAAATCGGTTTTCCCGGCAGCAGTTAGGTCCATTAAGGTGATTACTGGTAATTTTTTCAATCTACTTCGCATCCAATATCTGTGTCATTAAGACATTGGTATCTATTTTAACTGCTTTTTCGGCTAAACGGGCGATACAAATCGGATTTTTTTCAAGTTCTGTAACGTTAATTAAGAACGCTTGACTCTCAAAAAAGACATCCGGTACATTTTGTGCCATCCAGTCGAACCATTCGCTCAATTCAATGCTCGATTCCGAATGGTTTATTTTCGCAAGAAGCCGCTGAATCAATTCAGCCGCATCCAATTGATATAGACTTGGCGGCGTTTTTTTCACGATGACAAAACGTTCAGCCGTATGAATTTCAAAGCCAATTAACGCTAGTGTCGCTTCTTGTAACTTGACGCTCGCTGAATCACGCTCATCTATTGCAACTCTAACTGGCAATAGCAAAGCTTTCGAAGGCAATGCCCCATCACTTTCTATTACATTTTGCCACCATACAGGCAATGCTTCACGATAGTGCACGCCAAACAAAACGCCTGATTGAGTCCACAAGCGCAAGCCTCCTGCTACAGGAAGAACGTCTTGAAGCTTAGAACCCGTCGTTGGCTGCGCTTCGCTAATCCTGTCAACAGACTCATTCTCGCGAGGATGCAAAGGAACATCCAATTCTTGATAAAGCCGGTTAACGTTGTACTGATGTGTCGATTTATGGGAAGCCGTGTAGCCACCGCCACTTCGAGCGCCACTTGTCGAACCAAAAGAACGAGTAAGTGGTGCAACAAACTCTCTGTGCTCCTTCGCTTCCTGCGCATAGGCAAATTCAGGTGTGTGGAAATTCCTCGATTCTGATTGAATAAGCTCAAACGATGGTGTTTCAATTTCGTTCTCAGCGACTGCGTTTGTGGCAATCTCACCAAAAGCATGCTGCTCACTTGATACAACTTGTTTAACCGCTTGAACAATAAAGTCATGGATTAGCCGAGCTTGGTGAAAGCGCACCTCATGTTTTGCGGGGTGGACATTCACATCAACCTGCCTCGGGTCTAACACCAAGTAAAGGACAAAAGATGGAACTTCTTCACTACCCGCAATCTCTTCGTACGCTTGTCGGATAGCATGCTGAATGAGCTTATCGCGCATCATGCGACCATTAACGTACGTGTACTGCGTAGTCCCCGAGGTTCCTACTGGCATTAACCAACCAAACAGAGTTAAACCATCCGTGCCGGACTCTAGAAATGCCGCTTGTTCTAAGAAAGCCTTACCAGCAACCTGTGCAACACGTTGTATATTGGCTTCAACACTTCCATTGCTTCGATACTGACGTACTACTTTGCCATTGTGAGTTAGTGTGAAAGCAACATCAAAACGACTCAGGGCTATTCGCTTAACCAATTCATCAATATGTGCAAATTCGGTCTTTTCTGTTCTTAAAAACTTCCGCCGCGCAGGCGTATTAAAAAAGAGATCTTTGACTTCAACTGTCGTTCCGTTTGGGTGTGATGTCGGTTGCACTTGAACCGCCATGTCACGACCTTCGGCAAAAGCTTGCCATGCGGTTTCTTGCGCCTCTGGCTTCGAACTCAATGTTAAGCGTGAAACAGAACTAATCGATGCGAGAGCTTCTCCACGAAACCCTAGACTAATGATGTTTTCAAGGTCATCTAACGTCTTCAACTTGCTCGTCGCATGGCGAGAAAGCGCAAGGGTGAGTTCCTCTTTGATAATGCCGCTGCCATTGTCTCGGATCCGAATTAACTTGTGCCCACCTCGCTCAATGTCGATTTGAATTTTCGTCGCCCCGGAATCGAGGCTATTTTCGACTAATTCTTTAACCACTGACGCAGGGCGTTCGACAACTTCCCCTGCTGCAATTTGGTTCGCCAAACGTGCAGGTAAAATTTCAATTGCCATGTTTAAGCCTTTGGAATAGTGAGCACTTGCCCAACAAACAATGTGTTAGATTTTAAACTGTTAAAGCGCTTTAGCGACTCAACACTCACCTTATAGCGACTTGCCAAAACACTGAGCGATTCACCCGCCTTCACGGTGTGTTTAACCGGATTATCGTCTCTCATCGAGGCAAACAATGAGTCAGCTGGCGGATTTTGCCAATAATAGCCTTTGATTGCGTTAAACACAGCTCGAGCTAGTTTGTCTTGATGTGAGCTAGACAGTAACATTCGCTCTTCTGTCGGATTAGAGATGAACCCTGTTTCTACCAAAATTGAAGGTATATCTGGTGATTTCAGTACGCCTAAGTTTGCCGCTTGTGGTGTTCGTTTGTGAAGTTTGGTCACTTTGCGCAGTTCCCCAATAACTTCCTCCGCCACTTGGAATCCCGTTTTCATTGAATGATCCATCGACATATCGAGCAACGCTTTTGCTAGATATCGTTCATTCTCGGTGTCTTTGATAACGTCGGCTGCACCGCCCAATAGTTGAGAGTGTTTTTCCGTATTTTCTAGCCATTTACCTATTTCGGAATTGGCTCGATTTAAAGACAGTACCCATACAGAAGAACCGCTTGGTTCAGGTCGAGTAAACGCGTCCGCGTGGATAGACACAAAGAAATCCGCTTTGCGTTCCCGTGCCCGCACTGTTCGTGTGTTAAGTTTTAGAAAATAATCCCCCGTACGGATCAATTTAGCTTCCATACCGGGTTCATTATCAATTAACCGCACTAAACGTTTGGCAATTTGCAGCGTGATGTTTTTCTCATACGTACCAGAAGGGCCAATTGAACCTGGGTCTTCACCACCATGCCCCGCATCAATCGCAATAACGATGTTGCGATCTTTTTCCCGTGACTCTGACTTTTTATTTGTACTTTCATTGCTGTAGGCACTCATTTGAGTGCCGTATAAATCTACAACCAACCTGTCTTTATAAGGACCTGTCGGCGCAAGAGCAAACACCACCGGTTTTGCTGTACGCGATAAATCGAATACGACTCGGGAGCCACCTTTACTTTTCGGGGAACTATAACGCAATTTTTTAATTATGCGATGCTCGTCTGGCACCTCAGGCAAGGATGGCAATTTATCTGTATCCGAGAAATCCACCACTAATCGATAGGGATTTTTAAGCATAAAATAAGAGTAATCGGGCTTGCTCGATAGATCGAAAACAACCCGTGTGCTCTCAGGAGAAGGCCAAACCCGCACCCCTTCAATTTTGTTGCTGGCATGCGCCTGCGTAATGAACAACGCGCTCCACACTAAAAATATGATTATTATTTTATTTATTTTCATCACTTTGTAGTTTTTCGATCAATTCCTGACCACGAGATGAACAAGCAGAAATGGCGATTTCTCGTGCATCTCCCACGTAGCGCATCTCAATCGCTAAATCAGGTTTTGGAATAAATCCCGTTCCTTTATCAGGCCATTCAACAATACATACCGTTTCGGGACTGAAATAATCTCGGATCCCCATGTATTCAAGCTCTTCTGGGTCACCTAGTCGATATAGATCAAAGTGGTAAATATTGACGCGTTCCAATTCATACGGCTCTACTAAGGTATACGTTGGACTTTTTACTTTACCAGTATGGCCAAGCCCTTGCACAATTCCGCGACTCAATGTGGTTTTACCCGCGCCCAAATCCCCTTTAAGGTAAATCACCCCACCTAGGTGTAATACATCAGCAAGTTGACGTCCCATGGCAACGGTTGCATCTTCATTCTCTAAAGCTCTGGAAAAAAGCAAGTTCATGACTACCCCAATATACGTCTGATATGGCTAAACAAATCGCTAGCAACTAATCCTAATGCACCGTCTTTTGCTGCCTCTTCAGCTGCTAATCCATGAATATACACAGCTAAACAAACCGCTGCAAATGTCGGAACTTGCTGCGCTAACAAAGCCGCAATGATACCAGACAATACATCCCCCATCCCAGCACTCGCCATCGCAGGCGTTCCTGATCGGTTAATATTTCTCCGCTCGTAGCCTTGTATGATGGTTCCTGGTCCCTTTAGGACCGTAATGGCTTTAGTCGTCTGATATACCTTTTCCGCAAGTTCAAACCGATGATGAACGTACTCTACGTCATTTTTATCAAGCAATCGTTTTGCTTCGCCCAAATGAGGTGTAACGACTGTCGCCTTCAGCGCCTGCGGATTTTGCGCCAATAAGGTCAACCCATCCGCATCGATGACGAGTGGACACGTTACCTCACTGCAGGCAAAAAATAACTCCTTGGCCCAGGCATCTAATCCAAGACCTGGCCCCAACACCACGATTGTCGCTTTTTCCAATAACGCATGTAAATGTGGCGCTGTTTCAACACCATGTACCATCAATTCGTACCGTCCTTGCAGCACCGCACCAACGTTGTCTGGGTGAGTCGCTACACTAACTAAACCGGCACCAGAGCGTAAACACGCCTCGGCGGCTAAGCGGATTGCACCTGCCATCCCTTTGCCGCCGCCAATCAATAAAACGTGCCCTAATTGATGTTTATAGCTGTCGTATGCGCGTACAGGAATAGAACGAAAATGTTGCACCTCAGATGAAAAAGACGATGTACCTGCAACAAGTTTAGAAAATGCTTTTGCAACGCCAAGTCCGGCAAACAGGATCTGCCCACAACAGCCTCTTGCCTGTCCGGTTAACATACCCTGTTTTAGCGCAATAAAAGTAACGGTGACATCCGCTTGAAACGCATTATCACTCACTTCTGAGGTCGTGCCGTTAACGCCACTGGGAATATCAACGCTTACCTTGTAGGTACTTGCATTTTCGATGCTATCAAATGCTGATTGAACCGCCTCAGGCAGTTGTCCATGGAATCCCCCACCAAATACCGCATCAATTGTGATAGCTGCTTCATCTAAATCAAGCGGGCATTTACGCGTTACGTCACCACCGAAGTCGACAAAAGCTTTGAATGCGTCTTGTGCATCACCTTTTAACAACGAGGGATCAAACAACGACCAAACAACGACCCGTAAACCTACCTCTTTAAGGAGCTTCGCCGCAATGTAGCCGTCTCCCGCATTATTGCCTTTACCACATAATACGACCGTATAAGCACCATCTAACTCCTGACTCTGACAGTAAGATTGCACGTACGCTGCAACTGCACTTCCTGCACGTTGCATTAACTGAGACAAAGTTGTACCACTTTGTTCTGCTGCCAATGCTTCATTGTCTCTTACTTGCTGCGCGGTATAGGCTTTTTGTGGTAAATTAGCGCTGAATTGTTTCATTTATTTAAGTATTCTCGTGAGCACTCCGACTATTGATTATCGTGACCTAGCTAACCAAATTAAGCAATGGGCAAAAACGCTTGGATTTGATGATGTTGGCATAACGGGCATTGATTTAAGTGAACATGAACAGCCTTTTCTTGAGTGGCTTGAAAAAGGGTATCATGGCACGATGAATTATATGGAGGCGCACGGCCTAAAACGCGCACGCCCAGCAGAACTTGTTCCAGGCACACTTCGCGTGATAAGTGTACGAATGAACTACCTACCACCTGATGCTCACTTTGCAAAAGCGTTGTCATCACCATCAACGGCCTATATTAGCCGCTATGCTTTAGGCCGCGATTACCACAAAGTAATGCGAAACAAACTTAAGCAACTTGGCGAACAGATAAAACAACATGTCGCTGAATTAGGTTATCGCCCGTTTGTCGATTCAGCCCCAGTGATGGAACGTCAACTTGCTGAAAATGCAGGACTCGGTTGGCGGGGGAAAAATAGCTTGTTGCTCAACCGACAAGCCGGCTCATGGTTTTTCTTAGGTGAACTGTTTGTTGATCTTCCGCTGCCCGTAGAGGAAGTTCAAAAGACTGAACATTGCGGTAAATGCACTGCGTGCTTAACACTATGTCCAACAGGGGCGATTGTCGAACCTTACGTTGTTGACGCTAGACGCTGTATTTCATACCTCACCATCGAACATGATGGACCCATTCCTGTCGAATTTAGGGAAAAAATGGGCAATCGGATCTACGGTTGTGATGATTGCCAGCTTGTTTGCCCTTGGAATCGTTACGGCCAACTTACTCAAGAAACCGATTTTTTACCGCGGGCTAAGCTCAAAGACAGACCGCTTGCAGAACTGTTTTTATGGGACGAAGTAACCTTTCTGAAACACACGGAAGGCAGTGCTATACGTCGAATCGGTCATGAAAAATGGCTTCGCAATTTATCGGTAGGTATGGGAAACGCAGACTATGACGAAACCATCGTGTCAGCCTTAGAGTCACGTCGAGAAAATGCCACACCTGTGCTTCTGGAGCACATTGATTGGGCACTAAAACAACAAGCGACTAAATACACTGAAAAAAATAGAAAAATGGCGCGCTTAATTCGTATTGTCGAAAAAGGACTTCCGCGAGATTCGTAGTTTTATAAGGAAACTCCGCTTACTTAAAATCAATAAAGAAAAAGGGCTGATTTCTCACCAGCCCAACGTTAGACTCAAAACCGTAAAATATATCGTTCCAGACTAATTATTCACGTGTTGCGCGAGTAAAGCTAAGTCACTTTCTATTTCTTTAAATGCACCTTTTACGTCCTGTATCGCACCTTCTCTAGCAATTGAACGTTGGATAGATGTATCCAACTTCGAAAAAATAAACACTTCTTGGTCTTCATCCAATCCCATCGTTGGGATCCTGTTTTCAAACTCTTCCTGCAGCTCTTTGAACACCGATTCGTTTTCTTTGCGATTTTTATCGAGCAACGTGACCATGCCATGAAATTTCGTGTGGATCATGGCGATTGCATCATTCAAGTTTCGTTGTTGATCGAGTAATCGACAACGTGTCAGGATCGCTCTTAATTGCTGCTCCGTCACGGAAACAATAAAACAGATGTGGTCACGGATCCGGCCACGCTTGTCAGGGTCATCCGTTGGCATGTTTAAAATTAACAGGCTAATTACTGGGTAATTGACCAAAATTCGATTTGTGAATTCGTGCAGTCGACCTTTCCCTTTTAAGATATCGAACAGCTCGATGACGATGGGGGAACACACACCTGACGAGGCGTAATGTCGGCGTTCATCATCAATGCGAAACTCAAGGTTACTCGACAAACCAAAGTTTTCTAAACAGCGCAAGAGAGCATGAGCAAGCTCATTGACGTCTTCAATTTCACCGATTTGCTCAATAAAGTTGACGATTTGCCCCATTTCACTGCTGGTCGCCATAGCACTGAATGCTGTATTCGTCGCATCTTCAATTTGCTGGGTAAGTGATGCTTTTTCTTCAAGCAGCTTATTCAAATTCATAAGCTTTGATTTTAATTCAGTATGCCCAAATGGTTTCACGATGTAGTCTTCGGCACCAACCGAATAGCCCTCCATTCTCTCTTCAACGGAGCCTCGGGCCGATACAAACATGACAACGATGTGACTGGTATTAGGGTTCGCCTTGAGCGCTTTACAAACTTCATAGCCATTCATTTGTGGCATACTGACGTCCAGCAAAATAACTTGCGGATTATACGCTTCAACCATTTCTAAACATTCGGGACCACTGGCTGCCGTCGCCAATTCAAAGTCCAAATCTTCTAATATTTCTTCGATAATTTCGAGGTTAAACGGTTCGTCATCCACCGCCAAGATACGTCTTAATTCCATCTAATCTTCCTTTTCACGCAAACCCAAGTGAGTAAAATCAAAGTACTAAAAAATTCTTTTTAAAAACAAAGCTGAGCACTTTTGATTTAACGAGGGCAACGTTTATCCCAAATTTGAAATCAATTAAGGCTCTCATATTAAGTTATAGCGACAAACTCGAAGCTTGCCAGTAGCATCATGAATTAATTCAAATTGTCGCTTCGCTTTGCAGTGGGATCTCGACGTGGATAGTGGCCCCGCCTTGAGGGTTATTCGCTGCAAAAATTTGCCCACCATGAAGCGTCACAAACTCACGACAAATTGCTAATCCAAGCCCTGTACCACCTGCACCACTGTTCGTTTTACTACTCTGTGCAAACTTCGAGAAGATATGCTCTAACTCGTCTTCAGGGATCCCAACACCGCTATCGATAACTTTGACGCGAGCCAACGTATCGTCATGGGTTATCGAAACCATTACTTGTGACTCTGGACCACTAAATTTCAGCGCATTTCCTAAAAGGTTACGGAATACCTGATTAAGCTGCTCTCGGTCACATAAGCAACGGACAGGTTCTTTAGGCGGGTGAAATATAAGTTCGATGTGCTTTTCAAGTGCGCTACCAGAAACATCATCAATGGCGGTCTTAATGATAGACGCAATGTCATGCATTTCTGGTCTAAATGGAAACTTACCCGCTTCAAGTTTAGATAAATCCAGCAAATTATTGAGTAAGGACAACAACCGCTCTCCACTTGTTTCAATGCGGGACAAATACTTATTTAATTTGTCGACAGGTACACTATGCGACTCAAGTTTTTCAAGACCAAAACGAGCAAAACTAAGTATTGAATGCATCGGAGTGCGCAGTTCATGGGACATGTTGGCTAGAAATTCAGATTTACTTAAATTAGCCGCTTCCGCCTGTTCTTTCGCTAATTGCAGCTGAGCAGTTCGAGCTAATACCTGCTCTTCCAACATTTCCTTTGCTTCCGTAAGCAGTTCTTCTTTTTCCTTTAAGTGCGCAATGTTTTTGAAGATAACAGCAAATGCCATTTCACCATGATGGTCGATTTCGTTGAACGACCCCATCATCGGAATTTCCCCCTCACTGGTTGGAAAATTCACGTCTGAGCTAAATTGACGTTTGTGCGCATCAGATTGAATAGTCTGCTTTAGTTTGTCGACACACCCATTTTGTAACAAATCAAAAAACGAAAACCCGGCCAATTCTTCGGAGGTTTTATCGACAAGTTGAGTGAACGCATCATTCGCTTCAATAATAAGACCATTTCGATTAAACAACATGATTGGGTCTGGCGTGTGTTTGTAGATAACACGCAATAGGCTGTCACGTTCAATTAAGGCATCAACTGTAGCTTGCATACGCTCAACCAATTCTTGGTTATGACGTCGTAATAACTCAATTTGCCAAACTCGATGTAATGCCTGCAGCAACATGTTTTCGTTTATAGGCTTCACCAAAACATCGTCGACACCTTGGCGAATTGCCACCAACATATCAACTTGCGAAGCACGCGATGTCATCAACAAACAACGACAATTAGGTTGCCTAGATTTAACCAACGTAAAAAGGTCGAGTCCTGATACGTCAGCAAAATTGAAGTCACTAATTAACAAGTCGATGCCATTTTCAGCAATAATATCTAAAACGTTTTCTTTCCCTGTCGCACAGAACACCTTAATCTGCGCACTACGCAAATTAGTACAAATTTGGTTTAACCGATTTTCATCATGGTCAACAACCAATACCGTTGGCAGAACTAAGCGGCTGTTCCCACCGACTTCCAGCACACGTTCAAGTAAGTTAGAAATATCTTTGTTTGCAAAAAATGGGTAGATCACAATGGCGTTCGGCAAAACTTTGTTTAGTTCGCTGAATGCTTTGAGATGTTCCGCATTATCCGGTTTTGGCGCTAATAAGATGATCTTCTGATGTCGATTCAGTGGTTGAAGAATGGGGATATAGTCACGAGGTAATCCGTGCGCAATGACGATGACATTGTAGAGCGAAAAATCGACATTTTCGGACAACATTAAAAAATGGTTATGTTCAACCTCACACCCCAAGAGCCTCACAAAGCACTTTTATGCGCATGGCTAGAACACTGTTGTTATCTATGATGAGAACTTGATCTGACATATCGCCACCGAAACTAATCCTTCAGTAATCAGTGTAGACGAATTTATTTGGACGTATTGAAAAATAGAGAGTAAATCATCGTGGTTCACTAATCAGTGACATATAACGTAAACTCTAAAGCCTTGCTTGATAGTTACGCCAGAGTCTACAACGCTGACCCAAGCAGATTTCCCAGTTCTTTTTCATCAAATGCAATATGAGCAGCTATTGAAACAAAGCTGCAGGCAACGATCCTATACTTAAACGGACTCGACAAGGCGTTTACCTAAAATACTCAAGCTGAATTCTTTACCATCCATCATAGCGACATTTGGCAACTGTCCCCAGAGGGCATAACCTAAGCGTTCAAATAACTTCATACTCGGTAAATTATGACTGAATATAAAGCCAAGCAAGGTGTGTATGCCAATAGTCGGAGCATGTTGCTCCGCAAACAACAATAATGCTTTACCTAATCCCTGACCGTGAGCGGCTTTAGTGATGTAAATACTGACTTCAACAGTGCCATCGTAGGCTGGGCGACCATAAAATGACTTAAAACTCAGCCACGCAACAGTGTGTTCGCCTTTTTGGACAGTGAAAATAGGTCTTTTTTCATTGTGGCTTGCAAACCACGTTTCACGTTCCTCTACCGTCACAGGCGAGGTATCCGCTGTAACCATTCGTCCTTCTATAGTTTCGTTGTAGATTGCAACAATAGCAGGGAGATCATCGCGTTGAGCCAAACGTATTGTATAGTCACCAGTGAAAAGCAAATTTTGCGTCATTATTCGGGTTCTTGATCAAAAAGTGGTATCGTTTCGTATAGTAGAGCAGCTCTATTAGGAAGGAAATAAGAATGCTACGAATTGCATCATTGTGTATTGGTTTGTGTATAAGCAGTTTATCGTTTGCTACGTCAGCGTCTGAAACCTGCGACGATTTTACGAATACGACCTTTAGGAAACTCCATTCCAAAGAATCCATAAACCTGTGTGAGTTCAAAGACAAACCGCTTCTCATTGTAAACACGGCAAGTAACTGTGGGTTTACCAGCCAATTCAAAGGGCTTGAAGCCTTATATAAGGAATATAAAGATCAAGGTCTGGTCGTGATAGGCTTTCCATCCGATGACTTTTTACAAGAAGAAAACGACGAGGCAGATACCGCTAAAGTGTGCTTTATGAATTATGGCGTTACCTTTCCAATGATGGCCACATCTGAAGTCAGAGGAAGTAATGCTAATGCGGTGTTTAAATATCTAAATGAACAGACAAGCTCACCAAATTGGAATTTCTACAAATATCTTGTTTCAAAAGATCGCAAAGAAATTCAGCGCTTCAATAGCCGCACGAAGCCCGATTCAGAGGAACTTCGCAGCGCCATCGAAAAGCTTTTGAAATAACGGTGCAAATTTAAAAATATCTCCTAGACTAAAGTATGATTTCTAGAATAATAAGGATAAGCCTATGAAACTTGCGAATGCCCGCCATATTTTGGTGGACAGTGAAGCACAGTGCCAAGACCTCAAAGAAAGGATAATAGCCGGAGAAGATTTCGCCGAATTAGCTAAAACCTATTCAAATTGCCCATCTGGCCAAGATGGCGGAGCGCTTGGTGAATTTGGACCGGGTATGATGGTGCCTGAGTTTGACCGAGTGGTTTTTTCCGCACCGATTAATGAAGTGCAAGGCCCTGTTCAAACACAATTTGGTTATCATCTGTTAGAGGTGACCAATCGCACAGAGTAATGTGTACAAGCAGTAAAACATAACGCGGCGATGGCTGCGTTTTTTGTTTAACTATCTTAAGCAGATAATTGCATGGCTCTTATACCTGCACGCTCATTGCAGACCTTTTAAATTGCTATCATTGGAGCATTGGCAAGCGGTTCTAATCACGGTATAAAAGTGCTTAAGATTAGATATTGTCTATTCACTCATCAAACACCAGCGACAACTATACAAGGACTGCATCATGATACTTTACGGCTCAAACACGTCACCGTTCGCCCGCAGATTGAGACTTTGGTTAGCGCGAGAACATTTGCCTTTTACTTATCAACACATTGATATTTTCTCTACTGAAGGCCGTGCAATTTTAAATGAACATAACCCGGCGAAAAAAATTCCATTTCTCGTCGACGGCGCGACGGTAATCTGTGATTCCAATGTCATTTTTCGCTACGTGTCACAAAAGTTTCAACTCTCCGCGTTAACGTGGCAACAAGAGAATGTGTTGACCTACATTAATGCATGTAACGATTCCTGTGTTGAATTGCTGCTCTGTGACCGCTCAGGTTTTGATACGAAAGACGACAAACTGTTTTTTAATTTGCAGCGTGAACGAGTGTCATCACTATTAACTTTACTGGATGAGGAGTGTGAGAAATCCTCATTTATTAACTGCAGTTATTTGGCAATCAGTTTATACTGCTTGTTGGATTGGATTGCATTTCGCGCATTGTGGACACTTGATGAACACCCGAATTTGCAACATTTTTATTCGGTGTTTTCAACGCAAGATGATGTAGCACAAAGCGATCCACGTAACCATTAAAGAGAAACAAAATGAATGAATTAGAACTCGATTCAGAACTCGTAAACTTCGTAACTGCAGTTCGCCAACAAAGTCAAGTATGGGCTTTAGGTGCGGACGATGAAGGACTTGTCGTGTGTGACTCAAACCAATTTGATGACACAGATGTGTTGTTACTTTGGGATAGTGAAGAAAAAGCAAAAGCACAGTGCAATGAAGAGTGGGCAGAATTCGAACCTGTGGCTATTCCATTGGACGAACTGCTTGACGAGTGGATTGAAGAGTTGAATGCAGACAGTGCATTACTTGGCTTGAACTGGAACGATGATAACGTGTGTGTTGAAATCGAACCTACTGGCCTTGCACGCGCGCTAGAAGACTAAGTCTCTATGTCATAGTAAGGCGAAGCGTTGCTTTGCCTTACTACTGCTCGGTTATACTCACCAGCGCGATAAGCGTCCCTTCGATTGCGCGCACGTATCCCTTACAATCACTTCCTCGAATACTCGGGGGACAATAAGGCTCAGCTCCCGCTTCCACTGCTTTATCATACGCTTCAAACACATTCGTACAGGAAATGACTAATTCATACCCTAATGCTGGTTGTTTTGGGTGGCTCCGAATGTAATTCTGCTTAAATTGCGATTGAGCCAATGGATGCGTCGCAAAGCCGACGACAATCTCACCGGTATCTAATTCGCCATAATCGCCCATTTCACTTAAATGCGCTGTAGTCAGTCCAAACGCCTGATAATAAAAATCTAAGACCTCAGGGACATCCTCCACATAAATCACCATTTTGATGACTTGCGACATAGACTCTCTCTTTTTCATATATATTCTTTTTATATTGAAGTATGGAATAGAAGTAAGTCAAATTGTGCGCTACTCGGTGTGTCCAATCGCGGCCATTTCAAATCAAAAAAGTATGCTTGAGCGGTCCCAAAATAAAGGATGGCTTTCATTATCACTAAAATATGCCAAATAAAAATTCCGCTCTAAAAGCAAAAACCCCTCGAAGCTTGTGCTTCGAGGGGTTTTAAGTTTGCGTGCGCAACTAACTACTTGTTACGATTTTCCGACATAAAGCGGCGCAACTTACGCTTTTGTGAAAGCGTCATTTTGTTGCTGCGATTTGCGTACGGGTTATCCCCTTCACGGAATTCGATTTTAATTGGCGTCCCCATGATATTAAGCGCTTTACGATAGTAGTTCATCAAGTAACGCTTATAGCTATCAGGTAAGTCATCCACTTGGTTACCGTGGATAACAATCCGAGGTGGGTTATATCCACCCGCATGCGCGTATTTTAATTTAACACGACGGCCGCGGATCATTGGCGGCTGATGGTCCGCCTGAGCCATATCCATAATACGACGTAACATTGCAGTCGACACACGACGCGTTGCAGAATCGTAAGCCTCTTCTACCGACTCAAATAAATGGCCGACACCCGTACCATGTAACGCTGAAATAAAGTGAATACGTGCAAAGTCAATAAAGCCTAAACGACGGTCAAGCTCAGATTTAATACGCTCTTTAACGTATTCATCAAGCCCGTCCCACTTATTAACGGCAATAACCAATGAACGACCTGAATTCAGAGCAAAACCAAGTAAACTTAAGTCTTGATCTGAGATCCCTTCACGTGCATCAATAACCAACAAAATAACGTTTGCGTCTTCAATCGCTTGCAACGTTTTGATTACCGAGAACTTCTCAACTACGTCTGAGACTTTCTTACGTTTACGAACACCTGCCGTATCAATCAAAATGTACTCACGATCGTTACGTGTCATTGGAATGTAAATAGAGTCACGCGTGGTGCCCGGCATATCGTAAACAATAACACGCTCTTCGCCAAGAATACGGTTTGTAAGCGTAGACTTACCTACGTTAGGGCGACCGATAATGGCCAGTTTAATTGGCTTATCTTCCGCTTCCTCTTCTTCTTCGCCTTCAACGTGTTCTTCGTCGTACGCTTCAAATTCGTTGTCGTGCTCGGCTTCTTCTTCCGCAATTTCTTCGTTCAAATCACCAAGCACAGGGCGCAGTGTATGCTCAAGTAGCTGAGTCACACCTCGGCCATGTGCAGCAGCAATGTGATGCACATCGCCTAAAGCCAGTTGGTAGAACTCAGCCGCAGCAGAATCAGCATCGATTCCGTCCGTCTTGTTAGCGACAACAAAGCTTTTCTTTTGCTGTTTACGAAGGTGCTGGGCAATACCAATATCCGCGCTCGTAAGACCCGCTCTCGCGTCGACCAAGAACAAAACGATATCAGCCTCTTCAATCGCTAACAGCGATTGTTGAGCCATTTCCGTCTCGATGCCTTCTTCAGAACCATCGATACCGCCAGTATCAACAACGATAAACTCATATCCTTCGTAACTCGCATGACCATATTTACGGTCACGAGTTAAACCAGGAAAATCGGCAACTAACGCGTCGCGAGTACGAGTTAATCGGTTAAACAGTGTAGACTTACCAACATTAGGTCGCCCTACCAGAGCGATCACAGGAAGCATATACAACCCCTTCAATAAACAACAAAAGGCTTCGCAATGCGAAGCCTCAAAAAACCATTCGGATTATTCCGGATTAAGGCTTGGCGATTGCGCTAATCTCGCCATCGCGGGTGATAACGATTAATTTATCGTCCGCTTGAATCGGTTCAACATAGAAGCCTGAACCATCAAATTCTGCTCGAGCAACGAGTTCACCCGTTGTTCGATTCAACCAATGTAGATTACCTTCTTGGTCACCCAATGCTAAATAGTCACCCAAAACACCTGGTCCAGTTAAATACCAACCGCGCAGCGCTGATTGACTCCAACGTTCAATACCAGAATCTTTGTCGAGTGCATAAACCACACCGTCACTATCAACAAGGTAAATCGTTTGACCTTCGATGGTCATTTCACGGTAGCTGCTGTACTCACGTTTCCAAACCACGTTGCCGGTACGTAAGTCCAGTGCCGCTAAGTTGCCATTATAGGCTATTGAGTAAACATATGCGCCACTAACCAGTGGTTTTGTGTCAACATCAACAAGACGTTCAAATTCTGAAGCGCCTTTTGCCACTGCAACATCCGCGCTCCATGCTGCGAAACCTGAATTTGCAATCAATACAGATAGACGTCCCGTTTCCTCACCAACCAACACACCGCCCGCCGCAACGTTTGGTGAGCTGAGGCCGCGCAAGGTTAATGCTGGCATCTCTTGTTCATACGTCCAACGTTCTTCACCCGTATCTGGGTGTAAAGCAAGTAACTTACCTGAACCTAGATTGACATAGATAAGACCTTCGCCTGCGGCTGGTGTAGACAGCGCTTCGCCCGGCACCGATTTACGCCATAACACTTCACCCGTTTCTCTATCAAGCGCGATAACCGAACCGTGTTCAGAGCCGATGTAAAGCTTTCCAAACGCCTGCAAAATGCCACCTGACAATTTTGCACCTTCACCGCCTTGCCATGGCCAAATTGAACTGTTTTCACGCACATCAGTGCGCCATAAACGCTTACCATCCGCTAATGCGAATGCGGAAACAATACCATCGCGAGAGGCAGCATAAACGGTGTCTTTATAAACGGCAGGCGTTAAACGCGAGAAATAATGCTCTACGCCATTGCCGACACTTTCTTGCCAAACGACTTGCGTTTTAAACTGGTTATTAATTTCAGGTAACACCAATTCTTCTTCATCTTTCGATGTACAACCCGCCAATAAAGCAGAGCCACAGAGCGCAAGTACAGCTAGACTGAACTTCTTCATTCTCACTCCTTAGTTTGCAGCTTGAGCGAGATTGTCTAACTTCGTTTGTAGGGTTGGGTTATTGTCCAAACCACCTTTATCAACCGCTTGTTGGTATGCTGCGCGCGCCGCGGCTTCATCACCCAAAGACAGTTTAATATCACCTTTGATTTCTGCTACTTGAGCCGCGAAACCTTCTGGCATTTTTTGCTCAAGCGTTGCAAAAGCAACATCTGCTTGACCAAGGGCCGCTTGAACTCGAGCTAAGCGAAGTAATGCTGTTGCTTTGAGCTCTTCATTTTTCACATTTTCAGCTGCCCACGTTAATTTCTCAGCGGCTTTGTCCAGTTGTTTTTGTTCAACGGCTTCTTTCGCCGCGACAAATGCAGCTAATACCGCGTAATTTGAGCCTGAGTTATCCGCAATGAACGCATCGCTCTTTGCCAAAGCGTCTTCAGATTCAACAAACGTGTTGAACGCATTTGATGCTTTGTCTGCCACATCGATTTGATGCGCATTATAGGCTTTCCAGCCATAAAGGCCGCCAAGACCTAAGACAATACCCAGTGCAAGTGAAACACCATTTTCACGGAAAAATCGTTTTATTGCTTCGGCTTGTTGTTCTTCTGTTGAATAAATTTCCATGCTTACCTCTTATGCAATCAAGTCCGCTAGAAGTGTTTTAACTTCGTTTATAGAAAGCGTAACTTGTTCTTTTTCTTCGCGCAGATACTTAACTGTAACCACACCTTGTGCCAACTCATCTTCCCCAAAAATCAGAGCGACGAGTGCACCGCTTTTATCTGCACGCTTAAATTGTTTCTTAAAGTTGCCACCGCCCGCGTGAACCATTACGCGAAGACCAGCCACTGACGTACGCAGTTCTTCTGCTATCACTGGCGCGGCAATACTAGCTTTATCACCCATTGCTGCGACAAAAACATCAACATCACGTCGAAGTTCACCAACACAGTCTAATGCTTGAAGAAGTAGAACTAAACGCTCCATCCCCATCGCAAAACCAACCGCTGGCGTGGCTTTACCGCCCAGTTGCTCAACGAGACCATCGTAACGACCACCCGCACACACCGTACCTTGAGGCTCCTAAACTATCGGTAACCCATTCAAAAACAGTGCGATTATAGTAGTCCAAACCACGAACTAGCTTTTCGTTAACCTGGTATTGGATGCCTGCTGCGTCTAAACGTTCACATAAATTTGCAAAATGTTCGCGAGATTCTTCATCGAGATGCTCAGACAGCTTTGGCGCATCCACTAACACCGCTTGAATGTCCGCATTTTTAGTGTCTAGAACGCGCAATGGATTTGAATACATACGACGCTTTGCATCTTCATCCAATACATCAATGTGCTGTTCAAGGAAAGCGACCAATGCATCACGGTAATTCGCACGAGCTTCGTTTGAACCCAATGAATTTAATTCAAGGCGAACGTAATCACTAATCCCAAAAGCTTTCCACAAACGTGCTGTAAGCAAAATAACTTCTGCATCAATATCCGCTGTTGCTACGCCAAACGCTTCCAATCCAAACTGATGGAACTGACGGTAGCGACCTTTTTGTGGGCGTTCATGGCGAAACATCGGTCCCATGTACCAAAGACGTTGTTCTTGGTTGTATAGCAAGCCATTTTCATTGCCCGCACGTACACAGACAGCTGTACCTTCAGGGCGAAGCGTCAGACTGTCACCATTGCGATCGGCAAACGTGTACATTTCTTTCTCAACAATGTCGGTCACTTCACCAATTGAACGCTTAAATAAGTCCGTTGACTCTACGATTGGGAAACGAATTTCTTGATATCCGTAAGACGCAACGGTCTCACGTAAGATGCCTTCAACTTTCTGCCAAATTTGCGTATCGCCTGGCAGACAATCGTTCATGCCACGAATTGCCTGAATTTGTTTTGCCACGAAAAAATCCTAACCTTTAATCAATGCACTGTGCGCTTCAAAGCCACAGGAGAGGGAGCTGTCCCAGAATATAGAAAATAAATAGCTCGCTATTATAACTAGCTCGGCTAAAACGTAAACGATCTTTAAACGAAAAAGGTGGTTATTCTACCACCTTTACATCGATTTTGCTTTGTAAATATCCGCGGATCTGCGCTTCAAGTTGATCAACGACATCATCATTGTCAATGCGTGTTTTTTGACGTTCACCATTGATGTATAAACCCGACTTACGATTTGCTCCCGCAAGCCCTATATCGCTCACTAAAGCTTCACCGGGACCGTTCACCACGCAACCAATGACCGAAACCGTAATAGGATCAATAATGTCTTCTAATCGTTCTTCAAGTTGATTCATGGTATTAACCACATCAAACTCTTGTCTTGAACAACTAGGGCAAGCGATGAAGTTAATGCCTCGAGAGCGAATGCGCAGAGACTTTAAGATGTCATAACCCACTTTCACTTCTTGAACAGGATCGGCAGCTAATGAAATTCGGAGCGTATCCCCTATTCCTTCAGCCAGCAACATACCGAGACCAACTGCGGATTTTACAGAACCAGCACGAAATCCACCGGCTTCCGTAATCCCTAGGTGAAGTGGCTGCTCGATTTCTTTAGCAAGCAAACGGTACGCACCTACGGCAAGAAACACATCTGATGCTTTCACAGAAACTTTAAACTGGTCAAAATCATAGCGACGTAAGATGTCGACATGACGCATTGCAGACTCGAGTAACGCCTCAGGTGTCGGCTCGCCATATTTTTCTTGTAGATCTCGCTCGAGAGAGCCGCCATTGACACCAATTCGAATCGGAATACTGTGCGTTTTTGCCGCATCAATCACCGCACGAATTCGATCTTCACTACCGATGTTACCAGGATTGATGCGTAAACAATCCGCGCCATAATCTGCTACTTTTAGCGCGATACGGTAATCAAAGTGAATATCCGCAACGACCGGAATATCGACTTGTTCTTTAATGCTACGAAACGCTTCAGCTGCGTCCATTGTCGGCACGGACACACGAACTAAATCAGCGCCAGCCATCTGAATTGCACGGATTTGCGCGACGGTTGCATCAACATCCATCGTGTTGGTATTCGTCATCGACTGAACAGCGATTGGTGCACCATCACCAATGGGTACATTGCCCACATAAATGCGTGTCGACTTTCTACGTATGATAGGAGATTCTGAAAACATCACGATTACTCAGTTAACGGTAATTTAAATTTAGCTAAGCGATTCTTTTGCAAGTGCGACAAATCAACTGGCTGACCATCGAGCGTCACATCCACCGCGTGATGTTTGACTAGCACCACTGAAAATGGTGCTTTACCCGCAACCGTCATTCGATAACCCGCCTTTTTGACACCAAACGCTATGCGCTCAGACGTAGCATCAAAAATTTCAACCCAGCTTTCTTCACGGAAATTCATCACAATTGTACTCAAACCATCACTCGCTTTCGAGTTGTTTTCCGCTTTATCTGCGCTTAAATCGGATACTGGTGGTTCCACAATCGGCGCACTTTCTGCCGTTTCAACCTCGACGTTTTCAAGTTTATCTGCGAGTTTTTCAAGTTCAGGTGCACTGTCATTGCTCTCGGCTTGCGTCAATTCAATGGTTTGTGCAGTGTTATTTGGCGGCGTTATTTCCGATGACGAGGTTGTCTGCCACCACCAAAAAATAGACGATCCTATCACCAAGGCCAAAATGGCGTAGCTTACCCACATTAGACGACTGTCGTTTGCCTCTTTTTCTGTACGGCGCGAAAAGCTTTTCATTCGACGAGACTTTTCAGGTACTGGATGGCCCACATAAAGCGCAAAGACTTCGTCTTGGTTTAGCTCCACAATCCGGCAATATGCCTTGATATAGCCACGGACAAAGGTTTCCGGTCCGAGTGTCAGGTAATCATCCGCTTCAATGCGTTCGATTTGTTGTGGCGTAATTTTAAGCTGAGTCGCAATAAAGTCGACGCTTATATTTCGGCTTGCACGCGCCTGCGCTAGGGTTTGTCCGAGAGTGTTTTGCGGTTGTGTATTTTCTTCTTCGCTCATAGCTTGTAGGTACTTGGATCCACGACTAATAAGGAGTACCCCTCTTTAGGGTCACGTCCGGTGTTAATTTATTCCAACGCATCAATTCATCGACCATAACCTGATAGCGATTCGCCACATCCAGTAACGAGTCACCGGCTTCGATCGGTGCAGTAACACGAGGGTTGTTTAAATAGACTTTGCTGCCAATCGACAAACGAGCCGATTCTTTAAGGTCATTCCATTGTAATAACATAGCAAGTTTAATGTTGTATTTAACCGAAACACTAAACAGATTTTCACCAATTTGCAGTTCATGAAATGGCACTTTAGGTAACTGAATATCAGGGTTCAACAACGTATTTTCGCTCGTACTAGAAACTGACGAAGACTCGACAAAACTAACCTGTGGTTGCGAACCTTCCTCACTAAACACGATGTCATTTGGATCCGGTTCATAAAACTGCACTGGGTGCGCTTCTGTTTCAGTACGCGCTTCTGTACGAGGTTTTTGAGCCGTTCTAATGGACACGCTGCTCGCTGTACTTTCAGGTTTACTTATTTTCTGTTTGGGCGCTGAATCAACTCTGAATTGCCCCTTGTTTTCGGCCTGACTTGAGGCAATTTTTCGCGTTATTTTTATCGTTGGCTGTTTTACAAAACGCTCATTACCATCATGCGTTAACGCGTCCAATTGTGCTTGGCGGTATTGCTCTCGAAGTTGCTCTACATCACTTTGAGCAATCGTGTTGTCTCTTACCCATCCGGCTTGTTGAGAGGTTGGATAGGTTTGCAATAATGTTTTGCTTTGTGTTTGAGCTTGTTCGATACGTCCCATACGCGTATCAACCAAGTAGTGAATAAACAAACTTTCCGCAGAGATGAAGCCCTTGTCCTCAAACAGTTTTAAAACTTGCTGCGCTTGGTGCAAATCACTTTTTGCATACAGAAGCGAAGCCAGCAACAACAGTGAAGATTGGCGCTGACCATTGTGATTTATGGCACTGCGAAGGTGTTGTTCAGCCGCATCAAATTTATTGTCTTTAATCGAACACAAGGCCAAATTTTCATAACTTTGCGCAACACGCAAATAGCTTGGAATGGCTATCGCTTTTAAAAACTGTTCATTTGCTGCACCGTATTCACCGATACCACACAAAAATGCACCATAGTTATTTAAGGTATTCGGGTCGTTCGGCTCAATTTCAAGCGCCTTGATATAGGCGTTTTTGGCCATCGCATTTTCACCGACGTTTTGATAGTAATAAGCAAGGGAGTAATGCACTTCAGGTAACGACGGTGCAAGATTTAAAGCTCGCTCTAAATTAAACTTCGCTTGTGTGGTGTTGCCGGTAGTAAGGTATTGTAACGCTAAAGAAACACGCGTTTTCGCCGCTTCGATGTTATCAATTTTATTTTCAACGACAGGTTGTTCGCTACCAACGTAAGTGGTTTGCGTTACGCATCCGCTTAGTGCAAACATCGTGAAGGGTAAGACAAGTACTTTTCGCATTACGTTTTGCATCTCAATCCGTTATTGCCTTTATATTACCGAAAAGCCTTTGTGATTCATCTATTTTTCGAAAATTGAATGGGATTTTTCAAAATTCGTTAAAACAAAGGGGGTAAAGCCTGACGACCTACCCCCATTTTTGATTTAGCCCGCGTTGATTGAGACATCAATCGCGTTGTCATCAAGCTGCTTTTTCTTCAATAAGCGCTTCGTACGGTCTTTAACATCTCCGACCAACTGACCGCAGGCAGCATCAATGTCATCGCCACGTGTACGGCGAACGATACAGGTAAGACCAGCTTCTTGTAAGACCTTCGAAAAGCGGTCAATACGACTGTTACTTGAACGCTGATAATCACTTCCTGGGAACGGATTAAACGGGATCAAGTTGATTTTCGACGGTGTGCCTTTCAATACTTGAACCAATTCATGAGCGTGATCGGTTGAGTCGTTAATGCCTTGCAACATTACGTATTCAATAGTCACATCTTTGTTCGCTTTAGAGCCATCGATATAACGGCGACATGCAGCCAAGAATTCTTCAATTGGGTACTTTTTGTTGATTGGCACAATTTCATCACGAAGCGGGTTGTTTGGCGCGTGCAATGAAATTGCAAGCGCAACGTCAATTTTCTCTTTAAGTAAATCTAGTGCAGGAACAACACCTGACGTACTCAGCGTTACACGACGTTTTGATAGGCCAAATGCCCAATCGTCCATCATCAGTTCCATCGCTGGAACAACGTTGTTGAGATTCAGAAGCGGCTCACCCATGCCCATCATTACCACGTTCGTAATAGGACGACGTGTGCTGTCGTTATACAAACCGATGTCGGTCGCAACGCGCCATACTTGGCCAATGATTTCAGACACTTTTAGGTTACGGTTAAAACCCTGTTGCGCTGTTGAGCAGAACGTACATTCAAGCGCACACCCAACCTGCGAAGACACACACAGCGTTGCGCGGTCTTTTTCTGGGATCCAAACACTCTCAACTTCTTGACCACCTTCAAGGCGTAGTGCGTATTTAATCGTACCATCTGATGCAACTTGCTTAACCGCGATTTCCGGTGCCTTGATTTCGCATTTTTCAATCAATGTCGCACGTAGCTTTTTGTTAAGGTTGCTCATATCGTCAAAGTTGTCGACACCAAAGTGATAAATCCACTTCATCACCTGATCCGCACGGAACGGCTTTTCGCCAAATGACGAAAATAATTCACGCATTCCCTCGCGGTTGAGATCAAGTAGATTAATTTTCTTAACATTAGTGTCCATGGAACAACCTCTGTGACGGTAACAACAACGTGTTTGTGTCTGCGCTATGATTGCATTGGCATGACAAATACACTTCAGATGATAATTGTACAAAAATCAACCAAACAAAACCAGTTTAGCTAACTTGCAAAATGGCTTTAATCAAACGGTGGGAAAGCAATTTTGCGAGTGAGCTTAGGGACGAAAAAAGGACTCGAAAGCCCCTTTTTCTTGGCCAGACTCGAGATTAACGAGTACGTGGACAGATTTCTTCGTCAGCGAAGAAGTACGCGATTTCACGTGCTGCAGACTCTGGAGCGTCTGAACCGTGTACTGCGTTTTCGTCGATGCTGTCAGCGAAGTCGTGACGTAAAGTACCAGCAGCTGCTTGAGCTGGGTTCGTTGCGCCCATGATTTCACGGTTCTTACGAACTGCATCTTCACCTTCAAGAACTTGAACCATTACTGGACCAGAAGTCATGAAAGACACTAGTGCGCCAAAGAAAGGACGCTCTTTGTGTTCTGCGTAGAAACCTTCTGCTTTCTCTTGTGAAAGGTGAACCATTTTAGAAGCTACGATCTTAAGACCTGCTGCTTCGAAACGGCTGTAAATAGCACCGATGTGGTTCTTAGCAACCGCATCAGGCTTAACGATAGAAAAAGTACGCTCTAAAGCCATCTTTTGCTCCAAAATTAGCTTAGTGAATGTTAACGGCCGCGGATTATACGCGCTTTAGTGTGAAAAACCTAGGCTCGTTTTAACTTTTGCGCACATTTTTTGCGCAACAAAACCAATTTACGTGGATTGTTTTACAGAAATACGAAGACGGAGCGATTCCTTAAGTGGTGAACTCATTGCGACCGATTGAAAATAATAACCACACTAAAAGTAATGTAATTATTTTCGCATTTCTGTATAATACGCCGCTTTCAGAATGTGGCATAGATTAAATTAATGCCTATTACTTATTACTTATTACTTACCCCAGCAGCTGACTTGTACTCAGTTCAATGTATGAGGTTCTCATGTTTACACCAGAATTATTATCACCGGCAGGTAGTTTAAAGAACATGCGCTACGCGTTCGCCTACGGAGCCGATGCCGTTTATGCGGGCCAACCGCGTTATAGTCTACGTGTTCGTAACAACGAATTTGATCTTGATAACCTCGCATTAGGTATTAACGAGGCGCATGCGCAAAACAAAAAATTATACGTAGTCTCAAACATTGCGCCACATAACGCGAAAGTAAAGACGTACATGCGCGATATTGAACCTGTCATTGAAATGAAACCTGATGCGCTAATCATGTCGGATCCTGGTTTGATTATGTTGGTACGTGAAAAATGGCCAGAGATGCCAATTCACCTTTCAGTGCAAGCAAACGCGGTTAACTTTGCCACGGTGAACTTCTGGGCTAAACAAGGAATTGAGCGTGTTATTTTGTCACGCGAATTGTCACTTGAAGAAATCGCAGAAATTCGCGAACTATGTCCACAGACCGAACTCGAAGTGTTTGTTCATGGCGCACTTTGCATGGCGTATTCAGGGCGTTGCTTGCTGTCTGGTTACATCAATAAGCGCGATCCAAACCAAGGCACATGTACAAATGCATGTCGTTGGAGCTACGATGCAAAGCCGGCCGTTGAAACAGCCACGGGTGATGTTGTCCATAAATTTGACCCAAAACAAATCATCCCAACGCTTGGCGAAGGTAAACCAACTGACGAAATTTTCTTACTAGAAGAACAAGGTCGTCCGGGCGAATATATGCCTGCATTCGAAGACGAGCATGGTACGTATATCATGAACTCCAAAGATTTACGTGCAGTTCAATACGTTGATCAACTAACTAAAATGGGTGTACACAGCCTAAAAATTGAAGGCCGTACTAAATCATTCTATTACGTAGCACGCACAGCTCAAGTCTACCGCCGCGCGATTGACGATGCCGTTGCAGGTCGCCCATTTGATGCCAGCTTAATGAGTACGCTAGAGAACCTTGCTCACCGTGGTTACACTGAAGGCTTTTTAAAACGTCACGTACACCAAGAATATCAAAACTACGACTATGGCCACTCTGTCTCGGACCAGCAGCAATTTGTTGGTGAAGTGCTGGGTCGTACAAGTAATGGATTAGTCGAAATTGACGTCAAAAATAAGTTCTGTACTGGTCACCGACTTGAATTGATGACTCCGCAAGGCAACATTCATTTTAACCTTGAGCACATGGAAAACCGTAAAGGCGAAAAAATTGACGATGCAAAAGGCTCTGGCCACATTGTGAAAATACCATTGCCTGAAGATATTGACTTGTCACACGCTATTTTGATGCGTAACTTAAACGATCATGAGGACACTCGTAACCCGTTTAAGAAGGGCTAATAAATGGCATTGCTCATCAACTCAAAATGCATCAACTGTGACATGTGTGAGCCGGAATGCCCGAACGAAGCCATTTATATGGGGGCAAAGATTTATGAAATCGACCCAGATAAGTGTACGGAATGTGTTGGCCATTACGACAAACCAACGTGTGTCAGTGTCTGCCCTATCGATTGCGTAAAGCCCGATCCAGAACGGCGTGAAACACTCGATGAATTAGCCGAAAAGTTTTTACGGTTAACGCAAAGCTGATATTGACTCCTGCTGCGAGGCGTTATGCCTCGCTTCTCAGATTGAAGATAAAATCAAATCCACTCAATCATGCGAAGAGAATACTTTCACCTGTCGTTCCACACAGCCTAAAACCTGCACTAAGGATGCTTGCCAGTCATTCGGCACTGGTGAAGGCGTAGTTGCTAATACGCTGTAAGCTGGCCTTGGTGTTTTAATTGGATAATCGCCCGATGTTATTGGAATAACGTCAGGGACCTTATCAAGTACGCCAAGCGTTAATGCTCGATTAAAAATCACTTTCGCAAACTCAGCCCAACTGAGCGACTTGTCTCCGACAAAATGAGTGATTTGATTGCGATATTGTTTTGACTCCACCAGCCAAATGATAAACCTCGCCAAATCCCCAGCATAAGTCGGATTGCCGATTTGATCCTCTACGATTTTTAAAGAGGAATGGGTGTTGGCGAGCTTCAACATGGTTTTGACAAAGTTTTGCCCATATTCACTAAACAACCATGCCGTACGCACAATCACAAAATCAAATGCCGTCGCGATTAGCAACCTCTCGCCCTCTAGCTTAGTTTGCCCATAAAACGTTTTAGGGGCGCAAAAAGCATCGACTTCATAAGGCGTGTGAGCATCTCCGGCAAAGACATAATCCGTTGAAACATGCACAACCAATGCGCCGACTAGATTGGCACAACGAGCAATAATCTCAACGCCCAACACATTGGCGGCATAAGCTTGTGCTTGATGTTCTTCGGCTAAATCCACCTGTGTGAATGCTGCACAGTTGATAACCACCGATGGCCTAATTTGTTCAACCACCTGCAAAAGTCTTTCTTCATTGGTGATATCGAGCTGCTCCCGAGAAAAGGCGTGCACAGCAACAGTTCGAGGCAGTCTATCGATTAAGCAGGACGCAAGTTGCCCTCCTGCCCCAACAATCATCCACGTCATTTTATCGACGTCCAAAACGGTGCATTTTGGTCTTTTTCGGATACCAAAGGTTCTCCCGTCAAAGGCCACTCAATGCCTATTTCAGGGTCATCCCAACGTATTGCACCTTCATCACTTGGGTTGTAAAAAGTCGTGCATTTATACTCGACGTCAGCGGACTCACTCAACACGAGAAAACCATGCGCAAGCCCCGGTGGCACCCATAATTGATGGTGATTTGACGAAGAAAGTATACACCCTATCCACTGACCAAATGACGGGGAGTTCCACACGCCGGTCGAACACCACATCAAAAATCTCGCCTTCGCTCACGCGAATCAACTTGCCTTGCGGCTGCGTCTTTTGAAAATGCAAACCTCTAAGCACACTTTTTTTGAGCGGCTGTAATTGTCTTGTAAAAATTGCAGCGAGCAACCTAACAGCGCTTCGTAACGTTCTTGTTGAAATGTTTCAAGAAAGTAACCTCGTTCGTCACTAAAAACCTGTGGTTGGATTAGTTTCACATCGTGAATTTGGGTGTCAAAAACGTTCATAGTATGTGTTAAAAATTAGCATGTTATAAGTTTATCAGAGATACGAGCAGTGTAGAGAATAATTGTCAGCAGGCGGAATATACTTCTTACTTACTAATTGCATATAACTCATCGCAGGATAAAGCTTTAAGCACAACCTCCAATGCAACCTGAACAAACGCCCTGTCGAACCGCTTTTTGATATAGGAAAGTAATTTTTGAAGGACTCGACTTTACAACACACGAAACAAATTCAACAACGCTGACCGGCCTATGCCCAGATTTAGCATTTCTCTTTTGCCAATCACAAACTCACTTGTATGCGTGTCTGCGTTATTGATTACGTTAAGCCCAATCTCGTGCATAGACACGCTCAATGAACTGGTAAAAACAATTTTTACGCCTCAGATCCAAACAGGAAAACGGGGACGACCTCGTTTTCCTGTTATTTACTTCTTCAAATTCTCAATTAAAACGGCACCACTGGCCTTTCAACTTACCAACGTAGGCCCATATCATGCAAATAGCGACCTCATGTTCATTGTTGACGTTTTCTTTCGCCGTTGTGACCGTCGTCGTTCTTGCTCTGGGGAAATCGGGATCTGCCGTTTTCTTCTATCGGGGTTTTGTCGCTCTTCCAACGCGTCTTCGATTTGCTCGAAGTAAACATTCACTTTTAACATACCCACCTCCATTCATGATAAGTATAGTTATGGAATATTCATTCGGGTAGTTTTTGGTCAATATAATACTTGGGCGATTTGACCGCATTGCTCAGACTTCACCAACTTCTTTGTTGCTACCAAAAACCCCCTCTCGCACATTTACAATTTCTTGTTGTACTACTGGTTGATATTCCACGCCAAAGAGCTACTTTTAAACTAGAAAAGCACCATAAAAAACAGCTAATTAGGGACAAGTTAGATGGAGCCTCAATTCCGTTAAATCATTCTTCAGCAATGCCTATATGCCGCACGGTCACTGTTACTTGTGGCAAGAACACATTTTGTGGACAAACGTCGTGTCTGATTTGGTGATAGCCACAGCCTATTTCTCCATTCCCATCGCTATCCTAATTTTTGCAAACAAACGTAAAGATGTTGGGTTTCATTGGCTCTTTTTGCTGTTTTCGGCGTTTATTTTGCTGTGCGGCATTACCCATTTAATGGGTATTTATACTGTTTGGAACGGCACGTACGGCCTACAAGGCCTCTCCAAGGCTGCAACAGCAGCGGTATCGCTGATCACCGCAGTGTATTTGTTTAGATTAATCCCCGAAGCGATAAAACTTCCGACACTCATCCAATTTGAAGGCGTACAAGCAGAGCTTGTCCACGCAAACAAAGAAAGTGCCAATCTTAAAAACCAAGTCGCTGAACATCAATTAACACAGTTCATGCTAAATGCACATCCGGCGGGTACTTTACTTATTGATGACAGTTTAACAATCGTTTATTGCAACCCAGCAATATTGCGCGAGCTGAATTACCCACACAAACGGGCGCTCATAGGAAAGCACCTAAGCGACTTCATCTCCATTGATGACCCAGATATCAGCTTCGGTTCTTTGGGTGAACTATTAGAAAAGACAACGTCGCTAACCCAAACGGCACTTTGTCATGTGGTCGCAGCACAAGGCACCAAAATCCCAATGAGCATGACGGTAGTCCAAGAGAAACTCCACGACCAAGACATGATATTAATTTCTTTTCTGAACTTGTCTGAACAACGTCAAATTGAAGCACAACTTATTGATTACCATAAACGAATGGAAAGAGTTATCGATGCGACGGAAGATGGTATTTGGGAATGGTACGTACAAGAGAACCGCGTCGTCTATTCGAATACATTGATGAAACTCATCGGAAAAGCACACATTGAGAAACCACAATTCGAAGATTGGTTTTCGCATATTCACCCCGATTATCGAACGGAGGTAATGAATGCGATTAACCAGCACCTAGCCTCAAAAGATAAATACCAAATTCAATATCTTGGACTCGATAAAGATGGCGAATACAGTTGGTTTTCAGCCATTGGTGACAGTCAGTTTGATGATGAAGGCAACGCGATTGTAATGTCTGGCTCATTAAGAAATATTCAACGCAGCAAGCAGTTAGAACTGCAAGTAAAAGAGAAAACAGACATTCTCAATGCGATTTATAATGGTTCAAGCCAAGCAATTTGGTTATTGCAAGTTGAAGAAAATGACTTCACGTTTCTTGAATTCAATGAAACCGCATCAAGTCGCAGTGGGATAGCTGTCAGCAACATTATCGGTAAACGTCTATCCGAACTTGCCAAAACAGTCATTTCTGACGAACTCACTGCACAGCTCAATGGCAATTATCGACGTTGCGTCCAAGAAGCTAAGCCTATCGAATACATCGAATGTATCCCTCTAGGCAACGAGCCTCGATGGTATCAAACGACACTCTACCCATTGTTTGAAAAAAACAGTATTACGAAAATTGTTGGCTCGGCAATTGATATTAGTACCCGAATCGAAATAGAAGAGGCGTTAAATCAGAACCAACAGTTTTTGGAAAAAATGATTAATTCCGCGGTCTGTGGTCTTTACCTATTCCATCTGGGTAAACGTAAAACAGTTAGGATCAATCAACGCTTTATTGATTTGCTTGGCTATGACTTAGACGAGCTGCAAGACGTTGAGACACAAAATGACTGCTATCACCCTGATGATATTGAAAGCATGACGGCACATTGGCAAGCGGTCAAACAAGGGAGTGAAGGTCAATTGCTGCCGATTAAATACCGCTTTAAACACAAAGATGGCAGCTGGGTATGGTGCTATTGCGTGAATACGGTTGTTACGTTCAAGAATGAAACCACCCCTGAGATTGTGTTGGGTACGTTTGTGGATATTACTGAACAAACTTTATTGCTCAATCAACTGCAGGAGTCAAATGCACACCTCGAACAGTTTGCTTTTGTCGCTTCTCACGACTTACAGGAACCACTCAGAAAAATATCAGCCTTTTCAGATAGCCTTCGAAGTCGACTCAAGGCGCACGCAGAGCAAGACGAAAAAATTGAATTTGAACTATCTCGATTAGTCGACTCTGCATCACGAATGCGGACAATGATCCAAGACTTGCTCAAACTCTCTCGCATTCACTCCACAGAACTCACTCGTCGACCAACGACATTAAAGGCGATTGTAGAAGACACCCAAGATCAGCTCAGTTATATACTTCATGAAAGCAAAGCCAAATTGTTTTATACCGGTGAAGACATTGAACTTAAACTCGACCATTCGTTATTTATTCAGGTATTTCAAAATTTGATAGCGAATAGCATTAAATTCCGGCAACCGGACGAAGTACCTATTATTAAAATCAGTGTTACTGAAAGCAGCTACAGTTGGAAAATCAGCTATCAAGATAACGGTATTGGTATTGCCGATGAGTTTAGACAACAGGTATTCGAACCATTTCGCCGCTTGAATGCACAAAGCCGCTATCCAGGTAGCGGTATGGGACTCGCTATTTGCAAGCAAATTATTAAGCGCCACGGTGGCTCTATTATGTGTAGCGATCCGATAGACAAAATTGGTGCTCAATTCCAAATAGAATTGCCGAAAAAGGAGAGAAGCAACTCATGATGACTAAAGCCGAGATTATTTTAGTTGAAGACGATCCTGATGACGTGTACTTGTTTATGAGCGCTTGTGAACACCTTGAGCCGCAACCACATGTTGCTGTGCTTGGAAATGGCGCTGAATTAATGCAACTAGTTGAACAAGAGGATTGTCGAGACAAAGTTATCCTAATTGATCTAAATATGCCGCTTATGGATGGTTTAGAGACGATGGCAAAGTTAAATGCCTTTCCTGAAAAAGATACCCTGTGTTTCATCGGATTTACGACATCCAGCAACCAACATGATGTAAAACGGGCTTACGAACTCGGTGCAAAATCGTTTATCAGCAAACCGGGGACTCTCGTTGAGATGATCGATCTATTGCAAACGTTGAGTAGATATTGGTTTAAGTTCAACCGTTTTTATAAGGAAGTGTAATGAACAGCTGGTTGGTTTATTTACTTGAAGACAATGAAGACGATGCTTATTTGGTGCAAGAGTACTTAGCCAATATTCAAAGTAAGCGCCGATTTAGAGTAAAAGTGTTTAGCACTATACAGTCGCTCAAACAAACACTGGGCAGCGTGAGGCCTGATGCACTGCTTCTTGATTTAAATTTGCCAGAAAGTCTCGGGTTAAATACCCTAGTGACGGTTAAACAATTCGCACATGATGTCCCAATCATTGTGTTAACTGGCAATGCCGAGGAACACTTTGGTGAAAAAGCCATTCAACTTGGCGCACAGGATTACTTACCCAAAAGTGATATAAGCGGACCTCTGTTAAGTCGAACGATTGTTATCTCAAAAGAGCGATTTGAACTTCATAAAAATTTGGAGCAACTCGTTAAACTTGATCGCCTTACGATGCTTTACAACCGCGGTGCTTTTGACGAACAGATCCAATTAGCCATCCGAGAAGCACAGCGCCACCAGCTACGTTTTGCTTTATTATTCATAGATCTAGACAAATTCAAACCCGTCAATGACTTATATGGACATCAAGCAGGTGACCAGCTATTAAAATTGATTGGCGCAAAATTAAAAATGAATAATCGAGCGTCAGACTACATTGCTCGCTATGGAGGCGATGAGTTTGTCATTATTGCTAAGCACATTAATTCCGTTGATGAATTAGAACAACTTTCACGCATTAAATATGAGCAACTAGCTGACACTTATTGCGTGGAAGACCTCAATGGCAAAATCGTTGAGATCCAATTGGAACTGAGTATTGGTGGTGTTCTTTACCCCGAAGATGGGATCAGTGAAGAAGTACTATTGAGTCAGGCGGATCAGGTGATGTATGAAGCCAAAACCAACGGCCTCGGTTTTAAAGTTGCGGGTTAAAACGTTTCACGCAATCAAATACTGGCTGCCAAACTAAAGATGGTGTATTGAACACTTGTCGTGTTCTCGCCGTTATACCTTCGTTTTGAAGTGGTAGTACTTTTCGTTGCTCAAAATGCGCTAGCGATAAAACATCTGCGGTAATTGGATGAGTCGCAAACAACGTGTCGAAGCTGCCATCTTCAATCGCTTTTTCTAAACCGTATTGTAAGCGTTCACGTAATCTTGAGTTATGTTGATTGGTAAAAAAATACATTGCAACTGGATAGCATAATCCAAGATTTTCCTCTACAACTAACTCCGTTCTGCCGCTCACTTCAGACCAAGGTTCATGAATCGCACGCGGAAATAAAGCAAACCGCTTCTTTTCTAACATATTGATCAAGTTCTCGGATGATCCAACCGTTACTTCAAAACCATTGTCTTTCAAAATTCGCGTATCTGGCCAAGCAAATCCACTTCCTACCGATAGCTCTTTTAGTTTCAATGAATTTTTCAATTGGCTCAGCCGCGGTAATGAGTCTTTGTGAACGATAAAAAGACGAGTCTCCCATCATTCCCTTTAACAGCGGAATATATACCGTACCCAGCTTACGCTCACGTTCAATTGAGGTCATTGTCCAGTGCACATCGATAAATTGCCCAGCTTCTAAAAATTCGAGTGTTCGTGCTTGGTTTGATTCCTCAATAAAGACTTCCTGCAGTTGAAAATCACCAAATGGGTCCTTACTTTTTTGCAGTGCAAGCGTCAACAATGCTATGTAATAGTTTTGTTTCGGGTCGATTACCGTTTGCGAGCGATTGTAGCGAACTACATCGGATGCTATTGCGGGACTTCACGATTAACGTAACAAGTACTAGCCACCCCCTAAATCCACTCTTCCACATTCAAACCTCCTAGTTTTCCTGTATATATCAAGCGTAGTATAAAGAATTAGAAATCCTTAAGATTTCGCGTTTAATTACCGCTCATTTAACCCAATGTTAGACTCTCTGACTTCGGCCAGACTTTAACGTTGTGTTAGTTTGTTTCATACAACTCAATGGGTAATCCGTCCGGGTCTGCAAAAAAGCAAAAACGCTTGTTCGTGTATGGGTCAATACGCACCGCTTCACTCTCAATCCCTAAGCGGGTAATTCGCTCAATCTCTTCATCCAAATTATCGACTTCAAACGCTAAATGGCGCAACCCCAAGGCTTCTGGAAAACTGGGCCTAGGTGGAGCACTTTTAAAGATAAACAATTCAAGCTGACACAAACTTGGTAACACTAGGTCGATTTTATAACTATCTCGATGTGCTTGATAGTGTTCCGCAAGAACCGAAAAACCTAACACCTCACAATAAAACCATTTCGATTTTTCATAATTGCGGCCAATAACAGCAATATGATGAATTCGTTTAAGCACACTACCTCCAAACTCAGCTCAACTTGCTTAGCCGTTACACCGAATTAAACTTGAACAAACGTGGTTAGCAGGCATAATAAACACCTATAGGACACGCCGCAAATGCGGGCGAAACAATAATTTATAAAGGGCATCACCTTGAAACACTCTCGTCAAGCTCAGCTTCTTTTAGCCAGCCTTTGTGCAGGCGCGACCTTCTCTTCTTTTGCAAATAATCAAACAGACCAAGCCTATTATGGATTTACCGGCCTATTCAACATTCCCAACGCAGAAACGCTAAAAACAGGCGAAATGGCGATTGGTTATAATAATCAGTTAGAGTTTAGAGGCAAATACGTTGATGGTCACAACTTTAACTTTACGGCTGGTTTGTTTGATGGATTAGAAGTTGCAGGCAAAGTGGCTGCGTCTTCAATGAATCACAATCTGTTTTATTCCGAAGGTAAAGGTGAGATACGCGACCTTTCCTTTAACGCCAAATATCAAATTCCTTATATTCCTAAAGACTGGTTTTCACTAGCGATTGGTGCTCAAGACTTAGGGGGGCAGCCAATAATTTCGAAGCATATTATGTAGCGGCAAGTAAAGAGATCGGCGATTTTCGTATTACGCTTGGCGGCGGCACAACTGAAAATGCCACAGGGCGTTTAGATGGTGCGTTTGGGGGGTAGAATGGATGCCTTTTACATGGCTGACTATTGCCGCTGAACACGATGCTCAGGCTCTGAATGCCGGTGTTAAAGTACATGTTCCATCTGAATGGACAGGTGATTGGGTCGACTTAACACTCAGTGGTAAACTATATAGTGATGTGGATGATAACCGAAATGAAGACAGTGCTTACTTCGGCATTAACGCCAAGTTTAACGTGATGATAAACGAGCATAGGGCAAAAGCTTTCGCTGCGCCAATGCCGATGGAAAACGCCAAATTTATAAAAGCAAACTCACTTACTAAGCAGTCATATTATGTGAATGACAGTGAAAACCAAGATACGCAAACATCCAATTTAGAGCAGCAAGTTATCCAACTAAAATATGCGTTACTAAAAGATGGCTTTGAGAATGTCGAAGTAGGCTTTAACAATCAAGAGATCAGTGTCATTTTTGAAAACCATGTCTTTAATCGCAATGAACTCGATGCGCTTGGTTTGGTGCTTGGACGAATTCAGGCATCAATGCCTTCGGAACTTCGTTTCACTGTAACGATGAAAAAGTTTGATATCCAACAAATTCAACTAAAAGGCTTAGTCGCAAGTTACCAAGCATTCATAGAAAATGGCAGCCTTCCTGATTTAGCTGTGAATCAAAACGATTATGTTGAACGTGGTGGATTAAAATGGGTCCATCATGGAGCAAAAAATGCCCCTTATTGGAAGCCTAGAGTGAGCTTAAGTCCTGCACTTGTAACAGGCTTTGCAACTGAACTCGGAGTGCTTGACTATTCATTGGCGCTTCAAGCAGACGTAAGTTTGCCACTTTGGCAAGGTGCCTCGATTGATGTATCAGCACGTCAACACGTCGCGAGCTCCGACGATTACAAGGAAGGTAAACCATTCCACTACTACGAGCACAAGAGCGGTGTTAAAGACATCCTCTTCACGCAAACAGTAAAACTACCATTTAACGTCTATAACCAAACCCAAGTTGGTATTTACAACGAATATTACGATTACTACGGCGCAAAAAACCAAAGCGTTTGGCAAAGCCCACAAGGGACACACCAATTTAGCTTTGAAGCTGGTTATTTTGAATACAAAGATTACTCGGGTAATCGGAAAACCTACTTAGGCGGGTACCGCTATAACTTGAGCGACTACGACATCACTCTGTCAGCCAAAGCTGGTAAATTTTTCTATGGTGATACAGGCTTTAAGCTCGAAAGTAAATTCTGGTTTGGCGATACCGCCATCGACCTTTTCTACCAAAATACAGACGTTCAAATGGTCGGTATTGGTTTGAATATTCCACTTACGTCACGTAAGGATTACGGCGTTACCGAGTTTGGCCAACTAACTGGTAATAAAAACTGGCGACATCAAATACGTACTCGTATTGGCGAAACACGTAACGATTTAAGTTTTGGTACAGCCGTTCAATTACAAACAAATCAGAGTATTGAACGTAACTTTTTGAACCAGGATAGACTCTCTTCTGATTACGTGCTGAATCATGTGGAACGTCTTAAAGAAGCATATATCACGTTTAATTGAGAAAATTGCCACCTTTTCAATAAGGTGGCTTTGGATTTTCTACGATAAAAGTGAGGGATGAACTTTAGCTGCTAGTTGAAGCATTTAAACGAATGCATCGGTTACTCAAAAAACCAATGCGTTAAATAGACCCATTATGCTGATAGCTAGATGCTCGAGAAGCCAAACTTCTGCTGATTAACAGCTAATTTTTTAGGCAATACCTTTATATTTTTTTAAAATAGAGCTGTGAGCTCAAGTTCTCCAGTACTTTAATTGCATTTGCTAACCCGCTACTTTAACTTGAGTTAATTGAACCTAACTCGCTTTAAAGCTCACTACATTATTTTGTTTTCCGCTTTCAGCCTTTTGTTTCCACACCAAATCACATATTCCATCAGTAGGCGTGAAAGCTGTTGGTGCATCAATTAGCAACTGACGGATAGCCTCATGATCAAAATTGTGGCAAGCAATATCCAAGGCTTCTAAAAAGACATTCAATTCAGCAAAAGGTAACATAACTTCTCTTGCTGTCATAATTCGCTCGTGACTTGTATTTAAAACGTTGTCACCTATTAATAACTCTTCATATAGCTTTTCACCAGGGCGAAGACCGGTACATTTAATCTCAATATCACCAAATGGATTTTGGGCAGACTTCACCTCTAAGCCTGACAATCGAATCATTTTTTCAGCCAAGTCCATGATTTTGACACTTTCTCCCATATCAAGGACGAATACATCTCCACCTTTGCCCATAGCTCCAGCTTGAATAACTAACTGCGCAGCTTCTGGGATGGTCATAAAATATCGAGTAATATCATGATGTGTTAAAGTTATCGGTCCACCCTCAGCAATTTGCTTTCTAAATAAAGGGACTACGGAGCCCGAGGAGCCTAAAACATTCCCAAAACGAACCATGCAAAAACGCGTTGTTCTTTTCTCCACATTTTGTGCAAACGCCTGCAGAACTAGCTCAGCCATGCGCTTTGTCGCCCCCATAACGTTAGTCGGGCGAACGGCCTTATCGGTTGAAATAAGTACAAACGTTTCTACTTTAGTTTGCATCGCAGCTTTGGCTGCGTAATAGGTTCCAAATACATTATTTCTTACACCCTCAACCACATTATGTTCGACTAATGGCACATGTTTGTAGGCGGCTGCATGATATACTGTTTGAACGCGGAATGCTTTCATACAGTTTTCGAGTCGATTAATATGTTGAACCGACCCTATAATTGGAATAATTTCAACATCGTAACCTTCGTTTGATTTAATTTCTTGTAACTCTTTATCAATAGAATACAAAGCAAACTCGGATAGTTCAAAAAGCACTATTTTATTTGGCTTATAGCATATAATTTGCCTACTAAGTTCAGAGCCTATTGAGCCTCCTGCACCTGTGACCATCACGACTTTATTTTCAATATTAGCCTTGATGAGGCTCATCCTTAGGCTCTACAGAATCACGCCCCAATAAATCTTCTATTTCTATTTCTCGAAACTCAGACAGATTGGCTTTCCCTTCTATAACATCCGCAATACCTGGAACTGTAAGAACTTTTATCGAGTATGGTTCAAGCAAGGCCAATATCTCTTTTTTGCGAGCTCGATTTACAGAGGGCATAGCCAATAATACTTTGCTCGCTTTCTTCTTTTCTATCAGCTCCTGCAGTTGTGTTATGTCAACAACTTGGATACCTTGAATAATTGCGCCTTGTTTTATCTCACTATCATCAATAAAAGCTGTAACATAATATTCTGGACTTGACCAAAGTGCATAAGCCAACTGCCTGCCGGCATCTCCTGCCCCGTAAATAACAACAGGTTCTTTTGTCTTGAGAGTCATTCGACTCAACAATGAACGTGCAACAATGCGTGACCCTCCGACCATTATTAGCACCAGCAAAGCGTAAATAAATGGTAGTGTCCGTGGTATATGGATTTGCATAAAGAATGAAATCATCACTAAAGATATAGTACTGATGATTGCTCCTCCTGCCACAGCCCAAATAGCTTGTGTTGTTACATAACGTAATACAGCACGATAGAGACCTAACTTTACGAAAGTAAGTAAACTGATTGGTATCAGAGGGATTAGGACAAGCCAGTTATCCAGTTCAGTTATTGGGTCAACACTATCTAATCTAATAACAAGTGCTAGCCAATAAGAAACTACAATGCACAAGAAATCGAAAAACAATGTCACAAGACGTTTGTGAGTGCGAGATGCACTAAATAAGGAGCGCAATAAACTTTCCAATGTATATCCTTAAAAGGGTCACATCAACTGACCTATGTCGCTAGTAACTATAGCTTGTTATTTGTATCTAAACAAAAAGGAGAAAGTATGAAGAAATATTTAAAATGATGAAAAAAGTATCAGTTCTAGCAAAAACAGAGAGGGTAAGATACTCTTACCCAGAAACTAGGATTGCTCTATTGAAGCAAGTGCATAAACCGTTTTTATTGCAGCTACCGTTTTTTCAATTTCACAGTCTTTTAATGTTGGGTGTACCAAAAACATTATAGACCTTTCTCCTAATTCAACCGCATTCGGTAAACTTTCAGTTCGTCACCATGACTATTAATCAACGCCTTTTCTTAATAGACCTTAGTAAAATTGCCGCTAAACCGAAGAACGTCTCGCTCATTTACCTCATTAATATTACGGTAACGAATCCTGTATGTTCAATAAATCGACATACCAACCAAAAGCATTAGATAAAACACTTTATCACTTAGTCTCTATTCTTAACCGCATCACCACTGCCACTACCAGCAACAGTAGCAATAATATATTGAAAGTACTTAGCTACATTTAACGAATCAATCATTTCTTTATCGGTTTTTGCAAGCAGCGCAGGTGTAGACATATCGATATTTTGAATTTGGGCCAGTCCTGTTATACCTGGACGAAAGTCATACACACCTAATTTTTCTCGCTCTACGATCAAGTCTTCTTGGTTAAAAAGATTGGGACGAGGACCAACTAAACTCATTTCACCTTTTAACACATTCCATAACTGCGGCAATTCATCCAACTTAGTTCGACGCATGAAAGCCCCAAACTTGGTAATCTCAGCTGAATTTGCTAAATGGCTAGCAACCGATTCAGTACCGACCGTCATTGTACGAAACTTCACTAAAGTAAATGGTTTTTTATTTTTACCAACACGCTTTTGCCGAAAAACAGGCGAGCCAGTATCGAATAAGCCTATAACAAATAAAATGACTAAAAAAGGGATTGCGAATAACAAACCAAAAAATGCAAACAAAATATCGAAAAGTCGTAACATGTTACTTATCCTTTAATCCTTTGGCCGCCAATTTAAAACCATGCTCTACTGAGTATGGAGGCACCCAACCTAACGTGTCCTTTGTGTGTGAAATATCAACCTGCAATGACCCTATGAGCCTATCTACAACGGCTTGCTTACTAGTCAACCTACCTAACAACGCGAACAACTTAACAGGAACAGGTAGATTAATTAATTTCTTTCCTTGTACTTTCGCCATTAACTCAACTATTTCTTTGGTTGAAAGGTCATTATCGTCAGAAACTAAAAACGTTTGGTTAGCTGCTTTAGGGTGTTCGATACACGTTCTTATTAAATCAATCAAATTATATACTGACACTAAGCTGCGTTTATTCGCGCTAATTGCCCCAAATGGTAACAGGATTTTTTTGAAGCAAGCTTCATTAATGAAGCAAAATTGGCTTTAACCCCTTCTCCATAAACTAATGGAGGCCGAATCACCACTATTTCCATTCCTGTTTCTTTTCCTAAATCAAACAACTTTTGTTCAGCTTCTGATTTCGAAATTCCGTAAGGGTCTTCTGGACGATGCTCGTCATCGAATCTAAAAGGCGGCTTATTAGTTGTGCTCTCACCATTAACTTTGACAGAACTAACAAATACAAATCGCTTAACACCTGCATTAGCTGCTTGCTTGGCTAGATTAAGAGTACCGATTGTATTTGTCTCTCGGAACTCTTGCTGTGAATTCAGACCTGTTTCTCTCATAACCTGGACGCGAGCGGCAATGTGAATTACAACCCCAACCCCCTCCAGTACCTTAAAATACTCCGATGTTGCATCTATATTTGCTTGTAAATATTTGTAACCATTTGGAGGATTTGTTCGGCCAAGTAAATGCAAACTTTCTAGTGATTGCACAATATTCAAAAAGTGATGACCTACAAATCCCGAGTAACCGGTTAATAAAATCTTATCGCTCATTCTTAGGCCTTTAAATAATTCAAAAAGCTTGAAAGGTATTTTACTAAGTACAAATAGCAAATTTGTATATACATTATTTTCAGTACATGCTTGCACGATCTCACTATTAAGCGAAAGTGAGGCTCCTAATCCCTGACGTACTTACTCCTCCGTCTCTCATTCTAACTAATATCTTGTCTATATAACCAAATTTTAATTTCTTGACCAAGAATAATCGCACAAAAACTCATAATCTGCCGAGATTCTATAATGCGTTTTATACAACCCAAATTGGTTATACACCTCCTTTCTAATAAACGTAGCTGGATGAGGGGGCATCCAACCAAACCTCAAATGCCATCTTTTAAATTTAGGTAAAGAATAATAACGAGTAACTTTCTTTAAATTTTCTGGCTTGACAAATACTAAGTCACCAAATAATAAATCTATAGATGAATCAAAGTTTTCTACCACCGCTCTAATTACATCTTCTCTTTCATAAAAGTCATCAGAATTTAAGATCCCCACTATTTCACCAGTCGAAACCTCAATCCCCTTATTCATTGCATCGTAAATACCCTTATCAGGTTCAGAAATCAAAACATCTACATGCTCTTTATATTTTTCTACTATCGTTAAAGTCTCATCCTTGGACCCACCGTCGACTATAATGTATTCTATGTTATCGTAAGTTTGAGCTATAACAGATTTTATGGTGTCTTCAATTATTGCTGCGCTGTTGTAACAGACGGTGATTATACTAATTTTCACAAAGTACACTCTTTATAGATGATAAGGTGCTTTCCAGAAGGTTTAAGGCAATATTTTGAGCTTTTGCTTCCACATAACATCTTAGTTCAGGCGCATTTCCAGAGGGGCGAAAATGAACCACCACATCATCTACAAAAGTTATTCTTAAGCCATCTATTTGATTGAGGTCTACTATTTCTTGAGTTAGACCTAAGCCTTTTAAAAAACTTATTGGATTAGTTTTAATATCAAGTAATAATTGCTGACTTTTCAACGTTGGAAAGTCCTTTAACCTGTCACTCGCAGTAAAGCGTTTTGGTAATTTATTTACTTGGTTGATAAGAGATTCTGACTCGGCTAAAACTGAGATAACGGGCAAAATAGCATCCCGTGTAGGCAATGCTTTTAGCAACTTGCCATTTACCAAGATATCAGAAGCCAATAGGTAACCACCATTAGCTTCAAATCCAGCTACTAAATTAAAGCTTTTTCCTAACTTTTCAAATCCAGCTATGACATATGGGGAACCAATTTTAGTCCGTTCGACATGTTTAAAAAAATCACATTTTTCGATGGCCGTATTGCAGCTTACAGGAACAGCTAGAGCGTCTATTTTTAATGCTTTGCTGCAAAGCAAACCCAAAACATCCCCTCGAAGCCACTCACCTTGTTCATCGGAAAGTAGCGGTCTATCACCGTCGCCATCAGTAGAAAAAAGCGCATCTAATTGATGTTCAACCACCCATTTTCGAGACTCGCCTTTTATCTTCTTCGCTGACAGCTTCTGTATCAATGGGTACGAACTCATCGCTTCGGCCTAGCGAAATCACTTCTGCACCTAGTGCCTCGAATATCTGTTTGTAGGTATCGCGCCCCGCACTTGAGTGCTCGTAAATACCAATACGCTTTCCTCCAAGTGTGTTAGAATCGAATATACTTGTATTGCGCTCAATGTAAGCCTCTTGTGCACCAGATAACAACGTTAATTTGCCAAAATCACCTAGTTCCGGTAAAGCAACATCAATGTTTACAATAGCTTGCTCATCCTCTTTAGTAATTTCACCATCTGGGCGATAAAACTTTAGACCGTTTCTATCAAATGGAATATGACTACCTGTTACCATGATACACGGCAACTTATGCAGCATGGCGTAATAAGCCAATGCAGGTGTTGGCACCACACCGTGATATTCAGTTTGCACACCAATTTTATCTAGAGCACTTGCTATAGCTTGTACCATTCCTAAACTACTGGGGCGATTATCGATTGCAAGTGCAATTGTTTCAAACTGAAAACGCGGCTTAATGCTTTCGACAAACGCTATTGCGAACGCTGCGCAAACATTTGGAGTAAAATCTACAACTAAACCGCGAGCACCGCTTGTTCCAAACGCAATACCACTCTCTTGGATAATTTGCTTAGTCGTTAGCATATTACTTCCCCTCAACACGTCCATAGCGATCTTCAAAGCGAACAATATCATCTTCACCTAGGTAAGAGCCCGACTGAACTTCAATCAGCTCTAAATCAACCTTGCCTGGGTTTTCTAACGCATGCACCGCCGTGATTGGAATGTACACCGACTCATTCTCAGTAACAAACTGCTCTGTATCATTAATTTGCACTTTTGCAGTACCAGAAACCACAATCCAATGCTCGGCTCTATGATGATGCATTTGCACTGACAACTTCGCGCCTGGCTTCACTGTAATACGCTTCACTTGAAAACGCTCTCCACTGTCAACCGAGTCGTATTTGCCCCAAGGACGGAAAACTTCTCGATGGAAGGTCACTTCTGAGCGCTTTTCAGCCTTTAATTGATTAACTATTTGTTTTACTTCTTGTGCTTTGTCTTTATGAGCAACCAAAACGGCATCTTTAGTGTTAACAATCACTAAATCACTAACGCCGACTGTTGCAACAAGCTGGTTGTCACCAAACACTAGCGTATTATGGGTGTCAATCGCTTTAACATTGCCCTTGAAAGCGTTACCGTTTTCATCTTGCTCAGAGACTTCCCAAAGTGCCGCAAAACCGCCAACATCACTCCACCCTGCATCCATAGGGATAACGACCGCATCGCGTGTTTTTTCCATTACCGCATAATCAATAGATTCGTCAGGACAGGCTTCAAACGCCGCTTTATCAACACGGATAAAGTCCATATCGGTATTTTGCACAGCAATTGCCTTTTTACACGCATCATAGATATCTGGCCGATGGACTTTTAACTCTTCCAAATAACGACTTGCTCTAAACATAAACATACCGCTATTCCAATAATATTCACCTGAAGCCATGTATTCTTTTGCTGTGGTTACATCTGGCTTTTCAACAAAACGCTCGACCACAAATGCTTGACTATTCAGTATCGCGGTACCACGTTTGATGTAGCCATAACCTGTTTCAGGTTTGTCGCCAACGATACCAAAGGTAACTAGCTTTCCTTGCTCTGCAAGTAGTTGTGCAGCTACAACGCTTTGCTGAAAAGCAGCGGTATTTTTAATGATATGGTCTGCGGCTAACACCAATAGCATTGCATCATCATTGCTTTCAATTGCCTTGAATGCTGCCAACGCAATTGCAGGCGCGGTATTTCGGCCAACAGGCTCTAAGAAAATACCGCCATGCTGAATGCCTAGTTGACGCAATTGCTCAGCTGCAATAAAGCGATGTTCTTCATTGCAGATGAGCATAACTCGCTTGTGCTCAATGCCTTTTAAACGCTCTACCGTTTGTTGCAGCATCGTCAAGTCGCCATTTAGCGACAAAAATTGCTTTGGGTAATTACCTCGAGATAGTGGCCATAACCTTGTTCCCGAACCACCGGCCATTATTACTGGTAAAATCATCTAACATTCCTCTAAAAGTATATCCTAAAGGGAAAATCGCAAACTTTCCCAAACAAAGTTCAAAAGCCCGAATTCAACTTAGACGTGCAGCACTTTCTAATATCAAGCGACCATTACTAATTCATTAAAAATAACGGCTGCTCGAACCCTAAACACCTTTTAAGACGATTGTTAATCATTGATTGGGCGAGCGGAATATCCTCATCAGCTACCTTTCTCAAGTCCGCACCTTTCTTCACATATGCCTCAACAGACCATTGACGTTTTCGTTTGCGCCTCGCTCCCAGGAGCTATACAGATAGGTAAAATACATTTCAGCATCTAGTAAAACTCTAATCTGCTCATGGCCTGCTAATTATCTATCATTATCTGCAGTGATTGTGTTCATACAGTCTTCGAGTGGCATTAGTATACCGATTATTGCGTTTATCATTGCATCTATCGATTTTGATGGTATTTTCTTAGCCAAATAAAAGCGCCTTTTCCGCTCAAAAATGGTCACGATAGCTCCCGTGCCATACTAGCCTAACACTGTGCCGATTTCCCAATCCCCAAAGCGTTCTCTACTATCGATAATTGATGGGCGCCCATTAATTGATACCGCTTTTTTGGGGGGCTTTCTATTTTAGCGCCTTTGCGATCTCGCTTTCGCCTCTATCTCAAATGACGATAAAGCTTGCCGCCTTGGTATTTAACTCGACTAGCAACATAGCGATAAATCCATTCATAGCTAACGCAAACTCCCATGCTTGTTAGAACATGGGAAATTTGCTAAGGAATTCAATCAATACTAAACAACAAATGCACGAACTAAATTAGCTTAGCTCGTATTCGATACTTGCGAACTAATTTGCACCTGCTAGCAGAATAAATGTGAGCATTCTGAGAGCGATAACTAACGTGTGTTTGGTTTCTTTTTAACTCACGATTCACCGTTGCACGGTGGCACTTCAATTCTTTTGGCATTTTCAGAGATTGAAACTCCCAGTTCCAAATGGCTAGAAATCAGGTATTTTCTCCCCTAGGACAACGGCTGATAACTAATAGTATTACTGCTTGTTTATTTGGGAGAGAAAATCTTAAAATTTTTAACTGTTGGCTTCCTCTTATACACTTTTCTATGAGTGCCGCACTTATTATCTGAAATCACGCTTTAATAAAAAACGAATAAACAAATTAAATAAAACGCCTTCGAACAAACAAAAACCTAAAAAGACTGCTTAAATACCATCTAAAATGCTTTGAAAAGAGAGAGCGATTTTTATACTGCCCACAATGAATCGCTTTAATATTTTTTAGATAAGTCAAATACACTCCCTGCTCTTTCAATCGAAAACACAAATCCACATCTTCAAAGTACATAAAGTAACGCGAATCAAAACCACCAACACGACCAAAGACACCAAACTTTATACACAGAAACGCCCCAGAAGCCCATTCTACATAAGAATTATCCTCCAAAACACTCTTATCATAAATCGAGTTAATTGGCCTTAATAAAATGGGGTTAAATAAACTTAGAAAACCAGCGAAATACCTAACAGAATTCTCCGGTATTGTAAAACCATGATCTTTATACAAATTAATAGTGTAAAAATCTCTCCGCCCTTCATTTAGCTCAACAATCAAAGCTTTAAACTGCTCCTTCTCTATTAACACATCAGGGTTAATCATTAGAAACCAGTCTTGGTCTGTAAAACCCAATTCCCGCACACCATAATCAAAAACAGCATTATTGTTATCACCAAACCCAAGAGGTAATGGGCTATGCAAATAAGCAAAACCATTTTGAGCGCAGTACTCTTTTAAAGATAACTCACCCAAATTATCTCTAACTACAATATCGACATTATCAAACTCTGAAAGCTCAGCAAGCTCTTTATTATCTAAGATATAACGAGCATGCCCATGAGAGACTACACAAATTAAATACCTTACCATACCAAAACCAACTCACAACTTTAACACCAAAAGGCGAAGAAGACTTAAAAGCAAAATCATTATTAGCAATACGCATGAAAATCATTAAAAAACATACACAACAAATTACTTAACCTTTAATATAAAAGCAACATCAAAATTAAAAGAAATAAGAAAACTTACAACAACCACAAATAAACAACAAAGCCAAATATTATTATATCACAAAAAAAATTACCAATCGCACCAAACCCTAAATTACAGCTAGAATCCATCCAATAAAAAATCCAGGGCAAGAACAAGAAAAATCTCTTGCTAATCAATACCCTTTCTAAATAGCACTCGTTTTTTGCTGCTTAGCGCGCACACCTTTGTTAAAGGGTGTCTCTTTCTTTAATAAATTCAATGTAATATGTCTTACACCAGCAAACACTTCTGCTGCACCGTCGCGGCGTATACGTCAACCACCTTCATTCATTGCCACACCCAAACACCAATGAAGACTGTTCTCAATATGCCAATGTGATCGTGTGGCTTCAGCTAGTCTTTGCGCACTCAAGTTCACTGAGCTTATGTAATATTGATATGTTAACTCTCCTTGCTGTTGGTTAACCGATTTACGGTAAGACACTATCGCGCCTACACTTTATAAATTGGGCCAGCTAGCACTTGCGGGAATTTGAGCCATATCATGGCAGACAACGGCCGCCCTGATTGGCTTTGAGAGCCAGTAAATAATCCGCTTCTTTGTCTAAAATTTGCTTCGCAATCTCCTTTTGGCAGTCCATCGCAGCAATCGTCACTAAGCAACCTTTTAGCTCTAGTAGCTGCAGCAACTCTGGGATTGCTGTGATTTCATTGGACTTCGAGTCGGTCTTGCATTGACCTACGCCACGCCATTTTCACAGGCAAACGCACTGAGAATATGGATAGCATCTTTTCTATCAGACTGTTTATATGAACCTTTTAGCCTTTTTCCATCAATGGCAACCACGCTGCCGTCTGTTAGCTCACTGCAATTTTGCATCCATTGAGAAAAACTAGCTTGAAACTAGGTCATAACGATACGGCTTATAACCCTTGCAATCGTGTCGCGCCGAGGCACACCGTTCGATAATGCTATAAATTTACGTAACTAAGATAGTTTGTCATGGGCAAAATCTTCAATTTCTTCCCAACCTTGGCAACCTGCGATTACGGCACTGATAGTTAGAAACAGAATATCGAATAATGGATGTTGCACTTTGCATTGCTGGCGTGGGTCATCAATGGAAGAAAAGTGTTCGAACAACGTATTGGCTGACATAATTGGGCTGCTTAATCTGAAAAACAGTATAAGATCATAAAATTAAGTCAAGGTAAAGTTCATGATCTTGCCCTGACAAAAAACCTTTAAACCTTCAAATTAGTAAAAATCACAAACTAAAAGAATGACATTAACAACAACCATAGAATTATCAGACAATCACTCTACACATGAAAGTTCAATAATCATTCAATAGTATTCATGTGAGATCACTGACACACATTATTAAATCATTCTCTTGCTATATCATCTAACAATCTTTTCAGTGCAATAGAGTTAATCCTCCAAGTTTCTCTATACTCAGAAATTTCGTGTTTACTTTTAAGCATGGTTTTCATTGCCTCTACAAATCGTTGCTCCTTTGGATCTAGAAATATAATTCCTTTTAGATTTAGACTAGGTATCTCGCTATTTTTAGTAGATATGACCTTAGCACCACAGCAATATGCTTCTAAAGGCGGAATACCAAAACCCTCATATAAACTAGGAAATACAAACAAATCACAGGTTGAGTAATATAAGGCCAAAAGTGAGTCCGATATAAAGCCTGTAAACTTTATTCTATCCTTCATCTTAACTTCTATTTTGTTATCAAGATAAGATTCAATTAACCATCCTTTCTTTCCAACTATCAGTAGATCTCCTTCATAATCGGTTTCCTTAACCAACGCAATGAAATCTTCAATTACAGAACTTAAATTTTTCCTAGGCTCTAGAGTGCCGACTGTCAGTATAAATCGATTAGGATGTCTAACACCTTCTTTATGCTTATTATTAAAAACACTTCTGTCAACTGAGTTTCTGATTACATCAACGGTCTTCATTTTCATAAAACCAAATACCTTGACTAATTCATTCTTGGTAAACTCTGAAACCGTTGTGACTTTGGTAGAAAAAAACAAAGAGAGAATTAGAAAAACTTTATTAGACCACTTATTCACTAATGTCATAGTTTCAGGATGCCGTATCATAACGATATCATGAACAGTCAATATATTTCTCAAACCAAATAGAGGAACAACATGATTAGGCCCCCAAAAAACATAACTCCTACCGGAGAAAAACAACCCAGAAATTGCAATATATAGACTTCCTGGTATATATTTAGAAAACCATTGATTGTGGATTTTCAATCCTAAATTATTCAAAACTTCTGGTAAAACAATTTCTTTATTAGAAACCAACTCAATTTCGCAACCTAATTCAAACAGCTCTTTAACAATATTTGCTGTATAGCGAGCAATGCCAGCTGGGTTATCTACCAAACTGCGAGCATCGACCAATATTTTTTTTCTGCAAAAATCAGTCATAAGTACTTTTCCCACTCAGAAGCCAAAACGTCAAGTTTATATTTTTTAGACGCTATAATAGCCTCTAACGCGACTGGTTTAAACAGACCTTTTTCCTGTACTAAATATTTACAACATTCTTCAACAAACATATCTTCTTTGAGTATATAGCCATCGACTTCATGATTTAATATTGAAACAGGACCGATATGATCAGTTGCGAAGACCACAACCCCTTGGCTCATTGCTTCTATAATCACCAACCCAAACAGCTCTTCCCAAGAGTTACTTCTGAGAGATGGTACTAATAAAAAATCAATTTCTGACAAAAAACGTTTTACTTGAGTTCGTTCAGCAATAAAACCAATATAATTAAAGTTAGAGTTAGATTTTGCTAAGGATATAACTTTATCGGAATAAGCTCCTTTCCCTGCACAATAAAACCTGACTTTATCGGTATCAGAAAAACTATTATAAACATCTAAAAATAGTTTAATACCTTTCGACTCATCTAACCGACCAAGAAAACCGACTCGGACATCATTCCTGCAAAATTTATTTCCGAAATCAAAATCACTTATAACCTCAACATCAACAGAATGAGATAATTGAACTACATTGTTACAGTTTAAAAATTTACTTAGTGAATTTCGAGGCTCCTGCGGTAACGGCAATTCTTGATTCAAAAGAGTTCAATAGATTCATCCAAATTTTTTGCAGCAACTTTCTTACAGGACGCGGGTATTCAAATGGAACGTGTCCATGCCAAAAAGGCCAAGACGTATGGTAGTGAACTCTATTTCTATAACTGAGCATACCATAAAAAATAACTCTAAAATTGAACGGTGCCATTGCTAAAATGATATTTTCGCCGCCTAAAAATGGCATTTTAAAAAGAAAGAGCAAAGAGTTAATTGTATCTTTTGTAAGCTTTTTATTCTTGACCAAGTCACGAATAGCAAAGCGAAAGGGGCGAGTATTAAGGTATTGAATATCATGACTTTTTTCGACCGCCTTGTAGTATGGCCGACCATCGAAATCATGTAGTATATATATCTTACTAATTTTCTTCATTGAGCATATCTTTCAAAATTTTTGATGTTTTTCCCCAGCTAAATCGACTCAATATCCTTCCTGCTTCATCAGGATTAAATCTAACATTTTCAGACAAACAATTAGCGATTGAGTCGGGGTCTTTAGTCTGAAAATAACGGATATTACTATTTTTGAACTCCATAAAAGCGGGGATTGAGTTACAATAGATAGGTGTCTCATGATTTAATGCATCTAATACTGGTAAGCCAAAGCCTTCATAATGAGATGGAAACACTAACCCTACAGACTCTCGGTAAAGGATACTTAACTCTAAATCGTCGACATATCCAATACTTCTAATCCCTTCCACTTCAAATTTCTTAGAATTTCCAACTATTATCAAAGAATGCTCTCCTCCATTATTTCTATATTTCTCATACCCCAAAACAAATTCATCCAAACCTTTGTGTGGGCGAGAGTTTCCTACATATAAAAAGAATGACTCCTTGAAGCGACGGAATTTAAATTTATTCTCAGCAACATTCAAAGTTACTCCCTCACCAATAACAATTGAATCTCTATTATATATTTTTCTCACATCTTTTTTTGTTGAATCAGAGACTGAAAATATAACAGAACAATTTTGCAAAGAACGATCGACAATAAAATCGAAGTACATTCTGGCTAAAAACGTTCTGCACTTACTACCGAAAAAGCCAGGGACAAACTTATACATCAAATCATGAATTACCATCATCTGTTTTGTTTTTTCGAAAGAGAGTAATGAGCCAGAGTAAAACATTGACATATAAATCGATGGGCCTTCACTTCTCAACCAAAAACTAAATTTGATAAAATCAACAATATTAAATGGTTTATATTTAACAACAATCTGATTACTGGGCAACCTCTCATCGTAACTATTAACTATATAAAAACAATCCGGTGAATCTATATTTGAAACAACTTTCAATATAAAATTTGATATACCAGTAGGTTTTACTGAAACCAATCTACAATCTATATATTTCAACTATTGCCCCTCCTAGATAACACATTCAATAAAATCACATATAGAATATATATTATCAAGACTAGCATTAAAGTTTTAATAAAAACAAAAACTGGCGTTTTAACAATAAAAAAGAAATTGGATACAAGAAAAACATATAGAAGAGGGTTCTTTTTAGAACTATATATTATAAAAAGAAAAAAATAGAAATAAAACATGAAGAATAAAGGTGCTAAATAGTTAAAATAAAGAATAGCATCAGACAAGAAAAAATGACCACCAAATGGATAAACCTTTCCATGAATCAAAAAACCTGAATACTCTTTAATAAATGTCGCATAGTATGGCTGGCCAATTCCTATAACTGTTGAAAGCAAGTCGATAAAGTAACCCAAAAAAAAGGAATAATCGTAATCATATTCACTATATACCGCAATTACATTATAAGCTCCATAGCTACCAAATATACCTTCTGAATAAAAAGGCCATAAAACAAGTTCAAATGATAATGGTATATCATTTCTTGACAAAGTCACAAAAATAAACACAAACAAAATTAAAAGTAGAGGGATCAAATTCCTTATTATTGAATAAACTTTAACTCTTAATACAAACAATAGAGCAAATACAAAAACAAAAAAGAATGTCCTTGAGGAATCCAATACAAATATCACACACATCATAAGAAACAGTAGTAACAAATACCATTTTCTATTTTCACTTTGTATTTCTATACAAAATAGAAATACCAATGTTGTTTTTAAAAACGCTGCAATAGTATGATTTAATGTGAACTCTTCTCCGTACTCTGGCCAAGGTGCGATATTTACAAAATATGCTACAAAAGGAAAAATAATAAAAAACAAGTAAAAACTTAGCTGGCTTTTGACAACAACATCAACGTAGTCAAAAGACAATAATTTAAAACCAAAATGAGTAAAGGAAAATAAAAAAATAAAAGCATTAGTTATCGTAACATATATAACCACTAGCTCAGATATATCGACCGTTAGATTGTGCAATTCAATATTTACAACTTCTGAACCGAAGACCAAATATACGTAAGGAAAAAATGTATAAATAAACGAAAAGACCGCATACACGTAAATTGGTGACACAATATCTTTTGAAATCGCGTATTGTCTAAAGATAAGGATAGCGACACTAAAAATATAAAGAATCATCATTTCAATAAAATCTTCTTCATTTTTATAATTGCCTTTAAAACCTTAGGTTTAGCATAATAGTCTTGATTGTTCTTCATTTTGCTAATCATATTTTCAACCTCAAAGTCGCTTTCATTATAAATACCATTAGCATTTTCATAAAAATAAGCCACCGATTTATTACTTATAATCACATTATATGCTCTAGGCTCTGTACTTTTTATTGGAAAATAAACTATATGATAATCCCTATATCTAACCCATAATTCATTAACTTCTAGCCCCTCCTTTTTAACTTTATAGGCAAGTAGCTTTTCTGGGTTCATGTCATTTTTCATGTAACTTTTATACAGCTCTTCATTTGATGACCATTTCCAAAGTTTAATCATGTCGGATTTACTTCCAGATATGATATGATCGGACACCCATGCATGTGGGATAAGATAATTTTTCGATACATTGAGCGTACCATGTTTTAGTATCGTTCGTTGAAAAAAGTCTTTACTAATAAGAACACAGTCTGTCCTGATCCTCAAAACAAGATCGTATTCTTGTGTTGTTATTTCTAATTGAGCGATCAGGATTCTCATACTATTAAACATCCCTATAATACTGGATGCCGGGGATTGTCCATTCTCTGTTCTTGTTTTAAATATGCTATCATACTCTGATTGAGAATAAGGTTGAGCATATGTTATAAACTTAACTTCACAATAAGACCTTTTCATGTCGAGTTTAAATTCTTCTTCCTGCTCTCTTACTTTATTACCTGAATCGCCTGACCAAAGGAAAATAAACAGGTCAAAGTCGTATTCTGATGAATACTTCTCTAACTGAGCAACTGTTGAATTAATATACCTTGAAGGTCCCGCAATCAGAACCGCACATTTTTTCATGTGGCCCTCCTTTTTAAGACTAAAAAGTAAATATATGGAATACAAATAAAAAACGGAAGAAACAAATTTATTACCATAGTTAAAATATTTAATTCAAAATACACTTTCAACACATCAAAAATAAGGAAGGGGAAAAATAGTGGAACACATTTAAATAACGAAACCAACAGACTGAGTCTAAATTTAATTGAACTAATACCAAACCCATACTTATACATAATAAAATAGATCGAAATGCTATTAACAATAAAACTTATCGTAACTGCATATGTTACTGCTAATAAGTTTTCAAATAAATATATAGCAAACACTATGTTCGTTACAAATATTATTGAACCAATCAAGCCAGCTCGAAAAAGAAGATCAAACCTGCCCAAAGCTTGAAAAAATCCTCCGGATGTTGCAATGACCATTTGTATTGGCAATGAATAATTTAAAACACGGATCAGTTCTGAAACGCCACTCCACTTAGAACCAAGTAAAATATATACTATAGTATCAGCATTGAAGTGTATAACCAAAGAAATTAAAACACCTATTATTACCAGTTTACCTACCAGATATACATGTTCTCTTTCTAGGATTATTTTATTATCTTTGTATTCACTTAAAACAGGCTGGATAGCACTACTAAGTGAAAACGAAATTAACTGCAATGGATATCTCATCAACTGATACGCTTGGTCATATAGACCTAATTTAGCAGCACCAAGATACTTTCCAACAAGTAAATTATCCAAGTTTCTTGCGAAATAATTGATAAGCCCAAATCCAAATTGATACGCAGCCATACGGTAGTTTCTTTTTACAAAGCTAAAGTTTCTTGTTATAGAATAATTACCTAACTTTGTATTTTGCTCATAATATTTAAGCAAAAAAAATCTGGATATCGAATAGATCGAGGTTTTGGACATTAGAAGAAACAGCGGATCAACTTCCATTCCGAATAGAGACGCGATGAAAATTAATGTAATTATATGAGAAACAGCATCGATATAGGACACTGTTAAAAACTTAAGTTCTTTTATTAGTAATGTATAAGGTACAATAGATATACAACTAAAAAATATAGTTGGTATTGATATATATAATACTATTGGTGAAAAGTCGTAATGATAATAATCAAGAATGGGGCCGGTCAACAGATAAAAAAATATGGACGTTAAACTACCCAGAATAATAGTGATAAAATAGATACCACCTAGTTCTTCATTTTTCGTATTTTTTTCGTTTATGATTACAGGACCAATTCCGATATCGGTTAATAATTGAAAAAATGCTATAAAAACAACTATAGATGCAACTGCGCCAAAATTTTCTGGCGAAAACATACGAGCATACAACATGAGCGTGATAATTTGGATAGCATAGATTCCTAACTTGCCAAATATTGTATGTGCAATTGCCGTATTCAACTTTTTCATACTACTTCAAGATCTTATCTTTAAATTTATATATAAGAGAAATTAGTGCATTACTTTTGTTTTTTATAAAGAATTGATATAGAGGTCTATTGGCTCTTTTATATGACATATATTGCTTTATATGATTCATATCTTCTACAATGAAAGAAAGACAATCAGAAACATTAACGGATACTGAATTTATTTCACATACCTTATTTTTAGAAGAGCTAACTGAAAATAGCGAAACCAGTCCAAATGGACTAATAGAACTATCACCATTACTTTTAAGTACTCGTATACTTTTTTCTGAGTCAATGTCGTTTGATTTTTCGATATAAAAACTATCTGTTATTATGAAATCGGCAGATATATCGTGAAATTGATTCTCTGTATTGGCAGACCTTATATAACAAAATTCACTTGAAGATATTTTTATCTTACTATTGTGATAAGACCAACTATGTATGCCGATGACTCTCTTATCTTTTCCTACTGACACCTCAACTGGGTTATCTATGACATTTACCTTTTCATAAAAAATGCTATTTTTATTTTCAAATTTTTCCAAAGAAAAATCACTATGTATATGAAACTCTTCCTCGCATATATTATTTCTTTTTATAGAAAGATTTTCAAATAAACTGATTAATCTCTTACCTATTTCATACATATGTCTATCTAGCGGATGATCTAAATTATTAAAATAGAAAAACGATGACAATTCATTACATTCAAAGTAACTATCTACATCCAAATAATCAAGTCCATAATAATTAATCCAATGCTTATGCATAGAATTTATTTTCTGAGCGTTCTTAAACTTGGGAGTTTGAAGTGGAAGTAAAATAACCACCACTCTACAACCAGTAGTAGATAACTCTCGGTATAATCTTTTTATATTAATCTCTATATCAGACAAGCTAATATTTAAAATATTATGGATGTGAAAATCATTTACATTTGATTCGCTAATTATTAGGCTTGACTTTTTAATATCTTCATGATGTCTTACTAGTTCGTATAGGTTTTGTAAACTGCTTGTAGCTCCTAATGCGTAACATTTTAAACATTCATCAGATAAAGCCTTTCTCAACCCGTTTTTTTTTATTGAATTGCTTCCTCCTAATAAAACTATATCAATCATTTTTATTGCAAAACTCCTCATATTCCTCGGGTACCCCGCAGAATATAACACTTTCTCTTGGTATTAAATTATAGTGTATTATCTTCCCTTTTTGTAACAGATTGTTATACAACGGAGCTACGTACAATTCGCCTTGCTCCCACTCATCTTTAGGTTTACTGATATAATCATAATAAGCAGAAAAATAGTCGTCCATAGACTTAAAGTGATATAGACCGGTACAACAGAGGTCCGATATGGCTTTCTTTTCAGCAGTTTGTATAACAACCGTGGAGTTATCTGACGCTGATTTTGCAAATGACCAGTTCGAACCTGTTCCCTTAAAGACTTCAAGAAAGCCGTCGCTCAATTGAGTTAGATCAGGATATACAAAATTAGGTCGAAAAGTATCAATATTGAAAATAGTGATAGGACAGTCACCACTGAATCTAGATTTTTTCTTCCATTCCGTAATACCTAGAGTGACAGTTTCAGCTTGTCCTCGCGTTTCCTCATGAAGTTCTACAATGTTAAAACTTTTAATACCAAGGAGTTTAACTTGGTTTTCAACAAATGCTGGTGTTTCGTAAACGTCTCGTACAATAAATATAAAGTGCTCATTTTCAAAGTAATTGAGAAAACTTTCGACTGCGTGAGCAAAAAGTGTTTTCCCGTGAGCTGTTAACATATATTTTGGCTTTTTATAGCCCGCTCGAAAAAAATCTTGAACTTAGGCCAGCCATCGGTATCACTATCATAATTTACAATCTTTTCATAATGTTATAAATTCTAAATGCATTCGCAAATAGTGCCTTTTGACGATTATTATCATCGCTATGCAAAGGTAACATTGATAAAAACAGTTGAATTTGCATAGCCATTAGCGAAACATCAGTGAGACCAAACTCTTCAACTACGAGCTTAACAAAGTGTTTTTGAATAAGCTTATGTTGTGACGGTACATCAATCTGAAACTGTATATTCCTGTTCTCTAACTTGATGTCAAAATAGCCTGCGATTATCCAATCATACATGCCTAAAATTGAGTGCCCTAACTTCGCAATATCATATCTAATGTCACCGTATATAGTAAGCTCTCCATTTGTTGTCAAACCTCTAGGATCTATGGTTTTTATACGGTTAGTTCTAAAATCATACAATATATTACTAAAGCAAAAGTCGCCATGTAAAACACTTATAGGCCAGTCATCGTTAATGATTGGTAGATGCTTTTGACTTCTCTCTAAAATTGTTTTTAGAGATACCGGAGGCTCATTATTGAAATACCATTCATCTTCAATATTTATATTATGTTCTTGGCAGTAGCATAATAGCCTCTGAGTTGTCTTTTCTCCGAGTAAATCATTTAATCTATTTACGGGTTCATTTTTAGACGCAGATTCCTGTAAGCAACTTTTTAGGAACTTAACGGTACCTATAAGTATCTGTTCCCAAATAGTTGCTGGTAACTCACTGAAAACATACAGCTCACTTAATGATGTTTGATGTAAGTACTCTAAACGATACGAGACTCTATCATCATTTTGAGTACTACCAAGAAACTGTGGTATGTAGCTACGCAGAGTAAGTGGTAAGTTTAAGAACCAGTTGGCTTCAGCAGCGATCTTGCGGTTTTTAAAAGAAGACTTTTCAACCCAATCTGCGGTAATTTTTAAATCGTTAAACACCCGTTGAGTAGTATAGCTCGCTTTACTACGATAGTAGGTATTCACGTGTCCAAAATCTAGCCAATCATCTGAAAAAACAGATGTCAAACCAACCCTATCGTGATATTTGTTTAACCCTTCTAGAAACTGCCAGTTACTTTGAGTTATTGATTTTATTAGTTGTCTCGGACTACTAAACTTAAAATACCCGCTTACAACTCCACTATGTGAATCAGGATCAAGTCTATTATCGCAATCTTTCAACCATTGCATACTATCATTTGTTACGATCGCCCAGTTATAGCTATCTGTAACTTCTGAAACGCTGATAATGTCATCACCAACTGGCAGCTCAGTAAATAATGTATCTCCGAATAATACATGTAACGGCGTATCTAATGGGTGATCGGATAGATTGAGAGATGCGACAAGTGACGCACCGAGTGATAAACCATCAGGTGCACGAACAACATCAATACCATGATTATCTAACCATTTCATATCAATCTTAGAAATTAAATAGGATTCAGGAACCGAAAGACAAACTTTAACTCCTTGGGGTGCTAGGTTAACCTGATGTTGAAATAGACGTCTATTTCCTAAAGGTAAAAAACTAGGAGGTATTTTTCCAAACTCTGATTGTATCTCAGGCCCTACGTATGCTGCTGACATAATCAAGAACATACGTTTTCCTTTTTCAATAACTTATTAACTTCGTCAAATGACAATTTAGCGAATTCTGATGGTCTAATAGCCCGATCATCGATGTAAAACCCTTCATTTCCGCACCATGGTTTACCGACAATTATTTCATCGTACGGCACTGAATGCTTATCCAGCCATTCAATAATAGTAGGAAGAGTATGTATATTTATCTTGCCGACGTTTCTATCATATGTTCTCATATTTCTTGCCGTCGAAATTACGATCTCAAATCCAGATAACTTATATTCTTTTAACTTATTGATTACATGCATATTTGGTGAAACATTCTTGTAGTCATTTGTATCCAATAATGTCAAGGTTCCGTCTAAATCGACAATTAATCTTTTCATATATTCTAGCCCATATTAAAACATTGGTTACCAAGAAAAAGTAATTTACACCCCTAGTATCTCTCCGAATAAAAAACTACCCCGATCTTTGGTAGATAAAATTGGATCAATACCTCTCGGCCATTTTATTTTAATATCAGGGTCATTCCACATGATAGAAACTTCAGCTCGCGGGTTGTAATAATCCGTGCATTTATAAACAAATTCAGCCTCATCGCTTGTCACATAAAAACCATGCGCAAAACCTTCAGGAATCCACAATTGGCGTTTATTTTCAGCAGATAGATATTCACCTACCCATTGACCAAAAGTTGGTGAGCCTCGACGTATGTCGACAGCTACATCAAACACTTCTCCCGACACCACCCTTACCAACTTACCTTGAGTATTTTCAGTTTGATAATGTAAGCCTCGCAAAATTCCTTTTTTTGATTTTGAGTGGTTATCTTGCACAAACTGAGTTGGTTTTCCCGTTACTAATTCTTCAAACCGCTTTTGGTTCCATGTTTCCATAAAGAAACCGCGTTCATCACCAAAAACGGTTGGCTCAATAATTTTTATATCAGGGATTTTCGTATCAATAACTTTCATCGTTTTAATTACTTATAAGCTTGAATGTTGTTTAATGCAGTCAGCCAATCGCTTGGCTTAATACCAAATTGTTTTTCTATTTTAAAACAATCTAATCTGGAATTTGCGGGGCGTTTGGCTGGTGTTGGGTAAGCTGATGTAGGAATGGAAGAAAGTGTAGGTATTTTCGCTAGAACCTGCTGTTGTTCCGCGGCCGTAAAAATCGCTGATGCAAAACCAAACCAGCTGGCGTACGGCATTCCAGAAAAATGATATACGCCCCACTTTGTGTCCTTACCTTGTTCAACATGTTGAATCATAGTAATCAACGCACCAGCAACATCTCCCGCATAAGTTGGGCCGCCAAACTGATCGCCTACTATACTCAGCTCATCACGACTTTCTGCAACACGAAGCATAGTTTTTACAAAGTTAGTACCATGCTCACCAAAAACCCAAGCAGTACGTAAAATCAGATACTTAGGGCAGGCTTCTGCTATAGCTCGCTCCCCTGCTAATTTACTCTGCCCATACACGCTTTTTGGACCAGTTTTATCACTTTCTTTATATGGGTTGCCACCATCACCATCGAATACATAGTCGGTTGATATGTGCAACAGTACAGCACCGATCTCTTTAGCAACTTGCGCTAAGTTGAGCGGGCCATTGCGGTTAACAGCATATGAAAGCTCTATTTCCTGCTCAGCGCGATCAACAGCTGTATACGCTGCTGCATTAATAATATAATTCGGTTTAAACTCAGATACGATGCTGAATACAGCTTCTCTGTCTGTAATATCTAACCGTTTAGAGTCTAAGGCCAATACTTCAGCTTCAGCTATTAAACGTTCGGTAAGGCAAGAACCCACTTGGCCATTACATCCAGTAATTAATACTTTCATTCTAATTTCGGGTTACTTTATTAATGAGTCTAAGTATTGACCATAGCCATTTTTAAGCATTGGTTTTGCAATCGCCTCTAATTGTTTGTTAGTTAGCCAACCATTGCGCCAAGCAATTTCCTCTAAACAGGCCACTTTTAAACCTTGCACATTTTCAATAGTTTGAACAAAAGAAGAAGCTTGGTGTAAGCTTTCATGAGTACCTGTATCTAACCACGCAAAGCCTCGACCTAATAGTTCTACATTCAGCGAGCCATCATTGAGATACATTTCATTGAGGGCCGTAATTTCTAACTCTCCGCGGGCAGAGGGTTTCACTTGTTTTGCCATTTCCACTACGCGGTTATCGTAAAAGTACAAACCTGTTACTGCGTAGTTTGATTTCGGCTTTAATGGTTTTTCTTCAATTGAAATGGCTTTCATCTCTTGGTCGAACTCTACCACACCAAATCGTTCAGGATCTTTCACCTGATAACCAAATACCGTCGCAATCCCTTGGGCAGTCAAGTCGCATGCACGCTTCAATTGTCTACCAAATGACTGGCCATAAAAAATATTGTCGCCTAGTACCAAACACGCGGAATCATCACCAATAAACTCTTCACCGATAATAAAAGCTTGTGCCAACCCATCAGGACTAGGCTGGATGGCATATTGCAAATGAAGCCCAAAATCTGAACCATCTCCTAGTAATCGTTTGAAGCTATCTTGATCCTCTGGTGTGGTAATAATTAATATCTCTCGAATACCCGCTAACATTAATACTGATATTGGATAGTAAATCATAGGTTTATCATAGACAGGTAAAAGCTGTTTTGATACCCCACGGGTAATAGGGTAAAGCCTTGTGCCCGATCCACCAGCAAGAATAATACCTTTCATTAAGTATAAGTCCTAGGTTTCTAGATCCGAGGTTTTAGAGAAAAACTAGAACAACAGATCAAAAATTTGAAAATGCTATAAGTTAGTTTGCGCCGAGCCGCTCGCAAGAATAGGAACCGTCTAGCACTCGAAGTCCACCATTCCTGATTGACTAGGTACCACTCAACCGTTTTTCGAATACCTGATTCAAAGGTTTCTTGTGGTTTCCAACCTAACTCACGCTCAATCTTGCTCGCATCGATGGCGTAGCGAACATCATGGCCTGGGCGGTCTTTTACGTAAGTGATAAGGTCTAGATATTGAGCTACACCTTGGGGCTTATTTGGTACCAACTCTTCAAGCAGCGAACAAATCTTTTTCACCACTTCAATATTGGCTTTCTCGTTATGGCCACCGATATTGTAAGTTTCACCCACTTCTCCTTCCGTAACCACTTTGTACAGTGCACGGGCATGATCTTCAACAAATAGCCAATCGCGAATTTGCATGCCATCGCCATAAACAGGCAGCGCTTTACCTTCTAACGCATTGAGAATCATCAGAGGAATGAGTTTTTCGGGGAAATGGTACGGTCCGTAATTGTTCGAGCAGTTGGTGACTATAGTTGGTAAACCGTAAGTACGCAACCACGCACGGACCAAGTGATCACTCGATGCTTTGGACGCAGAATAAGGGCTACTTGGTGAGTAGGAGGTAGTTTCGGTAAATAGGTCGTCTGTGCCCTCTAAATCACCATACACTTCATCGGTAGAGACATGGTGGAAGCGAAACGTAGCTTTGCGCTCACCGTCCAAGGTATTCCAATAACTACGTGCTGCTTCTAATAAAGTGTATGTACCAACAATATTGGTTTCAATAAAAGCGGCAGGCCCATCGATAGAGCGGTCTACGTGAGATTCAGCAGCCAAATGCATCACTGCATCAGGCTGATATGTTGAAAATATGCGGTCAAGGCCTAAACGGTCACAGATATCTAGCTGTTCAAAATAGTAACGTCGATCACTCTGTACCGATATTAGTGACTCAAGGTTACCAGCATAAGTAAGCTTATCAACATTAATTACACTATCTTGCGTATTTGTAATTATATGCCTCACTAAGGCAGAACCAATAAAACCGGCACCACCAGTAACCAATATTTTTCTCATCAGGAGAAAGCTCCTTGTTATAATAAAAAACAGTAATAGCAAAAAAACTCTTAACTTCAAACAATAATCCACTTTACTTTCTACAAAAACCAGGTAGCTAAAATAAAAATGAATTTAACCCCATTAAAAGCCCTAACTTTCACTAATCCAATAATATACTAATAGCAAATAATAAAACCAATTTTAGTGTTATATAAAATCGCGACTATAGGGTTCTGATTTAATCTCATCACTTTGCCATTATCTGTAAGAAGCGCGATGTGAAATCGGGCCTACAAGGTTTGCTTTATCATTGTCCGCCAGAAGCGCAATATAAAATCGCGCCTACAGGGTTCTGGCTTGATTCGGCCGCTTTGCCATTGTCTGTTAGAGGCGCGACAAAAAAATCGCGCCTACAGGGTTCTGGTTTTACTCGGCTGCTTTGCGATTATCTGTTAGAAGCGCGATATAAAATCGCGCCTACAGGGTGCTGGTTTTATTCGGCCGCTTTGCGATTCGCTGTTAGAGGTGCGATGTAAAATCGCGCCTGCAGGGCGCTGGTTTTACTTGGCCGCTTTGCCATTGTCTGTAAGAAGCGCGATATAAAATCGCGCCTACAAAGTTCTGGGTTTATCTGGCAGCTTTGCCATTGTCAGCTGGAAGCGCGATGCAAAATCGCGCCTACAGGGTTTTGGTTTTATTCGGCTGCTTTGCGATTCTCTGTTAGAAGCGCGATATAAAATCGCACCTACAGGGTTTTGAGTTAAGACTTGTCTGATTTATATTCGTAGTTGTAGTAATAACCGTAGTAACCGTAGGCGTTAGATGCCTTACGTAATACACCGTTAAATACCACGCCTTTAATATCTACGCCATTTTGCTCAAAGCGGTTGCGGGTTACTTCCAGCTCTTTTGCATGGGTTTGACCATATCGGGTAACCAAGAGTGTACAGCCTGCGTGGGCACTGACAATAGCAGGGTCGGTTACCGCTAAAATTGGCGGGGTATCGATAATCACTAAATCGTACAGTTTGCTTACTTCTTCTACCAAACGGGTAAAGTTAGCATGCATTAAAAGCTCACTTGGGTTGGGTGGTATTTGCCCACGAGTAATGACATCAAGCCCAGCAACTTGCGAGTGCTTTATAATTTGTTCGAGTGTCAGGCGGTTTGATAGATAATCACTTAAACCGTTGCCCCACTCCATACCAAACTGAGTTTGCAAGTATCCTTTACGCATATCTGAGTCTATTACCAGCACTCGCTTGCCACTTTGCGCTAGTACCGTGGCAAGGTTTACCGAAACAAATGATTTACCCACACCTGGGCTTGGACCAGAGATTGAAATAATATTGTTTTTTGCTTCAAGTAACGCAAAGTGCAGGCTAGTACGCAGGCTTCGCATTGCTTCAATCGAAAGGTCAGCCGGGTTATCTACCGCCAGTATTGAGCGCGCCTTACCCTCTTTTTTACCTTTACGTACTTTACTAAAGCCGGTGAGTTTATCTTGGTATTCAGAATATGGAATGCTGGCATAAACTGGAATACCTAGCGCTTCAATATCACCCGGGTCTTCAATACCACGGTGTAATGCGCGCTGAATAAGCACAATGGCAACGGCCAACATACCGCCTAGCATAGTGGCCATTACTACTATCAAGGCTTTTTTCGGTTTAACTGGTTTTGAACGGTTAACTTCAGCAGAGTCAATCACCCGCACGTTACCCACAGTTCCGGCCCGTACTATATCCAGCTCTTGGGTTTTACCCAGTAATAAAGTGTAGATTTGGTTGTTTACTTCAACATCGCGCGTTAGGCGCAGTAACTCTTGTTGTGTTTCTGGCAGGTTACTTACTTCACTGGTCAGTTTGCGCTTTTGTTCTTTTACAACTGCAATTTGCTCCTGCATACCTTGGTAAGTTGGGTGGTCCTTTTTAAATTTACGACCAAGCTCTAAGCGCTTTAGCTCTAACTCTTGCAATTTGGTATCCAGCTCAACTACTTGGGTTAGTACGCCTTGGGTTTCTAAACTAATATCGACTGAGCGCTGTTTAACCTTATAGTTGTTAAACTTTTGCTCTGCGGCTTCTAGCTCCTTCTTTACCTCAGGTAGTTGTACTTCTAAAAACTCTAGTGACTTTTGTGCTTCAGCACTATTACGCTCAACATTGCGGCGTACATAAATATCGGCCACTTTATCTAGCACTTTTTGTGCGTAATGGGAGTTTTCATGTTGAAATGCGAGGTTAATAATGCCGGAATCTTTACCCTTTTCACTGGCGTTGATATCGGCTTGCAAGTCTAAAATGGTGTTTAGTCTATCGCGTTTTACCAATAAAAACTCGGTGCCTTCGTTGGCAATTAAGGTTTTAACTGTAAGAATAAACGCGCCTTGCTCTATTTGTTCGCCAATTGGCCCTGCTAGGATTTGCTCACCGTCTGCATCTAATAGCGCAACTTGCTCATTGCCCAAAGCCTGCAAAGTAAACTCTGCACCAATGGCATAGCTTGGTACTTCAAATTTAAAGATTTCAACTTGCTCGCCGCCCCACGCGTATGAGCTTGCACCAAAAGTGGGTTCAGCTAACTCACCGACTTGCTTAACATGGAAGCTTCTAAACGCACGTCCGCCAATAATTGGGAATAACTTGGGTTCTGCAACTATATCAAGTTTAAGTGAATCAACCGCTTCACCAATCACACTGCGTGATTTAAGCAGTTCTATCTCAGTTACTGCTGCAGAGGTACTTTCAAACATCCCCGACACATCATCAAACCCGGGTACTGATGAGGACTTTTCCTCAACTTGGATCATGGCTGTTGCTTGGTAAATTGGTGTTGAGAACACGGCATAGGCAATACCGACGAACGCGAATAGTAGCGTAACCAACACAATAAATAATTTACGGTCTAACAATGCGCCAATTAGCGCCATCAGATCGATTTCTTGAACATCATTTTGCTGAGGTTTAGTTGGGCTATTCATCATAACTGGAGGAGGAACATTCATACTCCCTGATCCCTATAAATATTTTTGCCAGGCATTGCAGGCGCTGTCAATTAACTGGTATACGTGCTCAAAGGCTTCTTGGCTTTGCTTATATGGGTCGGGAACGTCTTTATCACCTAGCCATTTACCAAGTAAAAAGGTTTTGCCACGCGCTTGTGGGTAACGGGTGCAGAGGTCACTTAAGTGGCGCTGCTCCATCACTAAAATCACCGCGTTTTGCGCCACTAAGCTACTGTTTAGCTGGCGCCCTGTGTGAACACTTAAATCTACCCCATGCTTGGCTGCAATTTGCTGAGCCATCGCATCGGCTGGCTTGCCTTCCATAGCTGTCAGCCCTGCTGAGCTAACCGCTATGTTTTTCCCTTCGAGCTTTTGTTTTAGTACATATTCTGCGGTTGGGCTTCGGCAAATATTGCCTGCACACACCACTAAAACTGAATCAAACATAAAGATCCCTTAGTTTCCGAGATTATCTACACGCTCTACAGCTGTTACAGAAGGCAATAATAAGCTAATTACACGATTCCAGCGAGCAACCGGTGCTGAAGTTACATAAACGATATCGCTTGGTTGTAATCTAAATTTATCTGCAAGAACTAACGCAGTGATACTTTTAGCATCAAGTTGGTACACATCAGCAAGCACCCCTTCTTTTTCGAGGTCTCGTTTGCGCAGAACAAAGACGCCGCTTGCATTTGCAGTGTTTTCGTTTAGACCGCCAGATTCACTCAACGCTTGTGCCAAGCTCAGCCCGTAACGATTAATGCCCACAGTGCCTGATTTCTTAACGTCCCCTAACACAAACACATTTTGTTGGTCATTGCGCGCAATGTGAACAATATCACCATGTTTTAGCAAGCGGTTTTTAGATACATCGCCTTGCTCATAAAAATCATTTATGGCGATTACTTCTGTCTTATCACCACGTGTAAAGGTGACTGACGTCCAATCCGCGTTTTCAGTAAGTCCACCAGCCTGATTAATCGCATCGATTAAAGTCATTGGTACTTCTGTGATGGGAAATACACCGGGTTTTGTGACTGCACCAGTTACATAAGTACGTTGACTGCGAAAACCAACCACTTTGACATCCACTTGTGGATTCTCAATAACTCGGCTCAATCGTTTCACCAACTCAGCCCGCACTTCAGCGATTGTTTTGCCTTCTGCTTGAATATTTGGAGCATACGCATAAGAAATCGTGCCATCAGCCTGAACACGGAAGCCGTCGAATTCGGCAGTACGTTGCACGGCTGCCGGAATCGTCAACTCAGGATGATCCCAAACACCGATAGTAAGCACGTCACCCACACCTAGCCGGTATTCGTATTTGCTTATATCTAGAGCTTGAGTTTTGCCGGCCTTTCTATTGACCGTCTGGCGCGAATTCTCAAGCGCGATCAACTCAGAATCAATGAGTTGAATATTTACTTTATCGAGTTCATTTTGATATTGCTCAGCGTTCGACGAAGACTCAATCCCTTCAAAATGACTGCCAGGGATAATGTTACAGCCACCTAAAGTAAAGGTAATGAAGGTTGCTAGGAGTGTTTTACAACGTAAATCCATAACGTTTCCTAAGTTATTCTTTTTACTTTTGTTAAGTAATTTATGATATTCGTAAAATTAAACCACGCATCCCATCATGGGGCAAGCAGACAAAGTACTGAAATACATATACCAATGAACATTGCACAAAACTCATCCAACACGTAACTATGTTGATTGATTTCTTTGTTTTTACATGGAAATAGTCAGCGCCTACAGGACAAATCCTACAACGTAGGCGCGACTATACACCGTGCCGGTGTTCTTTCTCGTTGACCATTCGATCAACGTTTCGATTTTCAGCCCTATTGAGCTTGATTCGCTTTGGAGATATTGGAATTTATAGTTATTACATCCGCAACAGACACGCTACCGCCCCTAGGTTGCAGCCCCCAGATGCTGATTTTGTTTCTATAAATTGTTTTCAAAGTTTTCTTTGGACTAGTCGGTATAGTATCTAATTGCTGTATTAGTCGAGTTTAGTTATATCGCTATTCTTAACGCTAATTTTTACATCTTTGTTAAGCAGATTTAGAAGCAGAATGCAGCGCTTGTCTCCATCAGGTTCGAAATAAATCGCTTCAAGTGTTTTATATGACTCATTGTGTATGATGACTTTGTCACCACTAAAAGGTAATTCATCGATGGTGTTATCAGAAGGATTTACTGCCTTTAAATCATCAATTAATTGTTCTGACACTACTTGATAATTGGCACCAAACATCACGAATGAGGAAACACCTCGAGTATTTTTGACCTGAGAAAATGACCCAGAGTCGCAATCTAACGCTACAAAAAGATAGTTTGGGAATAATGGTTTTTCTGTGACCACACGTTTACCGCGCGAGAGTCTAGAGTGAAAATGTGCAGGAAAAAAGGATTCTATACCTTGATTGGCAAGGTTTTCGAGCGCTCGCTGCTCTTGTTTTGGTTTGCAATAGAGCAAATACCACTTTTTCATTTCTTCTTACATCCAATGTAATTCCCTGAAGAGGGTATTTTACACTTTCTTACAGTTTAAACAATCAGAGTGAGGGATGAGATTTCACATGACCTTTCACCCCAAAGAGTGAGCAATTATGCAGCAAAGCAAAATAACTCAAACAATAAAAGCGAGGGTGATTAATTGCTGTGAAATTTAGTAGAATTCAAATTAGGACAATCAACAGCTAGCTTTTAATATAGTAAAAGCCAGCTAGAAAAAAGCTTACGACTGGTTTTCGCTCGCTATCATGAGCGTAATCAATTCCAACTGTCGCTCGCTAAGCTCTTTAGAAAATTCAATGGAAAAAAGATTTAGTCTTTATTGAACAGATCCCTAGTATAGACTTTCTCTACCACATCCTCTAACTCTGTAAACATACGATTAGAGACGATAACGTCGCGGCGCTTTTTAAATTCGCTCAAATCACGGATAACTTCCGAGCGATAAAATTCAGATTCTCTTAATTCAGGTTCAAAAACGACGACAGTGATCCCTTTAGCCTTTAATCGTTTCATCACGCCTTGAACAGACGATGCTCTGAAATTGTCCGAACCCGATTTCATGATTAGTCTATAAATCCCCACGACATTCGGATTGCGTTTCAGAATACTATTAGCGATGAAATCTTTACGAGTTGTATTAGCGTCAACTATTGCTCGAATAAGATTGTTAGGTACATCTTCGTAGTTTGCCAAAAGTTGTTTCGTGTCTTTTGGTAGACAATAACCACCATAGCCAAACGAAGGATTATTGTAATGATTCCCTATTCTTGGGTCTAACCCCACTCCTTGAATAATCTGACGACTGTCAAGTCCATGACTTTCTGCGTAGCTGTCTAATTCATTAAAGAACGCAACACGCATAGCCAAGTATGTATTCGAGAAAAGCTTAATAGCTTCGGCTTCAGTTGAGTCAGTAAATAACACCTCGATGTGTTCTTTATGTGCACCTTGTTCAAGTAAGTTTGCGAATATTTTTGCATCCTCACACTGCGCACCAACAATAATACGAGACGGGTATAAATTATCGTAAAGCGCTTTGCCTTCGCGCAAAAACTCAGGTGAAAATATAATTTTAAGAGCAGGAAATTGCTCTCTTACACGCTTCGTATAACCTACAGGAATTGTTGATTTTATCACAACTGTAGCGCAGCTATTGATGGCGTTGAGGTCTGCTAAGACCGATTCTACCGTTTTAGTATTAAAGTAATTAGTAGCAGGGTCATAATCAGTAGGAGTAGAGATAATCACGTAGGATGCATTCGAGTAAGCATCGTGTTTATCTGTCGTCGCCCTAAAATTAAGCGCTTTATTTTCTAAGAACTCTTCAATTTCTTTATCTACGATAGGAGACATGCCGCAGTTCAATTTAGCTACTTTAGCTGCATCTATATCACACGCCACAACTTCATTGTGCTGTGCGAGTAATAGTGCATTAGATAGGCCTACGTACCCCGTACCTGCTACTGCGATTTTCATAAAAAATCCCTTTATTAATGTTAGTTTGTTATTCGATTGACAAAAGTTACGACAATAATCGTTAACATTCCCTAAACAAAAAACTTTTAGCAAAAAATTATTGAAGATTATAAACAATATCGATGTCACTATAAAACTAGTTGTTTAGAAGTCTCATTAGTTATTTGCGACTGGTTTTGTAATTACGTTGCACTTTTAAGATGCTCTATAACTTTTTCAATATCGGGTAGTACCTTTCTGAAAAGTACGCATTCAACCCAAAATAAAACATTCCACTACATAATGTTGAAAATGCAGCACCATGGAGACCATATTGAGGAATTAACGCTAGGTTCAAGCCTATATTAACAAATCCTACAAACACATTTAGTATAGCCAGCAACGAGGTCTTTTTAACAATGCTGAGGCCTGGGAAAAACGCATATGCTCCTTGTATAACAACAGCGAGAGCGAGTAAAGGCATCAGAATGTTGACTTGTTCATACCCCTCACCTATCAATATTTGGATAAGAATAGGGCTGATAAAATAAAGCGCCAATACGCCTAATAAACCGAGTAGCAGATAACCTTTTAATAATTTGCGTAGCTTTGCACGTGTTTCAGGCTTGTTATGATTACTGTATGTCAGTGGCGCAAGTGCGCTTTGTATACCCACCATTACCAATGTCAATATCGATGCAAATCTAGCGGCTACGCCGTATTCTCCCAAGTCTGCTAAGGTCATCATTTCTTTTATCATGACTTTATCAACCAAAGTTGCAGCAATAACTCCAATACTAGAGAAGACAAGAGGCCATGAAAATACGAGCATTTCTTTGAGTATAGGTAGACTTGGTTTTGCTGCGATATTTCGAAATTGGTAACCCCCGTTGAATACGCCAATGCTAAGCTGCCCAACAATAAGACCTAATATAACGCCATAAAAACCTAATTTGAATTGTGCTAGGAATACCCAGCTCACAACGGCTGTAAGTGCAGCACAAGCAGCTGATGCAATGGTTGCTTGCTTAGATTGCAACATGGCACGTTGAAAAACTGTGGTGATGTACATCAAGCTCATCGAAAAATACGCTAATGTAGCCCAAAGTAAAATGTTGCTGTTGTTGAATGGAGCATCTAGGACTAACGCGGCGATAGGATCTTTGAGTACAAGCACTACTAAAGTAAGTAAAAGGTAACCAACGAGAAGAAAAGCAAGTGCCGTCGACATGTATTGCCGCTGCACATAGGTATTATGTGAACTCTCCGGCACAAACCGAACCACCGCTTGAGCGAGCTCTAACGTGATAACAACCGTCACTACCATACCAATGGTAATAAGGTAATCAAACAATCCAAACTCAGCTTTTGATAAGTAACTGAGGTAGATTGGCAGCATGATAAAGCCAATACCTTTGGTAAAGAGTCCTGCCAAGGTGTAAAGCACCGAATCTTTAAGAAAACGTTTAATCATTAAGCTGACTCAGCGTGGTTATCTGCTTCAAGCTCATTTATAACGTTATTTATATAGTCTGCACTGTATTCATAGGTGCAATATTTGAGCACCCAATCCGTGCCTTTATTGGCTTGCTGCTGTAGCTCGGCCATAGGGCTTTCTAGCTGCGCTTTCAAGTTTTGGTAAATACGCCAATACGGCGTCACTACCCAAGCATCATTCGCACCGTCAAATAATGTTGGCTCAATATCCCGATCTGCTGAAGTTAACAATACAGCATTATTCATCATGGTTTCGATACCAAATACCCCAGGAACGAACGCATAAAACTCGTTCAACACAATATGTGCCCGAGCTAATGACTCAAGCACAACCGAATTTGGCACACCGATCAGCTCAATGTACTCAAAATCATAGCCTTCTTCTTGCAATTGCTTAATTGCGGCGCGAACAATTGGAGTACCTTTAATAATGGGCGAAGACGGTGCATGCACAATCACTTTCCGAGTGCCTTCTTTAAATTTCTCTGGAAAAAAGTGCGTTTGATCTTTGTCAGCAAAGTACAAAAATGGGTGGCAGTCACGTTTTATATAGGTTAATTGATCTACAATAGGGTTGAAAATCGCACTCGCGTATTTATCTGCAGCTTCAGCCGCTTTTTTGCGTACAAGCTCGTTTGCTGGTAAGTCGATTCCTTTGTGCGAAATATGCTGATAACTAGTGATCACGTCCATGTTGTGCTGCTTTGAGAATTCGCGAGTCAGATCAAATGAGCGAATATCAGAACCTGTAAAATAACAAATTACATTACAGCCCAGTTTTTTCAGTGTTTTAAATTCAAAGGCACGACCATCCAACTCCCTGCATAAAAACCCTGGTGCGCTCATATAAATAAAATTTTTATATTGCGGCGCTAGATACCCGAGCAATAGAGGTGTGATGTAGGCATTGAATTTACGCGTAATTGCATATTTACCAATATGATAGTCGTAGTTGAACTTATAGTAAGGGTTATTGGCAACATTCACTGTTACCGAATTAGGAAGTGCCTGCCCGAGAGAATATAGAATAGAGGCTATTTCTTCGTTACCTATGACTGTGCCTTGCTTTTTCCGTCCCCAAAAAGCGATACGAAACACAGAAAGCGATACCAAAAACAGCAGTTTTTGTATCGCAAACTTCAGTCTAAATTTGAACAACCGACTATTCCTCGTCCTTAATCACTTCGTGAGGAAGCGTGTACTTCATATAGAAGCTCCATGGAATAAGACCTGCTTTTGCCATCATGAAAAAGAATGGGCGCATACGCTCAAAAGTCTTTTTGTAGTTTTTGAAGTCAGTGTAGTATTTTTTCGGTTGAGTCATTAGCTTATCAAATTCTGCGGCTGACAACCCTAAGCGTTTCTTGTAATACTCGACTAAACCTTCTTCAATATGTGGCTCTTCGTTCATTAATGCCAAAGCTTCGTCGCGCGTCATACGGCCATCGCGACAGTATGCAGAATAGCCAACAATACGGAAATCGCTCTTCCAACGTTTTGGGAAAAAGTAACTGTGGAAAAACGCAGCGGTACGGTTTTCTAGGTGATGACCACCGTACCACGTCCAACCATAGTCTTTAGTCAACATCTCTTTTGCTGCTTCTTTATCATAATCAAGATAATAGAGGGGACGCACTGACTTAATTTGGTTAAACAACATCCATTTTAACTGTTTATGAAGCCACAAATTTGGGAAGGTCTTCATTGGTAACTTACCAAATTGCTTGTGTACGCTTTCAATGTACTTGGCATCCATATAAATCCAGCCCATCGGCGCAGAACCTTCGGTCCTAAATGAATGACCGTCGATTTTATACTTAATACCATACTTTTCAGCAGCCATGTTCATCGTTGTCGCCAAACCAATGTCGGTTGGACACTCAATGTCACGTACACCCGCTTTTAAAAACGACAATACGATGTCATCAAATTCTTTAGCATCAACAACATGAGTATAAAGATCAATACCAAGTTTATCTGTCACAGCATGAATATTCTGCGTTGCAATCGTCGAGTTCCAGGTATTATCAAAATGCACTGCAAGCAAACGTAGACCGTATTTTTGGGTCATTAGATGCATTAAATAGGAAGAATCGCAGCCACCTGATACACCGATAAGTGCATCATATTTTTTACCTTTACCCGCGGCTTTCATCTCGTCAACAAGTCGTTGCAGTTCAAGCTCACCACGCTCGTCATTAGGAAACTGTTGTTCTAAGTCTTCTATTTGACGACAATAATTACAAATACCTTCATTATCAAAAGCGATATTGGGTACTTTTTCGTCATAGATACAACGTTGACAAATCTGTGAGACTCATTACTTATCCTAATAACTCTGTTAATTCTTTAATTTTTGGGAATTTAATTAAAACACCCATATCCTTTGATTGAAATACCGCCATACTACCAAGGGCTACCGCTGAAGCGTGACCTTCCTTGACGGCAGCTTTTATGTCGCTGAGCTTACCCGCACCACCTAAAGCAACTACTGGCACCTGAGTATTATCGGATACCGTGCGCAGCAACGTAGTATCGAAACCAGTCCACGTTCCTTCATTGTCAATGTTGTTGACGACTATTTCACCAACGCCAATATCATTAAGTAGGGTAATCATCTCTGTTAATGAATGTTTTTGGCGTGTTTTTCCATTGTGCGTGTAGACACAATAACGCTTTCTAAAACGAGATTTCTTAACGTCTATCGTGGCGATGATGCTCTGAGCACCATAAATTTCAATAGCTTGGCGAACGATTTCAGGATTTTCGAATAATAAGGAACTCACTGAAACCTTTTCGACCCCTAGATAAAACAGCTTACGAAAATCTTCGAGTGTCTTAACGCCGCCACCGTAGCAAATGGGCATAAAGCACTCTGAGACTATTTGTTTAATCAAATCGAATTGAATAGCTTTTCGCTCGCTCGATGCGCGAATATCAATAAGCACTAGTTCATCAACTTCCATCTGATTATAAATTCGGCAAGAGTTAGACGCATCACCTACATAACGAGGCGCTTTAAATTGTGTGGTTTTCACCAACCCTTCACCGTCTAGCAGCAAAGCTGGCATTACGCGAGTTCGTAGCATTATATGTTCTCGATGAAGTTTTTAAGTAAGCGCATGCCAAACTTATGGCTTTTTTCTGGGTGGAATTGCACACCCCACACATTGTCTTTGTGCACTGCGCAGACAAACTCGTAACCATAATGACAAGTCATTAACTGGTTTTCTGGCGGTACATGATTAGCGTGAAAAGAGTGCACAAAGTAAAAACGAGACTCTTCAGCCCAATCGTTAAATATTGGGTGTTCACCAACCGGGTTTACCACGTTCCATCCCATGTGCGGGATACGTAGCTTACGCTCAGGGTTGATTGGGTCTTTATGGCTTTGGTCGAATTTAAAGCGAGTTACACTACCAGGAATTAATCCTAGCGCTTCTTTGTTACCCTCTTCGCTTTCTTTAAATAGCAGTTGCATCCCTAAACAGATGCCAAGTAAAGGGGTCTTATTTTCAAGTACAGCTTCATAAATCGCAGGCTTTAAGCCACTCGCATTGAGGTTGGTAACACCATTATTCCAATGCCCTACCCCAGGAAAAATCAGTTTATCTGCAGCAAGGACTTCTTCGGGTGTCGTAATAATTTTAGCATCATGGCCGATGTGCTTAATAATATTTACAACCGAACCAATATTTCCCATTTGGCAATCTATAACCGATATCATTCATTCACCTGATATTTGTAACTGTCACCTACGATGCGTGCAGGCGTTCCATATGCTGTACTGTTACTTGGAATGTCTATCATGACTAAACTATTAGCACCAATCACTACATTGTCACCAATCGTTACACCTTTAGCAATAATCGAATTAGGGCCTAAGTAACAATTATTGCCGATTTGAGTTGGGGATTGAGCAATAGGTGCTTTGCCACCAGTAAGAGAGCGGTTCACTGTATCGTGAGTATAAATTTGTACACCAGCAGAAATTGAACAGTGCGAACCAATGCTTAACCCTCCGCCACTGCCATCAAGGATAGTACTTGGTCCAATCCAAGTTTGTTCGCCTACCGTAACATCACCGAGTACCAAACTACTGTCATAAATACTCGTCCCTTCACCAAAACCAAGTAATTTAGCCTTTTCCCAACGGTCGACTATCACATCACCAAAGGGCAGGACGCGATTGTAGCGCTCTTTAAAAAAAGAGCGCGGCTACTAAAAAGGCTTTTAATGCGTCCAGCATAATTAGCTTTTTAACACCTCAGTTAAAACAGCTATCACTTGGTCAACATCAGCTAACGTCATATGTTCGTGCATTGGCAATGCTAAACCTTGACGATATAACTCGTTACCATTTGGGTTAAATTCAGTGGAGTTATGTGGGTGAGCAAAAAGCCCTAGCGCACTCATGCTTTGTGCCCCTAAGTTGGATTCGATGCCCTTTGCTCTAAGTGCAGTAATGACATTTGCTCTTTCAATCGAACTCGCCAAAACCACCATGTAGGTTTGTACGCTATGGCCAGGTTGGATAGTAGGAAGACGCAATAAACCGTCGCTTACTAATGCTTCAAGTTGTTGTGTGTAATGGGCTGCAAGCGTATGGCGAACTGCTATCCAATCATTTAAAGATGGAAGAATCGAGCGACCAATCGCAGATTGGAAGTTCGTTAAACGGTAGTTTAGGCCGACACACTTAAATTCAATCCCAGTATCCGTTCGTACCATACCGTGATTGCGGATAAGCGCAGCTTTTTCGTAAAGCGCAGTATCATTGGTGGTAATGGCACCACCTTCACCTGTCGTTAGGGTTTTACGTGGATGAAATGAAAAACAACCAAACTCAGCAGCACTACCGACCATGATGTCGTCGTCTTTAGCACCCAACGCACATGCCGCGTCTTCAACTAAAAACAACCCGTTGGCTTTTGCTAAATCACGGTACACTTTCAAGTTTTTAGGATTACCGAACTCTAATACTGGCATGATTGCTTTTAATGTTTCCGGCCCTTGCCAATTTTCAATCGCGGCTTCAAGTTGAGTTGGATCTAAATTGTAAGAATCAGGTTCAACGTCAACAATAATTGCCTTCGCACCAGTCATTTCAACAATATTAGCAGTCGCAGTAAACGTGAAATCAGGAACAATAACTGCGTCACCAGGGCCAATCCCTAGAGCAAGCAGCGCGACATGGAGCGCTGCTGTACCATTGCTCACAACCAAGGCATGCTTTACACCTAGGTACTCTGCAAGTTCTTGTTCAAACTTAATGCCTTCTTCACCATGAACCAACATACCACTACGTAGGATCTCTCCTACTCTCTCGATTGCTGATTCTGGAATTTGCGGTTGTGATAGCTTGATCATATTATTTTTTGCTCAAGAACATGTCTGGCATCTGTGGTAAATCGTCCATATTACGAGCGATCCACTCTGCGGTGTTGATTAGACCTTCTTCCAGATCGACTTTAGCTTGGAAGTCTAGTAGATCACGAGATTTATCCACTTTTGGAATACGTAGTTCAATATCTGCAGATAATGCATCACGGAAAATGATTTTCGACTTTGAATTCAAAACGCGGCAGATTGTTTCTGCAAGGCCAAAGATTGTTGTTACGGCACGGGCATTACCAATGTTAAATGACTCACCAACGGCTTTAGGCATAGTTAATGCTTTCATTAGCGCATCAACCATGTCATCGACATAACACCAAGCACGGATCTGTGAACCATCACCGAAGATGTAGATATCTTCGTTTTTAAGTGCTTTACGGATCATGATTGAAATAGCACCTTCACCAACCTGACCTGGACCGTACACGTTGAACGGTCGGAACGTCACAGTTGGTAGATTGTGTTCACGGTGGTAGGCATGTGTTAAATGTTCACCCGCTAGTTTACTTACCGCGTAAGTCCAACGCGCTTCACCAACTGCACCTGTCGTCGTTGAATCAATCTCTTCTACTCGGTAAGCGCGGCTTCCAAATACTTCTGACGTAGAAAACTCAAGGAAACGTTGACACGTGCCAGATAAGTGCGCAGCTTCTAGTGCGTTCGCAGTGCCAGTCATGTTTACGGTCATGGTGCGAACAGGACTTTTCACCGTGTTATCAATACCTGCTATCGCCGTCGCGTGTACGAAAATCTCAGAGCCTTTAGCTGCTTCTACAATGTGGTCGCGATCCAATACGTTACCTTGAACCAAGGTCAAATTTTTATGGTTTGCAAAAGACTGACTTTTTAGCGTGTTACGATCAAGATTGTCGTACGCGATAATTTCATTGTCTTCAATTAACTTGCCAATTAGCGTAGAACCAATGAAGCCTGCACCACCTGTAATAAAAATCTTTTTATTTTTTAATTCAATCATCTTTCTACTCTAAATTCCTATTTCACCAAATAGCCATGCATTGGCAAGCTAAATACCGACTTTGCTAAGCGCTCTGCCACCGGGAAATCACCCGACTTGTAGCCTAAATCAGCAAACGCGGTTTGTTCGTGCATACAAGTGCCGTAGTATACCATCGTTGGAACACCTTGCGCTTTGTACTTTTCCATTTCTGCCGCTCTATCCTCTGCCACAAGCGTATATTGAGTCCATGAGACTCACATATCCCGCTGGCACTACTGGCGTTTTATACTGCTCTTTCAATTCTGAGTGATATTTCTCAGCGGCGATATTACGGTTGGTAAGCTCTTGCGGAAAGGCTACTAACTTCTCAAGCAAAACGGCGGCTTGAATGGTATCTAAACGACTGTTCATGCCAATACGAATATTGTCGTATTTATCCTTACCTTTGCCATGCACGCGTAAAGATTTGATGAGTTGTGCATAGTCGTCATTATTAGTAAAAATTGCACCGCCGTCGCCATAACAACCTAATGGCTTAGCTGGAAAGAAACTGGTTGTCGCAATATCACCAAATGAGCCAGCGCGCTTGCCGTTGATTTCACCACCAAAACCTTGCGTCTGCGTCTTCAATTAGCTTGAGGCCATATTGCGTAGCGATGCGTTGAATTTCTGGGTAATTAGCAGGAAGACCAAATAAATCTACCGCTATTATAGCTTTTGGGGTTAGCTTACCTTCGGCAATCACTTTTTGAATTTGCTTTTCCAAATCAATTGGACAGATGTTAAACGTATCTTCGTTTGAATCCACAAAAACAGGCGTTGCGCCTTCATACGCCACAACTTCAGCAGTAGCAAAAAACGTGAACGTTGGACAAAAGACTGCATCGCCTTGTTTAATATCTAGCGCCATCATGACGAGTGTGAGGGCATCTGTACCATTGGCGCAGGTAATTGCATGTTTCACACCAACGTAATCAGCTAACTTTTCTTCCAGCTCAGCCACTTCCGGCCCCATGATGTAATGACCATGGTCTAACACAGCTTGAATACGCGCATCAATTTTATCTTTAAGATGCTGATATTGCGCTGCCAAATCAATAAACTGCATGTACAACCCTTACTTAGAAATCAACTCGACGAGTCCGTCGCGCAATACGTATTTATCACCAGTATGTGGGCAGGTCGCCTCACCTTGACCTTGTAGTGGTAACTCAAGCTGCTCGCCGTACTTGCTTATCCAACCGATTTGTTTCGCTGGTACACCTACCATAAGCGCAAACGGTTTTACGTCTTTGTTAATAACCGCACCAGCACCAACCAGAGCGTATTCACCAATAGTCACGCCACACACAATCGTACAGTTTGCACCAAGTGTTGCACCACGTTTTACAAAGGTGTCACGGTATTCGGTTTTACGTTCAATAAAGGAGCGAGGGTTATAGACGTTGGTAAAAACCATACTTGGTCCGCAAAACACATCATCTTCAACAAACACATTGTCGTAGATTGACACATTGTTTTGAACTTTTACGTTGTTACCAATCGTTACACGATTACCAACAAAAACGTTTTGACCCAGAGAACACCCTGAGCCAATTTTTGCACCGCCGCATATATGCACAAAATGCCAAACCCGTGTATTTTCACCGATTTGCGCACCTTCATCAACGATAGCGCTTGGATGTACGTGATAATCCATCGATCACAGGACCTTTGTGAGAAGTGGGTGCGCTTTGTCACCAGCGGCTACAACAGCCTGAGTACGGATATCTTCAACCGTGGCAATGGCAACGCGGTTTTCATCAATCCCAAAACCATTACCTGCAAGAACATTTTGATAGCTCTGCGTATGCAAATCGGTGAAGCCACCCGAAAACTCAAGCTCTTCCGTCTTTGCACCGTCATTAATCGTGATACTACGGTAAGTGAGTTTTTCCCCTTTTACCGCATTCTCTGGTAGGTTGTTTGCATCGATAGATAAGAACCACTTAACGCGCGCGCGCTCATATTCTAAGTATCCGCTTGCCGTTTTCTCATCTCTAAAGTGCACTTCGTTACTTTTTAAGTCACCAAAGATGAAATGTAGCATGTCATAGAAATGCACACCGATGTTTGTTGCAACACCACCGGATTTGTGGTCAAAGCCTTTCCATGACTTCATATACCATTTTCCACGTGACGTCATGTACGTTAGGTCAACATCAAACACTTTATCCGCTGGTGCCGCTGCTACTTTTTCACGCAGTGCAATAATCGATGGATGCAGGCGTAGTTGAAGAATAGAGTTAACCTTGGCACCGTATTTTTGCTCATATTCTTTAAGCACATCCATATCTTCTGAGTGCAGTACTAGTGGCTTTTCACAGATAACATCAATGCCATTTTTAAGCGCGTATTTCATGTGCGGCGCATGCAAATAGTTAGGGCTACAAATTGCGATATAGTCTAGCTTGTTACCCTTTAACGCTTGATCTTCAACAAATGCAGTGAAGTCTTCAAATTCGGTAAAAAACTCTGCGTCTGGGAAATGACTGTCCATTATTCCTACGGAGTCATTGATATCCATTGCAGCAACCAAATTATTACCCGTATCTTTAATTGCGCGTAAGTGACGAGGTGCGATATATCCAGCGGCACCGATTAATGCAAAGTTTTTCATGTAAGTGCGTGTCCTAAATTATAATCTGATATCTGCTTCGTTTGATTTCAATACGTGTTTTACATCGTATAAAACGTGCTCTGTTTTACCAAACGAACGAAGCTTCGTCGCGCCCCATGTTTTAAATTCAGAATGATCTACCGCGACAACAATGGCATCGTAATGACCTGGTTTAATGTGTGAGATAAGCTTGAGGCCGTATTCATGTTCAACTTCTTCTGAGCTTGCCCAGTCATCATATACATCGACGGACATATTGAAATCTTGCAGCTCTTTCACAATATCCACTATCTTAGTGTTACGAACATCTGGACAGTCGCCTTTAAAAGTAAAACCAAGAATTAGCACCTTAGCTTCATCGATGTGGATCTTTCTCGATGCGAGTTTTTTGACGAGCTGTGTCGCAACATATTCACCCATACCATCGTTAATGCGACGCCCCGCGAGAATAACTTCAGGACGGTAACCGACCTCTTGGGCTTTGTGCGTTAAATAGTAAGGGTCCACACTAATACAGTGACCGCCAACCAGACCAGGCTTAAACTTCAAAAAGTTCCACTTAGTACCTGCCGCATTTAATACTTCTTCAGTATCAATACCTAAACGGTTAAAAATCTTAGCAAACTCGTTAATTACCGCAATATTCAAATCACGTTGCGTATTTTCAATAACTTTAGCTGCTTCCGCTACTTTAATAGAGTCTCGCTTTATATGTACCCGCGGTCACGATTGAGCGATACAAACCATCAACAAAATCAGCAACTTCCGGTGTAGAACCAGAAGTAATCTTCATGATTTTAGTTAATGTATTAACTTTATCACCTGGATTGATTCGCTCAGGCGAGTAACCGGCAAAAAAGTCTTGGTTAAACTTTAAGCCTGAAACCTTTTCTATGATAGGTAAGCAAACTTCTTCGGTCGCGCCAGGGTAAACAGTCGATTCAAAGATAACCACATCATTCTTTTTAACGTGACGACCAAGTAGTTCTGACGCTTTGCGAAGAGGTGTTAAATCTGGTGCGTTACTTTCGTCGATAGGCGTAGGGACCGTAACAATGAATATGTTACAATCTGAAAGAGAGCTTTCGTTAAAAGAAAAAGTAAGACGTCCTGCGGCAACTAGCTGCTCTTTACTAACCTCAAGAGTCGAGTCAACATGCTCTAATAGCTCAGCAATACGACTTTGGTTAATATCAAACCCAACTACATCGAACTTTCTACCAAACTCGGCAGCCAATGGGAGACCTACGTATCCAAGTCCAATAATACCTATTTTAGATTCTGCTGATGGCTGAAACATATTTGTCCTACTCTAAAACCCTTCCGGTTGTCTCAATGATTGAATCCAACACTGCAGCAACTCATTCGACCTCCATTAGCTTGGCCGAAATATAGAGTTTTTTATCTCTCGACATTTTGGAACAGAGATTAAATTGACAAACAAAAACTTAATCAAAGTACCACAAATAGAATGAATCCATGTGACTTATCAAAGAGAGCAATCCACAACGTTATTTTTTGAAGATCGATTAATTACCAACCCTAAATCGACCGCAGAGTATACCAGTTTTTTTTATTCCGAGTAATACGCAGAACAAAAAATTACAGTATCTCTTTTTTCTGCCTGCTTTGGTCTATATCATAACAAATTACATCGTTTTGATGCTTTAAGGCTCTAGGCTTACACTTGTTTGGTACTGAGACTTCGTTGGTTTGCAAACCTCCCCCTAATTAGTTACATCCATAATTAGAGATTTCGGCTTGTTCATGCTTACTTAAATATTCCCATGTTGTCAGATCATTCAGCGCATCATGGGGTCGTTCCTCGTGGTATTCTTTCATCCAATTTTCGGTCAGCTCACGTACTTCGTTTAATGTTTTGAAGACATACATGTTGAGTATTTCCGCCCAGTAAGTGCGGGTGAATCTCTAGATAAAGGAATTCTGAGCAGGCTTTCCCGGTTTAATAAACTCCAGCGCAATACCATGTCTTCTGCCCTGCTTGCCAGAGTAACTGAGATAAATTCCGGCCCGTTGTCCATACGAAGTTTATTGGGTTAACCCCGCCAGGCGAAGAGACGCTCCAATACCCTGACTACGCGTCGCGATGGTAAATACAGATCATTTTATATAGCCAGTGCTTCACGGTTGAAGTCATCCACCAAATTGAACGTTCTGAAGCGTCTCCCACATTGTAGGCTGTCGTACATAAAATCCATTGACCAGCAATGGTTAGCTTGGACAGGAACGGCTAGTGGCTCCGGGTTTCTAGCTGTAGACGGCGTTTTCCACGGCGTTGCATATTTAGCTTCAGCTCGCAATAAATCCGGTAAACACACTTATGATCCCAGCCATGACCCCAACGCAGCTAGATTTTGTACAGCTTGCTGAATCCATAGGCTGGATAGCATTCAGCGGCTTCTATCAGTTTGGCGTTGACCTTATCATCCCGCGTTTGATCAGGCTGATATCGGTTGACTGAATCACTGATGCCAACAGCGCGACATGCAAGACGTAAACTAGCACCATGCTGCTATCGCGCATAATCAACAAGCTCACGCCTTATCGCTGGCTTTACAGCTTTTTTCGACGATATCTTTGAGTATCCAGTGTTCCAAGCTTAAATCCGCGAACATTGCTTTAAGTCCCCGATTTTCGTCTTCAAGGTCTTTTAGCCTTTTGATATCAGAGGCTTCCATACCACCGTAATTAGTTTTCCAGTTGTAGTAGGTTACATCTGAAACACCATACTCACGACAGATTTCTTTGACCAGTCTGCCAGCTTCCACTTCCTTTAAGATCTTCACGATCTGTGACTATATGTAACGGGACTTTTTCATCAGGAGTTCTCCTCTATTGACTCAGTTTACGCAGAAAAACACTAAAAAGGCATGACGCTATTTTAGGGGGAGGTTTACAAAAAGGAAGTGAACAAAAAGCCTAAATTTAGTAAGGGTCGTTAAATCTGAAATCTACTTTGAAAGTACTACTTAATTAAACAAGAAGTTCCGAAAAGACCCTTTTACAGGTATCATCGTGGTAATTTCAAATAATATGTTTGCCTATAGATTGGTAGTGAAGTTATATCCCGAGCTTAGTCAGACAACGAATCTAGTTTGTTGCCAAATGAAAATTGCATATGTTTTAAGCCACAATATCGATAGCAATGACGGCGTAGTCAAAAAAATTATCGATCAGATAAGTGTTTGGGAAAAACAGGGGCATGAAGTTATTGTATTTTCGATATGCAAAAATGGTGATAAGAGTCTTTTGAAAGCTAAATGTTACCCCTTCGAAGGAGCAATCAAAAGCCGCATTTTTGTTAACTCAGATTTGCTCAATGATATAACCGCTTTCAATCCTGATATTCTGTATTTCAGGTACGACTTTTGGAATTCAACGGTATTTAAACTAGCGTCTAAATTTAAACTGATCATTGAATCCAATACCGCGAGCATTCAAGAAGCGTGGTTACAGCTTAAGACCGACTCATCCTTAAAAGCCTTACTGCGCTATACATCATTGCTTGTATTTAATAAGCTTTTTAGTAAGCGAATTAAAGGGGTTGTTTCTGTCACTAATGAAATTTTTCGACTTGAGTATAACCAGTCCAATGCCGTACCCCACATTACGGTGACCAATTCGGTCAATTTAGATAAATATAAGCCGTTGAAATGCAGTGAGCAAAACGCAAAAACATCGCTGTGTTTTTTAGGTTCACCCAATCAAGATTGGCATGGCACCGACATTATTGAAGAAATAGCAAAAAGACTTCCAATGTATGACTTTCACATAATAGGTCCATCCGGTGAAAATCGAAGTAATCTTACTTATCATGGTTTTTTGACATCTAGCGATTATGGCAAAATTCTGTCTCAATGCCATGTTGCAATTGGTACGTTGGCCTTGCACAGAAAAGGTTTATCGGAAGCATGTCCTTTAAAGGTTAGGGAATATCTTCTTGCCGGTTTTCCTATAGTCTTAGGTTATGAAGATATAGTGGACAAGAACAAACCATCCTGGTGCTTTAAACTCGATGATTTATCTGACAAGTCCGTTGCAGAACTTCAGCAGTTTATTGAGCGCAATCAATATTTCACAGTTCCTAAGTCAGAACTTAGCGCAATCGACGCGTCTTTAAATGAAATTATGCGCCTTAACTTTTTTAACGAGATTAGACAAACGCATGAATAAGAAAATAATCGTTATAAAATCACTTAACGGTGGTGGTGCTGAGCGTATTTTGATTAACTTTGCAAAGGTATTTAACAAGCGCTTTTCGAGAGATCAATTAAAAATTGTAGTGCTCTTAAAAGAAGGTGAGCTATTACAGCAAGAGTTACCAGAAAATATAGACTTTGTTTACGAACCGACTTCAAGACTCAATCGCTACTTGTGTTTGATAAAGTTGTTTTTGTTCAAAAAGCAGATCGCACGCCAATTTTGTTCAGAAAACGGCAGCTATGAAGCTCATTTCATTTCTCGAAGGTTGGCCTGATCTTATCATTCACTCTGTTAGCGACGTAGATTGTAAAAAAATTAGCTGGTTGCATTGCGGTTTTGATTTATACAGTTCACTTAATCCGGTTCGATGGTTTTTTAACAAATATGCCGTCCAGTCATCGGTTATCAATTGCGTATCAAATTATGTAAAAAGTTCAATTTCGAACATCAAGAACACTAAAACCGTCTACAACTTTATCGATATCGACTACATAGAGCAAAAGGCTACTGAAGAAGCGATTGACGACCCGCGTTTTATCGATGAGAACAAAAAGCATATCGTCGCTGTCGGACGAATGGTTTATCAAAAAAACTTCGAGTTTCTTCTAAGAGCTGTTAAGGAATATACAAAGCACGATTCAGCAATTGTATTACACTTGCTCGGTGATGGTGAATTACGAAAGTCGCTCGAAGACCTCGTGACAAAATTGGGTATTGAAGACCACGTTAACTTCGTTGGGTTTGTCAACAACCCTTATAAATACATAAAAAATGCCGATCTAGTTTGTATGACATCTCATTTTGAAGGTCTCCCAACGGTTGTCATTGAATCTGCTGTATTAGGAACACCTGTGATCACTACTAAATGTGGTGCTCGTGAATTATTAGAGCTGTTCAACTTTCCCAATGAAATTGAGTTTGACGAAAGGGTGTACGCCTCTGAGATTGCGAAGGCTTTAACAACTCGGTTTGAACCTATTGATAGAACGCTTTTTGAAGAGAAGTTCTCGTTTGATAACTTTTTAAACAACATGAAGTAAAAGGAAAAACGTATGTTTAAAAATAGAAAGCTAAGAATCGTTTTAGCAAATATTATTGCCTACGTTCCTACAAATATACTCCGTTGTAGCTTATACAAAACTTTGTTTGGTTATGATATCCGCAATTCTATCATTGGTTGGAAAACGGTTATTGTTGTTGATTCAGCCAAGCTTGATTCGTGCAGAATTGGCAGGAACAACCGCTTCACTGGACCGTTTAGATTTGTTATGGAGGCTAATGCCTCTATAGATAAAAGTAATGTCTTTGAATGCGGTTGGTGGGTTATTGAACCTCAGCATGCAAGCACGGTTTACTCTAGAAGTTTGCTGTTAAAGGAAAACTCTCTAATCACTTCTCATCATTATTTTGACCTAGCAGGCACCATAGAAATAGGCACAAATACGTGGATTGCGGGGCTACAGTCACAGTTTTGGACTCACGGTGCAGGTTCGACAAAAACTACGGTGTTAATCGGTGATGATTGTTATATTGGCAGTGCTTCTCGCTTTGCTCCTGGCAGCGTAATTGGCAATCGATGTCTAGTTGCAATGTCGAGCACTATTACCAAAAACTTTAGCACAGATGAATGCGTAATCGCAGGAACTCCAGCAAGTATCAAGAAAGAAAACTATTACTGGAGACACGCTAAATCTCAAACCAAGAGCAGTTAACAGCTTTTAGCTAGTAACTGCTTTGTGATCCGCCTTTTGCAAAAATATCACCTTTTCTTTATAAGGTGCGACTACTAAAACAATTAAACCAACCAGTGCATAAACACTATTTAAAGAACTTACCGACAATCCGTTGAGAAATAATATAGCTAATACAGTCACTCTAACTCTTTTTGCCACAAAACTCAGTTTTAATAACGCATTGGTCGCCCAGAACAAGAATACAAGTCCGAAGAATCCATGGTCATGAACGATACGCATAACAAAGGAATGCAAAATTACCGAATAGCAAACTGAAGGGTCTTTCGCACTAAACAAGGTCGTGTAATATTGCATACGTTGGCATACCACTTCAGGCATTGCGGTTAACGGTGGTGCACCGATTAAATAGTCCATCAGCTCCCAATCTCTCATTGCAATTAACAACCCTTGGAAAAACACGACTCTGTCTATTGAGTTTAAATCACCTCCGGACATTCGGCTGATAAAAATGCCAACCACTCCTACGCCAATCAACCCCAAAAGCGCGAGCTTTAAAATCGTTTTCCAATCAAATTGTCGTATAAGCAGAATGCATAGCATCGCAAAATATGACACTACACCAGAACGAGAACCCGACAAGAAAATAACAGCAGTCAATAACAACCACTGCTTTAAAGTCAGTTTACCTTCCAAATTCCATACAGTTAACGCCCAAAATAACACCAACATAATTTCGAAGTTGTTTTCAGTAAATAAGCCAGGTCTCAGGCCTCCACCTAACAGAATCCAAATAACATACTTTGCTAAAAAAATGACTAGCAAATAGTCCAAACCTTTAACCAACGAGAATCGAGCAAACAATACTTTTTGAGTGAAGAAGCAAAGAAATATTAGATAAATAAATGCCTTAAAAGCTAAAATAAAATCTACTGGGTGGGTGTAATTTAACTTAGACTTAATAAATGCGTATATAATATAGACAAGACTGACCGCCAACACAAACCAAGCTCTAAGCGGCATGCGTTTAGAAACGAAAAAAGGCTAATCACCACCAACAATTCAAACAATGCATTTGTTGGCAGTATGTTATAGTTAAATGTGCTTTTGTACGAAATAAAGCTAGCTAAAATCATTACCAAGAAAAAGAGTATAAAAGATTGCCTAACCATTACGTTCAATCCTTTTTTTGTTATGTGCTGAGGATTTTGAAACTAACTGTTTTAAATAGGTTGCATAAGTATTTTGCTGTCCTTTAAATCGTTCAAAAATAATCTCAGCACTCAACCACCCTTTGAGATAAGCTATTTCTTCAAGACAGGCAATTTTCAGTCCTTGTCTGCGTTCGATCGTTTGCACAAAATGACTGGCCTCCAATAAACTATCCGGCGTTCCAGTATCTAGCCATGCAAACCCTCTGCCTAATAACTCCACACTCAACTGCTGTTGTTTCATATACACTTTATTTATGTCGGTAATCTCTAGCTCGCCTCTATTCGAGGGTTCGAGCTTCTTTGCTAGTTCAACTACTTGATTATCGTAAAAGTACAATCCAGTAACCGCATAATCCGATTTCGGTACTTCGGGTTTTTCTTCTATAGAAAGCGCGTTAAAGTTATCATCAAACTCCACAACACCAAAACGCTCTGGGTCGACGACTTGATAGGCAAAAACACTGGCACCTTGTTTGCGTGCCGCAACAGCCATTAGTTTCGGGGTGAAACCCTGACCATAAAACACATTATCACCTAACACTAAACATACATTATCGTTGCCAATAAACTCCTCGGCTATAATAAATGCTTGCGCGATGCCTTTAGGCTCTGGTTGAATCGCGTAATTGAACGAAACGCCAAATTGTTCTCCAGTTCCCAGTATTCGTCGAAAACTAAGTAAATCGTCTGGCGTTGTAATAATGAGAATATCCCGAATTCCAGCCAACATTAGCACAGAGATTGGATAGTAAATTAATGGCTTGTCATAGACCGGCAATAATTGTTTTGAAATCCCAGGAGTAATTGGATACAGACGAGAACCAGAACCACCGGCGAGTACTATCCCTTTCAATTCCTCACCACCCCAAGACGTTCTGTAGCACTAATATTTTGCCACCAGTTTTTGTTATCTATGAACCAGCTTACAGTCCGTTCTAAACCTTCTTCGAACGTTACGCTTGAGTACCAATTAAGCTCATTTGTCAGCTTTGAAACATCAATGGCGTAACGGCGATCATGTCCTGCTCTGTCGGTAACAAATTGGATAAGCTCTTTATAAGAAACAACTGTTTTACTTGGCTGAAGCCTATCTAAAATTTCGCAAATAGAAGTAACGACGGCCAAATTAGTTCGCTCGCAATTTCCGCCAATATTATAGGTTTCTCCGACTTTCCCTTGAATGACAATGTCATAAATTGCTTCAACATGATCTTCAACAAACAACCAATCTCGGATCTGCAAACCATCACCAAATACAGGGATAGATTTGTTTTGCAACGCACTAATAATAGTTAGAGGAATAAGCTTTTCAGGAAAATGGAATGGTCCATAATTATTGGAGCAATGACTAATAGAACAAGGTAGTTTGTACGTTCTGCTCCATGCGTGAACTAAATGGTCACTTGCTGCTTTAGAAGCAGAATAAGGTGAACTTGGCTCATATCGGTGAGTCTCTGTAAACGGTAAATCGGCTTCAGACAAATCACCGTAAACTTCGTCGGTTGAGACATGATGGAAACGAAAACCAGCTTGTTGAGTCTGAGACAAAGAACAAAAATATTGTCTAGCGGCTTCAAGCAGCGTGAAAGTTCCGACGACATTTGTTTGGATAAAAGCACCTGGTCCACCAATAGATCGATCAACATGACTTTCTGCTGCAAGGTGAATGATTTTATCGGGCCTAAAATCGTTGAATAACTCAACCATCTTTTGATGATCACAAATATCCGCATGGACAAATGAATAACGTGAACTGGCTGAAACAGATTCAAGGGAGGACAAACTTGCTGCATAGGTTAACTTGTCGATATTCAAAACAACTGAGTTTGTTCTGTTTATTAAAAAACGAACCAAAGCAGAGCCAATAAAACCAGCCCCACCAGTAACCAGAAACCTTAATTGCTGCATCGACTATACGTTTACTTCAATATCTTTTTGGTCTTTAAGTCTATCACCTAAAATCAAGAAAAAGAATTTAGGGTAATGAACAAACAGTCTCTCCCAGACGTATGAATCGTCAAATGCACGATACAGCCAACGAAGATGTAGCTTATCAACCCATTTTGGATAGTAGTGTAAACGTTCCGATGTCTGATGTAAAAATCCACCGCAGGTATAAATTTGTTTTACTTGACCAGTTTGAGTTTGTTTTAACTTTATTGCAAATCTATCTTGGCGAGGCGTTCCCATACCACATAACACGTATTCCGCACCGCTGTCTGAAATTTGTTTAATAACCGCTTCATCATCATCAAAATAGCCATCTCGGTATCCAACAATATCAATTTCTGGGTAGTTGGCCTTAAATATTGCAACTGTTTTTTCCAGTTCTTCCTTTTTAGCGCCTAGTAAAAAAACTTTAAGTTTTTCTTCGTTGGCTCGTTCAAGAAAGTACAGAGCGAACGAGCTTAAATCGAAACTTGTTCTAGGAATGTGTTTACCGAGTAACATACTGAACGTTAATGCTGATGAGATGGCGTCAGTATAAAGCCCATCCAAGCCTCTTAAGATATTCAACTCATCGCGTAATTTTAGGTAAGAGTAAGGATTTACAAAACTAATCGCTTGGGTATGACCAACAGGCTTGTTGATCGTCGCTTCAAACTGCTCAATTATATCCATTGACGATTTAAGCTTATCTAAAATTACGAGCATACGAAAAGACCTTATTTAATAGAGCCGTTGGTAGCATCAAACAGACAAATGCTAACACACGATATTTGTCCCAACAAAGTAACTCATGCTTGCGAAGCAATTCGAAGGCATATTTTTTGTTTCCAGTCTGAAGATTACGCTTTACACAATTTAAAATAGTCAAATGCAACAAATACTCTAAACTTCTGTGCAATCCATCCGGAACGGCACCTGACTCAAGCATTGTTGTCAATATTTGTGTATGCGGGGATGGAAGCGTTTTATCCTTCAGGAACTCTTTGCCTCGAGAGGCACTTAAGTCATAAACAACAGTTAATGACGCATCGAAAGCCACTGTTTCAGAGCAGGCTAACTTGGCCCAAACAATTTGATCCTCACCTAAGGCAATATCGACCGGAAACAAACCTATCGCATCCAAACTAGTTTTAGCTACACACACCGATGAGGCGGTGATAGGTAAGTCTGCATGACAACAAGCTTTAAAGTAGTCGTCGATCACACCTCTATCTTTTGGCAAATGCATATTACGAAACGCTCGATGTGACAGGCCATCATAGAATTCATAACCCGCGCACAACACGTTCGCTTGCGGATATTTCTGTCTTAACTGATACAAAACCGATACATGCTGGGGCTGCCAGTAATCGTCTGCATCAAGAAAAGCAATAAAATCACCACTTGCCGCCTTAATGCCTGTATTTCTTGCGGTTGATACACCCTGATTAGAATCATGACGGAGCAATTTAACATCGTTCACATACCCTGATTCTACAATTTCTACACCATTATCGGTCGAGCCATCATCGATGACGATAATCTCAAATACAGGCACAGTTTGTGCAAATATAGATTCTAAGGTGCGCCTGATATAGCTCGCTTTGTTATAAAGTGGAATAATAACCGATATCTTCATATTAACTCAGCGATACTCTAGCTATACAATGGCATAGCATAGAACAACAAACCCCTTTTACAATCAGACAAAAAGAAACCATGCCGAACCACAAACAATCCTGTTTTATGTTTTCGTAAGCACTAACAATGAATCTGGAGGGCATCCCTCGGGTAGACTTAAGCGTGGTATTATAAAGGAAATTTTTAGTTGAAGATATGCAAAGGGATACATAATTTTGATTAGTCATACACCTCTAGTCGAGGTACAAAAATACCTATTACTTCGCTGTTTTGAGGAGCAAATCTCTCGATAATTTATCCCAGTCAAACATCTCCTGTGCTAACAATCTGTTTTTTAATACAAAACCTTCATCTTGGTACTGCGCATGGGCATTTGAAATCGCTAATGCTAAAGCGTTTCCATTTAAACTTGATGCATAACTTGCATGCTCAGAACCTAGCAGCTCGAACGTTGCGGTGTCAGGAACTAACGAAGGCTCGAATGCTACAATTGGTAATCCTACAGACAGCGCTTCTAATATCGTTTGCCCCAAAGGCTCGTAAGTTGAAGACATCACAAATACATCCGCGGCTTGATAATACATTAATGGTTCAGGGGTAAATGGTAACAGCGTTACAACGCTTTCGAGTTTATGATCTGCAATTACTTGCTCTAACTCGCCTTTTTGTGGGCCATCACCAACTATGATTAAATGAACGTCGCTCAAATGATTCATCGCTTGAATGAGATGGTGGAACCCTTTTGCTCGAACAAAACGCCCGATAGCCACGACCAAAACTTTATCCATCGTAATATTCAAGGACTCACGCGACGCCTTTTTTTCACTTAAAGTTGGAGGACAAAATCTATCCGTGTCTACACCGGGTTTCACGATTTGAATGTGCGCGCCTGACTTACCTATAACTTGATTTACTTGCTTGAGCATATTCTGGCTAAAAACAAATACTTCATCAGCATATTTGAACGCAATCCGCTGTGAAAGTGCATGCAGTTTTTGCTTTGCCACAAGTTTGAACCGTTTAAGCCCGTCAACAAGCTGTAAATTATGTGGCGCATCTTGATGTGCAACTACACCAGGGACCAAATACAGCACTTTTCCAATTCGAGCTAGTTTTGCTATCCAGGTGGTATGGTGAAAACGACTTACCACGCCTAAAGTCTGCGGCTGCTTGAGTTTTTTTAACAAACAATACAACACGTAAAAACTACTGATACTCCCCAATAAAGGAAGTGCTGTTTTTGCACCATAACGATGTACATTTACGCCATCAATCACCTCGAACCTAGGTAAAACCTCATCATTCATTCCATTGACATCACTCACCACAATATCAACCTCAGTACCGCTTTGCATAAAAGATTTGGCTAAATAAAAAAGTGAGTTTTCAATACCACCTAGATTAGGGTAATAAGCATTGCTGGTTAAGATGATGTGTTTTTTCATTTAGTAAAAGTGCTTAAAGTACTTGCTGTCAGTAAATTGCTGCTTGAGTGTCGCAAAGGCAGGGTCGTCAGCGTTAAAACGACTATAGAGTTCCGCATACCATTTATTATCGCCAACATTACTGTTGCAAAGATCAACATTCACACCAGTAAACTCACTAAGCAACTCGGTGTTCTCAGATAATTTGTTCATGTTTAGCACTAAAACCTCGTATTTTTCAGACTGCACTACGCCTTGACCTTTTTGCTTATCAAAAGGGTGTGCAAAAATATCAATGCCCGTCATGCGATAGAACTCGTTATCAAACCAATGCAATGGATATGTGTGCGGGAACGTTTCTAAAAAACACGCTTTAAGTACATCTACATGTTGCTCTCGCGTTGTTTTTGGTGCTGAGTTAACTTGCCCAAACCCAGTGTAATAGGCAAATAAATAGCTATCCAAATCGTGAAAAAACATCGATATATTACGTTTTAATGGCTCTCGAACCAAGGTTACTATTTTTGTTTTAGCACGTTTTCTAAACGCCCAACGCATTACGCAATACTCAAGTTCTTGCATTGTGCGTTTAAAGAAGTAACGCAACCCATTACCTGCAAGCCCCTGCTGCCGAATTGGACACGTATGATTACCTGAATAAAAAGCATGAACGTGCATTGCGTGCGGAATAGAGTGCTCTAACGAGGTTGACCCCACCTTACCCATTTGATAAATAAAAATGGTATCAGGGTGACTCACGCGTCGGTACAATGCGACCAACCGATTTAAGCGTTTCATGAGCGGCTTACCTCGGATTTAAACCAAGTTGCAAGTAGTGGTTGTCCAACGAGCCTCATCCAAGCCTTCAAGCTCTTGCTGAAAATACATATCAAGATACTGCTTTGTCGCTACATTCATTTTTGGCGGACGCTTGTTTACCAATGGGTTTAAAATACGATACAACGCGCGCGACACTCGCTTTTCAGACTTGGTTTTAGAGAAATGTGAGGAGCTTAGTCCATCATGACCACGCTTTACGCGATTGAAAATAAGTTCTAACGTTAAAAACCGCGGTAATTGGCCCGCGTTCTCATGCATAGTAAATGTATCCTCAGGAAATTTGGCACGATCAATCTCTAAAAAATCACTGACATCGTCTAACACTTGCTGAGGATGATGAATAAAGGTTTCGAATTGAATCACCTTTACCTGCGCGCGTGGAACATGTTGGTAAACCCACTCTAATTGAGATAAATAATGACTACGTGACAACAACTGCTGCGGCATAAATCGCAAGGTATCATCAAAAGAATACAGTGCTCTGCGCGCTCTCACCATATGCCAATATTGTGAATATGCACGCAGCGTTGGATGGCGCAACATCACTATCAATTTAACCGGTTTGGGTTGCATCGCTATACGCGTAATGGCACGCTTTGAACACAAATAGGTGGTGCTGTCCTCACCACATAAACGAGCGTTCGTTGCCACTTTTTGCTGTTCACGATACCAACTCCAATCGGGATAATGCTCGCTCGATGCTCGACCGGTTAAACCATGACTATCGCGCGAGGCAAAATTCGGATGTTCGGCAATATCATCTTGAGAAAAAAAGAACAATTCGCCACGAGGAATAGCGATGTCAGGATGACGATTTAACATTTCATGCAGTGTGGTCGTGCCTGACTTCATAGCACCAATGATCATAAAATCTGGAATATCGTGTTTTGATTGGGCAATCCAATTGCCATGATCGTACTGCTTACCCATCACTCTTATTCTTACCTATTTGCCAACGTTTGCATTAACTGCTTATTTAGCTTATCTACGTCACTAAACCATTCTATCTTGTTGCGTGCGCTAATGGCTAACTTTTCTCGAAGCGAATCGTCGATTGCAAGCTTCACCAAATAAGAGGCTAATACCTCGGGCGAACGCTCAGGTGCCAACAAACCCGACACTTCATGGTCTATGAGTTCAGGGATACCACTGTGTTGTGTGCTTACCACTGGAACGCCAGCCGCCATCGCTTCCATCAGTGCAACAGGCACACCTTCTCTGTCTCCATTGCTTGCTGTTATGCTGGGCAGCAGATAGACATGGGATTCATTGAGTTTTTGCAAGACCTGCTCACTACTCAGAGGACCAAGTAAAGAAATGTGTTCTGCTAATTGTTTACTTGCAATGTGCGCTTTAATTTGAGGCTCAAGCTCGCCAAAGCCTCCTAATTCAAAATGCAACTGAGTATGCTTTGAGGCGATGGCTATCGCATCAATGGCATCGAGCAGACCTTTCTTTTCAGAAAAACGGGCAGCACAAAACACCTTTAATGGCCCCTGGGTGTGGGGAGTAAATCGAAAATGAAAACGCGTTAATTCTACTCCCATCCGCTGTATGACTATTTTATCGGCTGGTACACCTAATCGTTTTATTTTCCTTGCCCAAAGCTCGCTGATGGGTAGTGCTAACTCGGTATCCTCCAGCATGGTACGGTATGCTCTCCCAACAGCATCATCAGGCTCTACCGCCGAGATGTCTGCACCGTGAAAAATAGTTGCAATTTTACCTTGTATAAGCCTCAAATGACGCAGCTGATTGGCAAAAACGCCATTATGTCCAAAGTGGCACACCACCCAATCGAACGTGGTATTTGCTTCTTTAAGTCTGCTCGCACAGGCTAGTAACTTTAAGGTCTGAACAGGCAAGGCCCGTTTTTTAATATTTACTAATAATGCCAAAATTATTGGCGTAGCGAGCACTTGCTTAGTGCGTTGCAATAACTTTTTCAACGCACTATTACTTGGTAATTCATCAAGTAAATAACACGTGCGCTGTGCAAGCTTATAGGGCTTAAGATGACACTGCTCAAACAAAGATACATCGCCCCTATAGACACTCAAAATCGTAACGTTAACACCGGCATCGAGCAATGCCATTATTTGGTTAGTTACAAACGTCTCAGAGCGGCTCGGAAAGCTATCAACAAATATTGCGAGATTACGCACCATCTATACGCTCCTAACCTTAACAAAAGGAAGCCAAGGAACCTGATAATGTTTCACGCAAAAATAGAGCCCTGTAAAATTATTTACGCTGACAGCAATCAGCAACGCATAGGCGGCTCCTAAAGCTCCATATGTTGGGATCAATGTTAATCCAAAAACAGTCAAACTAACGCAACTAAACATCAATGAATATTGCTGAATACGTTCATAGCCACTCATCATTAATAACTGTCCCGTTGGACCCACCACCACCTTCACGAGCTGCACACAAAGCAGTGCAAAAAGGATATGGTTGCTCGATTCAAAAAACTGCCCAAAAAAACTCAGCACGGGTTTATGGATAACCAAAACGAGCATGGCAACAAACAGGGCTGATAACAGCGACACGTTGCGAGACTTTTGAAACAACATTCTAATATCTTGCGCATTATCACGCTTAGCCAGGACTGCAAACTCTGGCATTAATACCGCGTTAAACGCTAACAATATAAAACTCACGACACTTACAATGCGCACGACAACGGCTAGTTTTGCGACTTCAGCGGCTTCGGTTAATAACCCCGCTAATAAAACCGCGCCTTCCATCATTATCGTTGAGCACAGTGCAATCATAAGATAACGCGCGTAGTTAGGTGCACTTCTTAGCACTTCGGTTGCCGAATCGGCCTGTGTTAGATGATTATCCGACTTTGCTGGCTGGGAAACAAACAAATAAGTAATACAAAGCAGTGCTACTGACACAGCTGTAAAAATTAAAGCGATACTCAATGAAACTGTATAGTCATAAAACCAGAGTGCGAAAAGTACGGCAATGCCACTGAGTAATCTCGGAGCCGCATTGAGTAACTGTTGCAATTCTGCTTGCTTCGCCGCTTGCGCCCAATAACCAAACACCGACAAAACTGCAACCAAAGGGGGTAACATCGCTATACCAAGCATCTTTTCCTTCAGCGTTATGTATTCGGTAAAGTAAAGTGATAACACGATACAGATGTGCACAACGGATAGTTTAAGGACAACTCCTAAAGCCTGCTTGACGAAGCGGTGACGCTCAAGCTCAACAGCATTGGCCATTTGCTTTACCAACAGATTATCACGCCCAAAGCGCAGCACAACAGCCGCAACGCTTGCAAACGACAAAAGCCAAAAATAGTCACCAAGCGCGCTTGGTTCAACGTTTCTAGCCAAACCAGCCACAATAGCAAAACCAATTACTACTATCGCTAGCTTTAGAAAATACACTTTTGCTGTCGTTAATAACAAGGTTTTATTCATGGTTACTTATCAAACGTGTAGCCGAAATTGACGATATCTTTCGCGTAATACGCGGCAACCCAATCAATCATTTCATTGTCGTAGGCGATACGGTAGTCAATGGGTGACTGCTTAGGTAAAAGCCAATTTGGAATAAGCTTTTTGACTGTGCGCTTTATAATAGCTTTAGAGTCTAGTTGCTGAGTGTTGTTTTTATGCGGCAGATTTTGCTGCTGTAAATTAAGCTTATTAGCAACATACGCGAAATCCTGAGTCAGGTTTTCAAAGCGCCCCACAAAATCCATTAAACATTGGCCATGTTGATCGTATAAAAACTCCGATTGCGGAACGACATGACGATATAGGTCTCGGTGTGTTGTGTAGCAATCGTCTTCAGCCACAGGAAAACGCTCAAATAAAAAAGCTTTAAAGTCACATTGATACTTTGCTACGCCTAGGGCCTGACGATAGCGAAATTCAGAATAGAGCCGCGCCCAGGGGTTGCGTACAAATGAAAACTTAAAATACGCGTCGAACGTAGCACAGTCTATATACCCGAGCTCTAGGTATTCGCAGGCAGTTAAATGGGCTAAACGAGGCGGGCCTTGAATCACATCATTGTTAGGGCGAAGTAAAAATGGTGCTCGTGTTTGCCAAGATTGCCCCATATCAGTAAGTAGTGCCAGCTCAATACTTTGCCCAGCTACTTTAGGCACATGTACAAATAAAGCTTGATGAGAGTGACTTAACATTACAACGCTCTAAAAAAACCGTCGTTTATCATACCATTAATAAACAACGTTACAAATTTCAGGCATAAAAAAAGCAGACCTAAGCCTGCTTTATATAACAATTATAAATAATTATTAATTAGTACCAACTACTGCACGGTCTTGCTCTTTGATATCACGGAATAGAGCAGTGATAGTAACATCGCTAGACGGAACGTTAGTAGTTAGCTCGATAGCTACTTTACCTTTAGTTACTTTAGCATCAGCTTTGATTGCATTCATAACTAAGTCAGAAATGTTTGTTAGACCTGGCTTGATAGAAGCTACAACGCCTACTGATTTCCACTCGCTTACGCCATCTTCAAGCATATAACGAACTGTTAGGTCGCCAGTCTTTGAAGAAGTGTTTGTTAAACGTAAAACTACAGCAGTGTTGTCACCAAATGGCATATAAGGAACTTTAACTACTGAACCGTTTAACGTCCATGCACCAAGCGCTACGTCTGCAGTCAATGTTTCTGACTTAGAAGAGCCAGTGTATTTAGCCTCTACTTTACCAGAGAAAGTAGTAGGAGCTAACACGATACCGTTTGTAACTGCTGTACCATTTGATGTCAGATCAATATCTAAACCGTAATCACGAGAAAACGCAGTATTACCAGCTGTTTTAGTTGCGATTACGCTAGTTTTCTTAGTTTTATCGTAAGTAAACGTTGTGTTCGTCGCGTCTGTTGCTACAACTTTAACGCCGTCATCGAAAGCACCATCAGCATCTGTATCGAATACTGATAGGTCGTTATTTAACGTTACCGTTACAGAATCAGCTACAGCTGCTAACACATCTGGAGTGTTGTCAGTTTCAACTTTTACGCTGAAGTCTGCTTTAGCAGAAACACCCGTTGCAGCTACAGTATCAGCGAATGACTTACGGTCAGCTGATACGTTGATTACGCCAGAAGCTTTAGTTGGTGTGATTTTGAACTGGTTTTTAACAGTTGCGACTTTGAACGATGTCTTGTCGATTTCAGTTACAACTGGCGTAGAAGCATATGCTGTGATTGTTACATCACCAGTAATCTTTGTTAGACCAGTTCTAAGCAAGTAAGTAACTGCATCTTCATCGACGCCATCCGCAACTTGGAATACTAGCTTATCAGCAGCTTTGCTCAAGAAAGTCATGTCTTTAGCTTGAGCTTGAGCAGCAGTAACACCAGTTGTTGTATCAGCAGCAGCATCAAGTGAATGAGTAACAGTTGAACTTGTATCAAACTCAGCACCAGTTACTAAGAATGTAACAGCTGAACCGTTAGGGTATTTTGCACCAGCTTTAAAAGAAATACCGAAAGTATTTACAGCTGAAACACCGTTTACAGTAATTTTGTCACCAGCTAAAGCAAGACCTTCTTTTGAGAATACAGCAGCGCGAGCTGGAGTACCTGTTCCTGTTGACTTATATGAAGTAAAGGCAGCAAGCGCTTCTGAACCAGTAGTAGTAACTTCAGCTGTAGTTACATTTACAGCTTCGATTGTAGATGCAGCTGCACCAAACGCAGTAGCAGAGAGCGCTAGTGCTAGTAGAGATTTTTTGAACATGTTTTCCATTCTCCTAGTTTCATGAAACCTAAAAGGGGAGGAACCCCCGATTCAGGATTATTTAAATGCCCCCTCGAAAGGAATGCACTAAATTCTTTTAAATTTACGCACAAAGCCTAGCGTAAACAAAATAAAATGCCAACAATTATCTTTGTGTTTATCAGCAACTGTATTTTTTTTATACTGCAGGCGTAAAACAACACGATAATTTTACAAAGCTACGCGATCATACTTGCTAATATTTAACATTGTCAAGATGTTGAAGGCGACTTAACGTATCTGAAAACTATCTTATCTATCTCAACCGCAATAGTCGTTTTACAAAATGCAATTCTTAATACTTTTGAGAGTAAAAAATTAGTTACCTTCTAACTCCAAATACTGAAACTGTGATTGAAACTGCTTCCTAACCATATCCCAATCATTTGAATCTTCGATAATTTTTGGCGTTACCATGACGACGAGTTCTACTTTGTCTTTTTGGCGGCTGGTTGAGTCAAATAACCGACCTAATATAGGAATATCAGACAGCACAGGAATACGCCCATCGCCATTTGTGTTGCTTTCTCGGATTAACCCACCTAGCACGACCGTTTGGCCGCTTTCGGCGACGACTTCGGTTTCTATTGCACGCTCAGTAATGATAGGCGCCCCTTGCACAGCGCTGCTACTTTTAGAAGCATTACTAATTGACTGGCTGATTTCCATTAGCACAACACCTTGAGCATTGATAGTTGGCGTTACCGAAAGTTGCACACCAGCTTTTAATCGTTCTACGGATTGCTGATTGCCATTTAAGCCATCCGATACGATTTTACTTACCGTTGGAATACTGTCGCCTGCTGTAATCGAAGCCGACACTCCGTCTCGCACTACCACCGAAGGTCTGGAAAGCACCTCAACATTGCTATTGCTCTCAAGAAATTTTAAGGTTAAGTCGCCGCTGCCACCTTTAAGTAGATAATTTAGACTACCCGAAGCCCCGGTAAGCGTACGCGAGACTATATTAGTTTCACTTTGATTAGTTAGGGTAAACGCGACACCTTGCTCAAAAGACCCAGTCAAAGTTACTTCGGCTATAATGACTTCAAGTAACACTTGTTTTGGCATCACATCAAGGCGCTTTATTAAAGGTAATAAATCGCGGTATTTTTGACCTGAGCTTTCAATAATCAAGCTATTTGAGCGCTCATCCACCACCATTTTGATGTCACTACCGGTTGCGACCATAGTTTTATTAGTGCTGTTGCCAGCATTTGAACTCGAAGTTCTGGCATCCTCACTGCGCGCTGAGGTAGATGCTGTAGGTTGCCCCGATCCAAATCCCGCACCACCAATTAATACACTTAAGCTTTGTCCTAGATCGGTGGCTCTGGCAAACTCAGGTTGATACACATGGTATTTTTTATCGTTACCTTGAGTAGGCTGATCGAGCTGACGTAGCCAAAACTCAACGCGCGCCAGTATCGATTTTTCATTAGCGAATAATACCATTGCGCCACTGCGTTCAAGCAGTACGGCAGAAACCGCCGTGCCTATATCGCCCTTACTGGAATAGATAATGCCTTCTTCTTTTAGGACGTTTTGCAGCTCTTCGTTAATTGCATTAACACTCGCATACACTGGTCTAAAAAACGCGATTTGCTTATTGACCAAGGTGGGTCTGTCTAATATCGAGACAAAATCGATGACTTTCAAGATTTCCCGACGCTTGCCCATCACCTTCATGGCATCGTTTTCTGACGCGCTCGATGCTTGAACATTAAACAACTCATTGATGGCACCAATAATAGAGAAGCGGCGGCCAAAACGAAACGGGATAAATTGCACGATATCTTGCGCACTATCAGGTACCGACTCAGCGGTAAAGCCATAACCGAATACTACGGCTGCTTTACCCCCTTGTTCTGCCTTATGAATGTAAAAAATGCCATCGTTAAAACGAACCACATACCCTTTTTGCGTTAGTAGTTCTTCGCTAAGCTGATAGAGCTTTTGCTTAGACACTTGCTCTTGCACGTTTAGCGTTAACGTTTGTGGATCGGCGCTAGCTTCATCGCCAATGATGTAGCTTACTTTCAATACGTCACCAAACACGTAATGCAAAAAGTCTTTTACCGCTAGTTCATCGACGCTAAGCGTTACTTTTTCATCAGCGCTAAAGCGGTCTAATACTTCTTGTGCGCTGCCCAATTTCGTATTACCCCAATTAGCAGACTGTAACACCTGAAAATAGGAAGCCTCTTTGGTATTACTTAGCGCTGAGTTAGCGCTTAACGCCGCATTCCCTTTTGTCACGGATTGCGACTGAGCGCCTTCATTTAAATACGATTTGCCGACTTGCAGTTTTTGTGGCTCAGTGCTCTTACAAGCCGTTAAAAGGAGCGGGAGAACGACTGCCAACTTAAGATTTAACTTAGCCATGTTATGCTTTCTCTTTATTATTCGGTTGATACATCATCAATAAGTAAGACCCTGCAGCATTGACTAAATTAATTCTAGTAGCCGCGACAAACTCAATTTCGTAACCAAATAGTGTTTCACCTTCGGATACTTTATGTAGCTTAGAAGTATTTGATTTCAGGTCAGTGACCAATAGTATTGCGTAACTGCGAGTATCTTTGATAACCGCTTTAAGCTCAAACTGCTGGTTATTCGCGATGAGCTTGGTTTCATCTGAGATGGATAGCATACTCTCGTTTGCTGCAGACTTTTGTACTCCAGTGTTTTGCTTAAACTGCTCGAACGACAGCATAAGCTCCTCACTCGCGAGGGCTTGTGGCAATGACAAAGGTGTCACTTGCAGCTGCGATGGTTCATTATTGTTAGAGCTACTTGTGCTCGACAGCTGAACTCGCGTAAAAAAATCAAGCAAACATAACGCAACAACGAAACCAATCCACAAATGACCTTGCTTAATAACCATCATTTGCCTCCTGATATAACGCCAATTTAAGCGTACCTCGATACAACCCTAATGAATCTCCTTGCCCTGCAATATCGAGGTTAAATTCTGTAATAGTTAATTTGGGTTTCTCATTCAGCACAGCAATAAACTTAAGGACATCAAAACCGTTTGCTTCAACCCTAACTTCTACAGAATGTCGGATCAAATTTAACTCCTTGAGCGGCTTTATGTTTTCCCAAGCAACTGAATTTAATGTTACTTTATGCTCAGCGGCAAGACTGTCAAACTCTTGTTGACGAGCTAGTTGAAAGTTACTTTCTAAATCGTAACGGTACACAATATCGACGAAACGAGCTAATTCAGGTGTTAAACGGTCGTGTAAATCCGTATTCAACGTTTGATTTTCTAGCACTCGCTGAGATTTAGATAAGCGCGATTGTAGCTGTTGAGTCTCTGAAAGCTCAGTATCCTGCCATTGCACGAGCGGTACGACGATAAATTTAAGTGAAGCTAAAGCAAAAATGATCAATAGTGGCAGGGCATTTTTGGATAGTTCTTGTTTGAAATCCATTTTAGCTATTCTCCCCTGCTTGCTTTACTGTAAAGCTAATAACAAACACGTCTTTGTCGCGACTTTTACGTGTTGGGTAGTCAAACTTAGCTTCTTTCACTGACGGGTGATTGACCAGAAAACTCAAAATTTCAGTTGCCTGTTGGGCTTGGCCCCTCAGCTCATAACGGCCGGCTTCAAAGCGGATATTGGTCAACTGAGCTTTAGGGACTATCTCAGCGAAAATTTGCAAAAACGGACTTTGCTCTGGCAACTCGTTTAAGAGTTGTTTACCACTTGTATAAAGCGCTACTTGCTTTTCAACCTCATTTTGCAGCGTCAGGGCCGTGTTAACCTCGGCGCTCAAACCCTCTAGCTGATGCGTTAACCAAGCTTGTTTTGCTAAGACAAAAATAGAGCTGAAAAGCAAATACCCAGCAAGTATCATCGAAGTTGTTTTAAGTCCTTTCTTAAAACTAGCTTCTATAAACGCTTTGGAAGGAATATTGATAAAGCTAGCAAGGTTGTTTAAACCAACATGAAACAAGTTATTTAGCAACAGTATGGGTCTGCTACTCGCCTCGACTTTAATGACGGGCTTGGCAGCAGCACCAATTGAGACCAAAAAGCGCTCAGCACTATTTACTAAAACATTAGCCAGTATTGAGTGCACCCCGTTATCCGATTTTGTACACCAAAGGGTCTGGTCATTTGTATTCACTTCAACCAAATCCGAGGAGCTTTGTACAAACAATAAAGACTCAGGTAACGTTAGCCACCCCTTACAGTAGTCCTTGTCCCATCGCCATTGCGTGTATACCGTTTGCCCTTCGACACACTTGTGGATCAACGTTGTCACTTTTTTATTCAGCTCTTGGTTGCTTGCTAGTTTAAAGAAACGACTCACTTGTTTTTTATTATCAAATGGCAATTTCCCTTGGCTTTCAGTATATCGTGCGCGGCTTAAGATTAAGATCTTTGGCTCGAATGACTCGTCAGCTTCAGCAAAATTCAACTCTTCGTCTTGCCATACAAATCGATAGAGTTTATCAGCGAGATAACCACACTGATTCACGAGTATGGAATTGCCAAATTGTGGCTTTTTAATTTGAAGCATGGGAAATCTATTGCCTAATCTCTAAAATATTTAGTGGGCTTTGGTCAGCTTGTGAATATGGTTTTACTTGCAAAGTAACTTGCTTGTTCAATTTGATATCATTCACTTTGCTTGAAAAATGAATTTCAAACGACGTACCAGTAAAGACAAACACGTCTTCTGTTTCTTTTATTCTTGTTCTCATTAAAAACTCTTGTTTACTGATATTCGTTTGTTCGCGTAATGCAATTACTTCATTTGCAGTTTGCTGTCCATACAATGCGGTTAACAGCTCTGCACTGGCATTTAATGGATTAAATGAACCTGTTTTAAAAATTGAGGTGTTATCAATCAAGAGTTCGAGCATCTCTTTTGGCAACTCAAACAAACGCAGTTCACCTATATCACTTAGCGGACCATTTCGGTTGCCAAATTGAGTTACCTTGTTTTCATCAAAACTTAAGCGGCCGATTTTATCAACATCTTGATAGTCTAACAAGTCACTCACCAAAGCCCCTGCATCTTCTTCATTAAGACCACCATAGACCAGTAGAGCCTTTAAGTTGTCTTGATTCGGGTAACGCAAATCCAGTCTACTGGACACGTCAAAGAGTTTGACTTCCACATCTTCAACAAGCTCAAACGCTTTACCGAAATAATTTTTACGATGCTGCAGGTCGTATGATGAAAACCCGTTATCCTCTATTAAAAGCTCAAAATAAAGCTTTTGCGATGCACTGTGTATGTTGAGGCTCCGCAAGCGCTCTATCCTGGACCAATTGCGCTATTTTTATTTGCTCTTTTGCGGTTTGGCTGAAGTAGAGCATAATTGCACTAAATATGGCGACAAACAATAAAATTTGTACTAATGCGATACCCCTTTGCAGCTTCATTGCTCGCCCACCACGTAACGACTTAGCTCTTTAAATGAGTCCTCATGAAATGCCGCCTGAAACTTTAGTTGTTGCTCTCCAGCTTCTATTTCATAAGCAATTTTAATTGGAAATAGCATCCGACTTAGCCCTGAGTACCGTTCGTACCATGTCGCATTCACAACGTTTTCCGAAGTGGCGGTAAAAATAGATTCCTGTCCATAATAACGAAATTGGATTCGGTCAGCTTGAGCAAAAAGCTCAATTTGCTGGTCAAATACAATCTCTTGGTTTGGGCTATTCAATAATAAATGGTTGAAACTTTTAGCTTGGTAAAGCAATTTTTGTTTACCTGATGGCTCTGTAATTACACTTAATTTATAAATTTCAGGATAGTCACGGTCAAAAACCCCTTTTCTTGTCACTGCCAAAATAGAGCTTTCAGAACCAACAAAAAAGAAACTCGGTTCATTTTTATCGACAACAACATATGGATATGTGTTTGCCAAGATATTCTGTAGCAGTTCTTGATCACGATACACCTGATAAGCCTCTTCAAATGCAGTGCTATTTTTCTCCCACCTGCTAACAAGTAACTGATAGGTGGTGGTCGCTACAGTCAGTAACATAGATAATATGACAAATGAGATTAACAGCTCAATTAAGGTAAACCCTCGTTTACTTTTCATCATGCCAGCCCATTTCATAAAAATCATACTCTTTTGATTTACCTGCAATAGTGGTTGTAAGCTCAACATGCCACAACTTATAGCTGCGTTTTGCCGGTAAAAAACTTCCTGTATCAGGGTCAAAACGAGGAGGTGGGGATGCCTGTTCCGCTAACACCGCAATCCAACGATATTGAAAATGATCCTCTGTTCCTTGACCTGACAACTTAGTGTCAGTACTTTGACTACGCACTCGTATGTCATCTTCTATTGCGCTCAATGTCGATTTAAGCTGTGTCGCGAAAGATAGTGTTTCTGTTGCTTTAATACTCGCCATTGTGGCGTTTCTATATATCAAAGCACTAACACTTACTGCACTAAACAAGATTACACTGGCAACTAAAACTTCAATCAGTGTGAATCCAGTATCTCGCTTCTTACGGGGTTTAATCTGAAACTGTGTCACTGTCGAGTTTCCTTAGTTCTATCGCATAGTGCTTATCTTTATACAGAACTTGATAGGAAGGGTGTTCGCTAAGCCCTACTGCATTTAGGTGAATGTGGAGTTGATGTGCGGTGATATAATCAAAAGTCCCTTCCGCTAGAACTACTTGGTTCATTTTAACTGAATAATGGTTTCCATCTAAATAGATATCATGAGCCATTTGACGAACGAAAGCGCGTTTAGAAGTATTTGATACTAATTGTTTTAACCTTAACATTTCGTCTTTTGCTTGAACTCGCTCTAAACTAGAAAATGCCATTGGCCCAACCAGGGAAGCCATAAGTGATGTGATTGCAATCACTATAAGCAACTCGAATAAAGTAAAGCCCCTAATGCGACTTAACATTAGACACCAATATCGTTAATTGACACCATGCTGAGTAACATGATCACCACAACACCGCCAACTAACCCACCCATAATAAGTATCATTAATGGTTCAATCAATGATGTCACTCGCTGTGTCCACGTTTCAAATTCAGTTCTTGAGCGATTGGTAATTTCATCAAATACAACATCTAGCTTTCCAGACTCTTCACCGACTTCTAGTAGCGAAATGTAGAATTCTGGGTAAATTGAGGTCTGTCTTAGCACCGATGATAACACATGCCCTTTTTTGATGTTATTTCTCGCGATTTCTAATTCGCGGCGTATCTCTAGATTCTTGATGTTATTACAAGACAGCGCCAGCGCCTTATCAATAGGCACATCGGCTTTGATCATCATAGTAAGACCCGAATTAAATCGGATAGATTCAATAAGCAAAACTGCTTTTTTAATCAATGGGAGTTTTATCGCTTTACGTTGCCACCAAAGCTGAAATTGTGGAGACTTTCTAAATTTCCATATCACAGCGCCAGAAAGTACAACTCCAGATATCAAAAACCATTGGTAATTTGTCATCCAATCACTGGTATTAAGCATCAGTTCGGTGTACCACGGAATGGAGTCTGCATCTTTAAACATCACTGCCATGCGAGGGATGATCACGTTAAAAATAAAAAAAACACTTAAAATACAGACGCAAAAAATCACAAGTGGGTATGTTAATGAGCTAATTATCTTTTGCTGTAATTGTCGCTTAAACTTTAGATCAAGTGAAAGATCATGGAACACTTGGCTTAAATTCCCAGAAGCTTCACCTAAAGCAATTAAACTACAGTACAACTCATCAAAGGTATCGCTTTGCTGCCTGAATGCTTCAGATAAACTCATGCCAGACTTAAGAGATTTGCTCAGTTCACTTAGTAAAACAGCCAATGCGGGATTTGATTTTGAACGCTTGATAATATCCAAGCCTTTGTCAATTTTAACTCCGCTAGCTAATAAAAGACTTAACTCTGAAGTTAAGAACTCCACATCCGCTAACGATACTTTTTGCTTGAATAATGAAAGACCAAGCTTTTTTTGTGGTTCTTCAATAGAAACAACTAGCAGACCTTGAGACTTTAAAATCTCTAAAGCCTTTAACTCATCCGACGCCTCTATAAAACCATTATTTTTAGCGCCTGACTGTTCGAACGCTTTATATTGAAATGTTTTCACTAACCAGCAACTCTGAATACTTCATCTATAGTCGTATAACCTTGCAATGCTTTGAGCATTCCATCTTCTAATAGAGTCCTACGATTTAGTGCTTCATTGTGTTTTTTGGCTTGGGCAATAAAGTTTTCATCCTTAGGTATGCTTCGAATCACCTCATCGCAACCCAAGTATTCGGTAATTGCCATTCGTCCTTTGTAACCAGTTTGATTACAATGTTCGCAACCTTTCGCTTTTCGTAAGTCAATCCTCTCAATATTGAATCGCTGTGCTATTGCAGTTAAGTTAAGCTCACTTGTCTTTGCTTCCTCTACAGAAATGGGTTCTGAACAGTGTATGCACAATTTACGTACAAGACGCTGGGCTACAATTGAAACTAACGCTGCGTTAAGTAGGAATTCCTCTACTCCAAGATCCAGTAAACGTGTATATGCACTTGCCGCATCATTTGTGTGGACAGTACTAAACACTAAATGACCTGTAAGAGCTGACTGCAATGCTATTTGAGCAGTTTCCCTATCCCGAATTTCCCCGAGCATAATGATATCCGGATCTTGACGCACTATTGACCGTAAACCTGCGGAAAAATCGAAACCTATTTCACTGTTAACTTGAACTTGATTAATGCCTTCCAATTGATATTCGACAGGATCTTCTAAGGTGATAATTTTCACATCGTCGCTATTAAGCGCATTAAGAAAAGTATAGAGTGTCGTTGTTTTCCCTGAACCTGTAGGTCCTGTGAGCAGAATAACTCCTGCCGTGCATTTAATATCACGCTTTATTTGATTTTCAATATCAGTGGATAATCCCAACACTGCCATGTCATATTTCACATTATCTTTACGCAAAAAACGCATAACAATAGATTCACCGTCGTTTAAAGGCAATGCAGACACACGAATATCTATTTCTTGATTCGCTATGCGCGTTTCAATCTTTCCGTCTTGAGGTCTACGTTTTTCAGCAATATCCATCCCTGACAATATTTTTAAACGTGTAATTAATGGTTTTTGAAGTTTAGTTGGAATACGCTCAGCTTCGTGCAAAACCCCATCCACGCGATAACGGACCCGCCAGCTGCCTTTGTTTGGTTCAACATGCATATCTGAGGCACCTTGACGAAGAGACTCGAGACATTAATGTATTTAATAAATTGACTACTGGTGCTTCTGTTGCTAACTCTTTTAGTCGCTCTTCTTCATCTAAGGAGTAATTTTCATCTTCTATGGCTGTTGAAATGACCGCTGATATCAAAGTCTGAATATCGGATTCAGCGCCTACAAAAATAGTCGGAGTAATTCCCTGCAGACTAATCCATTCGCTCACTTCCAAATCCAATGGGTTTGATGTAGCAAAGGTCCAGTGTTGATTTTCGCTCTTCAGCACAACCCACTTTCGTTCGTGAAGAAATGCTCCGTGCTTAGTATTACTGTAGCTATCAAGCTGTTCTTCCCATAGGCTTATATCGAGTAAGGAAAAATTGTATGCTTCAGCAATGACCTTTGGTAAGTTTTCCTCAGCAAGACTTCCCATGTTCAAGAGAATCTGCTCCAAACGACCGCCGTTTCGTTGTTGGTAAGTGCTTGCTTTTTCTAAATCTGAGGCGCTAATTCCATATGATTCAATCAACAATTCCGCGAGTTGCATTAGTGTAAAATATCCTCGTTATTTTCAACACCACCCGGCTTTCCGTCTGCACCATAAGACATTAATGTATAAGGGTTACCATTATCGCCCGGTACTTTATATACATATTGATTGCCCCAAGGATCTAATGGCACATCTTTAGGCAAATACGGACCATCCCAACGAGGATGTGAGGCTCTTTCGCAATTCATCAAGCGTTTGTGGATATTGACCAACATCTAAACGATACGTATCTAGAGCAGTTTCAAGGGCTGACATCTGGCTTACCGCAGTTCCTCGCTCGGCTTTACCTAACTGTCCGAAAAATTTTGGAGCTACAAGAGAAGCCAATAAGCCCAAAATCACAATTACTATGAGTAACTCCATCATAGTAAAACCAGCATTCTTATTTTTTCTCAAACTTACTTTAAGCATATATTTAACTCTTTCTTCTTCGTCTTGATTTTCTAACAACATGAGTTCTTAAAAAGCGGGCTACCTTCCAAGCGTGTATCAAACAATACAAATAGCACAAAAAAACACCAACAAATACAATAAGCATCACCCATTCTGGGACATTCGATATGTCACCCACTATCCCTATTCCAGCCAAGAAAATAGAGAACATGGCGATACTGAATAAGGCACGACGAGAGCTAAAGCCAATACGCATAAACACATGATGTAAATGATCTCTGTCGGGTTTAAATGGTGATTGACCTTTTCGAACCCTGCGAATGATAATTGCAACCATATCCATCAATGGAACTGCAATAATCCAAAGCGCTGTAACAGGGCGAAACACTTTAACATCAATAGCTTGAGTCGCTTGCATTAACAACCAAATCACACTTAGCCCTACAAACATAGACCCTGCATCACCCATAAATATTTTTTTATTTTGGTGGCCACATAGCCCTAAGTTAAACGCAAGGTAAGGCAGCATTGTTGACATAATCGCAAGCGCTAATAGACTCCATTGAGTATCGCCATTAAACGCCATAAGTATAAAAATTGATGTGAAAGTCACCAAACTCATCGAGCCGGCAAGACCATCTATACCATCAATCATATTAAAAGCATTGATAGCTGCGACCACTGCAACCACTGTAAATACAACACCGAAATATCCCAGTGAGACATTCCCAAAGCCAAAAAGGTTCCCGAGTTCGGAAATTGTATTTTCTGCGCCCCAAATCATGACTAACGCAATGATCGTTTGCACAAAAAGTCTAACTCTTACACCTAATTCGCGATAATCATCAATAACACCAAGTAGAACTATCGCACCAGCACAAGCCAAATAGGTCAGAAGTGCTTTTTCCAGCGGAAAGAATAGGAGCGCAGTGCTAAAAACAGCAATAAAGATTGATACGCCGCCAATCAGCGGAATGGCACCTACGTGTTTTTTACGCTGATTGGGTAAGTCGACTAAACCTGCACGCACCGCAACTGGCTTAATAGCCAATATTGCTAAATATGAACTGATAAAAGCGAAAATGGCGATAATCACAGTCTGCTACTTTTGGTTAAATTGAATTTACGATCCGATATTGTATTGCACTTCATTGCTAAATTCCATCATACGCTATCTACGAGAACGATTAGTAACAAGATAATGAAAAGCGATCACTCCAAACAGTGAAAAAACACCGCCTGCAAACGCCGCTGCAATACATATCAGTGCTCTGCGGGGGCCTGACTTTTTATCTTGTTCTATTGCAGGATCTATCACCTTAAATACATATTGATTTTGCGTTTGTGCAAGCATCTTCTTTTGCTCTTGCTGTTCGATCAACTGATAAAAAATCTTTTGCATATCAGCAATTGGTGTTTCAAGTAAAGCCTTTTTGAGGTAGGCAATACGAGTTACGGCCTCTTCAATATCAGCATTCTGAATATTTAGATTAATTTCGGAAACTAACTTGTCGGATATCTCTTTTGCGACTCGCGGTGAAAAATGAGTCACTGTAATAGTTACTAAGCCTTTTTTATTATCCTCTTCAACACCAATTATTTTACCTATGAAATAATCTCTGACTTCTTGGACTGTTGGCTCAAAAGACTTTCCAGTCTGCTGATTCACCTTCCAACTTCCCGATTTCACATCATAGATATCAGGATTGAAAATGAGTTTATCATTATCTTTGTCCCAAGAAGTTGTAGCCATCAAAACAGCTTTGAGTTTGTATTTATTAACAAATTCATTGACGAATTGACGACTTTTTAGAATTTGCAATGCTAAATCTGTGTTATTTCCACCTTTTGCATTAAGACCAACACCCGCAAGCGCAGCAAATCCACCAAGCTCTGATTTCAAAGAAGAGAATCCACTTGATTTTCCATCTTCTACCTTCGCAAGTAACGTTGTAGAGGAGTAAACATTCGGTAAGCTCAAAGCAAACCAAACTCCAGCCGTAATCGATAATGCAGTTATGGCGGCTATAAACCACTTTCCTTTCCAAACAACGCGAAACAAAGATTGTACATCAATTTCACTGTATTTAATCAGTTCAGCTTCAGAATACTGCATGATGATTCCTTATTTATTTAATGTCGCAAGAGAAGCTGCTGCTAAACCAATTTGGCTAAGAATCTGGGTTGCTTGACTCCACACAGTTAAAGTATCGTACTGTTCAGTATCCAATGGAACAACGATAGAATCTCCCGGCTCTAAATAGCCTTTTGCGTCAGAAACACTAAACCAAGACTGTGATTTTGGAATAACAACTGAACCATTGGCCTTAATCACATACACCCGCTCTTCATCTGCTTTTTGTTTAAAACCTCCAGATGCTCGTATGTAGTCATAAACGTCCTTTCCTGGTTCATAAATGTGGGTTGATGCGATATATACTTCACCTATTACACTGATTGAGTTTTGAAGAGATGGAACATAGAGCGCATCACCATTCTCTAAAGGTAAATCAAGTGATTCACGGCTATCAAGATCGATTACAAGTCTACCTAAAGCTTCGACGTCAGCCAAATCTTGCATTATCTTATCCATATCTGTATACGACATACGAGATACATTAGACGGGCCATTTTTAAAAGTAGAAGATACAATGTCACGCCTCAACTCTTCAGAAAGTCTCTGAATTTGGGAGCGTTCACGTGTTTTGATGGATTCTCTTGTGAAAATGGCGGCTTCTTTGTGCGCATAACTTGTAAAACCTCCAGCTCTTCGAATAACGTCATCAAGCTTTTCACCTCGATATATGGTGTATAAGCCAGGGAACATGACTTCCCCAACTAACTTGACCTCTAATTTATCTTGCCAATTCGGTTTCGGGAAAATGGTGATAGTATCTTTGCTGGTCAAAATTAACGATTCTATTTGTTCTGAATTTGCAGCATTAAATTGAATATGCTCTACACGTTTATCATCCTTACTAGAATTATATATTCGCGTAATCTCAACTTTTTCAAGATAAGCTGATTCCTGTAATCCTCCCGCCGCTTGAATAGCTAATTTGAAACTAGGGTTTATAGGCAGAGGATATACACCTGGAAATTTAACTTTGCCATTAATGGCTAATACTTTTACGGGGTTTTCAGCCGATGATTGACTTTGCAATTTTGTTAGAATCGCAGGTAATAGACTACGGCGACTAAATACTGCAAAATCAGCCTCATCAGGCTCTTCAGTTTCTAGTAATGAATCAATACTTTTTACTTTTTGCGCCTTTTTGCGTTCAACCTCAGAGCTTTTTTCTTCTTCCAGCAACAAAGCTTCTTCATCGTATTGACCAACGTAACGTAAAAATTGTTGTTTTTCATACTGTTCCCACAACTGAATACTCTTTTGCAGCTTTAGTTGCTCTTTACTAAATGCAAAATCAGAGAGTAATTTCTCTTCTTCTTCTTTGAGTTCATAACGACTAAAAATAACCAAGGTATCGTTCGATTTCAAATCAATATCTTGGGTTTTATTGATAATGATGTCTTGCAATGCGAATTGAACTATTTCAATGTCGCCTTTCAAATTAACTTCACGAATCAACAAGCTATAAGAATAATCCGCGATCGCTAAGAAGTCCTCTCGAGGATTTGAAAATAATGTTTGAAGCGTCTGCCCTTCTTGCCATTGGAAGTTTCCTGGGTTCGTCACTGCTCCAACAACAGTTACTGTATTTTGTAGCCTAGATGACGTTTGGTTTACCGTGATTTCGTCACCATTAATTGGGGTATATCCCTTATTCTCATTAAAGTTTGCATTTACAACAACGCGACGACCACTGGCATCATAACGAGATACAACTACCTTACTTTTATTTGCATTAGCTTTAAGTCCGCCCACCATAGCAATGATACTTTCGATACTATCAGACTCTTTTAACTCGAAAATAGCTTGACGATTAACCTCACCTTTGACAGTGATTTTTTTCTGGGCAGGAGGGATAAATACAACATCACCAGATTTCAAGACAACATCGCTTGAACTATCGCCAAACAGCAATAAATCGTAAAGATCGAAATTCGCTATTAGTCTTCCACCGCGCTTAACTTGAATATTACGAAGAGAATCCCCTTCATTGACACCTCCTGCGACAAATAAAGCATGTGTAACAGTTGCCAATGGTGAAACCATGTAACTTCCAGGTCTGTATGCATCGCCGACAATCATGATGCGCATAGAACTTAGGGACCCCATCGTTAAATAGGATTGTACACCAATCATTTCTTCTTGAATCTTGGTTTTAACAAGTTCTTTTAATTCAGAAAAAGTTAACCCGATTACATGAATTGGCGACAAATTAGGGATTGATAGGCGTCCTTCTCTATCAATCTTTAGATAAAATTCCGATGTAGTCTTTCCATATAAATTCACTTTTACTTCATCGCCGATATTGACCAAATAATCATCCGCTATCGGTGCCATTTCTGTTGGAAGGAAAGTAGTCGGCTGACCAGAAAATAACTCATAACCGAATGCTTTTATTTCTTCTTTTTTCGGTTTGAACTTGTCATCCAAGTCCGATTCTTCCGGCTCCACTTTTTGATCTCGTGGCAAAATAGACGATTCATTCGACTTTTCATCGTTTTTGTATTTCTCATCCAAAGAACTCGGTAATGCTATACCCAATTGTTTAGCTAAAGCTTCTTGTTGAGCTTTTGGCAATTTTTTGAATTGCTCGATTTGTTGTTGATTTGGGGATGCTGCAAACGCTGTATCTACTACAAGCAAAAACAACGACAAGATGAACAGTCTGAGGAAATTCACGTAAATCTCTTCCGTTATAGATTTTATTGCAGGCAATTCTACCTGAGTTTGAAAGAAATTAAAGGGCGCAGTGCGCCCCTGATTTAGTTAGTTTGTTAAAAACTGTATACCAAAGTCAAAGAAGTCTCTGTATCTGTGTTTTCTTTGCCTTCCGCAACATCGGAGTTGTTTGTGATGTTGTATGCAACTTTCATCTGAAGTGAGCCATTGATTTTAGTTAAAAGCGCTGTTTCAGATTTCGTTTTCGTGTTGCTATCACCGTATTCAACTGCAACCAATTGCGTGAACTTTGCGTTGTCTGAAAGCTTCCAGCTAAAATCCAGTTTTCCAAGGGCAATCATCTCTCCCTCAAATTCTCCGGCTTTTGGGTCACTACCATCATCACTTTCTTGATGTTCAAAATACTTATAACCTGGACCGATTTCCGCATTCAACACCATATCTGGTGTGTTGATGAAACGAGTACCATAACCAAGCGAAACAACTGATTCACTTCGGAATGCACCAAAATAATCAGAAACATAGCTTCCATAAAGGTACAGATGGCTGTGCTTTTCGTTTAGTTTATAGTTACCTTGAACAGAGGCCGCGTATTTTTCATTTGTACGCTGCGTGCGTTTTTCCCCGTTATCGCCCTCAATTTCATCTTCTTTGTAGATTCCATCAAGTTTGTATTCGTTTTCCCAACTTTCTAAACTGTGTTTAGCTTTGATGCCACCTTTTAGTGTTGTCGTTTCGGTATTACCACTTGTAATAATCGCGCCAACTTCACTTGTGACTTCCCATGTTTTGTCGTTATCCGCGAAAGCATTCGCATTTAAACAAGCAGCCGCCAATACCGTAAAAACTGGTAGTTTCATGTGTTTCAAACCCTTTTCAATTAATCTTTGTGTAAATGAACGTCCATTTGAGGGAACGGAATAGTGATGTCGTTTGCATCAAGCTCTAATTTAATGTTTTCTACAATAGCAAAATACGTTGGCCAATACTCACTCGTATTGACCCAAGGGCGTACCACGAAGTTAACACTTGAATCGGCTAACTCCAGCACCGCTACTGTATAAGCAGGATCTTTAAGTACTCTAGACTCGTTGTCGAGCACCGACTGAAGCACTTCTTTTGCTTTTTTCAAGTCGGAGTCATAGCTAACGCCAATGACTAAATCAATCCGACGTGTCGCTTCGCGCGAGAAATTCACGATAGGACCCGACATAATTGCCGAGTTAGGCATAATGATAACTTTGTTATCTGGAGTGCGAAGTTCAGTAGAGAAAATTTCAATCTTTTGAACACTCCCCGCACGACCACCGGCTTCAATGTAATCGCCCGATTTAAATGGACGTAACATAATAATCAATACGCCTGACGCAAAGTTTGATAACGATCCCTGAAGGGCAAGACCTACAGCTAAGCCTGCAGCACCTAATATCGCAATGAAACTCGTCGTTTCAATACCAACTTGCGATAGCGCCATTAGTACCGATGCAGCAAAGACCAACGCATAAAAGATATTCGCAACAAATGAGCCTACCGCTTTATCTACGCCTTTTTTTGCAAACGCTTTTTCAGTTAGACCTTCACAAAAACGCGCAATCCGCATACCAACGAACAAAATGACGATCGCTAATACGCCTTGGATTGTGTAATGTATGATTAAATCAGTATTATTTCTAACCCAATCTAAAATTGATTCCATGATGTCCACTCCGATTTGAATGTGAGCTGATTATTATATGATCCATTGATCATACATAGCGTATATGAATTTTGCCTGTACAACAGAAAAATTTATTAATTTCAAAAAAACTTAAATTTTTCCTTTCCATTACAGGATGTTTTATGTATTATGCGCGCCACACCACACGAGGTGTACAACTCTTTATAGTGGCGGCTGTAGCTCAGTTGGTAGATTCCGGATTGTGATTCCGGTTGTCGTGGGTTCAATCCCCATCAGTCGCCCCACTTCTTTTACGATTCCCTAGCATTTTCATAAAATAATTATTAAGCTGACACTCTATTCGTTTTTCATTTGGTTCTTTATTTGTCTTTGAAATCGATTTTTCTTGGTTTAGTGTTTTTTTTCAACTCTTATACCGTAGTTGCATCCATACCAAAACTTACTTTTTCCTATGGCGAAGTAAACACTTTTCCTCAAGTAATCCTAAGTGATGACGGTGACATAAAATCTGGGATCTTATTTGACTTAGCGAATGCCCTCGGTAGTGAACTGAATATTCAAATCGAGTTTTTAAAAACACCAAGAGCGAGGCTCGAACAATTACTTTTAGACAAATTTGTTGATATTAACTGTACAGCAAACCCAAAATGGCTGACCTCATCCGAATTGATTTGGAGTGAGCCGCTATATGATAATCCTGATTTGCTGATCAACCACCTCAATTTGAGTTCTGTTGAGCAGTTGATTACTTACGCTGAGAGTAAAGCGGATCCAACGCTGATTGGCACTGTTCTGGGCTATCGCTATCCTAGCTTGGAGCCACTTTTTGACCGTGGCAAACTCGTTCGAATAGATAGTATCTCTCCTTCAATAAGCTATCAACGCTACTTGCGAGGGGATTTTCCAATGTTTGTCATTGCAAAGACTGAAGCTTCGATAATCGACACTGCGCAAACACAACATAGCGCTTTAATTGATCACAACTACCTATACTGTGCGTTATCGCCAAAACTGTCCGCGGATGAAATTTCAAGACTTCTAGTAGCAATTCAGAAAGTTGTAGCATCAGGGGCAATGACAGATATCGTAAAACGTTATAATGACCAATGATAAAAACTGCCTAAACTAATGGTACGCTTTCTAGCTCCTTTTAATATAACCAGCCAGAATTTACGTCACGCTCTTTGTGCTGTACTAGCAGAAGTTTAAAAACATTCCACAATTCCATTTCTTAATTTATGGATGGGTTTTAGGTTGCTAGGTAAAAATATCAGAGATTACTTTGGGTACCTTTAACTATTGGAAGAAGCAAACAAAAATGCCACCTTTCGGTGGCATCACACACGGGATTATTTCTATTTACAGATAGAAATGCGTTTCTTTTATTATTATTTTAAAACTCATTAGTTCCAGCGCTTAAGCTTATGGCCTTTCAACGCGTAGAATAAAATAAACAGATAACACGGGATCATAACAATGTAAGCGCCTTGCTGGCCAAGACCCGTTGCACTCACGCCGCCCCAAATCAATGGACCAAACGCGCCGCCCGCAATACCCATAATCAATAAACCAGAACCTACACTAGTTAAGCGCCCGAGTCCAGAAAGTGCCAATGGCCAAACGGCTGGCCAGACCATTGCATTCGCAAGACCCAACGCTGCGATAAACATCAACGTATCTGGTAATGCAATAAGCCCAAACGGAACTAACAGCACATTAGAAATAGCATAAGATTCTGAATTGCCGAACACAATCGCTAGTGATAGCAAAATACCAATCACAGCCGAAGTCCGTCAATGCCGATTGTTGCGAAATAAACCTTGGAATTAACAAAATACCAATAATGTAACCAATTACCATACAAAACATCGTGTAAGACGTCATGATACTGTAATTTTCGACCTTCAATGAAAGCGCATAAATACCGATGGTGTCACCGGCAATCACTTCTACGGCAACATAAACGAAAAGCGCAAGTACACCTAATGCGAGATTTGGGTATTTAAGGGCTTCTTTGATATCGCCAGCGCCTGGCTCTACTCCATCATCTTCGGACTGTAATTCCGGCAGCGAAGAGAACTTAACAAATAGAGTAAACGCCAAAATGAGCAGTGCCATATAAATGTAAGGCATCACCAAACTTTGCGCCATCATGTTCTTTTGCTCTTCCGTTAACGTGCTACCCACAGAAAAATCAAGATTTACAACAATTAACGCAGTAAAGATATGCGGTGCGATAACACCTGCAAATTTGTTCAAAATGCCCATGATACTAACACGTACCGCAGCGGATTCTTCTGGGCCAAATTTAACTACGTAAGGATTAACGGCGGTCTGAAGTAATGTAAAACCAATACCATAAATAATCTGGGCAGCGAGGAACACTTCAAACATATGTGTTTTGGCAGCAGGAATATACAGAAGTGCGGCAGTCATCATAATTAACATGCCAAGCGCCATGCTGTTCTTATAACCGATTTTTCGGATCACCTTCGCTGATGGAATCGCACTAAACGTCACCGATATGTAAAAAGTAAAAATAATAAGTGAGGTTTTAAAAGGGGTGAGTTCAAGCATTTGCTTAAGATAAGGCATTAGCGAGCCATTGATCCATGCTATAAATCCAAGCAAGAAAAACGACGACGCAGCAACAATCATAGGCATTAAACTGCTTTTTTTGTTTTGTTCATATTCCACTGTGGCTTCCATAAACTTCATCTCGTTGCAATTGAGGTTATGTTATCACCGACTCAATGTCAGTGTTTTTTTATCTATTATGAATAGGCGCTTAAAAATGACAGCGCTGACATTTTACTTTACGTTAAAATTTATTATTTGACCAGTGTGTTTTTCTTAACCAAACAATAGTGAAAAAGGGCCAAATAGCCCTTTATTGCATGAAATATCGTACCTTAATTTGGTAAGTATGTAATTCTGCTTACATTTTTATTACCGAGGTAGGTTCTGATCTGTACTGATGAACCCTGTGCCACAGAGGTTGGACCTGAGTAAGTTTGCCATGACTTTCCACCGTCAATACTAAATTGGATTGGTAATAGAGGAAATGCACTGTTGGCGTGTAGTTTGCCATCTTCAATAATTGCACCTGGCACAGGTAAATGTGCACCTATCCCAGCGGCGTCAAGTTTTGCTAATTCCTTTTCGCTAAGTGTCGCTGCGAATTGTGCCCAATCTTCTAGGCGCTGAGCTTTGTTTATCGTTTGGCCTTCCCATTTTGCTTTATGCCAAGCACGTTCGGCAAGCGGCAATAAACGCGGAAATACCATTTCTAAAAACTGAGATTCAGTCCGTATTGTTTCACTCCACACTTGGCCTTGTATACCGAGTATATTTTCAGGCTTTTCAAGCTGTGGCAATGCACGCCCTACGAGCGCTTCCAAATTATCAATTGGGTCAAGATCCCGAGTCACGTCAGCATTGGCATATAAATCGTCCGGCATGTACCCGAACACCTTTTGCGTATCCGTCGCGCGAGCAGCCCAATAGTAGCCACGCTCTAAAGGATGCGCTTCGTACGGGTGGTCAAAGTACAGGTGAGTTCCGTGAGATAAAATCACTTGATATCCATCATTCGCAAGACGATACGCTCTGTCCGCAACTCCCCACTCCCAAATATTGTCCCACGCATTAACTGTAAAAGATTTGTTTGGAAACTCTTCGCGGTTGAATGGTGTGGTTGCGTCATACATCAAACCATCTTCCCACGCACCTGGCGTTATTCCACGGCGGGAAAATATTTGAGCAACACGTTGTGTGAAGTAAGGCTTTAAATCTTGAACACCAGCCACGCCATTGTCAGCTTGTTCGAACAGCTTTTGGCACGCAGGGGAACCAGTCCAAGCCCCGTGCCCGACCTCGTCTCCGCCAAAGTGCAAGTTCGTCAAACGTACACCTGCTTCTCGATACATCGATTGAATTTCGTAAGTCACTTTTTCAATAAAAGCATACGAGGAATCCATGCAAACATTCAGTGCATTGTCGGTATAACTTTGAACCGTTGAGTAAGTTGAAGTATCGGTTGCTTCACTAAGCAGATATGCCTTTGCAGCGACCAAATTTCCCTTGGCAGAATAGTGGTGATAACGAGCTTCCATTGCTTTAATCGCAGCACGTGCATGTCCAGGGCTTTCGATTTCAGGAATGATGTCAATGTGTCGAGCTTTGGCAAACTTAAGTAGTTCAATAAAATCATTTCGGCTTAAGTATCCATTCCCACTACCCGACTTAAACGGCCCCGTGCCAAGCTGAGTAAGTAAGCATGTCTGCTCTTGTAAATCAAAACAACGTGTAGCACCTATGTCAGTCAGTTCGGGTAAATCTTTAATTTCAAGTCGCCAACCTTCATCGTCCGAAAAATGCCAATGAAACTTATTCAGTTTGTACTTTGCCATTTGTCCAACAAGTTTAAACATCGCGTCTTTGCCATGGAAATTACGTCCATTATCGTAATGCATACCTCGCCAATTGAATCTAGGTGCATCCTTGATTTCACCGCGAGGAAGCACGACTTCATTGTTTGCATTGGCCGGGAACAGCGCTAATAAACTTTGAATACCATAGAATACCCCCGCATTATCCGCACCCACAATGCGAATTCGGTCACTATCGATATTCAATGTATAACTTTGGGCATCCTTAAGTTTTTTATCAACAGAAAGCTCTATCGCTTTAGCCCCCTTCTCTAAAGGTATGTGGTCAGCCTGCATTGCTAATGTAAGACCATACTCAGCCAAATCTTCTTTGAAAACGCTGACTTCGGATGCCAGACGACCCGAAAATCGAACGTGCCAATCATTACTGAGTCTTGTTGAACCTCGTTTAAACTCAACTTGCTGAGGTTTTGGAATAATGCGTGTGGACGCATCTTTGATTTCAATGCTATTTACTGCCAAGTTTTGTTCAAAACGGATAGCCGCAGTCGGCGTCACCGTTTGATCTACTGGGTCGTTATATCGCTTTAGTTGATTTTCACGGGTAAACGGTGTCACAAATTGAGTCAGATCTTCCGTGTCCGTATTAGCAAAAATAGCTGGTTGCAATTGTTTTGATACGATGAAAGCACGTGGCATAAAATCGGAGTATGCCGCAATCCACGCGGCAGCTTCAAATTCAACTTTTATTGACTGACCATGTGCTAATCCTGGAAATTCAGTGGTGGGGATAAGGCGATGGAGATCGCCATTAACGTGTTCAAGTTTGAAACCTGGGTGGCGAACTTTTGCAATTTTTCGAATAGAATGAATGTAAATTTGCCAATCACCTAGGCCTTTGGGCAGCTCAACGTTTGAATTGTTGGTTAAGGCAATTGAAGCTAATACTTCTCCTGTTTTACCAAAAAAATTATCTTCAGACGTGAACATTAGTGTGGTGTCTTTCGCAAACGCATTTAAACTTTGCTGATTAAAGTTTGCATTGGCAAACAACGGGACCGCGGCACACGCGCCCAGAATCCATTGATATTGCTTTTTCATTCTTCTTTCTCCGAACCTTGGTGGTTTCAGGCAACCTTCTAATTATTGCAGATATTTTGCTCAACTTGTCTCTTTCATCATATATAAACAAAAATGACAGCGCTATCAATTTTTCCTCATAAAAAAGGCGCTTCGTCGCAGAAACGCCTGAAAAGACTAGTATCCGGCAGCTTGGCCGTCTTTTCTAGATTCTGAAGCGCCATAGTAAACACCCGTAGTTGGGTCACGCATGATGGCTTGATAACCGCCATAAGGTCCAACCATTTCCTGCAACTTATGGCCTTTTTCGATAAGGCTACGACGAGTTTGAGCACTGAAGCCATTCTCAAGATGCACAGAACCGCCATCGAGCATAATTTCGTCCGTCGGCTGACTTGATCCCGAATGTAGGATCCTTGGCGCATCGCCAGCTTCTTGAAGGTTCATGCCAAAATCAATCATATTGATCAGGATCTGGGCATGCATTTGCGGTTGAGTTGCCCCACCCATAACACCAAAGCTCATAAAGGGCTTACCTTCTTTCGTCACAAAAGCTGGAATAATGGTATGGAAAGGACGCTTGCCTGGAGCATAAACGTTGTTATGACCTTCTTTAAGACTAAATAATTCGCCTCGATTTTGTAACACGAATCCGAGTGTTGGTGGTGTCATGCCTGATCCCATTCCTCTAAAATTACTTTGAATAAGTGAAACCATGTTTCCGTCTTTATCAGCCGTGGTCAGGTAAATGGTATCACCTTCAACAGGTCCAGCATGGTCACGCTTAGCGGCTTTCTCAGGGTCAATCAACGTTCGTCGCGATTCTGCATACTCTTTTGATACTAATTGTTTTATAGGGAGAGAATTGAAATCAGGATCTGCATAATATTTTGCTCTATCTGCAAACGCCAATTTCTTCGCTTCGACAAACGTATGTACGTATTCGGGGCTATCAAAACCCATTGCTTTTAAGTCAAAACCCTCAAGTAAGTTTAAAATTTGTTGTGCAGCGATACCTTGCCCGTTTGGTGGTAATTCCCAAAGCGTGTAACCACGATAATCCACGCCTATCGGTTCAACCCACTCACTATGGTGTGTTGCTAAATCTTCGTAACTTAAATAACCACCTTGCGCTTTCATATATCTGGCAATTTCTCGCGCTATTTTTCCTTTATAAAACGCATCTCGTCCTGTATCAGCAATTTCCTGATAGGTTTTGGCTAATGCCGGATTTTTGAATAACTCTCCTTTTCTAGGCATTGTGCCACTTGGCATAAATACTTCTTTAAAGCCTGGATACTGCCCGCGAACCGCCACACTCTTTTGCATGTAATAAGCGATAAGTTCACTGACCGGAAAACCCTGTTTAGCATACTCAATTGCAGGGGCAAGCAATGTTTTCATTGGTAATTTGCCAAATTTAGCGTGCAGTTCAAACCAGCCATCAACCGCGCCAGGAACAGATACAGGAAGCGGGCCGTAAGATGGAATTTTGGTACCTTGCTGTTTAAGTATATCTAGCGTGAGCGACTTTGGTGAGCGACCACTTGCGTTAAGGCCGAATAGCTTTTGCTGTTTGGCATCCCAAACTATCGCGAACAAGTCGCCGCCAATCCCAGAACCCGTCGGTTCCACTAAGCCAAGCATCGCATTCGCGGCAATCGCTGCATCGATAGCGGTTCCTCCTTGTCTCATGATATTTAGCGCTACTTGAGTTGCCAATGGTTGCGAAGTTGCAGCCATCGCATGTGGAGCGATGACTTCTGAACGACTTGCAAAATGCTCTCCCGTTATCCTATCAAAACTGGAAACTGAGAAACTTGAGAGAAGCGTTAACGTGAGTAACAAGGTGTGCTTAGTGAGTGAGCCTACCGACTTTGTAAGTATCATTATTTTTTTCGTTATACAGAGAATTGGTGTATTCACTTTATCGCTCAATTTCAAAGCAGCAACGTGATTGCGACCAATCCTAACTGTACTGAGACAAAAAACCCGCCATACGGCGGGTTTCGGTACAAATATAGTCCAAAAAAGACTTACCAGATTTTCACACGTTCTTCTGGTTTGATGTACATTTTGTCACCTTCTTTTACGTCAAATGCTTGGTAAAACTCAGGCATATTAGACAGAATACCAATTACACGGTATTGACTTGGTGAATGTGGATCCGTCATCAAACGGTTACGTAATTCTTCGTCACGGTATTTACGACGCCAAATCTGACCCCATCCCATAAAGAAGCGTTGTTCGCCCGTGTAACCATCAATTACTGGCGCCTGCTTTCCACCTAGAGAGATATGATACGCTTTGTAAGCTACAGTTAAACCACCCAAGTCACCAATGTTTTCACCCAGTGTCAATTGGCCATTTACGTTCGCATCGTCAAATGGTTTGAAACCATCGTATTGAGCAACCAATTGCTTACCACGAGTTTCAAACTGCGCAAGATCCGCTTCACTCCACCAATTACGAAGGTTACCTTCACCGTCGTATTTCGCGCCTTGGTCGTCAAATCCGTGACCTAATTCATGGCCGATTACTGCACCGATAGCACCATAGTTAACCGCATCATCCGCTTCTAAGTTAAAGAAAGGCGGCTGTAGAATAGCGGCTGGGAATACGATTTCGTTATTTACTGGGTTGTAGTACGCATTCACAGTTTGTGGTGTCATAAACCACTCTGAGCGATCCACTGGTTTACCCAATTTTTGAGCCATATCTTGATATGCCCAAGTATTGTGTCGAACATAGTTGCCGACTAAGTCATCTGGATTGATCTCAAGCGCTGAGTAGTCTTTCCATTTGTCTGGATAACCAATCTTAGGCGTGAATTTGTTGAGTTTTTCTTTCGCTGCGACTTTCGTTTCAGCACTCATCCACTCAAGACCATCAATCGCTTGCTCAAAGCCTTTGATTAGATTTGCAACTAAGCCTTCCATACGCGCTTTCGCTTCAGGTGGAAAATACTCTTTGACGTAAATTTTACCAAGAATCTCACCTAACACTTCATTACTCGCGTCCACCGCTTTTTTCCACGTTGGTGATTGCTCTTTCACACCGCGTAAAGTCGTTGAATAGAAGTCAAAGTTTAGATCAACCATCTCTTGGCCAAGTAAATTAGCGAAATCGTTTACCGTGTGGAATGCTAAATAGTTTTTCCATACTGCTAAATCAGTTTCACTGTAAATAGCACCTAGCTTTTCAAGATAACTTGGTTGGCCCACGATAAGTTCAGATATCGACACACCTGCAGCATTCAAATATGCAGAAGCATCAATATCACCAAGTAGCTTGTTCATGTCTTCAACAGACATTTTGTTATACGATTTCGTTGCATCGCGAGTTTCCACACGGCTCCATTGAGCTTGTGCAATTGCCGTTTCAAGCGCAAGCACTTGCTCTGCCGCTTTATCTGAATTCGCGATACCTGCACGCATAAGTACACTCGACATGTAAGCTACGTACTTATCTCTAATCGTTTTGAATTTTTCGTCGTCTTTTAAGTAATAATCACGGTCAGGTAAACCAAGACCTGATTGATATACATATAACGCATATTGGCTTGAATTCTTCTCGTCATTATTTACGTACCAACCAAAAGGCATTGTCACACCTTTGATTTGTAAATCCGCCATCAACTCAGATAAGCCGTCTTTACTTTCCAACGCCGCAATTTCAGTTAAGTAAGGCTTGAGAGGAGCCATACCGAGTTCATTACGCGCGTTGACGTTCATGTAACTTTTATAGAAAGCACCTAACTTGAACTCATCGCTGTTTGTGTCAGCAGTAAGCTTTGCAGAAGCCGCTTCCAGCACTTCCTTCATCGCATTTTGTGAGTTTTCATAAAGCTGAGTGAAAGAACCGTAGTTTGATTTATCTGCAGGAATTTCTGTACGAGCAAGCCATTTACCATTGATATGGTAATAAAAATCATCTTGCGCGCGGACCGACTCGTCCATATTAGAGAGATCAATACCTGATTTCTGTAATGCTTGTTCTGCTGCTGGTTTTACCTGTTCCGTTGCGACCTTTTCGCCGCAACCAACAAGGCCTAGTGCAAGCGCAATACTTGCTGCCGTTAATGTAATCTTTTTCATCGCCATCTCTTTGTATACCCGACCCATTCGCTAAATGCGTGAGTCGTTTGTTGTTAATAGTGAAGCAAACTTGAGTAGTGTACCCTTCTAAGGTTTACACTGAAAACCATGTATTTTGTAACAAGATATGTGTCTCTATTTCAAGATTGCTGCGATAATTTGCTTGTTCGCCTCTGGAAATTCATAAGTAGAAAGTTGTTGCTTATCAACCCAACACAAAGGTTGACCTTCCAACCCTTTAGCTTCGCCTATAAAATCTTGAACTAAAAGAACTTTAAGCGATACACACTTATCACCATAATCATGATCAATGGTGATTAGCGGTGTTGCGCTTTGAATAGTAATATCGACTTCTTCCTTAAGTTCTCGCTTAAGTGCGTCAAATACACTTTCATCCTGTTCAATTTTGCCACCCGGAAATTCCCACAAACCGCCTTGATGTTGTTCTGCTGAGCGTTTGCAAATGAGTATTTGGTTATGGTGTTCAACCACGCCAACAGCGACGTTAACTTGCTTTTTAGACATATTTACTCCATAAAAAAAAGCGACTTACGTCGCTTCTTTCATTGCGTTGTGATTAGCTCAACTTACCACAACACTGCTTGTACTTTTTACCTGATTGGCAAGGACATGCTTCGTTACGACCCACTTTAGGTTCATTACGTGCAACCACTGCACCCTCAGGAATTTCGCCACCAATGTGTTCTGCTTCTGCATGCTGATATTCACGTGGCGCTTGCTCACTGCGACGATGCTGTTCTTCAACTTTCTCAACATCTTCTTCCGCACGAACCTGTACTTTACTCAAAATTCCGACAACATCGATCTTCAAGTTTTCAAGCATTTGCGAGAATAACTCAAAAGATTCACGCTTGTATTCTTGCTTAGGATTCTTTTGCGCATAACCACGTAAGTGGATACCTTGACGTAAATGATCCATTGCAGCAAGGTGATCTTTCCAATGCTGATCTAAGCTTTGCAACATCACTGCTTTTTCGAATTGGCGAAGCACTGATTCTCCAACCATTTCTTCTTTTTGCTTATACGCTGCTTCGATGTTTTCAAGGATACGTTCACGCAATAATTCTTCGTAAAGTTTATTGTCGTCTTGTAGCCACTGCGAAATCGGTAAACTAACAAGGAAGTCGGCGCGTAAGCGTTCTTCAAGCCCAGAGATATCCCACATTTCCGCTAAGCTCTGCGGTGCGATGTATTGATTGATAACATCGTTCACTACATCAGCTCGAATAGCGGTAATAGTCTCTGAAATATCGCCTTCTTCTAGCAGTTCATTGCGTTGCTCATACACCACTTTACGCTGGTCATTCGCCACGTCATCGTATTCGAGAAGTTGCTTACGGATATCAAAGTTACGCGCTTCGACTTTACGCTGTGCATTTTCAATCGCACGGTTTACCCACGGGTGTTCAATCGCTTCACCACGTTGCATACCAAGCTTACGCATCATGTTGGTCATACGTTCGCCAGCGAAGATACGCATCAATGCATCTTCCATCGACAAGTAGAATCGGCTTGAGCTCGCATCACCTTGGCGACCAGAACGACCACGCAGCTGGTTATCAATACGACGAGACTCGTGACGCTCAGTACCGATAATATGCAGACCACCGGCTTCTAAGACTTTCGCTTGCGTCTCTTTCCAAGTCGCTTTAATGTCTGCGATTTGCTCATCCGTTGGATTTTCAATTTTTGCAACTTCCGCCTGCCAATTACCACCCAACATAATGTCCGTACCACGACCAGCCATGTTTGTTGCAATGGTTACTTTTCCAGGAAGACCCGCATCCGCGATGATTTCGGCTTCTTGCGCATGGAATTTCGCATTCAGTACATTGTGTTCAATTTTTTCTTTGCGTAAAAAGTGAGACAAATACTCTGAGTCTCTCGATTGAAATTGTACCAACTAAAACTGGCTGACCGCGTTTTTGACAGTCGCGAATGTCTGCCAAAATGGCTTCGTACTTTTCTTCTTGAGTCAAATAAACCAAGTCAGTACGGTCATCACGGATCATCGGTTTATTCGTAGGAATAACAACGGTATCTAAACCATAAATAGATTGAAATTCAAACGCTTCAGTATCTGCAGTACCCGTCATACCGGCAAGTTTTTCGTATAGACGGAAATAGTTTTGGAATGTGATCGAAGCCAGTGTTTGGTTTTCGTTTTGAATACGAACACCTTCTTTCGCTTCAACGGCTTGATGAAGACCCTCAGACCAACGACGACCTTCCATCGTACGGCCGGTGTGTTCATCGACGATCACAACTTCGTTGTCTTTCACAACATAATCAACGTCTTTTTGATACAGTTTATGAGCGCGAAGTGCCGCATAAACGTGACTTAGCAACGTGATATTGCCCGCTGAATACAAAGAGTCGCCTTCTTGTAACAAACCTCGAGAAGTTAGTAGCTCCTCAACTTTAACTTGGCCGCGTTCAGTAAGGTGAACTTGCTTACTCTTTTCGTCAATCGTGTAATCGCCGTCACCTTCAACACCTTCTTCATCTTCTTTTTCTTGTTGAATCAGTTCAGGGACGATCGTGTTGATTTCAGTGTAAAGTTGGCTGCTGTCTTCCGCTGGTCCAGAGATAATGAGTGGAGTACGAGCTTCGTCAATAAGGATTGAATCCACTTCATCCACAACCGCGTAATGAAGAGGGCGCTGTACGCGTTCATTAATGCTAAACGCCATGTTATCGCGCAAGTAGTCAAAGCCAAATTCGTTGTTGGTTCCGTACGTAATATCGGCCGCATACGCTTCTTTCTTTTGCATTCCCATCATACCTGGGACATTGCAACCCACGCTTAAGCCTAGGAACTCGAAAAGCGGACGGTTATTTTCAGCATCACGTTTTGCAAGGTAATCATTTACCGTAATAACGTGAACCCCTTTACCCGTAATACCGTTAAGGTAAGCAGGTAACGTTGCTGTTAACGTTTTACCTTCACCTGTACGCATTTCAGAGATGCGACCTTGATGAAGCACCATACCACCAATCATCTGTACATCGAAATGACGCATGCCATACACACGTTTTGACGCTTCACGGACCACTGCAAACGCTTCTGGTAATAAGTCATCTAGACTCGTACCTGCATCGTAACGTTCACGGAATTCGGCGGTCTTCGCTTTCAATTGCTCGTCAGAAAGGGCACTGATGTCTTTTTCTAATGCATTGATGAGGGCGACTGTTTTTCTTAAGTTTCTAATGGTGCGGTCGTTTCGACTACCAAACAGTTTGGTAAAAATTTTAGTTATCATGTTAAAACCGTTACGTTATTTTTGATGAGCCGCGTGCTCACCTTCGTCAACTTAATGTTAAGTTGAATAGCTCTAGAGTCTAAAAAGTTGCCATATCATACCAGACTTAACGACGCTGCAAACCAATTGATGAAAATGAATGCATAACAACGTTAAAAATCTTATTCGAGACAACAAAATGTACATTGTATTGGTAAGATATGAAGGCGGCATGACTGAATTTCAAGTTTGATCCAAAAAACAAATCTCCGATTCTCACCCAACCCGAACTTTGCTAGACTTTAACCCAACTGCTGCAATTTATCGCATTAAAAAATGGCTAAAAATCGTTACGCACCAAAACCTGTTGAAGAGGTATTTCAAGGAATGTCCGTAAGTAATAAATTACGCACATTTGCTTCACAGACAGCGAAACAAACTGAATTGCAACAAGCAGTTGAACTGGCTCTAGGGCCTATTTTAATTAAAAAATGCCGTGTATCTCATTATCAAAATGGCACTCTCTTTATTGAAGCGGCTTCAGCGACGCTTGCCACTCGATTAAATTACATGAGAATGGATATTCTATCCGCCGTGCGTCAAGCCGGTTACCCTGAATGTATTCAGGTGAAAATCTCCAGCTCTCCGGACGCTCAGACTCGGTTTGCAGTAAAAGAAAAACAAACAGCTTACCAAACATCTAACAACAGTGCTAAACGACAAATGAGCGAACAAACCGCTGAACATTTAAATGCGATTGCAGAAAATGCCCCGCAAGGCTTGAAAGAAAAGTTACAGCGCCTTGCTAAACACGCCGGCAAAGTATAACAAATACCGAGAGTAGGACAACTAGCTGCAATGTTGCACTTTGCCGCTGATTTTGTTGATTTTCAGACATAAAAAATGGCGCCTAAGCGCCATTTTTCTTAATCAACTCAATTATGCAGTAACAAGTTCCAATCCCGGTGCGGGCATGTGAACTTGTTCATCAAACGTCGCCCATTCCCAAGCAGATTCTGTCGCCATAATTTGGCGCAGTAACTTGTTGTTCAAACCATGACCTGATTTGAAACACGTAATTTTGCCAAGAATGTTATACCCCGCCATAAACATGTCACCTACACAATCTAGGATTTTATGCTTAACGAATTCATCCGGGTAGCGAAGACCATTCGGGTTCAATACTTTAAACTCGTCTAGTACAACCGCATTATCCATGCTTCCACCTAATGCTAGGTTGTTAGCATGCATGTACTCGATGTCTTTCATAAATCCGAAGGTACGAGCACGGCTGATTTCTTCAGTAAAACTGCGTGGCGTGATATCAAGACCAATACGTTGGCGACTATCATTAATCGCAGGGTGGTTAAACGCAATCTCAAAATCGATATGAAAACCGTCGTAAGGCTCAATTTCAGCCCATTTATCACCGTCTTCAACACGTACTTTTTCTTTGATACGAATAAACTTTTTCGCTGCATTTAGTTCTTTAATGCCACCTTTTTGAATAAGGTAAATGAACGGTAATGCACTCCCGTCCATAATTGGCACTTCAGCACTATCAAGTTCGACGATTAGATTGTCGATCCCTAATGCAGCAACAGCTGCAATTAAATGCTCGGTTGTGGATAGACGAACACCATCTTTGTTTGTTAAACAGGTACACAACTGCGTATCACCAACCGCTTCCGGTGTAGTTTCAAAGTTCACAACAGGGTTGAGGTCAACGCGACGAAATACCACACCGGTATTCGCACTCGCGGGTCGGAGAGTAATAGTGACCTTTTCGCCTTTGTGAAGCCCTACTCCAGTTGCTTTGACTACTTCTGCAATCGTACGCTGTTTTATCATAGGTTCGCCCACTCTAATACATAAGGGTGCGGATCGTATCACAGATACGACCAGCTGCCAAATTGTTTAAACATCAACCAATGATTTTTCATTGATTGTATGTTCACCGAGCACAACTTACGGTTAATTAATCGCTTTGCTTACGCAAAAATGCAGGAATATCAAAATAATCTGCATTATCTTTCTTAGCCGCTGGTTTTACTGATTCTGCTTTTGGAGCATCACTTGCTTGCACTTCAGGTTTTGACACCATCCCAAGATCATCATCCGAAACTGGGCTAGTGAAACTTGGTACAAACATACCTGCATTTGTGCTTGAGACTCATTGTTGGGGTTGTATCTGCACCCACCGCCTTTTTGAAATTGTTATTCACAATGCCAAATTGAGGGCGACGATCACCGCCTAAACCTGTCGCTACAACAGTAACGCGCAACTCTTCACTCATTTCAGGATCAATAACTGCACCGACTACAACAGTTGCATTCTCAGACGCCAACGCTTTCACATGGTTCCCCACAATCTCAAATTCTTCGATCGTGATATCCATACCTGCGGTGATATTAACGAGAATGCCTTTCGCTCCCGTTAGATCTACGTCTTCAAGTAATGGGCTTGAAATCGCTGCTTCTGCTGCTTCTTGTGCTCGATCTGGACCGGTTGCTGACGCAGTCCCCATCATCGCTGTGCCCATTGCCGACATAACCGTTCTTACGTCTGCAAAGTCGACGTTGATTAGACCTGAACGCGTAATCAACTCTGCAATGCCTTGTACCGCACCGTATAACACGTCATTAGCTTTGCCAAACGCATCGAGAAGCGTCGTGCCTTTGCCTAGAACTTTCAGAAGCTTGTTATTCGGGATAGTGATAAGTGAATCAACGATTTCAGCTAGTTCAGAGATACCTTGCTCTGCCGCCGCCATACGCTTTTTGCCTTCAAGGTCGAAAGGACGTGTAACCACTGCAACCGTCAAAATACCCATGTCTTTTGCGACACGCGCAACGACAGGTGCAGCACCGGTACCAGTACCACCGCCCATGCCAGCTGCAATAAACACCATATCTGCGCCTTCAAGCGCGTTACGGATTGATTCTTCATCTTCTTCGGCTGCTTTACGGCCTACATCTGGATTAGCTCCAGCACCTAGACCGGCGGTAATTTGCTTGCCTAGCTGAACGGTAATGTCAGCAGCTGACTTACGTAATACTTGCGCATCAGTGTTTGCAACGATAAAACGAACGCCTTCGATTTGTTGTTTTACCATGTGTTCAACGGCATTTCCGCCGCCGCCACCTACACCGATGACTTTGATGACAGCTTCTTCGCTGTGCTGTTCCATAATATCAAACATCTTCATCACTCTCCGACTATTGAGTCTTAAAACTCACCCTGGAACCACTTTGTCATGCGACTCCACCAACTATCCTGCTGGTTGTCCTTCGATTTTTGTGCATTCATCGTTTGCAACGTACGGCCATATTGTAAAAGACCAACAGCCGTTGCAAAAGCAGGATCGTTAACATAATCAGTAAGACCCACTACACCGAGTGGCTTACCAACTCTTACTGGCATTTGGAAGATTTCTTCCGCCACTTCCAAAGCCCCTTGCATCTTTGCCGTGCCGCCCGTAAGGACAACTCCGGCTGCAATTTGCTCTTCAAAACCTGCGTCGCGAATTTCTTCGTAGGCAAGTTCAAATAATTCTCTAAAACGTGGCTCAACTACCTCTGAAAGGGTATGTCGAGACATCAATCTAGCTGGACGACCACCAACACTTGGCACTTCGATTGTTTCTTCACTGCTCGCCATTTGGCTGCTTGCGCACGCGTATTGTACTTTAAGCGATTCAGCATGTGAGATAGGTGTACGGAATATTTTTGCAATATCCCCCGTCACTTGATTACCTGCCACTGGAATGACCGCTGAGTGACGCAGAGCGCCATTAATGAAAATAGCGATATCCATTGTGCCACCGCCAATATCGACAACCGCAACACCAAGTTCTTTTTCATCTTCCGTCAACACAGAATAAGAAGACGCTAAAGCGCCGAAAATCAGTTGGTCGACGTGCAATCCACAACGTTCCACACATTTTTCGATGTTTTTTGCCATATCATTGGAACACGTAATGATGTGCGCACGAGCTTCCATACGCACACCACTCATACCTAAAGGGTTTTTTATCCCTTCTTGCATATCAATGCTGTATTCTTGTGGTAATGAGTGCAACATTTTGCGTTCAGCAGAAATAGGGACTGAGCGCGCAATGTGGATCACATTGGCAATATCATCATCAGTGACTTCAGCATTGTTAATCGCCACAACACCACTTTCGTTTTGACACTGAATGTGCTTTCCAGAAATACCTAAGTACACCGAGCTTATGCGGCAATCTGCCATCAATTCAGCTTCGTCAATCGCACGACGGATGGAGTCAGACACTAAATTAAGGTCGTTCACGCCACCTTTATCCATACCATGAGAAACTTGACGACCCACACCGACAATACTTAATTTATTGTCTGCGGTGATTTCACCGACCGTTGCAACGACCTTTGACGTTCCAACATCTAATCCAATTACCAAATTTCTCTCAACTGATTTGGTCATGCTGCACTCTTATTTTGTGATTGTTCTTTATCTGGGTATTTCCAACTGACCGCAAGGCCAGTGTCATAACGCAAATCGACTACATCTATCTGCGCGCCTTCAGGTTTTTCCAAATGCGGAAAAACGTCTATAAATCGTTGTACTCGTTTCGCTTTTTCGGTCCGCCCTAAATTCAAACGGATCCCATTATCTAGCCATAGTTGCCATGCAAATCGTTCAGACAGCGCAAGGCTCTCTAATTTGAACTGATTCACAGCCAATAGCGCTTTTAGCTGACCAAACACTTCCCACGCTTCTTGCTCACTTCCCTCGGGGCCATACAGTTGCGGCAGATGTGGGGGCAATTTGTCGCTATTCGCTTGAAACACTTCCCCAGCCTGATTGAGCAATAAATCACTGTTCCAAATGGCCACAGGCGTATGCTCAACAACATAAACTTGCAGTGTATTCGGCCACTGCTTTCTAACTGAAGCTGTAGCAACCCAAGGTAGCGCTTGCACTTCTCGCTGAACCTGTTTGACATCCAATTCAAAGTAGCTGCTCAAATCAACTTTTCGAATTGCCTTCAATATTTCATTTTCATTTGTGTACTTTGGCTTTCCAAGAACAGCTAACTGTTTGATTTGAGCGTCTTTATGAGTGACCAACCAATCACTCACACCAAAGAACAACTGCCCAATGCCAATCACGACACAAAGGAAAAAGCTTACCCCGCCAATCAACGACCAGTTTTGACGTTTTGCACCGCGGTAAACCTTTCCCAAAAATGCTCGCATATTAAAGTGTTTGCTCCAAAATGCGAACAACTAATTGCTCAAATGTTAATCCTACTGCTTTCGCAGCCATTGGCACGAGAGACTTCTCGGTCATACCCGGGACGGTGTTTACTTCCAATAAATAGAAATTTCCCGCTTCGTCTCGCATTGCATCAACGCGACCCCAACCATTTGCGCCGACTAGGTCAAATGCCTGCTTGGCAAGCTTTTGCAAATCAACGGTCTCCGTCTCGCTAAGCGCGGCAGGGCAATGATATTGTGTTGTTGTAGACTGATATTTTGCCTGGTAATCGTAAAAACCGCGAGGTGTAGTCATTTCAATTACTGGCAATACTTGATCACCTAGCACCGAAACGGTGAATTCACGTCCCGTGATCCACTGCTCTACTAATACTTGGCTGTCGTACTTAAACGCTTCTTGTAGCGCAACATCCAGCTCCTGAGCATTTGAAGCTTGTGACATACCAATGCTTGAGCCTTCATGGCTAGGTTTCACCATTACTTTGCCCAACTTGGCAATGATTGCTTCTGAATCAAAAGGTTCTGAAGCCGAAACCACTTCGTAAGGCGCGGTACTCAGGCCTGCTGACTTAAACAGATGCTTACAACGTACTTTGTCCATTGCAAGCGCACTACCAAGTACGCCACTGCCGGTGTACGGTAAATTCAGATATTCCAGTGCACCTTGCACCGTCCCATCTTCACCGCCTCGACCATGCAACGCGATAAATACGCGTGATACATCCAAATCTTCAAGAGCAGAAAGAGATTGTTCCTTTGGGTCAAACCCAAACGCATCAATACCTGCATTCTGTATTGCGTTTAATACGGCATTGCCTGACTTCAACGAAACTTCACGCTCCGCTGAATGCCCGCCTAGTAAGACTGCTACTTTACCAAACTGGCTCATAATCCACCTGTTTTAAAACCGAAATTGAAAGTTCTGCCGCCGCCAACTTTTTCACCAGTTGACCGATATTGCCTGCGCCTTGTGTAATGACCAAATCATTGTTTTCCATGACATCCGCAAGGACTTGGCCCAACTCAACGTGATTTGCCACATGAATTGGTTCGATGCCTCGCTTGCGAAGGCTTCGACATAAACTCTTACTGTCAGCACCGACTATTGGTGCCTCACCTGCTGAGTACACATCCAACAAGATTAATTGGTCGACTTCAGCAAGTACCTTTACGAAATCTTCATATAAATCGCGCGTACGACTGAAACGATGCGGTTGATAAATCATCACTAAACGTTTATCAGGCCATCCTGCGCGTGCTGCTTGGACAGTCGCTGCAACTTCAGATGGATGATGACCGTAATCATCAACCAGCATGACGTCACCTTTCTCGGTCGTGAACGTTCCATAATGCTGAAATCGACGACCTACCCCGGCAAACTTAGCTAGTGCACTTAAAATCGCGTGATCCGCGATGTCATGATCTTTTGCTACCGCAATTGCCGCCGTCGCGTTAAGCGCATTATGCAGACCTGGCATATTCAAAGTCACATTCAAGCTATGACCTTGTTTTGTCACTACGTTAAATGTCGAACTGCCGCTGGTTTGCGTAAATTCACACAAACGGTAATCCGCTTCACCATTCAAGCCATATGTGATCACAGGGCGTCCAAAACGCGGGATCAACTCATTGATGACATCTGAATCACTGCAAACCACCGCTAAACCATAAAAAGGCAGGTTGTGGATGAATTCGACATAAGTGTCTTTCATCTTTTCAAAATCGCCACCATAGGTATCCATATGATCGGCTTCAATATTCGTGACAACAGATACCATCGGCTGTAAATGTAGGAAAGACGCGTCTGATTCGTCTGCCTCAGCGACAAGATAATGGCTGCTGCCTAATTTCGCGTTTGTACCTGCACTGTTTAACAGACCCCCAATCACAAACGTAGGATCGAGACCCGCTTCTGCAAAAATACTCGCAATCAAACTTGTCGTTGTAGTTTTGCCATGCGTACCCGCAATAGCAATACCATGACGATAGCGCATCAACTCCGCGAGCATTTCAGCACGGCGAACAACTGGAATACGCGCCGCTTTTGCAGCTGCAATCTCCGGGTTACGCTCATCAATTGCGCTTGAAACTACCACGACATCAGCATCTTTCACGTTGTTTTCATGGTGACCAATAAACACTTCTGCACCCACTTTGATTAACCGTTCAGTCATCGCACTGGTTGCAAGATCAGAACCGGTGATGCGATAACCTTCAACAGCCATCACCTCAGCAATTCCCCCCATGCCGGCACCACCGATGCCCACAAAGTGAATCGTGTTGATCCGTCTCATTGCTCTTGGTTTGTTCGTTTCTATCACGTGATTCTCTTATTAATCTGTTTGAGTATTAACTCGTTAATGCTTCACATATTGCCGCCACTTTCTGGCTAGCGTCAGTCACTGCAAGTTGCTTAGCCATGCAGGCTTTTTCATAAATCGCGTCACGAGCTGAAAAATAAGGGCGTAATAATGCCACAATACTTTCTTTGTTAAAGTCTTTTTGAGCGATTAAATGTGCGGCTCCACCATCGACTAAAAACTTAGCGTTTGCTGTCTGATGGTCATCTACCGCATATGGGTACGGAACAAATAACGCCATTTTCCCAGCCGCCGCAATTTCACTCACCGTCAATGCGCCTGCTCGGCAAATCACGATGTCAGCCCAATCATACGCTGCATCCATGTCACTAATAAATTCGTCAACTTGAGCCGACAATCCAATGGCGTCATACGACGATTGAACTTTTGATAAATTATTGCGACCAGTCTGATGGCGAACCTGTATTTCACCTAGTTCGCTTAAGGTTTTAAACGCTTCTGGCAAAACGTCATTAAAGACTTGTGCCCCCAATGAACCACCTACCACAAGAACCTTTAACGCACCGATGGCCTCTTTTGGTGAAAGCTTTACAACACTTGCCCTGACCGGATTTCCAACAACCTCCGCACCATTGAAGGCCCCAGGAAACGCCGCTAACACTTTTGACGCTATGCGAGATAGGCAACGATTGCTGAACCCTGCAACGGCATTTTGTTCATGGATAACCAGTGGTATCCCAAGCAATTTAGCCGCAACTCCAACAGGACCAGTAACATAACCCCCCATAGCTAAAATCACGTCTGGTTGGCGTTTTTTAATCACTGCTATGGCGTCTTTAATTGCTTTCGTGACCATCCACGGCGCACTCAACAAACGTTTTAAACCATTGCCTCGCACACCTTTAACTTCAATAAAGTCGATTTCGATGTGGTGCTTTGGTACAACGTCCGCTTCCATTCTATCTGCAGTTCCTATCCAACTGACGGTCCAACCGGCGTGTTTTAATGTCTCAGCGACTGCAATTCCCGGGAAAATATGACCACCCGTGCCTCCTGCAACAACCAATAAATGCTTACTCATCGTTTTGAGCCTCGCGTTGTTGCTTGGCGTGTTGCCATCTTTGTTTCAAAATCAATGCGGAACAATACACCCGCAGCAACCGTCATCACCATAAAACTAGAGCCACCTTGAGATACAAAAGGCAATGTTAGGCCCTTGGTTGGCAAAATACCGGCGCTTGCTCCAATGTTCACCATGGTTTGGAATGCAAACCAGATCCCAATCCCAAGCGCTAAGTATCCTTCATATTCACGGCCATTTTTAAGGGCTTTTTGACCAATAAATAAGGCACGAAATACTAAGGTAGCTAACAACATCAAAATGCTGACCACGCCTACAAAACCAAGTTCTTCACCGATAACAGCAAAAATAAAGTCATTATGTGCTTCTGGTAGGTATTGCAACTTTTGAACACTATTGCCAAGCCCCTGACCAAACCAGCCACCTTGACTGTACGCCATAAGCGATTGAACCAGTTGGTAACCTTTGCCGAATGGGTCATTCCACGGTTCCCAAAAACTAACAACACGTGCCATGCGGTATGGCTCAACAATAATGAGTAATACCACCATGCCAACACCGGTCAATATCAGTGCAAAGAACTGCCATAATTTTGCGCCAGCCAAAAACAGTAACCCCACCGTTGTGACGAACATAACGACAACCGTGCCCAAATCCGGTTGAAGCAAAATTAACGAAGCGTACACGGCAAATACAGCCATTGGTTTGGCAAAGCCTTTAAGGTTTTCTTGAACCTCTTCCCGTTTGCGTACGAGATAACCGGCGATGTAACTGAAGAAAAATAGCTTAGCTAATTCCGCGGCCTGAATACCGACAGGTCCCACGGGAATCCAACGCTTTGAACCGTTCACTTCTCGACCTACAACTAATACAATAAGCAAGAGTACAACACCGATAAGGAGCAAATATGGATTTGCTTTTTTCCACCAATCCATCGGTACGGTTGTCGCCATCACAAACAATAAACTTGATAACGCGATAAAAGCACCATGTCTTAACGTAAAGTGATACGGGTTGCCAAAAATACGCTCACCTGCTGGCATTGAGGCACTTGTAACCATCACAAAGCCAACACCTATCAAGCACAACATGGCATATAACAATGGCACATCGTAGAGCGCACTTGAGGCTCTGGAAAAAACCATGCTTTCACTTTATCGACCAGTTGCATTAGAGTGCCTCCACCAGAGAGACAAAATGCTCACCACGAGCAACGTAGTTGCTGTACATGTCTATACTTGCGCACGCTGGTGCCAATAAAACTTGGTCTCCACTCGTTGCTTGTGCAGCGGCAACGCCAACGGCTTCACCTAAGTCAGCCACAAGCTGAGCATTAGGGTGGAGTCCTAAAAAGGCTTTTCCGTCTTGGCCAAACGCTAATACCGATTTACAGTATTTGCGAAGCACGAATTTAAGCACAGACAAATCAGCGCCTTTTGCGTCACCACCAACAATGACAATCATTTTCCCTAGCGCGTCATTTAAACTCTCAATCGCGGCGATAGTTGCACCCACATTGGTGGCTTTTGAGTCATTGATATAACGCACTCCGTTCACTTCGGCGACGAGCGCACAGCGATGAGGTAACCCAACAAAAGAAGTAAAAACGCGTTCAAAAACATTCACAGGAACATTAAACGGTTGAAGTAGAGCCATCACAGACAACGCATTGAACTGGTTATGGCCGCCAAGTAAGCTCAGTGCATTTGTCGAAAACCAAGGTTCTCCAAATGCACTGAATTTAGCCTGCTGTTGCTCCACCACTAAGCTGTAGTCGCCTTGTGTCAAAGACACTGTCACCCGTTCTTGTTGGCTATTTGGTTGCATCGAGAAGTGCGTATTTTCGTCATCGGCATTCACGACAACGCGTTTTGCATGTGAATAGATACGTTGTTTCGCAGCACAATAAGCGGCAAAATCCGCGTATCGGTCCATGTGATCTTCAGATAAGTTCAAGATCATCGCGCTTTCGCAATGCAAAGTGTGCGTCGTTTCCAACTGAAAACTAGACAGCTCCAACACGTATACATCGGCATCAAGCGAGAGTAAATCAAGCGCTGCTGTGCCGATGTTACCACCTAGACCAACCTTGAAACCCGCTTCCTTCAGGACAGCCGCCGCAAGTGAAACGACGGTCGATTTACCATTCGATCCGGTTACCGCGACAACAGGTTTATCGTTAAAGCGAGCAAATAATTCAATATCGCCAATTACTTCAACCCCATGAGTAATTGCATTCGCAATGTTCGGCTCATACAGCGGAATACCTGGGCTTACAATGAGTAAATCACACTCGTGCAGACATGCTTCAGCCAAATTGCCAAATACGGCATCACAATCCACATTCTGTTGCGATAACCAAGCCGCTCCAGGAGGTTCGTTGCGAGAGTCCACTACTTTTGGCGTAATACCATGTTGAAGTAAAAAACGTACAATCCCTATCCCCGTTATGCCGAGGCCTAAGACTATAATATTTTTTTGCTTTAACTCATCTAAATAGGTCATTTATCGTAACTTCAACGTTGCTAAGCCAGCGAGAACTAGGATCAATGAAATAATCCAAAAGCGCACAATCACTCGAGGTTCAGGCCATCCTTTTAACTCATAGTGGTGGTGGATCGGTGCCATACGGAAAATTCGCTGACCACGTAACTTGTACGAGCCTACTTGCAGAATGACCGACAAGGCTTCCATTACAAATACTCCCCCCATGATCACAAGCACAAGCTCCTGACGGACAAGCACTGCAATAATGCCAAGCGCACCACCAAGTGCCAACGACCCGACATCGCCCATGAACACTTGCGCTGGGTAAGTGTTAAACCACAAAAAGCCAAGACCCGCACCGACAATCGCGGTACACACAACAACCAATTCACTCGCAAGGGGTAAATGAGGGATATTGAGGTAATGCGAGAAGTTAACGTTACCTGATAGGTACGCAATGATTGCGAGCGCGCCAGCAACTAAAATCGTTGGGACAATTGCTAAACCATCTAAACCGTCGGTGAGATTTACAGCATTGGATGTGCCTACAAGTACGAAATACGTCACAACCAAATAGAAAATACCAAGTTGTGGAAGCACGTCTTTAAAGAACGGCACAACCAACATCGTTTCCGATGGATTTACAGATGAAAAATACATAAAACAAGCGGTACTGATCGCAATAACGGATTGCCAGAAATATTTCCAACGAGCAATTAGCCCCTTTGAATCTTTTCTGATCACTTTGCGATAATCATCAACAAACCCGACAATACCTAAACTTCCAACAACAAATAGGGTTACCCAAACATATTTGTTGCTCAGATCAGCCCACATTAACGTGCTGACAAAAATAGAGCCTAGAATTAAAATCCCACCCATTGTCGGTGTACCCGCCTTAGAGAAGTGAGATTCAGGGCCATCGTTACGCACTGTCTGCCCAATTTGCATACGCTGAAGCGCTCGGATCAACTTAGGGCCAAAATAAAGTGACAACATAAGTGCTGTCAAAATGCCCAAAATAGCTCGGAATGTTAAGTACGAAAATACATTAAATCCGCTGTAAAATTGTGTCAGATATTCAGCCAGCCAAACTAACATGATACTACTCCCTCTTTGCCGTGTCGGCTTTCTGAAACTAGCTCGTCTGCCACTAACTCCATGCGTGCACTTCGAGATCCTTTAACTAAAACGGTAATTTCTTTTTGTTGTTCTTCTAGGTAATTTTTTAACGCTTGCAGCAATGCTTCACGCGTAGTGAAATGTTGTCCATTGTGACCAAAAGCATCGACGTATGAACGACTTAGCGTTCCTAATGCAAATAACGTAGGGATGGCCTTTTGCTTGGCATATTCACCAATTTCGGTGTGGTACTGTGCGGCGTTTGGTCCTAATTCACCCATATCCCCCAACACGAGTACTTGATGTGTTGGTAAATCAGCAAGCAAATCGATTGCGGCTTTTACCGATTTCACATTCGCGTTGTAGCTGTCATCAATCACAGTCAGGAGGGCATTAACTTGTTTGACGTTAACTCGACCTTTTACCTCAGCCATTTGCATAAGACCATTCATGATGTCGTCTAGCGATGCGCCTACACGACTGGTTAAAGCCGCGGCTATCACCGCATTTATCACATTATGTCGGCCAGACAAAGGAAGCTGGATACGTCTAGATCCATTTGGCGTGTTCAACGTAAAACTTGCACGCGCTAAAGCGTCAAGCGAAATCTCGGTAGGGTAAAAGTCACTCGGTGTTTCACTGTGAAACTTCACTACGGACTGTGAAGACAAATGGTGATACCAATCCACAATGTAAGGACATTCTTCATTAAACAGTGCTGTGCCAGTCGCTTTCAACCCTGTGAATATCTCCCCTTTTGCCTGACCAACACCGTCGATTGAACCGAAACCTTCAATATGCGCAGGTGCAACATTACAGACCGTCGCAACATCTGGTTGAGTTAAAGAAACAGTGTAAGCAATTTCGCCAATGTGATTTGCCCCTAATTCAATTACCGCGAACTCATCATCTTCACTGAGTCGCAATAACGTTAATGGCACACCAATTTCATTATTAAAATTTCCTGCGGTTGCGAGCACTTTCCCTTTTTGACGAAGGATTGCAGCGCACATTTCTTTAACCGTGGTTTTGCCAACACTGCCCGTAATTGCTATCGTTTTGGGTTGAACATGACTCATGACCGCTTTGCCCAGTTCACCCAAAGCGAGCTTGGTGTCAGCAACTACAAATTGAGGTATGTTCACATCAACTGGTTTTGAGACCACCACGCCAATAGCGCCTTTTTCGACCGCTTTGGCTACAAAGTCATGCGCATCGAACTGCTCGCCTTGAAGCGCAACAAATACATCGCCTTGCTTTACACTTCGCGTATCTGTACTAATTTGGTGTACTGCGAGGTTGTGTGCGGGTTTTTCCGCATTCAGTACGTTTGCAATCCAATTTAAATCGATGGCAATCATAATGACTCTCCTGCTAGAAGCGCTTGAACCACTTTTCGGTCGCAAAACGGCAAGATATCTTTGCCAATGATTTGGTAATCTTCATGTCCTTTGCCCGCAATTAGCACCACGCTATCCGGTGCAGACATGGCTATTGCGGACGCAATCGCTCGAGTCTCGGTCTGACTCAACGTGCACGCCTTGCAGTGAAGTAAAGCCAGCGAGAATATCGTCAATAATCGCAATCGGTGATTCCGCTCGAGGATTGTCACTTGTGACGATTACTTTATCCGCATATTTTTGAGCGATAGCAGCCATCTGTGGGCGCTTACCTTTGTCACGATCCCCCCGCAGCCAAAAACACACGTAACTTTGCCCGGCACGTGTTGTTGCAACGCTTTGAGCGCTTGTTCAAGTGCATCTGGGGTGTGTGCGTAATCGACGATACAGGTTGGTTTGCCCGCTACACTAAAAGGCTGCATGCGACCTGCAACTGTCTGTAAGCTACTCACCGCTCTTGCCAGTGCATCAAACTCATAGCCAAGACTTAACAAAGTGGCGAATGCAGCGGCGAGGTTGTAAAGATTGAATTCACCATATAACGAAGTTACGATTTGGCACGTTCCCCAACTGGTCACAAATTCACAATGGATACCATCCGGAGTGTATTCTTCATGCTGAAACGCAACGAAATGTGGTAGCGCACTTAATTGTGCACTCATACGCCCAAATCCAACGATTGACTGTACTTGATCGTTTTTGATCCAAGTTTGTCCAATCGCATCATCAACATTGATGACGGAAAAAGTAGGTTGGTGCTTTTTAAATAGTTGCAGTTTTGCATCCGCATAACTTGCCATGTCGCCATGGTAGTCCAAATGATCGCGACTTAAGTTAGTAAAAACGCCAACATCAAATTCAAGTCCGTCAACACGACCTTGAGAAAGGCCATGGGAAGAAACTTCCATTGCCACTATTTGGTGTTCTTCTTTCAACTCGTTCAAAATTCGTGCAAGGTCCACATGACTCGGCGTCGTATTCGCAAGAGGCGCGAGGTCATCTGGTTTTCCATAACCTAGCGTGCCAATAACCGCACCGGCATGTTCACATAACGTTGCTAAATTTGCGATAAGTGCTGTCGTGGTGGATTTACCATTAGTCCCAGTAACACCAATAAGCTGAATGGCTGAAGACGGTTTTCTATAAAACTCCGTCGCCAGTGCCGCAATCTGATCTTCTAAATTATCAACGCCAATCACACGTTCGTCATGACCTTGCGACACGTTCGCGGTGTTGACTAACGCGCACACTGCGCCAGCATTTAATGCAGCATCAATAAACTGTGCACCATGTGCTTGATGGCCATCAAGGGCAACAAAAACGTCCCCTTCTTTGACTTCTCGGCTATCAATTCGCAAGTCTTTAACCATCAAGCTTTTGATGGTTTTCCCAAAATGCGCAAGTACATCTTTTAAATCACGCATCATTATCTTTTCCTGTTAAATACGCCACACGTTCTTTGTCTGGCGCAACATTCAATATACGCAATGCATTTGAGATAATTTCGGCAAATGCAGGACTCGCAGTAGCACCGCCATAATAAACATCTCCGCCAGGTTCGTTGACCATAACAACGACCGCTAAACGAGGATTACTTACTGGTGCGATGCCTGCAAAGTAACCGACATATTCATTACCATACCCGCCTGCGACTGCTTTAATGGAAGTCCCTGTTTTGCCCGCTGCACGGTAACCGTCTACATTCACTTTGGATGCAGTTCCGCCGCTTTCAAACACGCTTTCCATCATCTCAACAACCGCTTTTACATTGCTTTCTTGAAAAATACGCTCACCTGGTGGTGGCGAATCCTGCTTGATAATGGTCAATGGGCGTTTAATTCCACCTGCGCCTAATATCGAGTAAAACCGAGCCATTTGCGCCGTCGACACGCTTACCGCGTAACCGTACGCAAGCGTTGCAATTTCAAAATCTGACCAGCGACGATTTGGGTAAAACAACCCGTTGCTTTCACCAATCATCATCGTGCCCGATTCTTCACCGAACCCTACTTTTTGGTAAGTTTCAACGAAGTAATCCTTTGGCATCATTTGGCTTATCTTAGCAACGCCCATGTTACTCGACACTTTCAAAATCTCGCGAAGCGTCATTTCACCGTGATTTCGAGGATCAGTGACAAGACTTCCTCCGATGCGCATCCAGCCTGGGTATGTATTTATGGTGTCAGTTGCCTTTACAGCGCCGTACTCTAAACCAGCTAATATGGCTAGAGGCTTAACAGTTGAGTCTCGGTTCAAATAAGTCGGTGATCGCACGATTGCGTCTTTTGTGTGGTGCGGCATCACGCATATTGTTAGGGTTAAATGAAGGACTGTTAACCATCGCCAATATTTCACCCGTTGTCACATCCACCACCATGGCCGAACCTGAGGTCGCTTGGTAGGATAAAACCGCCGACTTGAGCGCCTTATAGGCGATTGCTTGAATTCGTTCATCAATCGATAATGTGATGCTCTCAGGTTCTACGCGTTGCTGCTCATCAAGTACTTGAATTTCGCGGCCTTGAGCATCTTTACGGATGGTACGTCGACCTTCAGCTCCCGTAAGAGCTTTGTCGTAAAGCTTTTCGACCCCTTCAATCCCTTTACCATCGATATTGGTAAAACCAAGTACGTGCGCAGACACTTCACCACTTGGGTAAAAACGTTTTGATTCGTCGAGGAGATGGATACCTGGCAATTTCAGATCGTCAATGTAGTTTGCAACTGCTGGAGTTACTTGACGTTTTAAATACACAAAGCGCCGACTCGTGTTAGCGCGCAGTTTTCCATTAATTTCGGTGTTGTCTTCTTGCAATACGTCTGCGAGCTCTCGCCATCGCAGATCATTTTGATAGAGTTCGCGTTTTCGGTGGGTTAATTCCACCTCATTTTTTTCGAGTGCATCAACATTCTCACCCGATTTTTTCGCCGTTTTTAAAACTCGCTTCGCCAATTCTTTATCAAGCGCAAGCGGATCCGCGTACACACTCACTACAGGAACACTGATTGCAAGCTCATTTCCATTGCGGTCGAAAATCATTCCTCGCTGAACTTTAAGCTTTTCAACGCGGACGGTCCGTTTCTCGTTTTCTTCACGAGCTTTGTCCGGCTCAATAACTTGCAAATAGGCAGCCCTTGCCATTAGCGTGACAAACACAAAAACCAGCACTACACACACTAAAATGAAGCGCCATGTGATCAAATTATTCACGGTCTTCTTCGGGGCAATCATGGTAGTACCACCACCTGTTCGTCTTTGCTTGTTGGTCTTTTCATATCGAGCTGGCTGATAGCAACTTCTTCAATGCGAGCATGTTGAGAATAAAACTCCTCCTCAACAATCAAATAACGCCATTCAAGATCCAACTCATCGCGTTGTTGTAATAGCTTGTCTTGTTCAATCAGTTGCTGACGAGTTAAATGCGTGATTTGTACAAGCACTAAACTCGAAAAAAAAATCAACACCAATAAAAACGCAATGAACTTGTTCGCGAACAAGCCCTTGATAATTTCGTTAAATAAATTGGGTTGGCGCAACTGCGCTTTTTGGTTCATTAGAGTTTCTGCGCCACCCGCAACACCGAGCTTCTTGCCCGTGGATTTTGCGCAATCTCTGCTGCGCTTGGTTTTATGGCTTTACCTACCGCTTTCAACGTCAAGTTTTGTTTTAATTGTGCATCCGTTAAAGGCAGACCTCTAGGTATCGCCTCTCCCTTACTTTGTTTTTTAATAAACTGTTTAACAATTCGGTCTTCTAATGAATGGAACGAAATCACTACAAGACGGCCACCTGGTTTCAATACATCCAATGCTTCGCTCAGCGCCGTTTGGATTTCTTCCAACTCACTGTTGATGTAAATACGAATTGCTTGGAACGTGCGCGTAGCAGGGTGCTTGTGTTTATCTTTTACCGGTACGGCTTCGTCCACCAAATCGGCGAGTTGTTTAGTCGTCGTTATCGGTGTGTGATCACGTGTTTCAATGATTTTCGTCGCGATACGACGGCCGAATTTTTCTTCGCCGTACTGTTTGATGACAAACGTGATGTCTTCTAAATCCGCTTCGGCTAACCACTGCGCCGCGCCGCGTCCAGACGTTGGATTCATACGCATATCAAGCGGACCATCTTTCATAAAACTGAAACCACGTTCCGCATCATCCAATTGTGGAGACGACACGCCAATGTCCAGTAGAATGCCGTCAACTTGGCCTAAAATACCAGCTTCGGTAGCCACTTGGCGCATGTTGGAAAAACGGTTGTGTGCAATTGAAAAACGAGCATCGTTCGCGAATTTTTCAGCAGCTGCAATTGCCGTCGGGTCTTGGTCGATTGCTTGTAAACGACCATTCTCACCCAAACGAGCTAAGATTTGTCCCGAATGACCACCGCGACCAAATGTGCCGTCGACGTAAATGCCATCCGGTTTAATATCTAGTGCATCAATGGTTTCGTCCATCAATACAGAAATGTGCTGAAATTGCGCAGTCATGTGCTTTGTGTATGCCTTAAAATTGTTGCTTACAACGATATCGAATCAAGATCCGGATCAAATTCGAAATCACCACTTCGCTCGATTTCAACATCTTGTTCCATCTGAGCAGCCCAGCGATCTTCGTCCCAAATCTCAAATTTGTTTAACAAGCCAACCAACATTAGTTTTTTCCCAAGCCCTGCGTGAGCGCGCAGCGAAGGAGCTAATAAAATTCGGCCATTTTTATCTAATTGGTATTCCGTTGCATGACCAAGTAACAGCCGCTGCATACGTCTAGCTCGCGGATTCATACTAGAGAGCTTCGCTAGCTTGGCTTCAATCAATTGCCACTCACTTAGCGGATAGAGCCACAAACACGGTTCATTCAATGCCACAGTGCATATCACAGTTCCCTCGTGTTCAGACAGCAGACTATGACGGTACTTTGTTGGTACCGCGAAGCGTCCTTTCTCATCCAAACTCAGTGATGTTGCACCGCGAAAATTCATTGTTGTTACCAGATGACTCTAAAAACTCATACCAAGATCCAGTTTGATCCACTTAAAACCACTTTTTACCACAATGGAACAGTCTAGGGCTTGAACCACCTAGTTGTCAAGGAAATAGCCCGGTGAATATCACCTGTAAAGCCAGAAAAAATAAGGCCTCCAAGGAAGTCTATGAATTCGGTGGGAAAATGTGGCGATGCATAAAAATGAACAGTGCAATAACAGAAAAATCACAATAATCCCAAAAATGGGATTAGAAATGGACGTCACACAAAACTATTAAATTCGCGTTATTTTTCAGCGCAAACTGACGAAAATAGCGCCATACGACACTATAAAACACCACCAAAAAGCATTTAAAATCGATTGAGGAACCTAGAATAAGGGATGAGTAGAACAAGGTTAAAGGTCAGAACAAACAGTCGCGGAAGTCGATATTTTGGTCGCAACTCAAAAACAAAAAGCCACCCTCAATATCGAGAAGTGGCTTTTGATCTAGGGATCGTTACGGTTATTCAGAAACGCCTAACGCAACCATCATTTTATTTGCAATATCAATATGGTGTTGCATTGTAGAGAAGGCACGTGTCACACCTTCAGGGCCAAATGCATATACTGGAACTGGCGCTGCAGTGTGCGTGCCTGTGCCCCATACAACGTTTTGGTCCGCTGCAAGCGCTCGTGCAATTTTACCTGTGTGGTCTTCATCTGCGTAAACATAGAACTCTTTGAAATCTTCAAATTTAGGCACCATCGTCGCACTTTGGTAGCTGTGATCTGGCACGTAATATTCGTTCACTTCGCGCTCACCTACTTTTGCCGCTTGGTCAATAGTGACTTTGTACTCGCTGTACATATTGATTGCATTCATCCAATCAGATGCTGTCGCAGAAGCAAAATCCCAATCCGCATTCGCTGCATCCATCATGTTGAAGAATGTACCTGTCTGTTTGTAAAGCATGTCTAGGTTTGCCAGATCGCCAAAATTAAAGTTTGGCTTGTAATCTTGTCCACCCATACCATCACCCGGCAACGACTTACCTTCAGGCATGTCTTTACGCGAGTAGCTGAAGCCAAAACTGCCTGTTTCATGGTCTGCCGTCACAACGACTAACGTGTCATTTCGATCCTTCACCCACTCATAAACAGCATCAACAGCTTCATCAAATTTTAAAAGTTCGTTCAACATCCAACCCGCGTCATTCGCATGACCTGCCCAGTCGATTTGACCGCCTTCAATCATTAGGAAGAAACCATCTTCATCTTTAGAAAGGATATCAAGTGCCTTTACCGTCATCTCTTTCAATGAAGGCTCTGAACAGGTGTTGGCTTCTTGACATGCTTTGTAAGCAATCGCATCTGCCATACCTGAGTTTGCAAACAAACCTAATAACTTTGTTGCGTCCGCATTTGCTAGTTGTGTTTTGTCAAATGCAAGGCTGTATCCATAGTCTTCTTTTGCTTCAACGATAAGATTGCGTGAATCTTTACGCTTTGATTTTTTCACAACACCGGCAGGTGCACCTAGGGCTGCTAATGTTTCTTGTGCTGCTGTATTCGTTTTGATATCGGATGGAATAAACACACGAGCACCACCTGACAACAACACGTCCACCATGCCTGAGTCTCACTAAATCAACGGCGATTTTATCTTCAAGTGAACGATGTGGTTGGTGAGATGCGAAAGCCGCAGGTGTCGCATGTGTAATGCGCGTGTCTGATACAAGACCCGTTGCCTTACCTGCTTTCTTTGCTTTTTCAAGGATGGTTTCAACAACGTAGCCTTGGTCGTCCAAACCAATCATTTCTGAACCGGCCGGTTTACCCGTTGCAAGTTGAGTAGCAGAACACGCTGAATCCACAACCAACTTACCTGACGTTGCACCATAAGGTTGGTTAAGTGATAGACCTAATTGACCTACCTCTGCCAGCTTCTGTAACGCGGTCTTGTTATTTTTTGAATTGTACGTCGAGTTTGGGGCACGTCTTGCGTATTCTTCAAGTAAACCAACTTGCTGAGCACCCATTCCGTCACCGATCATTAAGATCACGTTTTTCACGGAAGTGACAGGTGTTGGTGTCACTGGTACTTCTTTAATGACTTCGACTTCTTTAATCACTTCAACTGTTTTTGTATCAGTGTCATTACAAGCGGTTAGAAAGAGCGCAGAAATACTGAGCGCGAGCACGGATTTTTTCATTATTGTCCCCAAAGTAGAGTTCTTGTTCTAAATTGCGGCACAGTCTAGGGACATTTAATGACGATTTTATTTCACGAAAATTACATTTAAAAGTCACAACCTCATGATTTATTTGAAAAACTCAAAGAAATGGGTCGTGTAGTAAGTCCATGTAGAAACACACTTAACAGGATGGTACATACCGCAACTTGGGAGATCGTTTGTACCTCTGGCTGTTCCAGCTCTAACAGCATCATCGTAAAGACGACAGACGCCATCCCACGCGGCCCAAACCACGCTAGTGTTAGCTTTGATTTCCAGCTTTCCCGACTAAAATATAAGGCCAATACAACCGGTACAATACGGAGTAATGTGACAGCACAAAGTGCATAGAAAACCGTTTCCCAGCTCAAGCTCATTATTGTGGATACCGAAATAAAACCAAACAGTATCCAGATTAATACCGACGCCAATTCCGCTATGTTTTCACCCTCTTCGATCAATTGGTCTTTGAACGCATCATGATAAAACTTATCGAACAACAAGCCACTGACAAACGCCGCAATAAAACCACTGCCGTGCAGGCCTTGAGTAAGGGCATAAACCGTAATGGCAAATCCAACAAACAAAAAAGGACTCGTGCTTTGTGCAAAAAGATGACGCTCTTTTGCTTTTGAAATGAGAAATATCGCTAATGCGGTAAAGGTCACGGCAACCAATACCGCGATCCCTATTTCACGTACGAACACAGCCAACAAACTAGCACCGGAGAGTTCTTCAGGATTATTAAATGCACTCATTGCCAGAAGGAAAAGCGGCACACATAAACCATCATTCAAGCCACTTTCGACATTGATAGCTTCACGTAAATTGGCAGGTACTTGTTTAGCGGTAATAAATCCTCGACACAACGCTGCATCTGTCGGTGCAATAATAATGGCTAAGAGGGCGGCCGCGAGCCACGATAGACCTAAAGAAAAGTGAGCCATGACAGTTGCAAACACAACCGTTAAAGGTAGCCCAACAAGCAACAACAACAGGGGTAGATGAACGCTTTCCATTAGCACTCGCAGACGTGTTTTGGCGGCATCTGAAAACAGGAAAATGGCCAACGTTAATTCCACCAGCGGTTGCCAAATTTCTCGGTCTAACTGATTTAATAAAAGCGTTTGATCAAAGCCGAGCGCTAAACTGATGCCAATCAGTACAAACCACATTGGTCCGGTCAACTCAGCCCGCTGTAACTGCCGAACGGAAAGCGAATAAACGAAAATTGCAATTCCAACCCATGCCAATGCGTGATAATTCAAAATGACTTTCCTTGATTGATATTCGTAAGCGGAAGAAAAACCCTTGCCGCATTATGGCACTATCTTAGCGTTAAGATGGCTCAACCACTATGCGTTATCAAGAACAGTGACGCAAGCACACTAAAAGAATGTCTCGGTCTCAAAATAACTCATCGACTATAACTGTTTGTCGATTCGATCACATTCGGCTCATTGATGTCGTATTCTCTGCTATAAGTTCTAACCAGTTGATAAGAGAACGGATAGTGCTCTATTTTTGCGTACAGTCTTTTTGTATAGCAGGGCAATCTACTCACCCTGCTATACGTACCTCTAATTATTCGTTTATTTCACTCGCTATATCCGCGTAGTTTGCACTTAATTCCGCACGCTTTGTTTGCTCAACATCATTGGTGTTGAATTGCATTGATTGCCAAACCTCATCGGTTGGTTTCGCGGCGTTCGCTTGGTCTATTAGCACGTTATCACTTCGTGTTTTAAAACTCGCGGAGCCAAAGTTACTTTGCGCCAGAGCATCTCTATAGCGGCGATTTGCCCAATATCTATCCCAACTTGTCGATTGATAGCTGGCCACGGCGCGATAATGACTCAATATTTGCGGTGTATAAAACACACCCCAATTTCCTTGGAACTCCACATTATCTTTATCTTGTTGATTGGCGAATCGGAATGCGTGTGTTCCTGCACCATCTTTATGGTACACCACCATGGGATGCCCATTTTGCTGCAACACACTTGCAAACGCTCTGGTGTCGTAGTTGCCATGTGCACTCGTGCTTACATGGGTGATGCTTTCTTTGCTACCTTGTTTAACCGTCCAAATGATAACGGTTTCAACGTCATGACGATGCCCACCTAAAAAGGACCAATGAACGGCCTGATCTTTTTCAAAATAAAGTTCATAAAAATGTGCGCAGTTTAGTTGCTCTCCATTTGGGGATGTGTGACATATCTGGCGGTGAATTGTATTGGCAAACTGTTCCCAACCCGCATCTCGGCAATTTCCCCAAGGAGTTGACCAAGCAGCGTCCAATCCATTGTTTTGCGAAAGGTTATTATTTTTGTTGAACGGCGTTGCGGGATAGCACCCATCCGAATCAAAATCAAAGACCGGCGCGAAGTTTCTTACTGCAGCTTGGTTATACCACGTCACCGCTTCGTCCAAGCGAGGGAGCCTCATCGGCATGAGAATGCGTAATATGGATCATTGAAATGAGCGAGATGGCGATAACCGAGGTCTTAAGTGTTGCGGGGGTTTTCATGTGACTTTCCTTTAGTTAAGTTAAATGGGTCACATGTCTAACGCCTATTTAAGCGAAAAGGAGACAGATAATATTGTGAATTTATTGTTACCACACATCTTTATTACAACGAAAACTCCAATCCCACCATGAAGCGCCGCCCAAATTCCTCAACTTTCATAAGGCTTGAAGCATGGTCGGCAACCGCCAAACGGCGCAATACTTGATTCGTCGTGTTAAACACATCAAATCGTACACTGAAACGTGGCGATAAATGCCACAGCAAGCCCAAATCTAAACTCGTGAATGCATCAACCCAAATATCCGCATTGTTGCTTCTGTCTCGATGTTCGAGAAATGCACTGCGATAATTTAAATTGAATGCGAATTGCCAAACTTCATTGCCCGTTAGAAATCGTACATTTCCCATCCAATCGGAGACGCCCTCCAGATTGAACCTCTCATTAAATTCAGTGTAAACATCAGCTTCAACTAGTTGGGTGACGTTAGCTGACAATCGATTTTGTCGCCATACCTGTGTCAGTGCCGGTAATTGCCACTCTATACTGCTCGTAAATCCAGTGATGTGGCCCTGACCTGAATTGTTTTTTTGTAGTACGCTAAAGGATTGCCCTTGGTAGTCCAGAGTTGTAACGTCTTCGACAATGAAATCATCAATCTCATGTTGAAATACTAATACCTGAATATCCGTAGCCTCAGCACTATGCGTCAGCGATAACGTGTAACTTTTCCCAAGCACTGGCTTTAAAGCTGGATTACCTTGCTCTGCATAGGGGAGTCCACCTGAATTGACGTGCAGTTTTGGGTTCATGTCAGAATAGTTGGGGCGATTCAAGGCCCAACTGTAGGTACTGCGCCACTGCCAATGCGCCGATGATTGCCATTTAACATTAACGGAGGGAAGCCACTTTACGTAACGCTGCACCTGTTCGTCAGCGCGCAGCCCACCACTGTCGCCAATACGGGTGCCCAATGCGGCACTGCGTGTGTCAGAATATCTGGCTCCAACTTGCCACTCGAGCTCCGCGTAATGCCAGTTTGATGTGAAGTAACTTTCTATCGACTCGAACGATACCTCATAACTGTTGAGCAAATCACTCTCTGTTTTGTCGCTAAATGGAAGTGCGATATCAAACAACTGGAATAAATCCCTTTTTGGAATTAACCAGTAAGGCGTATTGCTTATAAACTTTGCGTCAAACGCCACCGGCAGTGGTTCCAACCAACGGCCGTCGAGACTCGGTAATGCGTTGAGCGACGAGGCGCTAAGACTCACATCTTGACGTTGATACTGATGGCGCTGTTTAGAATGGAGAAATCCCAATTCTACCCACCATGCTCGCGCTTGTTCAGTGGCTTGCCACCGCGAATCTAGCCCCCATTCATCAACACGATTTCGTACTTTGGTTAAACGTTTTCGCATCTGGGAAATCTGGTTATAGCTCTCAACAAGCCCAAGCGAGTGTGAAAATTGAAAACGATTGATTGCGCTGCCTTGAAACTCGACCAACGCATTACCCGGCGCTAGTTTTACGTGTACACGCGAAATGGGCTTTTTTGTGATGCTCGTTGCAGCACTATGGCTGAAAAAAGGCGAAAACTGCCATGCTTTCATATCTAGAGTTGCGGTTAGCTGTGTTGTTTGATTGGTATAGTTCAGTTGCGACTCTTCACGAGAAGTTTTTGCATCGACATTCAAAAAAGATAACTGCTTAATTTGGCCGCTTGATTCATCGACTGCAGCCTGTCCAAGTGCACTCTGTGGATTGATAGCGAGTCGATGCTCATCAAAGGCGAAGTCCGTATTTGAGTGAAAGCACAACCCATCTAGTTGCACATGGTCATTTAACTGCCAACTCATTTCAGCCAATCCAGAGGTACGCGTTCTATCTTCGTTTTCAATGGTCAGCGCCAAACCATCGGTAGGGACTAAGGTGCTGTCTGGTAACGCAGGCCAATGGTAGTCTATTGTCGCACCTTGGTTTTCACCCCAATGCCAACTCTCGAATTGGTACTGACGCTGTAACCGGTTTTCATACGAGACTTTGAATACCCCGGCTACAGCCCTATCTGCACTCATGGTATTGGCTGACATGGAGATATTTGGCTGAAAGTTGCGATCACCTTCCAATGCAGCTACATCTAAACCGATGTTCATTGCACTGTGTTCAAACTCAAGCGGACGTGTACTTTTTAAATCAATGTTTGCCCCAATTCCACCAAGCGGTAAACGCGCATCTGAGGTTTTATATACCGACACATTTGAGAACAACCCTGAGTCTCAACGTATCGAAACGGAATTGTTGCCCATACTGGTTCGAGTTGCGAACATTCTCCGTATTCGCGACCCTTCGTCCGTTCAACAAAACCATTTGGTATTCTGCCCCCAACCCCATGGCATTGATATTTAGCGCTTCGCCTCTATCTCGTGTGACGCTAACACCGGGTACAACTTGTAAAGCTTCCGCCAAGTTTTCGGCTGGAAGCTGAGTCAACATGGCGCCGACCAAAGACGCTTGTTCGCCGACTGCATTTTGTTTGTTTTTTCTCGCGTATTCAGCTGCTTGTTGATAATTATGTTGAAAACGCTGAATTGACCCGTAGCGGACTGGCTCTGCAATAACCGTCACTTCTTCTATGGTCGCTTGCGTTGCCTGCTCGTTTTGTCTTTGAAGAGGCTCGACGGTGTCGATCACAAGTCCCACTTCCGTTTGTCGCCAACGTAAACCGAGTGGCGTGAGCCAATGTGCAAACGCGTTTTCTATCGAATCATCGGTAGATAATTCACAGTCAACGTATACATCAGCAAGCTTAGAATGGTCATACACTAATGGGAGATCGTGATGTTGGGCGAGACGATTTAAGCAAAGGCTTAAGCTTTCTTCCTTTGCAATACAGGAAAAGGGCAAAACTATCGCGAAACACAGTAAATTTCGGCAAAACGGCGACATTTGCTCTTTGTTCCTTCCTGCTTTGAAAAAGACTAGTTTGACGAAAACAGATGAAGAAAATATGACTAATTATTGAGATAAGGGCAACTAAATAGACATCACGTCATTCAACTTCAGTTGCCATAACAGCAAGCACTTATCTAGGTTCCAACGCGATAGAGTCGGGAAACTTTCGCACATTCAACTGGTGTAATTCTGCAATCAATTGAGTCGTACCTAGCACATCATTTGCCTTAAAACGACCACTTACACGAATACTTGGGTCCACCCTCGTCAATACAACAGGAATATCGCTATAACGATTTAGCTGAAATATCGCATCTTGAATACTCACATCATCCAACTCTAGCCACCCCATTTGCCAATCCGGCTGAGACGCCGAGAAAGCGGTGACTTCGATGTCATTTAATGTGACAAATGCACGCATCCCTTTCGTTAATTCAACTCGTTTGTTGCCTTGTTGGGTGCTTACAGACACTTTGCCATGAAATACATCAACTTGAGTTCCTACTAATGTTTTATCTATATTAAATGCTGTACCAAGCACTTGTACGGTCGCATTCCCCGTAAAGACGGTAAAGGGTCGGTTCTCATCGCGTTTTACCTCAAAATAAGCCTCACCTTCACTCAATGTGGCCATACGTTGTGCGCCGCTTTCTTTGAACTGCAATTTCGCGTGACGATTTAAGTTGACCAATGTACCGTCTGAAAGATTAACGTCTTTGGGACCACTGGCGTCAAAATGCTGAGCTTTTGATACCACTACTTCATTCTTCAGCTTGTCCGCATTCGAAAACCACCAGCTTGAGAATGAGAGCAGTAATGTTGCCGCGGCAACAGCAAACCATTTCCACCCAGATTGGGGAACTGAAGAACGAATATCAGCTGCCTCTTCGCTGGGAACCTTTTCCGCCACTTTAGTTAGGGCTTCAAGTAAAGCTGGATCATTCCAGATCGCATTTTCTAGCGAATTACGTTTTTGATCTTTATCGAATTCTGGTGAAGTCATCGGATCTATCTACCTAAAAAATATACCTACAAGGTGGAGGTTGCCTAATCAACGCGCTAAGTCACCTACACACGTATCCAGAGAATCTTGCATAGCACGTTTAAACGTGTCCATCGCTCTAGAAATATGTTTTTTCACGGCTTCATCCGTTAACGATAAACTTTGTGCTATTTGCACGCGCGTTTCGCCATGTAAACGACGACGAACGAATATTTCTCGCCTCAACGGGGACATTTCGCTCAACACCCGCTGATAGAGTTGCACACGTTGTTCATGTTCCAGCATGGATTCCAACGATTGGGCATCGCACTCAGGTTCGTGTTCAAGACTTTCAGGTGATTTATTTTGTTCGTTATGGTGATCAATGACCAAATGCCGCGCCATTCGATAACCGTAAGCCAATGGGTTTTCAATGTGTGAACTAGGCTCTGCTTTCAGCGCTTTGAGTAACAACTTTTGGAATAAATCCTCAGCGTCAGCTTGTTCACCCACAGCTCGACGAAAATACCCTTTCAACGCATCCTGATTAGCGATAAAGCACTGTACTAACGTTCGCGCCTGTTCCTTTTCCTCGCCGAACGATGAGGAAGAAAAATGAATTGAAGACATAAATGGGTTGTTCTTATACAACATCGCTTTTTCTATAAGACGGCAAACTTAACCTAGAGGGGACATCTTTTTCATGAACATTCCATGACAGTTTTATGTCGTAACTGCCGTAAAAATGAAACAAAAACTTCATTAAAATCAAACGTCCCCTTCTGAATTCCTTCGCTGTCTTTACTGGCGAATTTTAATAAAAGTCGCCATTCATACTGACAGGAACAATTATGAAGACTCACCGATTATTTGTACTTTCGCCTCTAGCGCTTGCTCTCGGCACTCTTTTATCAAGCACCAATGCGCTTGCAGATGACCAAGCAACACCATCCAATGACATCGAAGAAATTGTTGTCACTGGCAGTTATGTCAAAAGCTTAGAAAAGGCGATTGATTTAAAACGTGTGAATATTGGCTTTTCGGATTCCATCGTTGCATCGGACATTGCCGATTTTCCAGAGCAAAACCTTGCGGAAGCGCTGCAACGTATGCCGGGCGTAACGATAGAACGAAATAAGGGGCTAGGTCAAAAAGTCAATGTTCGTAGCCTACCGAGTGAATTTACCTTCGTGTCTATTAATAACTTGGCGACAGCATCAGGCAGCGGCGGACGCGATGTCGAGTTTGACATGTTCGCATCAGAGATCATTCAAAGTGTTACAGTGAAAAAGTCCCCTACTGCGGCAGATGAAGAAGGTGGTATTGCGGACTCAGTCGCAATCACCACCGCTCGCCCATTTGACTACGATGGCCGCCAATTGGTTGTCTCTGCAGAAGGCGCTTACAACGACATATCAGAAAAATCAGACCCCAAATTTGCCGTACTTGCCAGTGACACCTTTGGTGATTGGGGGGCACTTGCGTCGTTTGCCTATTCAAAGCGCAGCAACCGTACCGACAGTAATTCCGGGATTAACTTCCGCCCTCTTTCACGTTGGTTAGAAAAAACAGGCAAATCACAATGGCAAGCCGATCAAGCAGCGGATGTTTTGCTTCGTGACACCGGCATTTCCATCAATGACCGTAAAAACAAAGACGAAACTAGCCGCGTCGTATTCTTAGATAAAGTAGGCGATCGCGCCTATCTAACGGAGCAAGATAAATGGGGGGCTACACTGTCGTTACAATACAAACCAAGCAGTGAATTGAGCTTAACGTTTGATGGACTGCTAGGTAATTTCGACAACCATGAAGACGAGTACGACGCAGCAGCCTATACAGCATCCAGTATCAGTTCACTTGAAAAAATCAATCAATACGATAGCGCTACACTTTCAGACTACGGCATCACGGTACTAACGGATGTAGACTATGCCGCAACACAACACGAATTTCTAAGCAAAGAAAATAGCCAAGATACTGATTATCAGCAGTTTAGTTTAACGCTGGATTGGCAGCTAGCGGCATGGAAAATCTACGGCATAGTAGGCTACAGTGGCGCGGAAAAACAAGCAGAAACCACAAACCTTAAACATACAGCCTATCGTCCAACGCGAACGCGATACACCAGCACGGGTGGTGAAACTCTGCCAAGTAGTAACCCAAACACGTTTGATATGTATAACTCGCCAGATGCTTATCTGTTTGACTATTACGAAGTGAACCAAGAACACATCAACGACGACAAATACGCGACACAACTCGATTTCAAACGCGACTTGCAGCTCGACTTTTTCCCAGCGTTGGCGCAAATACAATTTGGGGTGCGTGTCACTGACAAATCGAAAGAGCGAGACTACGGTACAAATCGCGTGAAAGGTCCATCGGAAGGCGACAGTTCTTGGGTTGGTGTACGTACACTGGCTGACAGTCAACTGACCGACATTTCAAACCTTGTCTCTGGTGGTGAGTACCTCTCCGAAGTAGACAGCAAAGTAAACTGGATGCAAATTGCCAATAGTTATGCCCGTAACGAATTGCGTTACACGGGCTTTAGCGTCGCCTACGAGCCGGATCAATATTATAAAGTGAAGGAAAAAACGCTCGCTTTATATGCAATGGCTGATTTCCACTTCGACATCGCCACCATGCCAGCGACGTTAAATGCGGGTGTCCGTTACATTGACACAAAAGTGCACTCTTCTGGTTATCACCAAGTGCAAAATGAAGATGGCACAACGGGTTTTACCGCAAAACCAGTCTCTAAAGATGGCAATTACAAAGAAACGTTACCAAGCGTGAACTTCGCCTTGGAATTAACAGACGATTTGTTGCTTCGCGCGGCCGCTTCAAAAACCTTTATTCGCCCTGCGTTAACTGACATTGCTTATAAACGTAGTGTGAGCTTAAACGAATTTAAATATCGTGATGGTAACCCGGATCTGAAGCCAACTTATGCTGATCAATGGGAATTTGGCCTTGAATGGTACTTGGATGAAGGTGCATTACTAGCCGTTTCATATTTTGAGAAAGAAATAGAAGGCGTTGTGCGTGAATCACTTACGGGCGTGGTCAACAATGTCACGAAATACAATGACAATGGCACCGTCGATGGCATTTATGATTTCGACATCTACCAAAAAGTAAATGCTGAAGGCTCGTACGATGTCAGTGGTATCGAATTGGTCGCTCAATTACCTCTATCCTACTTTGATGAAATGCTCAGTGGCTTTGGCATCAATGCGAACTACACCGTACTCGATAACTCGTTAACGGGCGCATCTGACCTTGGGATCCCGACGCCACCGGAAGGGCTTGCGGAAGAAACCTATAACGTGACTTTCTATTACGAAAATCAGCGCTTTGATGCCCGTATCTCTTACAACTACAAAGATAAATACGTCGAGCGAATTGAGCGTGATATGTATCCCGTGTACCGCAATGCTTATGGACAAACGGATATTTCATTGGGCTACCGTGTGAATGACATGGTTAAGGTAACACTTGAAGGGATAAACATTCTCAATGAAGAGACGACGGGCTACACGCTCAACCCTGTTTTCCCAACGATGTATGAGTTTTCGGGTCGCCGCCTCTCCTTGGGTATCAGAGGTAATTTCTAAACCCAGTTGGCGCTTGACCTGCGTTTAAATCAACGTAGGTCGAGCGTTTTTTAAACATTACGTGATTTTAGAAAACTGAATATGAAAGCCTTTTTAGCCGTTCTTCTATGCCTTTTTTGCCAACCGCTGTCCGCACGGAATGCGCAAAATGTCGACATCGCTTTTCTACCTGATGTTCATTTCCATGATATTTATGCCGATTTTAACTCTGCGGCATTTCAGGGTATTAAACTTGCTGGACTCAATAAGCCCGTCAGCATTCGCTCAATGGCAGCTCAGCTTCACTCTACTCGCTTATTTAACGAGAATTACTTTGCGCTAATAAGTGCGCTAGATGATATAGCCTCCCGAGGAATAAAATTCGTCGCACTACCAGGAGACTTTACCGATGATGGGCAACCTGCCCACTTGCAAGGCTTAAAAACGCTATTAAAAGAATACGAAAAAAAACATGGTATGCGATTTTTCGCCATTCCTGGAAATCACGATCCGGTCAGTCCATTTGGTAAAGCGGGTGGCAAAAGCGACTTTCTAACGGCTACCGGAACTGAAATCGGCGTTTTCAGTCTTGAACATAAAAATTGCCAGCCGACAAAACGCCGAATAACAACGCCAACTATTTGCAGTGAGGCGATAAAACACGCAGGCTACGCTGATATTATGGCTCAACTGGCGCCATTCGGTTTAACACCTGACCCACGCGATGTTCTTTGGGAAACGCCCTTTTCCAAAGACAGAAGCAAGTCTTCGTTAACTTTTCGTCATTACAAACAATGTTCAAGTGATAAAAAAACGTGTGTCTCGATGCCTGATACCAGCTATCTCGTTGAACCCACTCCAGGCCTTTGGCTTTTAGCGATTGACGCGAACGTTTATATGCCATCCTTGGTATCCAGCGAAGTCCATTTTCAGGGATCCGGCAATGCGGGATACAATAAGATATTGACGGAAAAACCTTTTTTACTTACGTGGATAAAGGAGATTGTGGCTCGGGCAAAAGTTGAAAATAAGACCTTGATTGCATTTAGCCATTTTCCGATGGCCGAATTCTACAAGCAACAATCACCAGCTATACGTGACGTGTTTGGTCATGAGGCATTCCAACTTGCGCGAGAACCACTATCGAGCACCAGTGACGTGCTTGCGAAAACAGGTCTACGCTTACACATCGCAGGCCATATGCACATGAACGACACCAGTGTCACGCGTACACCAGAAAATGTACTGGTAAACGTACAATCTCCGTCTATTGCAGCGTATCGACCTGCATACAAACTCGTTTCGGTGCACAATGATGTGGCGCAGATTAACACGATTAAATTGGATGAAGTCACTCATTTCAATGCGCTTTTTCCTGCTTACCTTGTTGAACACCAATACCTAACAGCGACTCACTCTAAGGCGGTTTGGGACGACAATATCTTGCATGCAAGGAATTATCATGAATTTGCCAAAGCTCATTTGTTGGCGCTTGCCAGAATGAGATTTTTCCCAACGGAATGGTCAAAAGTATTCAAATCAGAACTATTGGATACCTCACTATTCAATTTACTTCAAAAGCTGCCCACACATACGGATACATTACCAAGTAAAGACTTACAGCTGCTAAAAAGCACTACGCTCATGGATTTTGTCGGTGACTTTTACATGTTGCGTAACGCAGGCTCGCTGGCACTTCTGGATATACCTCAATCGCATCAACTAGCTTATATTGAGTTGGCAAACCAACTACGCAATCGAAACCGTTTAGCCAACCAAGAAGTGGACGCGGCCTGTTCAAATTTAAATAAAAAGGACGCGACTTGGTGTTTAGTGGGAAACGCGTTGGCGCAAACCCTCTCTATTTTCCAGCAATTAAATCAGGACAAATACGACGAGTGTGTTGTGGTTAAATTTGATGCACGAAACGCAGCAAATGCAGTCGAGCAGTGTGATGTCGCAAGTGCACGAAACCAATAATGCTTGATACCGTTGCAACGTTAGGGCAAGGCAAGTTAACATCTTGCCCTGCCCGCAACAATTAGGGCTCCGCTAGCTGTTGTTGCTCTTGCTCAGTGTAAACGCGCTGATAGTTCGCGAAGCTGAGTCCAAGCCATTGAGGTAAAGTGGCACTAACAAAAATAGATGACCACGTACCAACCGCAACCCCAACAAAAAGCGCACAGGCAAAACCTTGTAGGCTCGCTCCACCGAGCCACCAAATCGCCGCGACAGTCGTCAACGTGGTTGAAGACGTTATCGTTGTTCTACCAAGCGTAGTACCTAGTGCTTCATCAATCGTGTCACTTACCGGAGCATTCGGACGTACACGTACCAGCTCTCGCACTTTATCGCCAATGATAATGGAGTCATTCAGGGAATAACCGATAATCGCTAACAGTGCAGCAAGTACGGTTAAATCGAACTCCATTCCCGTTAACGAAAAACACGCGACCGTAATCACAATATCGTGCAACAACGCTAAGCTCGCAGAAACGGCCAAACGCCACTCAAATCGCACAATGAGATATAGCCCAACCGCAAGCAAACTAACAAGCAAGGCCAATCCGCCTTGCTCAACTAATTCCGCTCCTACCTGAGAGCCAACAAAGCGACTGTCCAAAATTTTTAATCCCATTGATTCAGGGAGTTTAGTTTGCCAACTCAATGGCTCAGCAACCTCATTTTGAGGCGGTTGAAACAGTTGCCATTGCAGCACACCATTGCTTGATAAACGAAAACTACCCGGTACAACCGCATTCAACTCATGCTCTAATTCGCTTGCAGTAAAGTCTTTTGCGATTTGAAATTCGGTAACGTAGCCCCCCGTAAAATCTTGCCCGAGTAAAACACCTCGCTGGGTAATCAAAATACAACTCAACACAACGGCAAGGATGCTCAACCACAGACCAGATGTACGAATTTTTTGCCATACATTAACCATGTTGCACCCCTTTCACACTGTTATTTTCTATCGTTCTATTTGCCAGTTCTGGTGCTCGATAAAACCAATGCGATAATTGAGCTGAAACCACTACCCCACAAAACATACTGGTTACGATCCCAAGGGCTAACGTAATTGCAAATCCTTTGATTGGGCCATAACCAATAGCCATAAGCACTAGTGCGGTGATCATTGTGGTTAAGTTCGCATCGACGATGCTGCTTTGAGCTTGTTGATAGCCACGCTGCAAAGCCGTGACCATACGGCTACCTTGTTTGCGTTCCTCTTTGATCCGCTCAAAAATAATGACATTTGTATCAACCGCCATACCGATAGTAAGTACCAACCCCGCGATACCAGGCAAGGTCAACACGACATTTGGTAATAGCGACATTAAACCAATTAAACACACCAAGTTAGCAACGAGTGCGATACAAGCAATCACCCCGAGTTTGCGATACCAAAGCAACATGAACCCAAGTGTTAACGACAAGCCAAGTGCAAGCGCTTTAAATCCGCTATTGATGTTTTGTGCCCCCAAACTTGGACCAATTGTCCGCTCAGTCACGATGGTCAAAGGCGCATCTAAAGAACCTGCGCGTAACAGAAGCGCTAAGTCTTCCGCTTTTTGCCACGACCCCATGTTCGTGATACTAAAGCGCTGGCCAAGTACTTGCTGAATAGTGGCAACAGAAATTACTGTACTATTTTCATGAATTTCCCCCCGACTGTCGGCCACGTATTCGCTGTATAATGTCGCCATGGGTTTGCCCACATTGTTCCTAGAAAAGCGGAGCATCTTTGCCCCACCTTGCGAAGTTAAGTGAAGTTGAACTAACGGCTTGCCATAGTCATCTCGTCCCGCTTGGGCCGAGTCAATGTCTGCGCCACTAAAAATGGCGAGTGGATTTAAGTTCACGATACCGTGTTCAGCTTTAACCGCTTTGCCTCCAACGTCCTGTAGTGCGTGGAATGAGAGTTGTGCTGTCGCACCGATAATTCGTTTCGCTGCTGTTGGGTCTTGTACGCCGGGTAATTCAATTCGAATGTAATTCGCACCTTGGCGCTGTGTAACCGCTTCCGTAATACCTAACTCTTCAATTCTAGAACGTAATGTAGTCAAGGCTTGTATCATGGTTTGCTTTTCAAATGTGGCTTTACCCTCTTCGTTGTAACTTAGTGTCGAACGTTGCAAATTACCTTGTTGGTGAGTAACTGCACTTAATTGTGGGAATTGCTTTAACAGCGCGGCTTGCAATTGTCGCAAGGCATCTTGACCTTTTGGTAGTGCAATGAGTTCCACGTTATTGGTTGTACTGCGCTCAATGCGCACACCGTGCAATTTCTCTTTTACGCGGAATGCCTGCGCTTCCAACGCAATATTTTCCATGCGTTTCTCTAGCGCCTTGTCTGTATCAACCTTTAGTACAAAAAGCACCCCGCCGTTTAGGTCCAAGCCCAGTTTAATTGGCGATAACCCGAGCTTTTGTAACCAGATTGGCGCGGTAGACTGCTCCGCGACTTTCACCGTTACATTCGCGTGTAAGGCATCGGAAAGTACTTCTTGTGCAGCAGCGGACGCTGTTTGAGGTATTAACATCACTTCGGTGCTTGCCGAGTCCGTGTTTGAACGAATAGTCGCGACATTGAACTGATGTTGTAGTAGCACCTGTTGAATTACATCAGGGCTAGGAATTTCATCCCCAGCCTTCAATGGGCTAATACGCAACACCGTGTTATTTTGGTAAAAATTGGGTAAGGCACACAACCCAAGCGCAATAATGACCAGAAGGATAACCATGCGTTTTAAATGCGCTTGCCAGGGCGTGCGCACTGATTTTTTTGATTTAAACATACTAAACTCACTTTGCTGCTGTGCAAATGCAAAAGGCAAAACACGACAGCTTGTTACCTGATAAAAATTCCATTCTGCTAAGCCGTGGCTTAACTTGTGTTATGAATAGAGATCAGGCATTTAACTGGTAAGTCAGTCTGGCTCGATAGGTTAAATTGGCTGGTTGGCAGTTATCAATAGCACCAGTACGTGGCCTGGAGGCGCATTGATACCATGGTTGAATCTCAGGTTTCTCAGGACGATATTGAACATCTCGACAGATTTCAGTATCCGCCAAAGTGTAAACGAGAAAATAATTGGGTTGTTGATCTGGATGTAAAAAATAGCTTGGGTGAGTCACGCGGCTGCGTTCAGGAAGCTCCACAGGATGTGGCGCTGGCAACTGGTGCTGTATTCCTGATTTAGGCATCGTCGGATGGAAAAGCTTAACACCTCCCCCAAATGCGTAGGTCTCGTCTACCGATAGCAATTCATTGGCGACGTCTTGATCGCTTACTAATGTATGCACTGAGGTTACTGACGTTGTATGCCAAGTAGTTGCCATAGCGTCACGACTACCAAAACCCAGTAGCGTACAAAACAACAAAATGGCTAAAACAACGCGCGGCATAGTGACAACGACTCCCTTAATCTTGCTAGAAGATAAGGGCTAGGTAACCTGTTTTCAAGTCTTAGTTCGATTTGTGAATAAAAAAACCCCGCAAAATGCGAGGCTTTTTTATAATTTGTTGAGTCAGCCGGTAAGCCGGGTTCTGTCGTGGATAATCATTCGTCTAGGCCTAAGATCACTCTTAGGCTCAAGCAACCTACCCGGTTCCGATGTGGGCCACACCTTAAGGAACCCTATTTGGTCTTGCTCCGGGTGGAGTTTACCGTGCCACGAACTGTTACCAGCCGCGCGGTGCGCTCTTACCGCACCCTTTCACCCTTACCTGTGCCCGAAGGCCATCGGCGGTTTGCTCTCTGTTGCACTGGTCGTAGGCTCGCGCCCCCCAGCCGTTAGCTGGCACCCTGCCCTGTGGTTCTCGGACTTTCCTCCCCCTGATCATTTTCGTCACAGGCAGCGATTATCTAGCCGACTCAGCGCGCATTATACCGAAACTATTGGCTTTGCCCAGTGAATTATCCTTCGCGCGAATCAATAACCGATTTGTAGAGGGCATTTTTTTTCAATCCAAAGTAATCCGCCACAATACCACAGGCTTTTTTCAGCGGCATTTCAGGTTCAAGCAGAGTTAACATACGCTTTGCTTCATCAGGAATTTCATCCTGTTGAGCTGGCTTTCCAGGTAACATCAACACCAACTCGCCACGTTGACGTTCTGGCTCGCTGGTTAAAAATGCAAATAGCTCGCTTACCGTACCACTGAAAAACGTCTCATACGTCTTAGTGAGCCTCTTTGGCAAACACGACGTGTTGTTCAGCTCCAAGCGCCGCACTCAAATCTTCTAAACTTGCCATAATTCGATGCGTGCTTTCATACATAATGCTCGTAATACCGCTGTCGTACGCGTCGATGAAAAACTGCTGACGTGCCTGACTTTTTGCAGGGGTAAAGCCGATAAACTGGAAGCGATCGGTTGGCAAGCCAGAACAACACAGCGCTGAGATTGCCGCACATGCCCCAGGAACAGGTGTCACTGTTGCGCCTTCGTGTCGACATAAGTTGACGACTGCGTAACCGGGGTCGCTGATTAACGGCGTACCCGCATCAGACACTAGCGCTATATCTTTACCTTCGTTGAGCCAATCCAGTAGTTGCTGCGCTTTTTGCTTTTCATTGTGATCGTGAAGCGCAAATGTGCGTGTTTTAATCCCAAAATGACTAAGCAACTTACCGGTATGGCGCGTGTCTTCAGCCGCGATTAAGTCAACATTCGCTAGGGTTTGTAAAGCACGTTCGCTAATATCAGCGAGGTTGCCAATCGGCGTTGCAACGATGAAAAGAGTGCCAATTTTGTTGCCATTCTCCGCATTTGTCATTGTGGTCTCCTGCGACTGTCAGTAAGATAAGCCATTCAATTGAATAACCTAAAGGTGTTGTGTGCGACTGAAACATGTGAGTCTGTTAATAGTGGTATTGTCGGGGTTATCAGCGTGTAGTACAACTGAAAATACGCCTAGAAAGTCACAACCGATAGAAAATACGGCAAACCCAACAACAGATAGCAGTGCACAATCCCTTTTTGACCGAGCACAAACCGCTAATCCTGCCGCTCAATTTCAATTGCTTTACATGGCACGAGATGCCGCGTTACAAAGCCAAGATTGGGCATTACTCGAAAAAGTAGCGGAAATGCTCAGTCAAAAAGCAAGTGTTGACCACGTGCAAAATGCACTTTATCTCGCGCTTGCTCGTCAGCATCTCCAGCAATATGAAAGCGCATTAGCCATTCTTCGTGTTGTAGAAGATGCCTTGCAATCACCTGCGCATCGGGCGTGGCATCAATACTTGATGGGCAGCATTTACGCATCTCAAAATTTACCTAAGCAAGCACTTCCTCACTTCTTTAATGCAGCAGATATCGTCGATGATGAAAAGCTCGTTTTAGTCGGTCTAGATGAAGAGATTTGGCAAGCTCTACAAGAACTCTCTATTTATGCCCTAGACCGCTTCGATAGAGGTTCTGTACTCCAGCAAGGCTGGGTTAAATTGGCTAAATACCAGCAAATTTACGTCGGGAAAGGGCCGCTTTTTGAAGAAGCACTGAACAATTGGCAAAAGCGATATGTGAATCACCCAGCAACAGCCATTATACCCAAAGCGCTTCGCAGCAAAGTGAATTTAGCGCCTTATCAAATAAACCGACTCGCCGTTTTATTGCCACAATCAGAACTTCAGCGAACGCCTTGGCTCGGCTTTGAAAAATGGCATTTTAGCTGCGCTTGATGAAAACCCTATCGAGCGCGTGTATTTTATAGATGAAATGGCGAGTGCCGAGGACATTGAGTCGCAACTCAGTCTGCTAAATATTGATTTTGTGATTGGCCCGCTGTTAAAAAATAACGTAACGAAAATTCAACAGGCGAACTTATTACAGTCACGACCAACGTTATTTTTGAATGTAGATGACATAACCAACACCAATCCTGACCACTATTACTTTGCCTTAAATCCTGAACATGAAGTTGACCAAGCCATGCTTCATTTTCTTTCGAAAGGCTATCAAAAACCGATGCTACTCGCGCCACAAACGGCTAATGGTCAACGCTTGGTTGAACGATTCAAAAATCAGTGGAAAGTATACAGCGAAAATGAGCCTGAAGTCGGCTTTTACACTGACAGTAAAAACATGGCTGACGTCGTTGCTGCGATACTTGAAGTGGATGCTTCTAAAAGCCGTATAAAGACGATTAAGTCGTTGTTCAAAAATGAGATTGAAAGCGAAACACGTTCGAGAGCAGATTTGGATGCGGTGTATATTTTGGGTGATTCAACTGAAACTCGTCTGCTAAAACCTTATTTAGACGTCAATGTCAGTACATTTGCGCAGCGAATTCCTCTATTTGCGACTTCTCGTAGCTACAGTAAAAGCATCGACAGCACAGATAAAAGTGATTTAGAAGGTCTGTATTTTACGGAACAACCATGGATGCTTCCAGGGCTTGAACAACGTCAACTGCGCGAAGCGTATGACCAACTTTGGCCTGAACAAGCCGACATAGAACAACGCTTATTCGCCATGGCCTATGATGCCGTCAATGTCATTCCCGACCTTAAACAGCTCGCCTCAATTCCAGGCCGAGAATTTGTGGGATTAACGGGCAAACTGAAAGTCACTCAAAATAATCAGTTTTCTCGCGCATTAAGTTGGGCGCAATATCGTAATAAAACGATTAACCGCATTGAATTTAATGAAAAACCACCTAAACCTTTATTTATGCAGGAAATCGCAGCTTCAACTGTGTCGCTTCTTAAATAAGGTTTAAATGAAAAAATGGTTAGGTTGGTTCGCTAATTCAACTGAAAAAGGTTGCTACTACGAGTTACAAGCTGAACAATTTCTAATTCGACAGGGTCTAACACCTGTCGCGCGAAACTTTCGATGTCGTTTCGGAGAGATTGATTTGATTATGAAACTTGGCGAGACAATCGTTTTTGTTGAGGTAAAATACCGGGCGGAAAAACAGTTTGGTGGTGCAATACACAGCTTAACGCCCCAAAAAATGCAACGTATACGTAGGACAATAGCGTTTTATTGTCAAAGCAATCACTTATCGCAACGAGCCTTACGAATAGATTTCGTAGCCATCGATGGCGAACAAGAATTTCACTGGATCAAAAATATTTACTAGCTATGCAAGAATTAATCAAAACGATTTTTACAGAGAGTATTCAAGCTCAGATAGCCGCAGGGGAAGTTCTCCAAGACGCCCTAGAATCGGGTGCCCTATCGATTGCACAAACCCTGCTTAATGGGAATAAGCTATTAAGCTGCGGAAGTGCGAGCTGCGATATGCTGGCAAAACACTTTGCTGGCCTTTTGGTGAACTTTTTTGAAACTGAAAGACCTTGTCTTCCAGCAATTCCGTTAACCGCAGAACACCGCCAACTAAGCTATTCAGCATCCACTGAAGATCACGACCTATTCGCTCGCCAAGTTAGAGCATTTAGTCAATCGGGTGACATTCTGCTGGTTGTATCTGTCGATGGTTCAGAAAAAACGGTGATTTCTGCTGTCGAAGCGGCGCTAACGAAAGATATGAAGATCATTGCGCTCGTAGGTGATGATGGAGGCGAACTCACTGGTTTACTGGGTCCAAATGATGTTGAAATTAAAGTACCAAGTAAGCGCCCAGCTCGTATTGTTGAATCGCATTTATTTAATTTACATTGCCTCAGCCAGTTAATTGACAATACGCTCTTCCCACAGGAGGACATGTGAATACAAAAATTAAATTAGCGACTGTGTTGTGCACTGTCGCACTTTTGCAAGGTTGTGCAGCCGCTGTTGTTGCAGGGACAGCTGGCGCCGTTACGGCAGCGACTGATAGACGTACAATTGGCGCACAGATTGACGATAACAACATTGAGATCAAAGCGACTTTTGCAATCAAATCCATCAACGATACGGCAAAAGATGCGAATATTTCAGTAGTAAGCGTTAATGGTGTTGTCTTACTCGTCGGCCAGGTGCCTGATGAAGAGCTTCGAAGCCAAGTAGAAGCGTCCCTTAAAGAAGTGGACGGTATTCGTCAAATACACAATCAAATCCGCATCGGCAGTAATGTTGGGATCACCACTAAAACACATGACGTTTGGCTGACATCTAAAGTTAAATCACGTCTTTTGACGACTGAAAACGTGAGTTTCAACAACATTAAAGTTGTAACTGAAAATGGCGAAGTATTCTTGCTCGGCCTTGTAAGTCGAAATGAAGCTGGTCTCGCGGTAGACCTTGCGCGTAATATCAATGGAGTAGAACGCGTAGTGAAGGTATTTGAATACCTCTAGCCAACCCGCAGATAAATGAAGATACAAAAAAGCCCCTATTTTAGGGGCTTTTTTCGATGTGCGTGACTTATTTAATTATCCGTAGGTGTGAGCCTTTTTTCTTTTCAGGCTGACTCTCTGAAACACTTGGCTGTGTCTCTTCGGGTATTGTCTCTTCCAGCATTTCCTCTTCAAACGATTCAGCCGAAAATACAGTACCCTCACCATTTTCTCGAGCATATATGGCAAGCACTGCACCCATTGGTACATAAACTTGCATAGGCTGCCCTGAGAAACGTGCATTAAAACTTAATGCTTGATTATCTAAGCTAAACTGCATCACCGCAGATGGACTGATATTCAGTACGATTTGCCCATCTTGAACAAATTGAACCGGCACTTGCACGCCCGTGTAGTTTGCATTAACAACAATGTGCGGAGTGCACTGGTTATCGATAATCCAATCAAAAAACGCACGTAGCAAGTAAGGACGATTCGGGGTCATGTTCATTACGCACGGATCTCACGTTCTGCATCAGTAAGAGATGCTTTGAAAGATTCACGTTCGAACAAACGAACCATGTATTCTTTAAGCTCTTTACTACCAGCACCTGTTAACGAAATACCGAGTTCTGGTAAACGCCACAATAATGGAGCTAGGAAGCAATCAACTAAGCTGAACTCTTCACTCATAAAGTAAGGTGCTTCGTTGAAAATAGGAGCAATAGCAAGCAATGCTTCAGTTAACTCTCTACGAGCTTGCTCTGCATCGCTACCACCTGCAATTACTTTCTCTGCAAGGCTGTACCAATCATTTTCAATACGGTACATCATTAAGCGACTGCGACCACGCATTACAGGATATACAGGCATCAATGGAGGGTGAGGGAAACGCTCGTCTAGGTATTCGTTGATGATACTTGCTTGGTATAAACCCAATTCACGATCGATCAGTGTTGGAACCGTGCCGTAAGGGTTAATCTCATGCAGCGCTTCCGGCAGATTGTCCTTTTCAGCCAGATGAATATCAACACTTACTCCTTTTTCCGCAAGTACGATACGTACTTGGTGACTGTACATACAGTTTGCACCAGAAAACAGAGTCATTACAGGGCGCTTATTGGCAGCAATAGCCATGCCTACCTCCAAATTCATTACATAAGCAATTCTTAAACAGCAATAGGGGCACATGCCCCTATCACCAAATTACTGAAGTAGTTGTTCAATATTAATGAACATCTCTCCAGTATTCTTTCTTCAATAAGAAAGCAAGGATAAATAGGATCACAAGGAAACCTAATACTTTAATACCAATGCTTTCTGAAGTTAGACGAGTTGGTTCACCAACATACTCTAGGAAGTTTGTAATGTCACGAGCAGCTTGATCATATTCATCCGTGCTCAGTTCACCAGAACCATCCACTTCTGTACCCACTACTTTGGTTACTTTGTGGCCGTGCTCTTCAACTTCGTGTGTTACTGGTGTTGGAAGACCTTGTAACTCTTGAAGTACGTGTGGCATACCTACTGATGGGAACACGATATTGTTCACACCAAAAGGACGAGACTCGTCTTTATAGAATGATTTTAAATAGGTGTAGATGTAGTCTGGTGATTTAACACGAGCAATCAATGTTAAATCTGGTGGAGCTGCACCAAACCATTTTGCCGCATCTTCTTTCTTAACTGCGTTAAGGATGTGGCTACCTACTTTTGAACCATCAAAAATAAGCTGTTCTTTACCGATTTCCACAGGGATACCGATATCACGGAACGTACGCTCATAACGTTGATACTGCATTTGGTGACAACCAAGACAGTAGTTCATGAACAATTTTGCACCGCGTTGTAAAGACGCTTTATCTGTTAAGTCAATTTTTGCATGTTGTAGCTCAACGTCAGGACCTGAAGCCATTGAAAGCGTTGGCAAGAATGCGAATAAACCGATAATTAGCTTTTTCATCATTTCGTCAACCTCGTTGGTAATGGCTTAGTCTTTTCGTTTTTGCTGTAGAACCACAATAGTACGAAGAACATGAAGTACGTGATCGTCGTGATTTGTGATAACAACGTTTTGAAATCAGTTTGTGGAGTTGCACCAACCCAACCCAAGATTACGAACGTTACAACAAACTGCGCAATGTTCAACTTGTGGAAACCACAGCGGTAACGGATTGAGCGAACTGAACCACGGTCGATCCAAGGCAATAACGCAAGTGCCACGATTGACGCACCCATCGCGATAACACCGATTAGCTTATCAGGGATCGCACGCAGAATCGCATAGAATGGCGTGAAGTACCATACTGGGAAAATGTGCGCAGGTGTTTTCAGCGGGTTAGCTGGTTCAAAGTTTGGCGCTTCTAAGAAGAAACCACCCATCTCTGGTGAGAAGAATACAATCCAACAGAAAATAAGAAGGAAACCAACCACACCAACAATGTCTTTCACTGTGTAATACGGGTGGAATGGAATAGCATCAACAATGTCTTTCTTATTTGTATAGTATTCGTGGAACTTGAATTTTGGTTTATCTTCTTCAGCAACAGAACCTTTCTTGCGTTTGATTTCAACGCCATCTGGGTTGTTTGAACCTACTTCGTGAAGTGCAACAATGTGAAGGAAGACCAAAATAACAAGCACAAGTGGAAGCGCGATTACGTGTAGTGCGAAGAAGCGGTTAAGCGTTGCACCCGAAATTACGTAGTCACCACGGATCCATTCAGTTAAGTCACCACCAATGACCGGAATTGCACCGAACAGATTGATGATTACCTGAGCACCCCAGAATGACATTTGGCCCCATGGAAGTAAGTAACCCATGAATGCTTCTGCCATAAGCGCTAAGAAAATAAACATACCGAACAACCACAATAGTTCACGTGGTTTTTGGTAAGAACCGTAGATCATTCCACGGAACATGTGCAGATAAACTACGATAAAGAATGCAGACGCACCCGTTGAGTGCAAGTAACGTAGTAACCAACCATATTCAACATCACGCATGATGTATTCAACAGAAGCAAACGCGCCTTCTGATGAAGGAACGAAGTTCATTGTCAACCAAATACCAGTAACGATCTGGTTAACAAGTACTAACATAGCTAGCGAGCCAAAGAAATACCAGAAGTTAAAGTTCTTTGGTGCTGGATATTGGGCGATGTGCATATTCCAGACACGAGTCATTGGAATACGGTCATCAATCCAGTTGATGATAGTGCCAAACATTACGCAACCCCTTGTTCTTCACCGATAATAATGGTGGTTTCATCTAAGAAAGTATACGGAGGAACTTCTAGGTTTAATGGTGCAGGTACAGATTGGAAGACGCGTCCCGCCATATCAAACTTAGAACCATGACATGGGCAGAAGAAACCATCTTCGGTACCTTCAACCTTCTCACCAAAGCTACCTTCAAGGAACGATGGAGAACAACCTAAGTGTGTACAAATACCAACCGCGATGAAAATCTCAGGGCGCTTTGAACGGTAAGGGTTTTTTGCAGATTCAAGTTGTTGTGGTTCTTCTGAACCTGGATCTTTCAACTTGTTCTCATGAGCTTTCATTTGCTCTAGCATCTTAGGCGTACGGTATACAACCCAAACAGGTTTACCTCGCCATTCAACACGAATTAGTTGCCCTGGTTCAAGTTTGCTGATATCTACTTCTACAGGCGCACCCGCAGATTTAGCTCGCTCACTTGGATTCCAAGACGCTATAAAAGGAACAGCAGCACCAACCGCACCCACACCACCTACAACCGAGGTAGCAATGGTTAAGAAGCGACGTCGGCTGTTGTCTACAGGCGCATTGCTCATCCACTTATCTCCACTATGATCCTCAACACTTGCTATATTGAGAAAATCAGTTACAGCAGGTTAATTTTCAAGAAATTACAAAATAGAAGCGATCATAAAGAAAAGCCTTGATTAAAACAAGGTTATTCCTATTTTCTACCCGCACAAATACGGTCTTTCCCAATTTTTAAAACGTTCTTCTGGGAAGGACTTCGCATGGTAACACTTCTAGGTTCACAATTTACTGACCAAGATCAACGAGACTACAACGCTCAAGGTCGTAAGCCTTGATCTTATTCACATTACTTGCCACGCAATTGTAGCAAAAAAAATATCCATAGGGGTGAAGGAATCGACATTTATTCTGTTAAAAATGCGAAAAATATTGAAAATTCTGAATATAAGGAAAAAGAAAAGATTTAAAAAACAAAAACCCAGCAAAAGCTGGGTTTTTGAATTCTGAAACGTAATAAATTAACGCTTAGAGAATTGTGTCTTCTTACGTGCTTTCTTAAGACCCACTTTCTTACGCTCAACTTTACGAGCGTCGCGAGTAACAAAGCCAGCTTTACGAAGTGTTGAACGAAGAGAATCGTCAAACTCCATAAGCGCACGAGTAATACCGTGACGGATTGCACCAGCTTGACCAGTGATACCACCACCTTCTACAGTGACGTATAGGTCAAACTTCTCAGTCATTTCAACTAGCTCAAGAGGTTGACGAACAACCATACGAGCAGTTTCACGACCGAAGTACTCTTCTAAAGAGCGCTTATTGATTACGATGTTGCCAGTGCCTGGGCGTAGGAATACGCGAGCACTTGAACTTTTACGACGACCTGTACCGTAGTATTGATTTGCCATGTTAGTGCTCCTTAAATGTCAAGAACCTGAGGCTGCTGCGCAGCGTGGTTGTGAGTGCTACCTGCGTAAACTTTAAGTTTACGGAACATTTCACGACCCAAAGGACCACGTGGTAACATACCTTTAACTGCTTTTTCGATAATCATTTCAGGCTTTGCAGCTTGAAGCTTAGCGAAGTTTACAGACTTAAGGCCACCTGGGTAACCAGAGTGAGCGTAGTACATTTTGTCTTCGAATTTGTTACCTGTTACAGTAACTTTCTCAGCGTTGATAACGATGATGTAATCACCAGTATCTACGTGTGGAGTGTACTCAGCTTTATGCTTACCGCGAAGGCGACGAGCGATTTCAGTAGCAATACGACCTAAAGTTTTACCTTCAGCGTCAACTACGTACCAGTCACGTTTTACTGTTTCTGGTTTAGCAACAAACGTTTTCATTTATAAAAATCCAATGTTTCAATTAAAACCACAGGCAGAATTAACTGCCGCTCTACTATTGGTGCTTTAACCCCTTCGAGTTGAAGACTTTATACCCTGACGCCAGAGGCTAAACCGACGAAAGGAATAGAACGCAACGTGGCAGGCCGCGAATTATAGCAGCAGAAAAGACACCTGACTAGAGGCTGGTGCTTTTTTCCACATAAATTTCTCGAAGGGAATAAAAGGTTATGCGAGGTGTTCTCTCGCTAAATACTCTAACGATTGCATTTCCTGCAAACGGCTGATGCAACGTTTGAACTCAAAGTTCAAAGTACCCTGTGTATACAGGGTTTCAATCGGTGCTGCAGCAGAGATAATCAATTTGACGTGGCGCTCGTAAAACTCATCCACTAATGCAATAAAACGTCTTGCAGCATCATCATTTTGCTGCCCCATTTGTTTCACATTAGAAATCAAAACGGTGTTATATAGACGACTGATCTCCATATAATCAACTTGGCTTCTAGCTGTTTCACAGATTGAAGAAAAATCAAACAGTACGACACCATCTGCTACTTTGCGCGTTTTGATTAAACGCCCTTCAATTTCAATTGGTTCATCGAATGTGCCAGGTTCAGGCGCTAACTTATCAAAATATTCAAAGAGGTTTTTGTCCGCTTGTTCATCCAGTGGACTATGGAAAATTTCAGCTTGCTCTAATGTTCGAAGTCGATAATCAATGCCAGAGTCAACATTCACTACTTCAGTATTGGCATTTACAAGCTCAATAGCTGGTAAGAACCGCGCACGCTGAAGGCCATTGCGATACAGTTCATCTGGAATAATATTCGACGTCGCCACGAGCACAATGCCGCGCTTGAACAGCGCTTGCATTAAACCACCCAATAACATTGCATCAGTGATGTCTTGGACGAAAAATTCATCAAAGCAGATAATATCGGTTTCAGATTTAAACTTATCTGCAACGATTTCCAGTGGATTTGTGACATCATGCAGTTGTTTCAATTCATCGTGAACGCGGTGCATAAAGCGGTGAAAATGAACTCGAAGCTTACGTTCTGTTGGTAAGCTTTCATAAAACGTGTCAACTAAATAGGTCTTACCACGCCCCACGCCCCCCAAAAGTAAAGCCCTTTTACTTTTGGCATGCTATCTTTACCTAATAGACGGTCCAACCACGTAGGTTTGTACTCACTTGCGGTCAACAAGTCATCATATAGACGTTGCAAATGCTTTACCGCATTCTCTTGAGCAGCATCATATTGAAAATCATCGCGTTTGAGATCGTGTTGGTATTTTTGCCAAGGCGTCATAAGAAACGTATTTAAATCTGGTTGAATTGATAGCTATATCTTAACACGCATCCTGCTACAGCGTATATTAGCGCATGTGCGAATGTGGAAATTTGGTTTCTGTTTTTATCAAGATTCAAACCAATAACTTAGGAGTATTTAAATGAACACAATTGCTTGGATTGGTTTAGTTGTTATTGTTGCCGTCGCGGCTTTTTCGCTTGGCGCAATGTTTACCAAGAAAAAGTTTAAACAGGATGAGCTTGAGCAACAAGCGAACGAAGCAAAAGCAGACCTAGAACAGTTTCGTCAGGATGTCGCCGATCATTTAGATAACACGCGCAAACTGGTTTCGCGCATGCAAGACAACTACACCCAGTTGTTAAATCAAGTAGAAGAAACTAATCAACTTTTACTGTCTGATAAGCAAGTCATCAGCAGTGATCCATTCTTTTCAAAAGAAACGACTGAACAACTGCAAGCTTCCCTTAAAAAGCGCCCAGAACGTCGCAGTGATCGCTCAAACGCAACATCGCAGCCAACTGACTTCGTAGAGGGTAAATCAGGTATTTTTTCTGGAAATAGCTCAGAAAACGAGCAAATAAAAATTTCTTGATGAACTTTTTTTTGACCCCATAGTCTTTAGGGATAGTGAACGTCTTAAATCATTTGTGCGACACACTATCCTTTTAACATTTTGATATCAAAATACTTAATGTTTAACGCAAACAAATTTTGAGCACAAAATGTTGGTTAATGTGTCCGCTTTAATAACGATTAATCTCTATTTGGAGCAGAACAAGACTATGAAAATGAAATTATCTGTACTTTCGGCAGCACTTCTCTCCGCTACTATGCTGCTAGGCCCAGTTTACGCAGAAGCGAAATTACCTATCGCGGTAGACGGACAAAACCTCCCTACGCTTGCACCGATGCTTGAACGCGTCACGCCAGGTGTAGTGAGTATTCAAGTTTCTGGGGCAAAAGAAGTACGCCGCCGAGTCGACCCTTTCGATTTCTTTTTTGGTAATCCACAACCACGAAGTCAAAAACGACCGTTCAGTGGCTTAGGCTCTGGTGTCATCATTGATGCGGGCGAAGGTTATATCGTGACAAATAACCACGTTATTGAAGACGCAGAGAAAATTGTGGTGACGTTACAAGACGGCCGTGAATTCGAAGCTAAATTAGTTGGCACCGACAAAGAAGCCGACATCGCATTGCTTGAAATTGATGCCGAAGACCTTACCGAAATCAAATTAGCTAACTCAGATAAACTGCGTGTCGGTGACTTTTCCGTTGCGATTGGTAACCCATTCGGTCTGAGCCACACCGTAACATCCGGTATTATTAGTGCTCTCGGCCGCAGTGGCCTTAATATTGAAGGCTATGAGGACTTTATTCAGACAGATGCCGCAATTAACCAAGGTAATTCTGGTGGAGCATTGGTGAACCTCAATGGTGAGTTAATTGGGATTAACACGGCTATTCTCGGCGCATCAGGTGGTAACGTTGGTATCGGTTTCGCTATCCCATCAAATATGATGAAAAACTTAGTGGATCAGATCATTGAATATGGTCAAGTTCGCCGTGGCTCGCTTGGTCTTGCTGGTCGAACACTCGATGCGGGTCTCGCGAAAGCGCAGGGTATAGAGGTGAAACAAGGTGCCTATGTCATGCAAGTTATGCCTGAAGGTGCGGCAAATGAAGCAGGGATCAAAGCCGGTGATGTAATCGTCAGCTTAAATGGTGATCCAATTGCGAGTTTTGAAGAGTTACGCGGCAAAGTAGCAACGCATGGTGAAGGCAAAACACTGAAAATGGGCATTCACCGCGATGGGAAAACGAAAGAAATCGATGTTACATTGAAAGGCCAAAGCGAGAAGACTGCTGATGCACAACGAATTCACCCAGCGCTTCAAGGCGCAACGCTAGAAAGTGGTGAACGCGATGGAAACCAAGGTATTGTTGTTACTGCTGTCGAAGCTCGTTCAAACGCGACGCGCGTTGGTTTGGAAGAAGGCGATGTTATTATGCAAGTCAACCGTCAACGCGTCACTTCGGTACGTGAAATGAGCAGCATCATTGATGACATCAAAGGCAACGTGGTGCTTGGAATTAAACGTGGAAGAGATTCTGTCTTCTTATTAATTCAGTAAGAAAAACGCTAGAAAAACACAGTGGCACTTGCCGCTGTGTTTTTTTTTGTGCCATCATAAACCCTCGACAACTATAAAAATGATTTTGATACGTGCTTAAATTCTTAAAGTTTCTTGTACCCCCTTTGTTTTTCGGACTTGCGATTGCATTTATCATTATTTTGGCGGTCCCTGAAATGCGTTCGAGCATTTTGCCCAACCTATCAATCGCGGCGAAAATCAAAGCTGGCCATATGAGTTTTGCGGATGGGGTTAAAAAAGCTGCCCCGGCTGTTGTTACCATTTTCTCAGAAGGGGATGTCACCGAGCCTCGCTATAAAAGGCAGAACAAAGTTCAAGAGTTAGGCTCTGGCGTTATCATGACCTCGGATGGTTATATTCTGACAAACTACCACGTCGTCAATAATGCAGACCAAATCGTGGTCATTTTAACGGACGGGCGTACCTTTACAGATGCACAGCTCATCGGATTCGATCCGATCACTGACCTTGCACTATTAAAGATAGACGCGAAGCATTTACCTGTGATCCCTAAAGATGACGATTTTATCCCTGAAGTTGGCGATGTCGTTTTAGCAATTGGTAACCCACTCAACATTGGGCAAACAATCACACAGGGTATTGTCTCCGCTACGGGTAAGCAAACGCTTACCGATAGCCCATATAACAGCTTGTTGCAGATGGACGCCGCTGTAAACATGGGGAATTCTGGGGGCGCCTTGGTCAACTCAAATGGTATTTTAGTCGGCATTACCTCCGCACAGTTTAGAGCAAGATATAATATCGATATTCAAGGTATCTCGTTCGCCGTACCTTACGCTCTCGCTAAAGAGGTTATGGCAAAGTTGATTAAAGATGGCAGAGTGATCCGTGGTTACCTAGGTTTTACCGGAAAACCAGTTGATCAGTACGGTATTGAGATCACTGACCGCTACACGCCCGTATTTGGCATTCTCATAAACAATCTTGATCCTCTGGGGCCTGCTTGGCAAGCGGGCATGAAAGACAATGATATTATCGTCAAGATGGCGGGGAAATCCGTCACGACGCCTCAAGACGCACTTCATCTGATTGGGAATACACGCCCCGGTACAAAGCTGACATTCGAGATTTACCGTGACGGCGAGTACAAAGAAGTGGAAGTCGAAGTCGCAGAGCTTGAAACTCGTATTTAAATATAAAAAACGCGGACTGGTATCCGCGTTTTTATATCTTCCGTTTAGACAGTAACTTACGCTGAACGGCGCTTAATCTTCGCACCTAATCGGCTAAGCTTATCTTCAATACGTTGATAGCCTCTATCTACATGATAGATACGGTCGACTACCGTTTCTCCTTCCGCAACAATCCCCGTTAAGATAAGGCTCGCTGAAGCACGTAAATCGGTTGCCATAACTTGGGCACCGGTCAGTCGCTCAGTATCACCACAAATCGCGGTATTGCCCTCAAGTCGAATATTGGCACCCATACGCTGTAGCTCTGGAACATGCATAAAACGATTCTCAAAAATCGTTTCTGTGATTGTTGCACTGCCCTTTGCCACAACGTTTAGCGCGGTAAATTGCGCCTGCATATCCGTCGGGAAACCAGGATGTGGCATGGTCTTGATATTAACCGCTTTCAATTCGCGACCGCGCATATCAAGATAAATTGACGAATCCGTTAACTCGACAAACGCATTTGCCGCTCTAAGTTTCTCAATCACCGGCTCTAAACTGTGGTAATCCGTTTCACGGCACAATACTTCTCCACCGCTCATTGCCGCTGCGACGAGGAAAGTTCCTGTTTCAATGCGATCAGGCAGGATACGGTGTTCACAACCTGCGAGCGATTCTACGCCATCAATCGTGATGCATTTCGTACCCGCTCCTGATATTTTAGCGCCCATCGCAATGAGACAATTAGCCAAATCAACAACTTCAGGCTCTTGAGCTGCATTTTCTAAAACAGTGCGGCCATCGGCTAATGCCGCAGCCATTAATAAGTTTTCGGTTGCGCCAACACTCACCATATCCATAAAGATTTCAGCGCCCTTTAAACGACCCGCTGATTTGGCATGGATATAGCCATTTTCAACCTTAATATCAGCTCCCATTCTTGCAAGACCTTGAATATGAAGGTCGACGGGGCGTGCACCAATCGCACATCCACCAGGTAGAGATACTTGAGCTTGACCGAAACGAGCCAATAAGGGTCCAAGAGCAAGAACAGACGCTCGCATCTGTTTTACGAGTTCATAAGGTGCAAGGACACTATTAACTGTACTACCGTCCACCAACAAGGCATCCCCTTGCCACGAAACTTCCGCACCCAGCGTGCGCAATAACGCTTCTGTGGTTGAGATGTCACGTAACTGAGGAACATTCAGAAAGGTACTCTTGCCATTGGCAAGTAATGAGGCGAATAATATAGGTAAGGCGGCGTTTTTCGCGCCGGAGATTGTAACTTCTCCGGCTAACGTAGTGCCACCTTGGATAACAAACTGATCCATAGCGGCTCCAATTATTGAGGAAGGATAAACTTACGTTCTCTTTGCCACTCTGTAGGCGTATACGCTTTGATGCTGACCGCATGGATGGTGCCATCAGCAATTGTTTGCATCAGTGGGCCATAAACCAATTGTTGTTTTTTAACACGGCTTAAACCGTCAAAACACTCACCAACTGCGATTACTTCATAGTGGTTGCCATTCGCTTTTACGATGACTTCTGACAAAGCCAGTTTTTCACGAAGCAACGCTTCAACTTGGGTAGTTTCCATTAGACTCACTCAAATAGATTGCTAACCTGCCCCAATTCCATCAAATTGAGTAATTGGTCAGGTTTATTGATTAGCTCGAGACGACAGTCTCGCTTCTTTAATTCACTCAATGTGTGAATTAACCAAGCTAATCCCGCTGTGTCAACCCTAGACACCTCAGAAAGGTCTAATTTAAGTGTTGTTTGGACATTTTGTAGCAGTTGGTTAAGAAGCCGTTCATTCCCGAGGCTGTTTCTCGTCATTTCGCCAACCAACTGCCAATGGCCTTCATTCATTGGTTTGAGCTGCAGCTCACTCATCGCTATTCTTACCTCGAAACTGAACAGGTAACTTACTTTTCTTGTCGAGAAGTTCAATAACGTACTCTATGCCCTGCTGGCGTAAAATGCCATGAAGCTCTGTTTGCTTCGCGTCCAGCAAGCTAATGCCTTCAGCAATCATGTCATATGCTCGCCACTCATTATCTTTGTCTCGGCGCACTTTGAAATCAATACTGATGTCAGGCTTGCCCGGCTCCACTATACGTGTACGCACAATCGCAATATCGTCACCAGCAAAGTCGCGATCTTGAGAAAATTCGACTTTTTGATTGGTATACTGTGTGAATACACCTGCGTAGGTTGCAACCAAGTAGCGTTTGAACACATCGATGAATACTTTGATGTTTTCAACCGCTTGCTTTTTCTCTTCTGGATCCTCAATCGCGCGCACTTTTTGAATGTAGCTACCAAGCACACGATATGCTGCGTATTTGTAATCGATGTAAGGTAAAAGCTCTTCTTCAACAATAACACGAAGATGCTCTTTGTTTTTCACAATAATTGGTTGCTCAGCAGTCACTCGTTTAAATGTGTTGTCTGCAACTTCTTGAACCATTTTAAATGGATCTTTTGTATCTACTTCAGCATGTGCAGTAGAAAACAGACTCACTGAAACAAACAGCATTGTTAAAATTCGTTTCAACATGGGTTATTCACCCCCCTGATTAAATAGGAATTGACCTATCAACTCTTCTAATACTAACGCAGACTTAGTATCTGTAACGCGATCGCCATTTTTAAGTGCCTTGCTTTCAACACCAAACAGAGAATCAAGATCGTCCGACTCTTGCTTTACTTCGTGTCCTAAACAAGCTTGCTGGGACGAATTAGATGCAATCACAGGCGACAGCCCTAGATATTGCTCACCAAGGATACCTGACGTTAAGATTGATACATTGGTTGTGTCAGCAAACTTACATTCATACTGTTTATCGATAGCCATGTTTACGACAGGCACGAATTCAACCGGATCAACGTAGATCCCATCAACTCGACCAATCACAACACCACCGACTTTGATTGGCGCACGCACTTTCAAAGAGCCGATGTTGTCAAACTTCGCGTGTAGGCCGAAAGTTTCGTTGCTACCGCCAATCCCTGCATTTGCTACTTTTAATGCCAGCATCGTAAATGCAGCAATCCCTAAGAAAACAAACACACCAACTAAAATTTCAATTTTCCGTGAATTCATATCTCAACCTAATTAGTTCGAAAACATCACTGCGGTTAATACAAAGTCTAAACCGAGTACTGCAAGTGATGAATGCACAACGGTTTCCGTTGTTGCTTTACTGATCCCTTCAGACGTTGGGATACAGTCATGACCTTTATAAAGTGCTATCCAAGTCACGACCAAAGCAAACACAAAACTCTTAATAAGACCGTTTAAAATGTCTTTTTCTAACGACACTTGCGCTTGCATAATTGACCAAAAACTACCTGTATCAATACCGAGCCAATCTACCCCAACCAAATGTGCACCTAAGATTGCCACGGCTGAAAAGATAAGCGCCAATAATGGCATACTGATAAAACCTGCCCAAAAGCGAGGAGCAATAACGCGTTTCAATGGATCAACGGCCATCATCTCTAAACTTGATAGTTGCTCAGTTGCTTTCATCAAGCCTATCTCGGCTGTCAATGCACTGCCTGCTCGTCCAGCAAACAATAGCGCAGTCACAACAGGCCCTAATTCTCGCAGCAAACTAAGCGCAACTAGAGGACCTAAACTGTCTTCAGCACCATAATCAACGAGTACGGTGTAGCCTTGCAGCGCCAGAACCATACCAATGAAAAGACCAGAAACCATGATAATTAACAAAGATTGGTGGCCAACCATGTAAAGTTGACGAACCAGCAACGGCGTACCTTTGCGAACATTCGGCACATTTAAAAGCGCGCCAAGCAACATTTGCGTTGCACGTCCGATTGCCGCAAAACGCTCTAACGTTTTTTGACCTAACGCTTGAAACAATGAAATCATCTTGCGCTCCCGGACAGCAATTCATCTTCGTACGGCTCAGCGCGGAAGTGAAATGGCACAGGACCATCTGCAAGACCTTGTAAAAACTGTTGCACTAGCGGTGATTCATGCTTCAACATTTCTTCAGGGGTTCCCTCTCCTATAACGCCTTGTTCCGCAATAATCACAATGTGATCGGCTATACTCATCACCTCAGTTACATCGTGCGTAACGATTAATGAAGAAAGCCCTAACACTTCGTTAAGTGATTTGATTAAACGAACTAATACGCCCATCGAAATAGGATCTTGGCCGGCAAAAGGCTCATCGTACATAATAAGTTCAGGGTCAAGTGCAATAGCACGCGCTAAAGCCGCCCTTCTCGCCATACCACCCGAAAGTTCTGCGGGCATTAACGATTGCGCACCGCGCAAACCCACAGCTTGTAATTTCATAAGCACGATTAATCGGATAAGCGATTCGCTAAGTTGAGTGTGTTCACGTAAAGGAAACGCGACATTGTCAAAAACCGACATATCTGTAAACAACGCGCCACTTTGGAAAAGCATACTCATCTTAGTACGAGTTTGGTACAGCTCAGAGCGAGACATTGCAGGGATGCTGTTCCCTTCGAAGAGAATGTCACCGTTGTCCGGTTTCAATTGCCCGCCGATTAACCGCAACATCGTCGTTTTACCTATTCCACTTGAAATTCATAATCGCTGTTATTTTGCCTTTTGGAACAGTGAAGCTCATATTTTCGTAAATCGTCCGATCACCGCGCGAAAAAGTAAGTCCTTTGACTTCGACTATAGCTTTAGACAACTCGCGCTCCATGTGTGATTCCTCAATATTCGCCCATCATACGTTTTTTAAATTATGTTGGGAAAAGAGAATTCGTAAAATTTTGTAATCTTGAATAATCGTTCAATTATACGATAGACCCCTGTTTAAATGCAAACTAGCACATCGCAATTGCTTATACATTTACGCGCTAATTTGTTACTATTTATTGCATTACCAATAGCTTTAGTTACCCACAATCTATGCTGACTTCTTTTGCAATCCTATTTCTAGGTCTTGCCGCACTTGTTTGGAGTGCTGATCGATTCGTCTTTGGTGCCGCGGCACTTGCCAAAAATTTTGGTGTTCCTTCTTTGATCATTGGCCTGACTATTGTTGCGATGGGTTCATCAGCTCCTGAAATGATGGTAGCAGCTCAAGCTGCACTTGCTGGAAAAACAGATACGGCCGTCGGAAATGTAGTCGGTTCTAATATCACTAACGTTCTACTAGTACTCGGTGCTACAGCCTTAATTCGCCCTTTGACGGTAAGCTCTGGCATTCTGAAACGTGAAATGCCAATTCTAATCATTGTTTCGCTCAGTGCTTGGTATATTTTCCGTGATAATTATTTCAGCTTTAACGAAGCGATAGCGCTTATGATAGGCTTTGTGATGTTTATCTTAGGTCTAATTTACATTACGAAAAACAACACCGACAACGAAGACCCGCTTGTAAGCGAAACGTGTGACGAAATTCCAGAGGGGGTCAAAACCTCTAAAGCGGTTTTCTGGCTGATTATCGGTATGATTATGTTGCCAGTGAGTTCTGGATACTTAGTAGATGCGGCTGTGGATATTGCCAAATACTTTGGCATGAGCGATTTACTTATAGGCTTAACAATTATTGCGATTGGCACGAGTTTGCCCGAACTTGCAGCCTCAATTGCGGGTGCTATGAAAAAGGAAGACGACCTCGCGCTTGGTAATATTATTGGTTCCAATATTTTTAATATTCTCGCCGTTCTCTCTATTGGTGGTTTTATCCACCCTGCAACCATTGATAGCGCCGTATCCAGCAGAGATATTTACGTCATGCTCGCGACGGCATTGATTTTAGTCGTGATGAGCCTAAATATAAAAGGCATGCGACGCATAAACCGTTTAGAAGGCGGTGTATTGGTTGCTGCGTTTTTCGCATATCTTTATTTTATTATTTAGTTTTGGGTAAGGCATGTCAGAAACCAACTTTATCTCTAGTGCACAACGCGTCATCGATATCGAACGACAGGCTATCTCGGAAATAAAACAGTATGTTGATGTCAACTTCGACACGGCATGCCAAGCCATGTTTGATTGCCAAGGCCGGATCATTGTTGTTGGAATGGGAAAATCCGGTCATGTCGGTAATAAAATAGCCGCAACACTCGCGTCAACGGGCACACCCGCTTTCTTTGTACACCCTGGTGAAGCAAGTCATGGCGACTTAGGCATGATCACCAAAGACGATGTTGTTTTGCTTATTTCCAACTCAGGGGAAACAAGCGAGATCCTCAACATAGTTCCAGTCATAAAGCGAATTGGTGCATACATTATCGCGATGACAGGGAATGCCCAATGTTCGATGGCTAAGCTAGCTAATTGCCATATTCAAGTCACCGTTTCTCAAGAGGCTTGCCCATTAGGACTCGCGCCTACTGCAAGTACAACCGCGACCCTCGTCATGGGCGACGCACTAGCCGTGGCACTGCTCGAAGCAAGAGGCTTTACCGCGGATGATTTTGCGCTGTCACACCCTGGTGGAAGTCTGGGCCGACGTTTACTTCTAACACTTGATGACATCATGCATAAAGAAACTCAGGTGCCGAGAGTCGAGCTTAATCAAACGGTCACGGCTGCCCTGTTTGAGATTTCTGCTAAAGGCCTTGGCATGACGTCTGTCGTCGATGGTTTTGGGCGTATGGTTGGGATCTTCACTGATGGCGATTTACGCCGTATTATTGAACAACGCATTGACATCCATTCGACCACGATTGAAAACGTCATGACACGAAAATGCACCACCGCGAATCCAGAAATGCTCGCTGCCGAAGCGCTAAATATTATGGAAACAAAACGCATTAACGGTCTAATTGTCATTGATAGCCAAAACCGTCCAATTGGCGCACTTAATATGCAAGACTTACTCAAAGCGGGAGTGCTTTAACCATGCAGTTTGCAGAATTATACCAACCTGTTAGCGATGTAGTGTTCAACAAAGCCAAGAAAATCAAATTACTAATCTGCGATATTGATGGTGTATTCTCAGATGGACGTATCTATTTGGGTAATCATGGTGAAGAGCTTAAAGCATTCAACACGAAAGATGGCTTCGGCATCAAAGCCTTGATCCAATCAGGCGTAGAAGTGGCCGTTATCACTGGCCGACATTCACAAATAGTTCAGCAACGCATGACTAGTTTAACCGTAAAGTATATTTATCAAGGCCAAGAAGACAAGCTGATTGCCTATGCTGATTTAAAGGCAAAACTCGGTTTGGCCGACGACGAAGTTGCTTATATAGGTGATGATTCGCCAGATATGCCAGTAATGGAAAAAGTTGGGTTTGCTGTTGCAGTAAATGATGCACATCCCATCATTCGACATTTATCACATTACACAACATTGCTACCTGGTGGATATGGCGCAGTTAGAGAACTGACCGATTTAATTATGTTGAGTCAAAATAAGACGTTAGGTTATCAAGGAACCAGTGCATGAGTCATTCACGTGCCTTGCTGCTCGTCATTTTTCTAGCGGTCATGGTATGGCTTTGGTACTCTTACCTATCAAATGAGCAAGCAGCTCAAGATGATAAACAAGACGTCCTAGCGCAACCTGACTACATTGCCATGGACTTAAGACAGTCGATGTACAACAAAGAAGGACAGCTGACTCATACGGTAAATGCGATAAAAGTTGAAATGTTTCAGGAGCTTGGCTTCTCTCACTTTCAATCACCGACATTCACCTTGTATAACCAGCAACAGAATTGGCAACTCACAGCAAATGAAGCAACGCTGTATGAAAACAATACCCTCATTTTGGAAGGCGATGTTGTTGCTACAAATATGGACAATACAAGTATGATTAGCCACATAAACGCTGCTCATATTCGTGTTGATATAACGAATAAAAAAATGCTTTCCGAACAACCCGTTGTTGTGTCTGGTCCAAACTTAACGATCACTGGCCAAGGTTTATTGGCGGATCTCAAAACCGACACAATTGAACTTAATAACCATACACGAACGATTTACTATGAAAAATAAGCCTTTGATAACGCTAATCGCAGTTTTAATGAGCACATCGGTTTTTGCTGTGACAATGCCGCTTGAACCTGTGTCGATCGTCGCTGAGAAACAACTTGCACAATTAAAGTCCAACATTGGTATTTTTGAAAAAAATGTTGAAATCGTTCATGGCAAGCGAAAAATTAAAGCGGACAGATTAGAAGTCCATCGCCGCGAAGAAATGGGCGAAAATGCTGAATTGCTCGTAGCGACAGGGAATCCAGCAGTATTCCAAGAAACTCAAGATGACGGCAGCATTTTGAAAGCGACAGCGAAAGAAGTTCGTTATGACGTCGCAAATCGCTTACTGACCATCAAAGGTGGGGCTGAAATCAGCCAAGCAGGTCAAAAAATTAATGCTGAAGTGATTGTCTATGACATGGAAAAACAGCTTATAAGTGCAGAGCGAGGCAATGAAAGCCAGTCGCGAGTGCGCACCATCCTTGTGCCGGAACAAAAAGACAAAAGCAAGGAGCAAGGTAATCCATGAGTACGTTACGCGCAGAATTCCTAGCAAAAAGTTATAAGGGAAGGCAAGTCGTAAAGAACGTCGGCTTGAGTATCGAAGCGGGCAGCATTGTTGGCTTACTCGGTCCAAATGGCGCTGGAAAAACCACAACGTTTTATATGATTGTTGGTTTGGTTCCAAGTGACAAAGGAACGATTCATATCGACGATCAAGATATCACTTTGTTGCCAATGCATAGTCGAGCGCGATTAGGTATTGGTTATTTACCACAAGAATCGTCTATCTTTCGAAAACTGACCGTCTATCAAAATTTGATGGCGATCCTTGAGACTCGTAAAGATCTCAACAAAGCTGGCCGTGAGCAAATCCTTAATGAACTTCTTGATGAGTTTAATATTCAACATATTAGAGATAGTTTGGGTATGGCTTTATCCGGTGGAGAGCGTCGTCGAGTTGAAATTGCTCGCGCTTTAGCCGCTTCGCCAAAATTTATCCTTTTAGATGAGCCTTTTGCTGGCGTTGATCCCATTTCAGTGTTAGATATAAAGAAAATAATCGAACACCTAAAAAATCGTGGTATCGGCGTACTCATCACGGACCACAACGTAAGAGAAACATTAGATGTCTGTGAAAAGGCCTACATTGTTTCTCATGGTGAATTAATCGCGGCAGGCCCCCCTGAATCCGTTTTGGCAAATCAAACCGTCCGCGATGTCTACCTAGGCGAACAATTCAGGCTATAGTTTACGTAGTACAGTCGCCTAATTGAATTGAACACTAGAGAAAGGATTGTTACAGATACATGAGGCAATCATTACAGCTCCGCATGGGGCAGCAACTGACAATGACACCACAATTGCAGCAAGCAATACGCTTGTTGCAGTTGAGCACGCTAGATCTTCAGCAAGAAATTCAAGAAGCGCTGGACAGCAATCCTTTATTAGAAGTCGATGATCAGGAAAATAGTCCTGAAAATAACCAACAAGATGACGACTTCGATTATGCCTCATCTCAAGAAACCAGCTCATCAGAACCAGCCAATGACTTCGAAGAACAAGTCACTGACTATGAAATGGAATCCGGTGACGCACTAAATAAAGACACGGTCAGTGACGAACTGGCAATGGACGTAACTTGGGATGAATATATGAGTGCGGCTCCAGCCGCCTCGTCAGGACCAATGCCTGACGATGACATGGTTTATCAAGGCGAAACGACCGAAACGCTTCATGAATATCTCATGTGGCAACTTGAACTCACCCCATTTTCACCAACTGATCGTGCCATTGCGGTTGCCATTGTTGAGGCCGTAGATGAGTCAGGTACGCTCACCGTTTCAACACAAGACATAGTTGACAGTCTGAATGAAGGTAGCGATGAAGAAGAAGCCCATTGAGCTTGATGAAGTCGAAGCCGTATTAAAGCGAGTTCAACTCTTTGATCCTATTGGTATCGCGGCTCGAAGCTTACAAGAATGTCTCTGTATCCAACTAAACCAATATGATTCATCAACGCCATGGTTAGCTGAGACAAAACAAATACTTAATGAACACATTGAGCTTTTAGCAAGTCGTGACTATCGCACTTTAATGAAAAAGACTAAGCTTAAAGAAAGTGATTTAAAAGAAGTCATGACGCTAATTCATAGCCTTAATCCTAAACCTGCAGCCTCAGTGATCCATGAAGAACCAGAGTACGTGGTGCCAGATGTATCAGTGAAAAAGGTCAAAGGCCGTTGGGTTGTTGAATTAAATCCTGATTGCATGCCAAAGATCCGTGTTAACGATCAATACGCAGCAATGAGTCGTTCCGTTCGCTCTTCAAGTGATAGTCAGTTTATTCGCTCTCACCTGCAAGAAGCCAAATGGTTTATTAAAAGTTTAGAAAGTCGTAACGAGACGCTAATGAAAGTGGCTAACTGCATCGTAAAACAGCAGCAGGCCTTTTTTGAACATGGCCCTGAAGCCATGCGTCCAATGGTGTTAAATGATGTCGCTGAGATGGTCGAAATGCACGAATCCACCATTTCACGTGTTACAACACAAAAATACATGCATACACCTCGCGGCATTTTTGAACTGAAATACTTCTTCTCAAGTCATGTTAGTACCGAAAACGGAGGTGAGTGCTCATCCACTGCGATACGAGCGCTCATTAAAAAGCTAATTGCCGCAGAAAATGCAGCTAAACCATTGAGTGATAGCAAAATTGCGGATATTTTAGCGGAACAAGGAATTCAAGTGGCGAGACGCACGATTGCAAAATATCGCGAGTCTTTGGCTATACCACCGTCAAATCAGCGTAAAAGCCTGATCTAAGACGTAAAACTCAAGAAGGAAAAATGCTTATGCAACTAAATCTAACTGGTCGTCACGTAGAAATCACAGATTCTTTAAGAGACTATGTAAACAGTAAGTTTGCGAAGCTGGAGCGACATTTTGATCACATCAATAATGTTCACGTTATATTAGATGTTGAAAAACTCACGCATAAAGCAGAAGCAACTCTACATGTAAATGGTGGGGAACTCTTTGCATCAACGGAACACCAGGACATGTACGCGGCCATCGATTTACTCTTGGATAAGTTGGACCGTCAAGTAATAAAACATAAAGAAAAGATGACTCGACACTAACAATGAAACTTAGCGAACTCATTTCAAAGGACTGCACGAAAGCTGCAGTCCTTTTTACTAGTAAAAAGCGCGTTCTAGAATATCTTAGTGAATTAGCACAACAGCAGCTTCCAGAAGTAGATCAGCATGAAATCCTTGATGCTCTGCTTGCTCGAGAAAAACTGGGAAGCACAGGAATTGGTAAAGGTGTTGCTCTTCCGCATGGGCGTTTAATCGGTATAGAAAAGCCGCTCGTCATGATCCTTACGAACCAAGAAGCGATTGATTACGATGCAATAGACAATCGTCCAGTCGACGTATTTGTTGGACTGATCGTACCAGAAGGGGAACATCAATCACATCTAAAGACCTTAGCCACTATCGCTGATAAACTTAGGGACAAAGAATACTGTCGTCGTTTACGACATGCACAAACAGATGAAGAATTGTTTGAGGTACTGGATAGCTAAGTAGAGGTGGTAAAATGGAACTTATAATTATCAGTGGTCGCTCTGGATCCGGAAAGTCAGTTGCATTAAGAGTCTTAGAAGACTTAGGGTTTTATTGCGTAGATAATATTCCTGTTAATTTATTACCTTCTCTTGTGCGTATATCTGCCGATAACTATGACAAAGTGGCAGTAAGCATTGACGTCCGTAACCTACCAAAAGAACAACAAGAATTTAATGAAATCTTCGAATACTTACCGCAGTTTGCTAAACCAACCTTATTTTATTTAGACAGTGATGATCATACGTTAATTCGCCGATTTTCTGAAACTCGCCGACTTCACCCTCTTTCAATCAACAGTCTTCCACTGGATATGGCTATTGCGCAAGAGAAAGTATTATTAGACGTTATCATCAATCGAGCAGATGTTCTCATCGATACAACAGACATGAGCGTACATCAACTTGCAGAGACGATTAGAGAGAAAATCTTAGGTAAGAAAGATAAAACGCTCATCATTACCTTTATGTCATTTGGCTTCAAACATGGAATTCCAAAAGAAGCGGATTACGTTTTTGATGCTCGTTTCTTGCCAAATCCGCATTGGGAACCTGAATTAAAACCGTTGACCGGCCTCGATCAACCCGTAAAAGATTATCTCGCCAACCACAGTATTGTGCAAAAATTCACATGGCAAATTCAGACGTTTGTACAAACGTGGCTGCCACATTTAGAGCGCAATAACCGCAGCTATCTCACCATTGCTATTGGATGTACAGGTGGCCAACATCGTTCCGTGTATCTTGCCCAAACGATTGGTGAAAGTTTCCAAACCATGCACAGCAACGTAAAAATTCGCCATAGAGAGCAACCCAATCATGCGAGTTGAGAACACGTTTTTAATTAAAAATAAACTAGGTTTACATGCGCGCGCAGCCACGGTTTTAGCGCAACTAGCCATGCAGTTCGATGCACAAATTACGCTGTATCAGGACGATAAAATGGCAGAAGGCGATAGTGTTCTCGCATTAATGTTACTCGAAAGCAGCCAAGGCAAAGAAATTAAAGTTATTTGTGAAGGACCCGATGCGGAACCTGCTTTGGATGCAATAGGGGAACTTATCGACGATCGTTTCCATGAATCTGAATAAGTTGCTGATTTTCTCCTTAAATCCGGCTTGGTAAGCGTGAGTTAATTCGTTACACTTATACTAGAGGCCTCCTTTTTGTGCTTAGCACATTCATTTAACCGTACAATCAAGGAACGCCTATGCCGGAAACCTTCGAGCAAGACTACACACTGCAGCAATTAAAACAAGTCACAAAAGCGCTTAACAGTGGGCAGTTTGTTCAGGTTCGACGTATGCTTGCCGAAACGGCACCTTGCGACTCCGCCCTATTACTTGAATCTTCTCCACATAAAGTTCGTACACAACTTTGGCAATTAGTTGACCCTGATATTCAAGGCGACATCCTTGAAGAACTCTCTGAAGACGTGCGTCTTGGCATCATCGCTCAGATGGAGCCTGAGACTCATCGCCGCAGCAACGGAAGACATGGACGACGATGACTTAGGTGAAGTACTTCGAAGCTTACCCGAGCCTGTCTATCAAGATGTATTAGGCGCAATGGATGCGATTGACCGTGAACGTGCAACGCAAGCCCTATCCTATCAGGAGCGTACTGCGGGTGCGTTGATGAACAGCGATACCGTGACTATTCGTCCGGATGTATCGCTTGATGTTGTGTTACGGTATCTAAGGCTGAAAGGAGAGCTACCTGACGGTACAGATGACTTGTATGTTGTCGATAAAGATAATTGCTTCTTAGGCTCATTGCCGCTGAGTGTGCTGCTCACCAATTCGCCGGATAAAATTGTCCGGGATCTCATGGATCTTGAAAAAGAGGCCATTCCTATCTCCATGGATGAAAGCGAAGTTGCACAGTTGTTCGAGCGTCACAATTGGATTTCAGCGCCCGTTGTTGATGACAACAAACATCTCCTAGGTCGTATTACGATTGATGATATCGTCGATGTTATCCGTGAAGATGCAGAGCACAGTTTAATGAGTATGGCGGGTCTTGATGACGAAGAAGATACTTTTGCGCCCGTCATGAAGTCCAGCCAACGCCGTTCGATCTGGCTTGGTATTAACTTGCTAACTGCATTGCTTGCTGCATTTGTTGCAAGCTTTTTTGAAGGTACGTTAGACATTCTCCCAATCCTTGCGGTTCTCAATGGCATCGTACCGAGTATGGGTGGTGTTGCAGGGAGTCAGACATTGACACTGGTCATTCGCGGTATTGCATTAGGACACGTTAACAGCGCCAACCAACGGTTTATTTTAGGTAAAGAACTGGCGATTGGGGCTTTGAATGGTTTGCTTTGGTCTGTACTTATTGCGGGTGTTATCGCCGTTTGGCAATGGGATTTTAAACTTGGCGCCGTAATCGCCTTTGCGATGTTTATGAATTTAGTCGCGGCTGGTATTGCTGGGGCAAGTATTCCGCTTATCCTAAAACGTTTACACATTGACCCCGCTCTTGCTGGTAGCGTGGTCTTAACAACCGTGACCGATATTGTGGGTATTTTCGCCTTCTTAGGTACTGCTACGTGGATTTTGGTAGACTAAACGTCTACCAAATTCGGCGTGTTACTGACCTGCGATTTGCATTTCTGAAATTAAAATCGAACCAGTCTGTACTGAGCCGCGTTTCTCAATGTCATTACCAATCGCGACAATGTTTTTGAACATTTCTTTAAGATTACCCGCAATGGTAATTTCACTCACAGGGAATTGGATTTCGCCATTTTCTACCCAAAAACCCGCAGCACCCCGAGAATAATCGCCAGTTACCGTATTTGCACCGTGGCCCATTAATTCTGTCACTAATAATCCCTTACCCATTGATTTCAACAAGCTGTCTAGCCCGCCTTCCGTTGGATGAACTAACCAGTTGTGAGTACCACCTGCATGCCCAGTCGCCTGCATCCCGAGCTTTTTCGCCGCGTAACTAGCAAGCAGGTAGGTTTGTAGCTCTCCAGCCACTAATACTTCTCTGTCTGAGGTTCTGACGCCTTCGCTATCAAACGGGCTTGAGGCTAATGCTCTAAGCATATGTGGACGTTCAGAAACAGAAACGCATGAGCTAAAAACTTGAGTACCTAAACTATCAAGTAAGAAGCTCGATTTACGGTAAAGCGCGCCACCGCCTATGGCATTCACTAAATGTCCAAACAAGCTATTGGCGATGTCTGCACGGAAAATCACAGGGACTTTCTGGGTCGCAACTTGACGACTGTTAAGCTTCGCAAGCGTTGACTCTGCCGCCTCCACACCAACATCAGCCGCTTGCTTTAGTTCAGAAAACACGCGAGAAATTGTGTATGCAGAATCACGCTGCATCATGTCACCTTCTTTGCCTATCACCATCGTACTTAAAGAATGCCGTGTACGAGGAAAACCGGCCAGAAAGCCGTGCGTATTTCCATAGACGCGAAGCCCTTGATGACTTGAAAAACTCGCCCCGTCAGAGTTCACAATACGTGAATCGAAATCAAGCGCTGCTTTTTCAGCTTGCTGACATAGCGCGATACCTTGCTCAGGCGATATATCTTCTGGATGAAACAAATCTAAATCAGGATAGTCAAACGCCATCAGCGCTTTATCCGCCAGACCGTTACAAGGATCATCAGACGTATATTTCGCTATTTCAACAGCCTTTTTTACCACCGATTTAAGCGCAGAAGGACTTAAATCGGCAGTAGAAGCTGAACCTTTATGGTTGCCTACGTAAACGGATATGCCTAACCCACCATCTTGATTAAATTCGATGGTATCCACTTCGCCCAAACGAGTGCTCACAGACAAACCTGAGGTGCTCGACATTGCGGCTTCTGCCGCAGTTGCGCCCAATGAGGTTGCATAGTCCAACGCTTCGGATACAGCTTGTTTAACTTCTTCAATACGTTGATAAATAGGCGCGTTTCGTGTTTGGTTCATGGCATATTCCATATTTAAACTTTCTCTTTTAATGCTACCACACATCTCTCATTTCGGCCTTAGGAACAACAAATAAGATTTTACCTAGAGTATTTAAAGCCGACATTTCTACAACACAGAAGCAAAGTGGTAATGGGTTTGGTATACTTGCCAATAAGTATTCTATTTGGCAATTTATCATGGCGAGAAAACGTCCCGATCCGTTTGAAGTCGAAGAAGAGATCATCTACGTTTCAAAAAGCGAATTAAAGCGCGATGCACAAGAACTGTTTCAACTGGGTGTTGATATTGTTGGTTTAAGTAAGAAGCAACGAGAGAAGTTACCTTTGTCTCCAGCGCTTGTTGAAGCAATGGCTTTAGCCGACAAACTTCAAGGTAAACATGAAGCTTTACGCCGCCATATGAGTTACATATCAAAAACATTACGTGAAACCGATAATGTTCCTGATATCCAAGCGATGATTGATTTACTTTTAAATAAGAACAATCAAGCAGACGTGTTGATGAACAAAATTGAGCGTATTCGCAACGAATTAATTTCAACTGGCGACGAAAAAGCGAATGAATTGTTAGATAAATATCCCTCGCTCGAACGCCAAAAATTGCGTCAGTTAATTCGCCAAGCGAAAAAAGAAGCGGCAGCGGAAAAACCAGCAAAAGGCTACAAAGAACTGTTTCAGTACATCAAAGAAGTCATTATGCCGTAGGGCAAATGACTGTGAGATATTCTAACTAAAAACCCCGCGAGAGCGGGGTTTTCAGTTAGTCGTTAAGCGGTTCCACCGACCGTGATTTCATCAATTTTCAAACTTGGCTGCCCAACGCCAACGGGAACACTTTGGCCATCTTTGCCGCAAACTCCAACGCCTTTGTCTAATTGCAAATCATTCCCTACCATCGAAATTTTCTGCATAACATCCGGACCATTGCCAATCAGCGTTGCTCCTTTGATTGGACGAGTTACTTTGCCATCTTCAATTAAGTAGGCCTCTGATGCAGAGAAAACAAATTTACCCGATGTAATATCAACCTGACCACCACCAAAATTGCTCGCAAAAATCCCTTTTTTCACTGTAGAAATGATTTCTTCTTGGCTGTGTTGACCTGGCAACATGTAAGTGTTCGTCATACGTGGCATAGGCAGGTGCGCATAGGATTCTCTACGAGCATTGCCCGTCGGGTTAACCCCCATGAGTCGAGCATTGAGCTTGTCTTGCATGTACCCTTTCAGGATGCCATTTTCAATGAGTACGTTGTAACCAGCAGGCGTTCCCTCATCATCGACATTGAGTGATCCTCGGCGATCGACAAGAGTGCCATCATCCACCACGGTGCAAAGTGAAGATGCGACTTTCTCGCCGATTCGCCCACTAAACGCTGAAGCACCTTTGCGGTTAAAGTCCCCTTCTAAACCATGTCCAACCGCTTCATGAAGTAGCACGCCAGGCCACCCTGAACCTAAAACCACTGGCATCGTACCCGCTGGCGCGTCTATGGCTTCTAAATTCACTTCAGCTTGACGTACCGCCTCTTTAACATAGCCAAACCAGCGAGGCTTTCCATCTTGTAGCTCGCGGAAATAGCCATAATCTAATCGCGCTCCGCCACCTGCACTACCTCGTTCTCTGCGACCATTGCGGTTGAGTAGCACAGAACAATTTAACCGCACTAAAGGACGAATATCTGTCGCAAATGTACCATCGCTCGCCGCTATCAGTACTTCTTCATAAACCGCTGACATCGAACTGACGACTTGCTCTGCGTCTGGTGCTAATTCTCGAATTGCCTGTTCGACTTCTCGTAGCAACAGCACTTTTTCATCGTCTGTCATGCTTGTGATCGGCTGTCTTGGTGCAAATTGCTCAGGAGCTGTAACTTGGCTAAATACCTGAATACGTTTCTCTTCGCCAGCTTGGGCAATACTTCTTGCTGCTTCAGCCGCTTTATTAAGCGCTTCCATGTTGATTGCATCTGAGTACGAGAAACCAGTTTTTTCTCCACTGACCGCTCGAACTCCGACTCCGCGCTCAATGTTGTACGTGCCTTCTTTAATTAAACCATCTTCGAGCACCCAAGTTTCGTTGTAGCTCGATTGAAAATAGAGGTCCGCATAATCAACACTATGTTGATGAATGTATGACAATGTTTGTGCAAGTTGCTCGCGAGTGAGCTGACTGTCCGCTAATAAATGCTGTTCTACTTGATTCATACTAACTGCTCTAAAAATCGGTTGTGATTAACCAAGGGCATGGCTTGGCGGATTTCTTGTAACTTATCAAAGTCTAGCTCAGCCTGTATCATTCCGACACCTGAACCGAGTCTCACTGACAACATTTCCCCATGGGGAGACTATCAAAGTGTGCCCATAAGTTTGACGACCATTTTCATGCAAGCCAACTTGCGCGGCAGCAATCACATAACATTGTGTTTCAATTGCTCGAGAACGTAATAATACATGCCAATGAGCCTCGCCCGTCACCGTGGTAAACGCGCTTGGGACTAGGATGATTTCGGCACCTAAAGCACGTAGCTGTTGAAATAAACTCGGAAAGCGCATGTCATAGCAAATACTGAGACCAATTTTCCCAAATGGTGTCTTCAGTACTTGGATATGCTGACCAGGAGCGGTGCCTTTAGATTCATGATAGTTACCTGTACCATCGGCTACTGTTACATCAAACAAATGCAATTTATGGTAGTCGCCGACAATCTGCCCATCATTATTGAGCAAAATAGACGCGGCGTAATAGCGGCCATCTGGCGCTGGAACAGGCATACTACCAATCGCCAACCAAACATTGTGACGCTGACACAGTTTTCCAAATGTCTTTAACCACGTTTCATGTTCAGTCGCGAGCTGTTGGTTCTCGGCAACGTTTCGACAAAAGGCCAAACAAGCTTCTGGCAAACAAATCAGTGCTGGTTCTTGTAAATTCAACGCACTAATTTGCTCATCAATAAAATCAATGTTTTCTTGAGCATTACATGTGGCGTTCATTTGTAACGCAAAAACTAACTTACTCATAATGAAATACCCTGAGTTTGTTCCGACATGTCCATTGCATCTTGTTGTTGCTCGATTGCTGGATCGTTCTGTTCCTCTGGTGGCTGACTCTGTGCGGCTTGTGGTAATTCCACCTCGCGACTTTTCCTATCAATTTCAGTCACATGCGGCTCATCCATTGTCCCCGAAACCTTAAACTTAATTTCAGATATAACTCGAGCAGAGTGTACGACTTTATCTAAAGCGAGCGCAGCCAACCCTGATACCGGATTAACCATCCAAGCAACAATAACGGGTAAACTCGATGTTACTTGAGGCGCAACGGATAAATCATATTCTATCTCTCTCGTGGCTAAATTCGCGTATCCCTTTATGGTAAGGTCCGCTGGAACGCCATCCATTTTTGTATCTTGAGTGTAAGCAATCCCTGACTTTATTTGCATTGAGCCAGTTATTTGATTGTAGAAAAAGCCTTTTGAAAACACATCACGAAAGTCGAGTTTGAGTTTTCTGACTAGTGAATCAAGGCTGAGCAATGAGAATACTCGCGCACCTCCATCACTGACTTCGGTAAGATGCCCCTCGCCAAGACGCCATTTCACTTCTCCACCTAAACTATTAAGGTCGACGTGATACGGTGCTCCTTGCCAATTCAATGCAAAGTTAACGTCCGCCGTAGAGTCTTTTACCGTAGTGGTAATATCAAACTCATCGAACAATGACCCCACATCCTTACTCTCAAGTTTCCCTTTAAACTCAGATACGCCTTGGCTCCACTTTGCTTCACCACGCAAAACATGTTCTTTCTTATCAACAACCAATTCAGGGATCATCAAATTTTTTCCATCGCCAAATAACGATAGGCTGACTTTATCGAGTTGATACCCTTTTATTTTACAATCTAGACATTGTGCTTCTACGGCGGGAATGTGCGTCAACCACTCTAAATTCTCAACCGTATCTTGTTGTTCTGTCGTATTTTCTTTTGGTAGTAAACGTAAATAATCAATCAACACGCCGATTGGTCTTGAAGAGCCACTCGGCGGCAATGTGGCTTTTGCGCGCAACTCTTTTGCCGTTATTGTTGCGCCATAACCATCTGGGTCGGGCTTGAGAACAAACTGCGCTTCACTAAAGGGCAGCGGCCCAATATCCAACTGATTAAAATCGCCATTAACTCGAGTAAGTGACGGTAGAATTCCCTGCTCACTTGGTTTTGAACTAACGTCAATCAATCGTTTTAAAAATGGGAACCATGGTTCTAACTGTAATGATGGCTGATTCACCGAAACAACTAGACCTTCATCTGACAACCCTTGATTCTTGTTACCCACCACAATATTGGCATTACTGATTTTGCCTGTCGCATTGTCTAAAATGCCATTGAAATACAGTTGATTATTCAATTGAGCCGTAATTAAATTTGAGATGTCGTCGCCTTGTATCGACACAGAAAGTGCCTGTGTTTGATCGCTACGTTTGGTGTAAGGCTCAGGTAATGAAATGGCCATTCCTTTTAGGTCTGACGTTGCTTTCGCGGTGTAATGAAACCCTGTCGGTGAAAAGTTCAGTGTTATGTCAGTCTTGATCTCTGTCTCACCGGTAACAAACTTTTGGGTAAGTCCACTCGTTACTTGGTCCAGCTCTTCGTGGTTAGCTGACAACCCACTTTGAATTGCAACCACGTAGTCTTGTTGCTTGGTTTGAGCATCTAATGAAACTACAATGGGCATCGTTCGCCACAACCCACTCAATTCAGAAATTGATAAGTTTTCGTCACTAAAGTCGAGGCGTCCAGAAACATTGGTTAAAGACATGCCCGGCTGAGTTATCTCTAAGGTATTACTGAGAAAATCCACATTACCCACCGCATTCACATGACTAGAGCGCAAGTCGACAGTTAGCAATACATCGCCACTTACGTTACCTTGTGGCTTAATCACTTCAAATACGGGATCTAAATGTTTTGCTAATGGCGTTTGCGAAAAAAAACGAGGCAGCGTTGATGACTCTGTGGTGGTTTTTATGTCTACATACAAGTGATCGGCATGCATTAAATCATTGATGTATACAGTGACTGGTTGATGAATCGTTTGATTGAGTAATTGCCCATCTTTCGCCAAAATCGTCATCTTCTCATCGGTAAAATCTAGCTCAACCTGAGCGTTCGTAATCGCAGGCCAATCTGGCGCAAACGCAAATTCAACCTGATTGAGTTCAGATTTAACTTCAAACTGCCCACTATTATCCGAGAAAGGAAAATCACTTAAATTGCCATTGAGTAATATCTGAGAGCGCTGATGTTGACCTGACTTGATAGCACCTTTTAAGTAAGCGATAAGATTTGCATCCATGACAGGAATGGGAAAATACTGAGAGGCATTTTTTCCATCGCCCCCAGTCAGTTCGGCATAGAGTGAAAATAACTGCTCGCCAAATAGGTCCATTCGCCATTCAGCCGCCAAATTCAGTTCATTATTTGCAAACCAAATATCATCACTTTGCAATGACCACCCTTCGCTACTTTGCCTTGCTTCAATAACGGCATGTAATTGCTCGTAAGCCATCGCTTTACTAAACACATTACCAGTCAATAGATGGTTGTTCTCACCGTTTACCGCCAGTCGAATACGCTCAGGCACAGCAAAAATCTCAGCGGATAACGCTTGCGCGCCAGGCACACCATCCCTATTTTGCCAACCTAATTCCTCAACCGAACCATAAGCTTGCCAATTTGTTTTGTCCTGCCACTCAATTTTCGCGGCAGAAACCATTCCTTGCGGTTGAAAGGCTAAGGTATTTTTGATTGATTCTTGATTTGAGAAGTCTAATAACTCACTGACTAGTGATAGGCTGAGTGACTTAAGCCAAATGTCTAATTTCCCTTGCTTTTGACTTGCTTGCCATTCAATCGCAGGATAATCGCGGCCTCCATGACTAAAATGCCAAGCCGATGCTGCGACATCCCACCCTTGATTCTGGTCAAAGAAAACTTGCGCTTCACCCGCATCTAAACTCAATTCCTGAGCAATATTATCTTGCTGCCAGTGAATATAACTCGGCTGCCATTGCATCAAAGCGGTGGAAAAACGACCCGAATTCACCGATAACCAAGCCGTCGCGTTAAGGTCGGTACTAACCTGCTGCTTATTTTTATCTAGCCAAGGCCCTAACCACGTTGCCGCATCAACACCTTGTGCTGAAAAGTAGATATCACCAGCCACGTCACCAAAGGTGCGGCCATGTAGTGCTAAGTTAGCTGTAAACTCACCTTCCGAAATTCCCGGAATTGCAATTTTACCATAGCCTCGATGTTGTTCAGGCTGGTTTTGCCAAAGCAAACTATCGACCAATAACGTCCGTTTTTTCCCATCTGGTAGTTTGATTTGGAGCTGGCTGTCTTTGACTTCAAAATGGCCTGTCTCACCCAAGAAAAGGCTTTCAAGAAGGGATTGTTGTTCAAATTCCCCATTGCCAGAATTGAATCGGCTCGCATCTATGTTGGCCGAAAGGCCGGATAAAACAAAGTAATTGGATTTAAGTTGCCAAGTCTTAACCGACTCGACAAGGTTAATATGTAAACTGGTGTTTTCAATATCAAGTGCAATTGGCGAAGTCTGGTTATCAGCAAAGGACAAACCCTCCAAGACCAATGCAGGGCCATTGCCCTGCCAACTTGCAGAAATAGAACCAATAGCAATATCGACCCCGAACTCATCAAACAACAACGTTTCGATGTCTTGCTTATAGTCATTAGCGTACGGCAAAGAGTATTTGAGAGCAGAAACAACCACCGCAAGCAGCACAAGCGTAACAGCGAATAGCTGCCACACTTTGCGCAGTAAATAAAACGATATGGTTCTAAACTTCATGCTCTCAAAATCACTTACATCATAACGACATCAAATTGTTCTTGGCTGTATAAGCTCTCGGTTTGAACAACCACTTGCTTACTTATAAAGAGCCTCGAGCTCTGCGAGATTATGGTATTCATCGTTCAACAAGGCTTCGCTCACCGCTGGAGAGGCATACACCATGAACTTATCCGCATCGTACGCACGATTCACACGCATGATCTCTCTTAATATTTCGTAGCAAACTGTCTTCACCGTTTTCAAAGACCCACGTCCGGAACACACCGGACACGTATCACACAAAATATGTTCGAGGCTCTCACGAGTACGCTTACGCGTCATTTCAACCAATCCAAGCGCAGACAGGCCAGTAATGTTCGCTTTTGCTCTATCCTTTGACAACGCAACATCTAAAGAGTGCAATACACGACGTTTGTGTTCTTCCGAAATCATATCGATAAAATCAATAATGATGATACCACCTAGATTTCTTAACCTAAGCTGACGTGCAATCGCCGATGTAGCTTCTACGTTGGTATTAAAGATGGTTTCTTCTAAATTTCGATGACCAACAAATGCCCCCGTATTGACATCTACCGTCGTCATCGCTTCTGTTTGATCGATGATTAGATAGCCGCCTGATTTCAATTCCACTTTGCGGTGGAGTGCTTTCTGAATTTCATTTTCAACATCAAACAAATCGAAGATTGGTCGTTCACCCGGATAATATTCCAACGCATTTGCCAGTTGCGGTACGAATTCTTCTGTAAATTGCGTCAGCTCTTGATACGTCAATTTAGAATCAACACGGATCCGCTCCATATCTTCACCGACGTAATCCCGAAGGGTTCTAAACGCGAGAGTAAGGTCTTTATGTAAAATCGTTGCTTTACTTGTTTTTCTGCGTTTTGCGACGATTTTAGTCCATACTTTTTTCAAAAACTCAGCATCGTGTTGGAGTTCTGCTTCGGTCGCACCTTCTGCCGCTGTGCGCACAATGAAGCCACCTTGTTCGTCATTGTAGGCCTGAACGATTTCTTTGAGTCGACCTCGTTCCTCTTCAGTTTCGATACGTTGACTTACACCGACATGCGTCGCGTCTGGCATAAATACAAGATAGCGAGACGGGATAGTAATGTCCGTAGTTAATCGAGTCCCTTTGGTACCGAGTGGATCTTTCACCACCTGTACCATAATGAACTGGCCTTGCTTTACGAGCTCTCGAATGTCCTGCACTTTTTTTACAGGTTGTTCATCCACGCCTTCTTCGAAAGACGCACTGTTCACAATATCTGATGCATGAAGAAATGCGGCTTTCTCAAGCCCAATATCGACAAATGCGGCTTGCATACCTGGTAACACACGGCTTACTTTGCCTAGATAAATATTGCCGACAATACCCAGATTTCCCTGACGCTCAACTTGAACCTCTTGTAACACCCCATTCTCGATTAAAGCGACTCGGCACTCACTGGGTGTGACGTTTATCAGTAGTTCACTACTCATTTCGCCTCCGCTAAAAAACGTGTTAACAGCCTATCCGTTTCATATAAAGGTAAGCCCATCACCGCAAAATAGCTACCTTCGAGATTGGTGACAAATCGGCCGCCAAACCCCTGAATTCCATATCCACCGGCTTTATCCGCAGGCTCACCTGTTTGCCAGTAAGACTCAACCTCGGCTTCGGTCAATGCTTTGAACGTGACTTGAGTCACTACAACGTCACTGATAGTTGAATGCTTAGTCGCAAATGCAATACCAGTTAATACTTCATGGGTGCGGCCAGATAGCAGCGTCATCATACGTTGAAAGTCTTCATAACTCTCAGGTTTCCCAAGAATTTGTCCGTCCACAACAACAGAGGTGTCGCTACCAAGTACAGGGTAACTCGTGTAACCAAGCGCAACACCTGATTCGGCCTTCAAACGAGCTAAACGTTCAACGTATTCGCGAGGGGATTCAGAATCAAGTAAACTTTCATCGGCATCTACGGAGAATTGTTCAAATTGATAGCCAAGTTGCTCCACAAGCTCTCGACGACGAGGTGAAGCTGACGCTAAATAGATTTTTCGAGCCATTAACGGATCCTAAAATGACGACGGTATTTTCTTAATAACAAAAAGACCCAAGGCCAACAAAGCATACCCACCCCTGCAGGCCACAAATATTGCGGATTAAAAAAGATATCCATTAAAAAATGATTGAGCCAGAATTGCAGTAAATGATAAAGCGTTAAGAACAACCCAATAAGCACCGCTTGCTGCCAAATTGAAAAGTTGCGAATTTTCTGATAATTGCTAGCGGTAATATATATACAAACCGAATACGTCAATGAATTCACACCAAGTGTTGAACCCATGGCTAAATCCATAATCAAACCGGTGATCCAGGCCCATCCTAGATTGACACGATGCGGCACAGCGAGTGACCAATACATCAGCACCAGCAGCACCCAATCGGGACGAAACGGTTCAAAGGATAGCGGCAATGGCATCAGCGCCATAACTAAAGCTGCAAACACGGACACGGAAATTAAAAAATGAGCCGACTTCATGGCTGCCCCTCTCGTTGTTTCCACAAGAGCACCAACAGGCGAATACGATCTAACTGAGCAACAGGCTCAGCATAGACCTGTGCAAACGGACGTCCTTCATCACGGTTAATTTCCGTCACCACGGCAACGGGGTATCCTTCAGGGAAGGTGCCACCGAGTCCTGATGTGACCAGTACGTCACCAATGCGGATATCAAGGCTATGAGGTACATGAGACAAACGCATTTTATCAAGCTTACCGATACCTTCTACCACCGTTCGGACATCATTACGTAAGATACGAACCGGCGTCGCGTGGGTAGTGTCCGTCATTAAGATCACTCGGGAAGTCGTTGTGCCTACTTTTAAGAGCTGACCCACTATGCCCATTTCGTCGATCACAGGCTGACCTTCGAAAGCACCATCTACAGTACCACGGTTGATCACGACTTGATGACTATAAGGATTAGAGTGAACAGATAGCACTTGCGCAATTAAGCGTCGATTAGCTTCTCGTGCCGATGAACCTAGCAGCGCCCGCAATTCTTTATTTTCTTTGAGTAAGAACGCCAACTGCTGCAATTGCTCGCCTTGCATCAGCTGTTTTTCCTTCAGCTGTTCGTTTTCAAGACGTAATTGTTCTTTCGTTTGTAGATTTTGCACACTTAAGTTAAGAAGCTCATAAGGCACATTAGCAAGGTATAACAAGGGACTAACTAGCGTATTCAACCCTGTTCGGACCATTGAGCCACCTACGGTGTAACGGTCACCAACAATGAGTGCAATACTAAGCACAACTGCGACAGACAGTCGCAGTTGTAAAGAGATTGTTCGGCCAAATAATAGATTCATCAGTCGTAGCTAAATACGTCGCCACCGTGCATATCTATCATTTCTAGCGCTTTACCGCCACCTCTTGCAACGCAAGTCAGTGGATCATCAGCGATAACGACCGGAATACCCGTTTCTTCCATTAGCAGTCGGTCAAGATCTTTCAACAACGCACCACCGCCCGTGAGTACCATACCGTGTGCGGAAATATCTGACGCAAGTTCCGGTGGAGATTGCTCAAGCGCCACGCGAACCGCACTCACAATCCCCATTAATGGCTCTTGCAATGCATCTAAGATCTCATGCGAATTAAGAATGAATGAACGAGGTACACCTTCAGCTAAATTGCGACCACGTACTTCAATCTCGATTGGTGTCTCACTTTTCCAAGCAGAACCGATTTCATGTTTGATGTGTTCAGCGGTTGCTTCACCAATCAAACTACCGAAATTACGACGCACGTAGTTGATAATCGCTTCGTCAAACTTATCACCGCCAATACGAACTGAAGAGGAATACACAATACCGTTCAGGGAAATAATTGCCACTTCCGTGGTACCACCACCAATATCAACAACCATAGAGCCTGTTGCTTCTGACACTGGTAAACCTGCGCCAATCGCGGCTGCCATTGGTTCTTCGATTAGGTAAACTTCTCTTGCACCCGCACCCATAGCTGATTCACGGATAGCACGTTTTTCTACTTGCGTTGCACCACATGGTACACAAATGAGTACTCGTGGACTTGGACGCATAAAGTTATTGTTATGCACTTGTTTGATGAAGTGCTGCAACATTTTTTCAGTGACGTAAAAGTCAGCTATGACACCGTCTTTCATCGGACGGATCGCTTTGATATTGCCTGGTGTACGACCCAGCATTTGTTTCGCGACGGTACCTACCGCAGCTACCGATTTCGGGCCACCCGCACGTTCTTGACGGATTGCAACTACGGAAGGCTCATTGAGTACAATGCCTTCTTCTTTTACATAAATAAGTGTGTTTGCCGTACCAAGGTCAATCGACAAATCGTTCGAAAATAATCCGCGTAATTTTTTAAACATGAGGCTGAACAACCTTTGAATTCTTAACCATTGGCAACTTTCGTTGCCTTCCTACCCTGTCGAAAAACAAGTGTTTTTATCTTTCTTTTATCAACCTAAAGCCGATGTAATTCGCTCTGAAATCAGGCGCAAGCGTTAAGCGAGTTGAAACACGTGCTAAGCTTGGCGCGAAATTCCATGCTCCGCCTCGGACCGTAACGTCTTCTTGCGATGCACGCTTTTGCGTCCACTCCCAAACATTACCAACCGTATCATATAACCCATAAGCGTTGGGTGAAAACTCACTGACGGGAGAAGGGCTTATATTCGACCACTCGCTGCCACACCAACCACAGTTTGCTAGATTGCGACCAATTTCATTACCCCACGGGTACTCGGCACTTGAACCTGCACGCGCGGCGTATTCCCACTCAACTTCGTTTGGTAAACGATATTGTTCACCCGATTCAGCCGTTAGCCAATCCGCAAACGCCTTTGCATCTTCATATGAAACGCAAACAACTGGAAAGGAATCTTTTTGCTCGTAACCTGGATTTTTCCAGTTGTAATCAATGTCCCAAACTGGTTCACCATTTTTGTAGTGCGCACAACCTCGGCCTTTCTCCGCATCGGTTACAAAGCTTGAACGCTCAATAAATTGACGAAATTGCGCTACTGTAACTTCTGTACTTTGCATAGAAAATGAATGACTAAGCACTTTTTCAACAACTGGACGTTCATTTGCCAGTCCATTGCCTGTCAAATCGCCCATCATGAACTTACCTGCAGGGATCACAACCGTTTGATTTTTAGGTGTGTTGTCCGCTGTGGCGACAATTGGCTCAACTTTTTTTGGTGTGGGAGCTGCAATCAACTCAGGTTTTTTTAATAGTTTAACATTCAATGTACGTGCTTTACGTAAATCGACTTGTGCTGAATAGGTTTCATAACCGAGTTTTCTTACTTCGAGAGAATACATTCCCGGAGCAAGGCTTGTGACAAGCTTAGTAGAGCCGTAACTCACCCCATTAATAAACACTTCATCATCGAAAACATTAGATCGAACTGTAAACTCTACCGTCGTTTTTTTTTCAGGTAGAGGTTCAGACTTTTTTAGTGAAGTTTCGACAATGGGTGCCACCTCCATTTTTGCAACGCTCACGGTATCTGAGGTGTTTGAAGCGGGGGCAACAGGTGCGTCTTCAGGGAAACTGAGCTGAGCATCGCTGTAGGTCGTCGGGTAAAGTGATTGATAACCAATTGCAAGTGGCTGGCCATATTCTGAACAGAATCGATTGTCGATGTTCAGTAAACCACACAGTCGACTGCCGTTTACATCGCCACGCATGGTGACACTCAAATTGACGGTGTAGTTACCTTGGCCACTGAAAGCACTGTTCACTACATGGCTGCTCATCACTTGAACTTGTGCACCGGCAATGTTGCGTTTTGGCTCTACAACTCGTTGTTCCGTCAGGTTAGCAAAGATTTGATCGATAAATCGCTTTGTTGCTTTTTGTAGACCTAACTGCTGGCCTCGTTGCTCACACGCGGCCAAGGTTTCAGTACGTTTACAATTTATAGTGTGTTCAACTTCTAACGTACCTTCGCGTGTAAATTCATTACGAAGACGCTCAACTCGAGCCGTGCTAAGTTGATCTTTTAGATTCTCTAAAGTGTTGACTAGCGTATGTTTTGCTACTCGAATTTGCTCAATTTCTTTACGTTGCGCCGCAATTGCCGCCAGTTGCATCGCAATGTCATCTTTGTTCTGTTTGTGGGTTGCTACTGATTGCTGGTATCTCGTTTGTGCCGCAGAGATATCTAGATTTGGATCGTCAATCATACGACGATACATTTCGTTCATTGCATCAAGCGCTTGATTTTTCTCTTTTTCAAGCTCTGTAGAACGCTTTCTGAGCAAGCCTAATTGGCTTTGTAAACGGGTTTCTTCAGCAATATGCTTATCCAACACCGTGGTAAAATTGTCTAATTCAGCTTGTTTAGCTGTTAATTCAGACTCGATTGCATTCACTGTGGCAGTGTCCTGAGCAAAGGCACTAGTCGCCAGCAATGCTGCAGTCACGAAAAGAGATAAAGGAGCAATTCGCATAGTTTCCATTCCCAAAAGCGGCAATTATTTGGTCATTGTTATTTTTTATAATTAGGGCTTTATGCTATGTACTTAACGCCTAAAACACAAGCTTTGCACAATTAATATCTGAGTTTACAACCATTAGCCTACGTCTGACCAGTTTTGTCGGGAAATTTTCCACATTTATGCACGTTTATTTTGCTAAACTTCCGCTGAGACTTTATAAAAATTAACAACTGATGCTGTCATACCCTGAATCTCCCATACAAGTATTACAATCTCCCTTGCTTAGTGAGAAAAAAATTCGATTATTGGTGAAACGCGACGATCTCAATCATCCTGTCATCAGTGGGAATAAACTTCGCAAACTGAAATACAACATTGAGCATGCAAAACAACAGCAATATCAAGGTTTGCTCACGTTTGGCGGTACATTTTCAAATCATCTGTATGCAACAGCCATGGCTTGTAAATTGGCTGGACTTGACAGTGTAATCATTGTCCGAGGAACACCTCTTGACGCCAATAACCCGACTCTCAAAATTGCAAAAGCGTGTGGGGCACGATTAATTGCTGTCGACCGAAAGACATACCGTCGTCGATATGAAGATGAATATTTGCAAGAACTCAAACAATCCTTTCCTCACTACTGGGTCGTACCAGAAGGTGGCAGTAACCAATTAGCACTACCTGGATTGCTGGAACTGGCTGCAAGTTTACCTCCTTGCGATACCGTTGCATGCGCAGTCGGTAGTGGCGGTACCCTTGCAGGTTTAGCGCTTGGGTTGCAAGCAACGAAGCGTGTTTTAGGCTTTGCTGTTCTAAAAGATGAACATTTGCAGGACGAAATACTCGAAAAATATCCAGAATTACATCAACACTCACATTGGCAACTCTTTGAGCAATTTCACGCGGGTGGGTATGGGCGCTTTACACCCGAATTGTGGGCATTTTGCCAAGCTTTTACCGAACAACATCATATCCCGATAGAACCAATATACACAGGTAAGCTGTTTTACGGACTCTGGCAACTCATCCAAGCTGACTATTTCGCACCTGAAACCACGATTTGCGCAGTTCACACTGGCGGTTTACAGGGATTAATGGGGCTTAAGTATCGTGGCCTGATATAAGATCGGAATCAGAGAATTGCTGAAGCGGCTCACTAAAGTAGTGCCCTTGTGCGCCTTTTATGCCTAATTTCTGCAAACACAGAAGTGTTTGATGCGTTTCAACTCCGATAGCAAAAACGGGTAACTTCAGTAATTTCGCTTGGGTCACGATCTCTCTAACCAACCGCTGACGTTGCAGGTCTACTTCTATGTTGTGCACTAACTCAACACTCAGTTTAAGGCCGACGACCGCAGGAAGCGCTCGAAAGCGACTCACTTCGAGAGGTTTTTCGATATGATCAACCATGACACGTGCACCTGACTTTTGTAATGCACAAAAAATGTCGTGCAGTTGGATACTGTACTGGTAGAAATCAAACGCGGCGATTTCGAACACGAGACGATACGCATATTTAAAATCCGCTAATTGCGCCAAAAGCCAGCTCCTAAAATCACTACTACACCAGCTCATGCAATGAATATTAATATGGACATCTAAGTTTGATGGCTCTTTATTCAACAGGTTAAATACCTGCCCAATGACGTGCTTATCTAGTTCAATAAAATGGGTCGGCTCTTGAACGTGTACGATAAATTGTTTAGCAGACATCAATCCTATTTTACTGTGCCGAACACGCAATAATGCTTCGCTTGCTACGATATCCTGTTGATCAAATCCAATGAGTGGTTGAAACAGCAGTAAAAAACGGCCACGAGTAATGTAGTTAAGCACTTCTTGTTGCTCTTCAAACAATTCACTCTGTGTGTGATTCAAAGGCTGGCAATGATAATGGTGCCAGAGATTATTTGTTGCGATAGCTAAAGCAGACCGAGCCAACTGATACACTTTGGCTTGTTCTGCTTTATGTGGATAGTAGCATGTGCCAACTTTAACGGCTTTACGCGACAAATCATGACGAAATTTGCGCAGCGATTTGAATATCTGCTCATGAATAACGGCGGTCATATCCTGTATTTCAGGTTTAGGTACCACCGGAAACGTTATAGCGAGTAGTCCATCATTTAAATAACGTACACGGCATTTCTGATATTTTGTAAATGCCTTTGCCAACACGACTTTAAAATACGTTTCAGCATCGCACTCTTCCGGTAATTTAACGTCAAAGTTCACAAGGCTGAACAAGCCATATTGTTCCACCAACAGCATATTGACGGTTTCGGCACTGTCTGGTTTTTGAGGTGATTGATTTACGAGATGACTGGCGTTGACCTTACTCTCTATCGCTAATTTTTTATTGAGTCTTAAATTCCAGCGACAAAGGCCAAAGCCAACACCAATGAACAAACCGGTTAACACGACGAACCAATGCGCATAGTAAATACCAATCGTCGGATGTTTGAGCGTCAGAGTGATCCCTTTCGCAGTGAAGACTTCATGTTCCACGTTATTGTAAAACCAATCTTGCGACTGCTCATCAATACTACCTAGCGAAAAGCCACGGCGCTCTAAAATAGTTTGAATTCCGTCTACATCTGATGGGTTATTTGGGTCCAGTGATGCCTCTTCAATTTCTTTTACTAACGAAATACCCTGCTGGTGTAATTTTGCATGAAGAGAATGGTATAGAAAGGCGCTTGAAGCAACCCATGCACACAGGAAAGCAACCCAGATCAACGACGTGAAAACGGGTGTACGAATGTGCGAAAAATCGCTCGCCATAATGCACCTAGATTGCGTGAGTGTTTACTAAGTGTTGTTCAAAAGAGGACGTTCTGCAAGCAGCGAAAACAAAAGAGCCAAGCAAATGCTTGGCTCTTTTTTAAATTCAATCCATTACTCGATTAGAACGGAATATCGTCGTCAAAATCGATTGGTGGTTCCATCGGGTTGCTCGCGCCACCTTGTGGACCAGATTGCTGTGGCTTAGGTGCAAAACCACCATAGGCTTGTTGACTTTGCGCTGGTGCGTAGCCGCCTTGGTTTTGGTTGTTGCTATAACCACCTTGATTGTACTGATTTTGTTGTGGTGCAGATTGCGGTGCTTGAGACTGCATAGCTGGCTGTGACGGTGCATAACCACCTGAATGGCCTTGTTGCTGCGGAGCCGATTGCTGAGGCGCATTTTGGTAACCGCCACCTGATTGACCTTCACCACGACCGCCTAACATCTGCATCTGGCCACCCATGTCCACAACGATTTCTGTCGTGTAACGTTCTTGACCACCTTGATCAGTCCACTTGCGCGTTTGTAGACGACCTTCGATGTACACTTGTGAACCTTTACGCAGGTATTCACCAGCCACTTCTGCAAGTTTTCCAAATAACACTACGCGGTGCCATTCTGTACGCTCTTGCATTTGACCCGTGTTTTTATCTTTCCAGCTATCCGTTGTCGCGATACTGATCGTCGCAACACCATTGCCATTTGGCATATAACGCACTTCTGGATCTTGGCCTAAGTTACCAACCAAAATGACTTTATTTACACCACGTGCCATGGCACCGTCTCCTCAAACTAAATTAGCTTAACCCAGCAAGTTGTCTTGCCGCGTTTAAATCAAACTCTTTTTCATCCACTTTTAAATAGCAACGATTTTCTTCGTTCACTACTGTCGCTTCCAATACACCTGGTAGCGCGACAAGTTTCGCAGCAAGCTCTTGTGCGGCCTTATCATTGGCGATATCGGCCAAAATATTGATCACTTTGCTACGTTGAGGGATTTGCATTCCCCAAGCAATAAGTAACCATATTAACCCAACCATAGCCGAAGCCGCAAACACCATCTGCGCATTAAAATATTGCGCCAACACTCCACCGAGCATCCCACCTAAAAACGCTCCGAAGAATTGGCCAGAGGAAAATATCCCCATTGCCGCGCCCTTTTGTGCAGCTGGCGCTAAGCGAGATACAAGTGCTGGCATGGTTGCTTCAAGAAAGTTAAATGCAATGAAATAAATCAGCAAACAGCCTGCAATTGCCCAAACGTTTGTAGCCAGCACGCTCAGCAATCCGGTACTCAAAACGAGCAGTGATATACACAATAGGAAAACGGCGCGTTCCTGTTGTTTTTTGATGGCGATAACCATCATCGGGGCCATGAGCACGAACGCCAGTAGAAAGACGGGAATGTACAATTTCCAATGAGATTCTGCAGCAAGCCCATCTTTTATCAATTGCCCCGGTAAAGATACAAACAGGGTCGTCATGGTTAAATGCAACAAGAGTACCCCAAAATCAAGGCGGATCAGTTGTCCATCTCTAATAAGCTGCTTAATTGCACTGATACTTGCAACGGTGTCACCTTTTGGTGCTCGGCTAACCGCATTGGGCACAAGGAACAAAATAATACCTATACCTAAAAGTGCCAACGCGGCTGTCAGCCAAAATACGCCTGTAACACCAAACGATGCTGCTACCATCGGCCCAAGTAACATGGCAACGGCGAAACTCATGCCAATGCACATACCAATCACGGCCATAACTTTTGGCCTTTGCTCGTCGCGACTCAAATCTGCCGCCAATGCTAACAAAGCACTCGCGATAGCGCCCATCCCTTGCAATGCACGTCCGACTGCGACCCAATGAATGGATTCAGCCATCGCGGCAATAACGGAACCAAGCGCAAAAACACAGAGGCCGCCCACGATAACTGGCTTTCGCCCAAGTCTATCGGATAACCATCCCATTGGGATTTGAAGCAACGCTTGTGTAAGGCCATAAGCGCCAATAGCAATACCAATCCACAGAGGGGAAACATCTTGATAATGTTGTCCATACACTGCCAATACCGGCATGAGCATGAACAAACCTAACATTCGAAACGCAAAAACACTGGCCAATGAAATGGCAGCGCGTTTTTCCAATTGATTAAGCGCAGCTGACGACATAATTACCGAATTGTTTACTGTTTTAAAAAGCGGCGATTAGTCTAACACAATTAATCTAGCTTGTACTTCTTCAAAATCGCTTTGAGTTCACCACTTTTTTGTAACGCAATGTAGGCTGCTTCAAACTGCGTGAGTTGTTCTGGCGTGATGGACTTTTTACTAAACGCGTAATACACGGACTCCTGATTCACGATAAATGTATTGATCCTCACCTCTGAAAAGTTTGGATTATTTTCTATCTGATAAAGTAAGTTGTATTTTTCTTCTAGAAAACCGCTGATACGCTGATTTTTAAGCAAGTTAATCTTAACGTTATTGTCCGCAACATAGATAAATTGCTGTTCTGGATCTTTCAGCGCCGCTAAATGAGTCTCAAAATTTTGACCGTAAAATGCCCCACGCTGAATTGCCACTGGCCTATCAAGCGCAAATAATTGCTCCATTGAATTCAACTCAACCGGAGCGTCTCGATGTACTGCGAAGACAATATTTTCCATACGTTGAGGGCCGACAAAATACGCAAAAGCGCGTCTCTTTGGATTATCACTCACACTCAAAACAAGATCTAAATCACCTAGTTCCAGCATTTTAATTGCACGACCCCAAGGCGTGCTGACAAAACGATATTTGCAACCCGCTTTTTCAAGTAACGCTTTGGCAAAATCAACATCAAGGCCATGCCAACCCAATTCAGGATCTTTTTGCGCTTGTACTCCGTATCGTTCAAAACGAACTGTTATTTCGCAGCCATAACTGCTAAATACGAAAACAAAACACGCAAATAAAATAATTCGGTACATCTATTTGTCGTAGTTTAACTCACTCTATTAAATAGCTTAGTTGGTTTTTAAAAAGAGTCTCTACTTTTTCAAAAAGTATGCGATACTGTACAAAATCACAGTTATACGTTTCAGTAATATACAAGGTCAACATGGACAATATTGAAGTACGTGGTGCTAGAACGCACAACTTGAAAGACATTTCACTGACGATCCCTCGTGATAAACTTATAGTGATAACCGGCCTATCTGGTTCGGGTAAATCGTCGCTTGCATTCGATACCCTTTATGCTGAAGGACAACGTCGCTACGTCGAGTCGCTTTCCGCCTATGCTCGACAATTTTTATCCTTGATGGAAAAGCCCGATGTTGACCATATTGAAGGGCTTTCTCCCGCCATTTCAATCGAACAGAAATCCACGTCTCATAACCCTCGCTCAACAGTGGGCACTATTACTGAAATATACGATTACTTACGTCTACTGTTTGCCCGCGTGGGCGAGCCACGCTGTCCTACGCATGACCTGCCATTATCAGCACAAACAGTGTCACAAATGGTCGATAGTGTACTTGCACTGCCTGAAGGCAGTAAATTAATGCTCCTTGCTCCGGTGGTTAAAGAGCGAAAAGGCGAGCACGTCAAATTGTTAGAACAGCTCGCTGCACAGGGTTATATTCGTGCCCGAATTGACGGTGAAGTGTGTGATTTATCCGATCCGCCAACGCTTGAACTTCACAAAAAACACACCATCGAAGTGGTTGTTGACCGATTTAAAGTAAAAGCCGATTTACAACAACGCTTGGCTGAGTCTTTCGAGACTGCACTTGAGTTATCTGGTGGCATTGCACAAATCGCCGCGATGGATGAATCACTCTCCGAAGAAATGGTGTTTTCAGCGAACTTTGCTTGCCCAACTTGTGGGTATGCAATGACAGAATTAGAGCCTCGTTTGTTCTCATTCAATAACCCAGCAGGTGCTTGTCAAAGCTGTGATGGCCTTGGTGTGAGACAATACTTTGATCCCAGACGTGTTGTTCATAATCCTGAACTGAGTTTAGCGGGAGGCGCAGTCAAAGGCTGGGATAAACGCAGTTTCTACTATTTTCAGATGTTGCAATCTGTCGCGGAACACTACGATTTTGATCTAGATACGCCGTTTAACTCACTACCTACAGCAGCGCAAAAAGTCGTGCTCGAAGGCAGTGGAAAAACGAAATTAGCCTTTCACTATCGGAATGACCGTGGCGATGTATTAACGCGCCATCATGAGTTCGAAGGCATCTTGAACAACATGCAGCGCCGTTATCACGAAACAGAATCGAATTCGGTGCGTGAAGAACTGGCAAAATACCAAACCTCACAAGCGTGTCCAACCTGTCACGGTTCTCGACTACGTGAAGAAGCTCGCCATGTTTTCATCGGTAAAACAAACTTACCAACGGTCACGTTAATGAGCATTGGTGACGCATTGCAGTTTTTCACCGAAATTCAGCTTACCGGTCAAAAAGCACAAATTGCTGAGAAAATATTAAAAGAGATCCGAGATCGATTGAGCTTTTTGGTCAACGTTGGCCTCAATTACCTGTCGCTCGAACGCAGTGCCGAAACCCTTTCGGGTGGTGAGGCACAGCGTATTCGACTTGCCAGTCAAATAGGAGCTGGAACCGTTGGCGTAATGTACGTGCTAGACGAACCATCTATTGGTTTACACCAACGTGATAACGACAGACTACTCAGCACATTGACGCACCTTCGAGATCTTGGCAATACCGTCATTGTCGTTGAACACGACGAAGATGCAATTCGTGCGGCAGACCATATTATCGATATTGGCCCAGGAGCTGGCGTGCATGGTGGTCGTGTTGTAGCGGAAGGTTCTCGTGATGACATCATGGCATGTAAAGACTCTCTAACTGGGCAATATCTTGTTGGCACTAAATGCATTGAAGTACCAAAAGAGCGCAACGCACCAAGTGATAAATGGCTTGAACTATTTGGTGCAAGTGGCAACAACTTGAAAAACGTTGATGTAAAGTTACCCGTCGGTTTAATGACGTGTGTTACGGGTGTATCTGGTTCAGGTAAATCAACGTTAATTAACGACACGTTGTATCAGCTTGCGCAGACAGAATTAAACGGGGCAACGACCGCGGAGCCTGCACCGTACAAAGAAATTAAAGGCCTCGATCATTTCGACAAAGTGATCGACATTGATCAAAGCCCTATCGGTCGTACACCACGATCTAATCCTGCAACTTACACCGGAATTTTTACTGGGATCCGAGAATTGTTTGCAGGCACCCAAGAAGCTCGCTCTCGCGGTTACAAAGTTGGGCGCTTTAGCTTTAACGTCAAAGGCGGACGCCGCGAAGCATGTCAGGGTGATGGCGTGATCAAAGTTGAAATGCACTTTTTGCCTGATGTTTATGTACCTTGTGATGTCTGTACGGGTAAACGCTATAACCGTGAAACATTAGAAGTCTTGTACAAAGGTAAGAATATTCACGAAGTCCTTGAGATGACGGTCGAAGATGCATGTGAGTTCTTTACTAACATTCCAGCTATCCATCGGAAGTTGAAAACGTTGATGGACGTTGGCTTGTCTTACATTCGCTTGGGTCAAGCAGCAACAACCTTGTCTGGTGGTGAAGCACAGCGTGTAAAACTGGCAAGAGAGTTGTCTAAACGTGATACCGGTAAGACGCTATACATATTGGATGAACCAACCACGGGTCTTCATTTCCACGACATCGCTCAACTGTTAACCGTATTGCATCGATTGCGTGACCATGGAAATACAATTGTCGTTATTGAGCACAACCTTGATGTGATTAAAACGGCAGATTGGATTGTTGATTTGGGTCCAGAAGGCGGTTCAGGTGGAGGGCAGATCTTAATCTCGGGCACACCTGAGGCAGTTGCTGATTGTCCTCAATCTCACACAGGGAAATACTTGAAACCCCTACTTTAAGACCCTAAGATGAGCGCATCATAATAAAAAAACAGGGATGACATGATGCGCTTGCTCGCTCCCATAAAACGCTGGTCGAGTCGATTTGGACTCGTCCGCATAAAATCTTTTTGGCTTAGCCTCACATTTCCACAACGTTGTTACTTTTCAGCTTTGATGATTTGTCTTAACGGGTTGTTTGTCGATTTGCCAGTGATGGACGAGACACCACCCACTTTTTCGAATCCTTTTATAAATTTTGCACTGTTCATTGCACTCATTGCGCTCGTTGTTGAATTTTGGCCTCGCTTCTACCATTTTTGGGAAAGTTTACCGGGTAAAGCAATCATCTTGTTGTTTTATGCCTTTGTCGCCAATTATGCCTTAGTTCAAGCTGCAGGCATGATCAACGATATCACTGGCCTAAATGCAGACAAATTTCCCTACAGTCACAATATGGCACTATTACTTTCCATCCCTTCATGGTTTGCCATCACCACTTTGTTTGTCTTATTGATTACGCAATTGGCTATGCCGCTGTATCTTTTAGCCTTGCTCATATTAAGACCATTAGGTGTCCATGAATATTTTCATTCACCAGATTATCGTTTTCCATTTATCACCGGCATTGTGCGTTATGGATTTAGCCTAACGTTGTTAGCGGCTGCAGTGACCATGACACAAGAGAGCGGCTTATCAACCAGTATAAATGAAACGCTGAGCGGAATTGCGCGAGGTTTTGATGGGGTTATTGATGTCAATAATGAGGATGCTCCACAAGACGCTGAACCTGAAGAACCGCTCGGTATCAGTTTAGATGTTCAATTACAATCAGAGGACTCACCAACTCCCCAGCCGGAAAACGTCAGTGCGAACCAGTTGAAATTGGACAAAGTACGCGAACGAAACTCAAAGATCCGCCAAAAAGGGCAAGCCTACGACCAACATATAAAACAGTTCATCGCGAATTTCGTTTATTTTCAGGAAGCCGATGAAAAGTCACGTTGTGAGCATGATACACAGAGTCGTATTGTGGAATTAAATGATTTTGAGATAGTTGAAATTTTCCGAGACTCAACGCAACCTTTGCGATACCGATACGAAGTCAAACCGTGCATTTCCGCGGCGCTTGGTCACCAGTTCAAGCAACCTAAATAATGCGTAGAGCCTACGATTGGCAAGGGTGCAATTCTCCCGAAATGTTCAAAGGGAGAGTTGCACGTTATTTAAACTCAGATGAGGAATGCGGATAGTCCCGTACGCTCTTCTTCTGACAAGGACACCGCTGATTTATCTGCAAAACTATATCGCACCATAATGGTTTTCCCCACGGCACACGCGCGCCCCCCTTGCCAAGCTTCTTGAACTATCACATAAGAACTATTACCAATACGTTCTATCCCTGTTCGGATCTCGACTTCTTCACCATAAAAAAGTTCGCCTTTGAACTCGACTTCGATTTTGGCAATGATGAGCTTCCACTGCTTTGGATCAAGGTTTGGTGTAAATATTTTGAAGATTGGGGTACGCGCGGCTTCAAACCAAACAGGGACTACGGTATTGTTAATGTGTCCGAGCGCATCCGTTTCGCTAAAACGAGGGTGTACTTGTTCCATCAATTTATACATAAAAATTCCAATAACAAGTTAGGTTCTTATGACTGATTTTATTCGTATTTACGAAAATGCGTTAAGCGCAGACTTTTGCGATCAATTCGTTCAAACATTTGATAACTCCCCGCATATCACTCAAGGCCGTACTTCTGGCGGCATTGATACGAGTAAAAAAGTCAGTCAGGATTTGTATTTAAATTCTTTCCCTGACTATGCCAAGCAACTGACACACATTCAACAAGTTACGGCAAAATACCTATTTGAATACATTGAAGAACACTTTTTTATGATGATCGGAGCATTTGGACTGAAAGTGTATCATCCACAAACAGGCCAACCCGTTGACATTACCGCTGATAACTTTGAAGAAGTGGCCAAACCTCAGCTTCCCATACTGACGCAGCAGTTATTCCGCTTAGGGCCGATACAGGCACAAAAATATCCGATTAATCAAGGTGGTTATCCTTACTGGCACAGTGAGGTTTATCCGCAACTTGGGCACAACGAAGCATTGCATCGCGTAGTTTTGTTTATGTTTTATTTAAATGATGTTGAAGAAGGTGGAGAGACTGAGTTCTTTTACCAGCAAAGAAAGTTGAAACCTGTGAAAGGCTCAATGGTGATTGCACCTGCTTACTTCACGCATACGCACCGCGGAAACATGCCTAAATCGAATGACAAATACATTCTTACATCTTGGGTTTTGTTCAATCGTGCGGAACAGATCTACGGACAGCCACCACAATAAAAAGGCTGTATTGATTCATCTCGTCGCTAGCGCTTCGAGATGAATTCAGAGAAATCGTGGATCAGCGCTTTGAAGTCTTCAAAACCACACGCCGCAACTAATCCTTCTTCATCAAATTCAAGCTGATCATCTCGATAAGCATCTAGCAGGCTCTCGTCGTCCATGAATAACGCATGTGATTCTAATAATGCTTCTTGCCGAGTTAAGGTCAAACGTATTTCCGACCCCATGTCCACCAGCGTTTGAGGCTCACGTTCAACTAGTTCAATCCATTTGACCACTTCTGCAACGCGCTCAGGGCCAATTTCATCGCTTAACCAGCGCCCTACTAAGACGTGCTCGTCGGTCATTTTACAGCGGATCCCAAAGAGGGGATCTCGAATGAATTGATATTCCATACAACTTCCTCGAAAAATGGATGCGCATTGTAGCTTACTCCTGTGTGCAGTCCCACCTGTTCGAACCCAAAAGCCTGACTTACTAAAGCATGGTTTGAAGGTCAACACTTTGCCACTTGCGAGAAAGACAGATTGAATAATCAAATATGTTTATCACTTTTTTTGGCAAGTTATTCACGCAAATAGCCTTTTGCTTGCTACTTCAATGTTCGATTGGGATAATAATTAAAACTCCATTCAAGCTATATAAATGAGCGCATTCAGCACTATTTTCCCACTCGCCTTTATCGTGTTATTTGGCTTTATCAGTTCAAAACGCCTTTGGGTAAACACAGCTCAACTCGATGGGATACGCCATTTTATTTTTAATTTAATCCTGCCCATCTTTTTGTTTACCAATATGTTGAAAGCGGATCTTCACGCGCAATTGAATCTCGCGAGCATGTTGTCTTTCTATGTACCTGTGGTGCTCACGTTTGTCATCGTATACGCAATAGGAAGCATGGTGTTAGCCTATAAAAAAGTCGATATGGCGGTTTTTGCGTTGGGGTGTACTTACTCAAATACCGTGCTTGTGGCGCTCCCAGTTATCTTGCTGCAATTTGGTTTAGAAGCTGGTGCAATGGTGTTTGTCATCATTACTTTTCACAGTGCGTTGCTGTTTGCAATGACCTTTTTACTTGCTCGCAACCCAGAAGCAAGTAAACGGCAAATAATGTCTTCTTTGGTGAAAAATCCCATTGTAGCCAGCATCACTTTAGGTATTTTAGCTAATTTGCTCTTGCCACCTTTCCCATCTGTGTTGCTTGATGCCATGACTTTGGCTGGACAACCTGCGCTGGCAGGCGCACTGTTTGTCTTAGGTGCTAACCTAAGCTACTACCAAATTGGATCTATGTGGAAAGAAGCGGCATTAATCAGTCTCATTAAATTGATACTTTTACCTGCAAGTGTCTTTGCTCTGGCTAAATATGGATTCGCGCTAACATCACAACAAATTGCAGTGGTCACACTCATGAGTGCAGCGCCACTTGGCGTTAACGCTTATTTAGTTTCACGTCAGCTTAATACTATGCAGCCTCAATTGGCTGGAGGAGTGGTACTTTCAACTATGTTAAGTGCGTTAACACTCAGTGGTTGGATAAGTATTTTAACACCCTAATGTGGTCGGCATTGAGCTAGGCCGTTTTACTCGCCTAACTCTTTGCACACCCTATCATCATCGCTATCGATTCGGGTCATACTTGGCTGCATCAATGATTGCCCACACATAGACAATTGCAGCAATAATGCCTGGAACAACTAGCCACCACAACGCCGCACCACCAACAAAAACAATGGCGAAGATCAAAGCAGCTAAAACACGACCTTGAACGAGTTGCCCTAACCCTGGAAAAAACACATTACAGATTGCAGCCAATACATTTCCGCCTGAACCTTGTCCTGCCATAGTAACCTCACTATTCTTACTTTGTTTTCTTTACGTTTATTGGAATGTTTACAGTTTTCATGCCAACTCTTAAACTCCTTTAAAATCAACATGATTTAAAATAATAAAAACACTAATAATGATATTCCTTGTGTGTTTTACTAATTATTAGTCAAAAGTAACAGGATTTGCTCAATATGCTCAACCACATCGCAAAGCCTTTCACAAAATGTGTGGAGCGCTTTTTACCAGACCCATTTGTTTTCGTTATCTTGCTCACCTTCATGGTCTTAGCGATTGCGACGCTCGCTACGCCCACTTCAGCTCTTGACGTCTTGCAAATATGGGGGAGTGGCTTTTGGAATCTACTCACCTTTTCAATGCAAATGGTGCTCGTCCTGCTATGTGGTTACATGTTAGCCAATACCCCTGCATGTATCAAACTCCTTGATGCAATTGCTGAAAAACCCAAAAGTGGTGGTCAAGCGATTCTGCTGGTCACCGTCGTTTCTATGCTTGCTAGTTGGATCAATTGGGGATTTGGTCTTGTTGTTGGCGTGCTCTTTGCCAAAGCCCTTGCGCAACGTGTAACCGTTGACTATCGAGTACTGATTGCCAGCAGTTATTCGGGATTTATTGTTTGGCACGGTGGTCTTTCCGGATCAGTGCCGCTTACTATCGCTACACCATCCCATTTCACTAGCGATTTGATAGGAATCATCAACACTGAATCAACGCTGTTTGCACCGTTCAACTTAATTATATTAATTGCACTCCTTATCGTATTACCGATACTCAACCGCGCTTTACTCCCGCCAGAGTCAGAGCAAATCATCGTTTCTGCATCAAAACTAAACGAAGTACCTATCGATATACCAAAGGCGACAACACCAGCAGAGCGTATTGAACAAAGCAAAGTGTTAGGCACTACCATCGGTCTCTTGGGGCTAGTTTACCTGCTTGTTTATTTTGTCCAACAAGCAGGAACGCTCAACTTAAACAGCGTCATCGCCCTATTTTTATTTTTATCAATTACACTCCATCAATCTGCGGCAAACTTACTTCGTAGCCTAAATGAAGCAGTAAAAGGCAGCGCGGGGATCATTATTCAATTTCCCTTTTACGCGGCGCTTATGGCCGTCATGGTAAAAACAGGATTAGCCGCATCCATCGCTCAGGGTTTTATTAACATCAGCGATGCGCAGACTTTGCCACTTTGGAGTTTTCTAAGTGCAGGACTCATTAACATCATGGTTCCATCAGGTGGTGGCCAATGGGCAGTTCAAGCCCCTATCGTGCTGCCAGCGGCGCTTGAATTGGGAGCAAATATACCGAAAGTCGCGATGGCAGTGGCTTGGGGAGATGCATGGACGAATCTAATTCAGCCATTTTGGGCGTTGCCGGTACTTGCCATTGCGGGTTTACGTGCAAAGGACATTATGGGTTTTTGTCTTGTTCAGCTCTTCGTTACAGGTGCTATCATCGCGCTGTGCCTGACCTTCATTCCAGCTTAGTGGATCCGAATCAACGGATAGAGGACTAAAAGCCATCTATCCGCTTACTTATCAGCAGTCTCAGCTAGACAGAATCTTAACTGGTAAACTCAATATTGGATGCTCTGAATCGGCAAAATGGAAAATAACAGCCAAATGGCCTAGCACCACCAATAAATACATAAGCGCAGACACGACTTGTCCGTATGTATTTAACGGTAACAAATGCGACAAATTCCTCATTCGCCATTCAAAGATAATTTCAAGCGTGCCCAAAAATAAAAATAAGACGAGCAACGTAAGGCCAAACGTGTAACTTAGCCATAATCCAAACAGTACACCACCTAAGCACAAGGTTAAACCAACCCAAGAACGGGAAGAGAAACTGATGCTTTTCAGCACATGTCCACCATCAAGTGGCAACATTGGCAATAGATTGAATAAATTAATCAACGCACTGAGCGCAGCAACACCTGCAAACACTTCGAGTTCAGTCGCGTAATATAACGCAACCCCTAAAAATGAGGTGAGCAATCCAAATGCAGGCCCCATTAGGGAGATCACAACATCCTGCCAGCGCGTGGTGATTTTTTCATCGGACACAGCCAAACCACCAACGAATGGAATTAGATAAATCCCTTTGGTCTTAATGCCAAAATATTGCATGGCACGAACGTGACCGTATTCATGAACGACCAAACATAGCACCAACATCAGTGCAAATTGCCAGCTAAATAACCATGCATAGCCTGCGACAGACGCGCCAGCAAGTGCCGCCTTAATTACTTTGGTACTTTTAAACAGCTTAAATACCAGCGCTAAAACACCGAGTTTTCCTCCTCGACCTTCAACGTTAAAATGGTTAACTTCAGCTGCAAATTCAGGGTCGTTGCCAATCTGTACGAGTAAAACCCCCTCTGCCAAATGCTGCGCATTCAAAATGACTTGTTGACCATCGATTTCGACTTGGTATTTGTTCGCATCAATGGAGTTGAGAGGTAATGCTTGCTGATCAACGTAAACTTGCAGGATATCATGTTGGTTATACAAAACATGACACGGCTTATTCGCAAGGTGTAATTCGATTCTATTCATTGTTGTTTATATCTCGACGACGTGGTTCCATTATCGCAACTTGATCCAAAACTCACAACGCCACACGTTGAATTTGGTATTAAGTTTATAAATTGCATTACGTTAGCAAAAAGCGTGCTTCTTCCACCATGCCATCGTCCATTTTCTGAGCAAAATTGATGACAAGATAAGGAACTCTACTACACTTAGTATTAGATTTATCCGTTGATAGCAGGGGAGCTAGCATGCAAAATTCAGAGACGCGGATCTTAATAGTTGATGATTCACCCGCGATTTTATTGGTCATGCAAGCCATTATGACAGAGTTGGACGTGACCAACGCAACGATGTGTAATTCCGCGATTGATGCACTTGCACTCATTAAAAAGCGCCCTCTAGGTTACGATGCCGTCTTTACCGATTTAAATATGCCTGAAATGGACGGAATGGAATTTATTCGCCAGCTTGGTGAATGTAAGTTTCAGGGTGGCATCGTTATCATTTCTGAAATGGATTCCAAAATCATCGAATTGGCTGCCAATCTCGCTCGGTTTCACAGCACTCATCTCCTTGGCAATATATCTAAACCAGTACAATTAAGTGAAGTCAGCCGAGTATTAGAAAAATTAAAACTTTTCATAGAGCCTGTTGAGCAAGCCAATCAGCCAATTACGGAAGACCTGCTGCTCGATGCTATCAGTAAAAATGAAATCACGCCGTTTTACCAACCCAAAATCAACCGAGCAACAAAACGCATCACAAGTGTTGAAGTACTGGCTCGCATCGTATCCAACGAAACTGGGCAACTGATCTTACCCGATCGCTTTATTGGCGTTGCTGAAGATCTCGATCTTATAAACCTAATTACATTCCAGCTATTTGAAAAAGCGACTGAAGACTTCCAAGAAATTCGCCAAACCTTACATGGCGAAGTTAAACTCGCTTTCAATTTGTCGCCATTGCAATTAGATGATTACGGCTGCCCTGACAAGCTGGCACTAATACTAGAACTCAATCATCTAAAACCGGAAAACATCATTTTAGAAATTACAGAACATCAACCCTTAAATCGCCCACTTCAGTTAGAAACACTAAACCGACTTCGTATGCGGGGCTTTGATATCTCACTGGATGATTACGGCACAGGGTTTACTAACCTAAGTCAATTAAAAACCTTACCTTTAAATGAAATAAAACTAGACCGCTCATTGGTGTCACACATCGATACGGATCGATTTTCGCAAGTTATTGTCGATGGACTCGTCGACATCGCACAAAATGAAGGCATTGTCCTTGTCGCCGAAGGCATTGAACGCATCGAGGAACTGAACTACCTTGAACGTTATAAAAATACACTACTCATGCAAGGCTTTCTAATATCACGCCCAAAATCGAAACGAGAGTTTCTGCGCTGGGCGCTGTCTTGGCTCAGGATGATTAATTCAGACCAGTAGACAATACTTTGACGCAGCTGATTGAATCAGAGAAAGCTTCAGCTTTTAAACGTTAGTAAGCTGAACGTTGTGCATTTAAAAACATCAACATTGGCTCGCGATGCAACGTAAAACTTTGCGACTAGTCGCATGCGGCATACCTCCCAATTTATCCGTGATATAGTCACACAAAATTACCTACAATAGGCTCACCCATGAAGATAACAACGACACTTTCTTTGCTGTGTTGTGCATTGTCATTACACCTCAATGCAGCTCAGATTGAAAAACAACAAATAGAATTCATTGGACCATTGACCTCAGGTTCAACGCTGAAGCCGTTTGAAACGCCGCATAGAAATGAGATGGTTGATGCGCTTGCAGCTACGTTAAGTGCATCACATGAAAAACTAATACTGGGTCAAAAAACGCTGAAGTGGCAGTCTTACGACTCTGTAAGTGCACTGACAATTGAAGGGATGCAAGCCTTAAAATATCGTTTTTCGACAACTCGTTTTACTGAAGGTAAATTTACGCTTGTTGGAATTGAGAAAGCGACCGTCTATTTGAATGGCGAGCGTCAAGGTGACTCAACGACACAGTCTATCGCATTGCCTACCGGTGATTACGAATTATTAGTTGTGGCCGAGCAAGTCCCTGATTGGAATAAAGTCACGCTCTCATTTGAGGGTAAAGCAGATCATGATGTAGTTTTGCCACACACCTCTCCTACACACTCACTGTCTCCTAAACAATTATTCGATGCGCCAACCGTAAGCGCTATCTCTTTGTCACCAAACGGTAAGTTCTATATTACAACGGAACGTAAGTACAGTGATAAAACAGGCAATAAGCCTATTAGCGTTACAACATTATTTAGCGCAAACGGTGACGTGAAATACCGTTTTGCTGGAAATTCCGCTGCTGCATTAAGTTGGTCGCCAGACAGTAAGCGTATTGCGTTTCTATCGAATGATGAATTAAACATCCTTGATGTGGCGACACTTAATCTCAACACTATGCCATATAATCTCGCATCGACCTCTGATTGGCAGTTCTTCGATAACAACTCTTTGATTTTCTCTTGGTCAAAAAACACGGATGATAATGATAAAATCACTAAACATTATCGAGGACTTGAAGATCGCTGGTCTTACTTTAGAGAAAACAGCCAAATCTACCGCCTTGATCTCGAAAGTGGTCTTATCACCGCTGCGACCAAAGGTAAATTAAGTGCCACACTTGAAGATTTCGATTCCGAAAGAAACACGATTCTTATTAGTCGCCAATTAAGCGATTATGCCGCAGCACCCCATGCGATGACGGAATTGGTTGAGGTTGACTTAACATCAGATAAAGAAACGATGATTGGTCAATACAGAACCTTCAATGAGGCGCGTTACGGCAAAAAAGGGTTTTATGTTGTGGCGGGTCCTGATTTTATGAACGGCGCCGGTCGCGCTATTCCAGAAGGACAGTTGGCTAATAATTATGATGGACAGCTTTATTGGCTTTCTTCGGATGGTAAAGACGTCGAGGCGCTTAGCAAAACGTTCGACCCTTCCATCGGTGGCTTTGAAGTCGTTAACAAAGAAGACCTGATATTGTCCGTCACCGAAGAAGACACAAAACCCTTGTTCTTCTACGACGCCTCTAAAAATCGCTTCACACGCTTGAAAACGGGGCTGGATGTCACGGAAAAATTTGCGGTCACTCACTCTAGTACTCCTGACGTTTACGTCACAGGTTCAACCGCGACTTCACCACAACAATTGGTAAAACTGAACGTCAATAAAAACAAACCAGAAACGTTGTGGGACTCGAAACCACTTGCCTATGCGGATACCGCGATTCCTCAATTGGAAGAGTTCAATTTCAAAAACCAAGATGGAATTGAGATAAAAGGTCGAGTTTACTTACCTACGAACCTAGATAAGACGAAACAATACCCTGCATTAGTCTATTATTACGGTGGCACATCACCGGTTAATCGTGGTTTCACTGGACGTTACCCATTTAATTACTGGGCTGCGCAAGGTTATGTCGTCTATGTGCTGCAACCAACAGGTGCCACTGGTTTTGGCCAAGCATTCTCTTCTGCACACGTAAATGCATGGGGTGAAAAAACAGCGGATGACATTATTCAAGGTACTCAGGCATTTTTGAAGCAGTATCACTTTGTAAACCCTAAAAAAGTGGGGAATTTAGGCGCGTCGTATGGTGGCTTCATGACCATGTTACTTGCGACCAAAACCGATTTATTCAGTGCGTCAATTGCCCATGCTGGTATTTCCAATATTACGTCCTATTGGGGCCAAGGTTGGTGGGGATACTTGTATTCAGGTGAAGCTTCAAAAAATAGTTTCCCATGGAATAACCCAACTCTGTACTCACAACACAGTCCGGTTTTCCATGCAGACAAAGTGAACTCTCCTTTACTGCTAATCCACGGTGATGCCGATACAAACGTGCCACCAGGCGAAAGTCATAACATGTATACGGCGCTAAAAATCCTAGGTAAAGATGTTGAGTTAGTTGAATTCAAAGGCGCTAACCATCAAATCTTTGCACGCGACCGTCGCTTTAAATGGTGGGATACAATGCAAGCCTACTTTGATAAGCATCTAAAAGATGAGCCACAATGGTGGGATTACCTATATCAAGGTAAATAGCGATTAGAAAGGAGCCTCGGCTCCTTTTTTATTGGTACGACTTATGTTTTTACATTCTCATACTGCGTAATTGCCGAATCAATCTAGAATAAAAAACATTCAATAATTTCTATAAATTTTATAAAGTTAGTGCTAAAAATAGACAATAGAACGCGTTCTAGTTTGTGAAGACAAAGACCATTGAATCGACTTTTTCAACAGTCCCTAAATAAATACACGAAAATTTACAAAGAATTAATGGACTTACCCTTCTCAGCGCGCTTTTTACGATGCTAATATAAGAATAATGTTAAAATACTAGGTTAAGTATGGCCATTCACGTCTTGTTAGTCGAAGACGACGAGCTTTTAGTAAAACGGATCCAAAGCCACTTTCAGAACACCGAATTTTTTATTTCGGTTGATGACACGGGTGCGCGAGCTTTGGAGCAGGTCGAACAAAGCGTAAAAGAAAACAATCCCATTCGCCTTGCTATTGTCGATGTGGTGTTGCCTCATCATGATGGTTTACAGCTTTCTCGTGAACTCAATACGTTGACCAACGTCGGCGTTATTGTGTTATCCAGTCGAGATTCTCAAGCTGATAGGATAGCGGGTCTTGCACAAGGTGCAGACGACTATATCTGTAAACCCGTTGATTTATTGGAACTTGAACTGCGCATGCGTGCTGTATATAAACGCCTTGCGAGTCAATTCCAGCAACAAGACGACGAGGAAGAAGAATACATCGAATATGCAGACTTTAAGTTGCATCCAGATAACCGTACATTGATTAATCCCCAAGGGTATGAATCACGTTTAACCGAAGCTGAGCATAAAGTGTTAATTTGTCTCATTGCTAACGCGGGTAAAGCCACCTCACGTGAAAAAATTTCGGAAGACATAGGTCAAGTAGACTGGAGTCCAAATGACCGTACCGTCGATGTGCTGGTTGGCCGTTTACGCAAGAAGCTTGGTGACGAAAAAGAACAAAAACGTATCGTCACTGTACGTGGTAAAGGCTACATGCTTTCAACCTAATTGGTTTAATAAGCGCTCAAAAGCCCGATAGCTGAGCGCTTCTTTGATTGCCTGTAGCGGTATTACAGGCAATTGCTCTAAGTCAGCAATTGTCCTCGCGACTTTCAATACTCGATGATAAGAACGAGGTGACAAATTCAATTTCTCCATCGCCTTACTCATATAGGCTTGGCATTCCGAATTTAAATGACAAAAACGTTCCACCTCTTTAGACCCTAATAACGCATTGGTTTTATTTTGACGTTGTTGTGCAAAATCAAAAGCCGCTTGAACGCGCTTTCGAATAACAGCGCTACTCTCCGCTTGGCAAGACGACATCAGCTCAATGCTGGAAAGTTTGGGCAATTCTATCTGTAAATCAATTCGGTCTACAAATGGACCACTTATCTTGGCTAAATAACGTAATACTTGGTCAGGTGTTGCTCGTTTATCGGTGTGATGTCCTGTTGGACTCGGGTTCAATGCTGCAACCAATTGAAAACGGGCTGGAAAGTCCACTTGTCTCGCAGCCCTAGAAATAGTCACCACACCGGTTTCCATCGGTTCGCGAAGTGAATCCAACACTTTTCGATCAAATTCAGGCAACTCATCAAGGAAGAGTACGCCGTTGTGGGCAAGCGAAATTTCGCCAGGCTTAGGATTCGATGAACCGCCTACTAAGGCGACAGCAGAACAAGTATGATGGGGACTTCGAAACGGTCTGATCCGCCAACGTTTGGGTTCAAAGGCATGCCCCATGAGTGAATGCACAGCTGCACTCTCAAGTGCTTGCGACTCGCTCATTAATGGCATAATTGATGGAAAACGCTGCGCCAACATCGACTTTCCTGTACCAGGGGGACCAAGAAACAATACATTATGTCCGCCTGCCGCCGCAATTTCGAGTACACGCTTCGCCGCACTCTGCCCTTTGACTTCACTAAAATCGACATCCATGTTCAATTGTTCTACGTCAGTGTGATAAATCGCATTAACCTGTGCAGTGGGTTCACCTTGCACAAATCTCCACAATGACTGCAGTGAATCGACCGCATATCGTTCTGAGTGTGATGCGAGGCTGGCCATGGGATCATTCAATAGTGGTATGAAGCAATGGTGCTTCTCTTGTGAGGCAGCGATAACGGAGGGCAAAATTGCATGCACAGGCCGAAGTTCACCATTTAAGGCTAACTCTCCAAAGAATTCAGCTTGGTTGGTCACCGTGTCTGGCAATTGCCCTGATGCCACCAAAATACCGATGGCGATTGCCAAATCAAAGCGACCTCCCTCTTTTGGCAAATCTGCGGGGGCTAAATTAACGGTAATACGTGTATCAGGGAATGAAAAATGGGCATTGGTTAGTGCGCTTCTCACACGCTCTTTGGCTTCTTTAACGGAGGTTTCAGGTAAACCTACTATCTGAAAAGCTGGCAACCCATTACTCAAATGAACTTCCACTTGGACTAGTGGTGCCCGTACTCCCACTTGAGCACGGGTTAATACTCTGGCTAATGACATATCCTTGTCGTTCTCCACAAATGTATGAAGGTAATATTATGACGATTGATGTCCCTCTGGATAACGGAAAACATGGATTACCCAATTCCACCGCATGGCAGCTAAACGCATGCATAAGGTCGTCGCCATCGCTGACCACATCGCAACCGTCATACCTAAATCAAACGATAAGGCTTGAGTATAGACAATACCGCCAGCAATGCAGGTAATCGCATACAATTCCCCTTTCAGTAAAAGGGGGATCTCTCTCGCTAACACATCACGGATCACGCCACCAAAACAACCCGTTAAAACGCCCATAATCACAACGGTGGTATTCGGCATGCCGAGCAATACAGCTTTTTGCATTCCCATAACAGCAAAAAACGCGAGGCCAAACGCATCCGCTATTTGCAACAGTTGCGCAGGCATATTGCGTTGACGATTCAACACATAAATACTGAGCGCAATGGCGGTGAAAATAGCAATAAAGTAACTCGGATCTCGTAGCCAAAACACCGGAGTATCCAAAATAATATCTCTGACGGTACCGCCACCAATACCAGTAACCGTTGCGAGAACGATCACCCCAAATCCATCCATATGTTTGCTGTGCGCAATTAAGGTGCCAGAGATAGCAAATACAGCCACACCGACTAAATCAAACCAATGCCAAAGATCTTGCATGTTACTCTCTACTTTTTATTCGTTGGTTGCTTTGAGCGCGAGTTAGCTCAATTTACTCAAAGACCACTTCATCTCAATACTAAGCTAGTTTAACTGTATACCAATTTACCGATTTCGTTTTTTATTCACGCGCTTACAGACTTTAGGTCACGCAATTTGAGCTTGTACATCATCACAAATATAGAGCGCGCAGCTGAACAAAAACTTGTCTGACTCAAAAAGCGGCAATAAAAAAGGCGACTAAATCGTCGCCTTCTTCTAGAACAGGTGTTTCTAGCTAAATACGACGTTTTCTTGTCCTGGTAACGGATGAAATTCACCGATTAACTTTTCACAATCCGCCGCTATTTCATCGGCCAAACGTTCTTCAGCTCGCCAACGCTGCGAATCCATTTTGAAGATTTCTTTCTTTGAGTACTTTTTTCGCGCATCGTGCGTCGGCATTTCCTTCACTTCTTCGTACATCTTGAAGATACCAGAAAACTCGGTTTGCAAGTCACGTTGCGTCTCGAAACTGTATTGCGACATGAGCACCCAAACACGCAAACAGCCCTCAGAATACTCGCACTGCTTCTCTTTCATCGCCCTCGCAATCAGGTTGATGTTGTCTGCAAGCTTTGCATTTCGTTCTGCGCGTTTAGTTTCTAGCTCCGCTTTTGCCTTTGCTTGTTGCTTGGCCATGTTTTCACGCTGCGTTTTGACTTGCCAAAGCAGTTGTCCGGCATAAAATGCCAGACCTGCGATAATCAACGCACCAACAACAATGGCAACATACCAAGAAGAAGTCATTAGTCCTTCATGTCCTCATCATCAAACCACTCTTTCGCCAGATCATCACTCATAAATTGAGCCATAGGATCCGCTTCGAAGATTTCATCTTCTTCGAACTCATCATCGATACCTAGGATTTCACATAGCTCTTGATGACGGGCAATCGACTTATTAAAGAATTTCGCGTCTTTGCCTGTGAGTAATTCACCACGCTCATGACGGTCGATTAACGCCATTAAACGTTCATCGTTTTCTAATTGCGCTAACTCTTCTTCAGGCGTCAAAGTAGGTTCTGCCACTTTTTTCAGAACGACTTTTGGCTGAGCGCTACGGTTAAACTTAGGCTCATCATTTGCTGTCTGTACATCTTTCGTCGGCACAAGAGCAATTGGCTTTTTACTACCAATTCGCGCATCTTTTAAACTCGAACCACCATTCTTGGCATCTACTACTTTAGCTTCTTGTGCGTTACGAGAGCCTGCTTTTAAGCCTTTGCTTTGCTTCTTCGCACGTGCTTCTTTTGCCGCGCGAAGGGCCTGCAATTTCTCTTTGCTTAACTTTGGCGCAATGTTTGTACTTACTTTGCGCGACTTTTTCTTTCTGGTCATCTTGCTAATTCACCTTACGTCTAAGACGCAATCACTGTGTTAAGACAATAACGTCTGCACCGATTATCTCGAGCGTCGCGTTATATTGCCGAGCAACGAACTCAAACGTTTCACGGCTAAAAAAGGAAATATGGGTTAAATCATTTTTGTAATGCCAAGTACTAAACCGCTCGGCATCAATGACAAGCTTTGTCATCATCACTAAAGGCTGACCCGATTTCAGTATTGAAAATAACTGTTCAAATACCGCTTTCGGTTGCGCCACATGCTCTATGACTTCTGTACACGTTATGAAGTCATAGCGCTTGTTAAATACAGTCTTATTAGGATAGTAGTACAAATCGTATAACTCGACTTGCATTCCTCTCTCTTCAAGCATTTTAGCCAATAAAGGTCCTGGACCACAGCCAAACTCTAATCCACAAGAACCAACCCCGACACGCGCTACTACAGGTTCTAACGCTCGGCTTAAGAAGAGACGATAGCCATCATCTTCCAACGCATTCTCATGTTGATCATAAATGGCCTTCTCGTCGTGCTGAGATAAATGCTGCTGCGAAGGTACAAACACCAATTTGCATTCTGCGCATTGTAGATAAGTGCGACGTTTATCCTCAACGAAAAACAATAGTTGCGAACAACCACATAATCCACAGCATTCTGAAACCATGTCGAAACCAAACAAAGGAATTCACAATCGCACATTGTACCATCAATTGCCTTGCCCGCATTATCAAAATCAACGGATAAAATGTTTTTTTGTTCGTGTTCTAGAAAGGTAAAATATGCGGAAAAGACGTGCGCTCAGGTCGCCGTACAACATGACTTGCTTAAAAGAGTTTGAATTGAAGTTACTTGGTAGAAAATAAAAAGGCGATAGAGCTTAGCTCTACCGCCTACTAATCTGAGCGTCTCAAATACTGGACACTTCTCCCTTCGACTTTTTAGTCTGCTTTATTCTTATTTTTATTATCGCTTCCGTGTTGTTTTTATTATGACTTCCGTGGCCATTCCATTTTGTTTTTATTATCAGACTTCCATGCTTACTTTTTTATTTTCGGTCTTCCTAACACTTTCTTGTTAGTTCCATAGGGTGTCAACCTTAACACCAACCGTTGTCGCCCGCTTCCTGTACGAATAAATCCGTGTTGTTATTGTTGTCTGCGACACGAATAAATGTACCCTTTCGTCATCTATACACAACACATTAATAACAATTTTATTAAAAAAAAATTATTTAAAACATAAAAAAATCAGGTTTTACATTAGGTTAAAATGAACGCAAACTGAAAAATAAGCTATAACCTACAACTAAACCAAGCCATTATCCTACATTGTTGTAGGATATATCTCACAATTTCACAGATAAAAAAAGCGACTTAAAAGCCGCTTTCTCACAACATATATCATAAAGTAGTAGGTGGTTACCCCACAATACGACTTTAGTTTATAGGCTTAGTGAAGACCACCAAGGTATTTTGACAATACTTCGATGTCTTTATCAGTTAGTTTTTTCGCGATGTCACGCATCATGCCATTCATGTCATTCGCACGAGTACCTTCACGGAACTTCAATAGCTGTGACTTGATGTAATCAGGGTGTTGGAACGAAATTTTCGGGAACTTAGCCAGAGACGTACCGTTACCACGCGGACCGTGACACGCTGAACAAGCTGGAATACCGCGCTCAGCGTCGCCTGCTTTATAAAGCTTTTTACCAATCTCAACGATTTCTTCAGGTGTTGAACCTGCAGACATATTCTGAGAAGAGAAATACGCAGCTAAATCTTTCATGTCTTGATCAGAAAGAGGCATAGCCATACCACTCATCACAGGATCCATACGACCTTCTTTACCACCAGAAGTCATACCAAGCTTAAGATCTTTCAACTGCTTATAGATGTAATCAGCATGTTGACCCGCAATTTTTGGATACATTGCGACTGGTGCATTACCATCTGGACCATGGCACGCTGCACACGTTGCTGATTTTGCTTTGCCTGCTTCTGCATTGCCGTCAAATGCTACTGCATTGTTTGCTGACAACGCACCAAGCAGCATAGTTATAGTGAGTGCTATTTTTTTCATGGTGAATTCTCTGTTTCCGACCCTGTATGTATACGGTTACATTCTAAAAGATGCAATTGCTACATTCTACACGATAATATTTTATGTGGCACGTTTTCTACCCACATTAGTCTTATAAATTATAGGGTTTTGACATAGATTAATTTTTCAAAGCGCCAACTAACCCGTTGTTTGCTTTTGTGACAGCGCAATTTAGGCTAAAATGCCATCCTTGGACACCCTTTAACTTTATTTTTATCGCTTTTTTAGCATCGAGGATGTGTACGTGCTCAAATCTCGTATTAAGTACAGCACTGCAAAGTTTGTTACCAGTGCACCCGATATTACGCGTTTACCTGCTGATGAAGGTATCGAAGTGGCATTTGCTGGTCGCTCAAACGCAGGTAAATCAAGTGCGCTAAACGCACTGACAAATCAAAAATTGGCACGCACCAGTAAAACGCCGGGCCGCACACAATTGATCAATACGTTTGAGCTTGATGCAGAAAAACGATTAATCGACTTGCCAGGCTATGGCTACGCAAAAGTCCCACTCGAGATGAAAATTAAGTGGCAAAAGTCGCTAGGTGAATACCTACAAAAACGCGACAGCTTGAAAGGTCTCGTCGTGCTTATGGATATTCGTCATCCACTTAAGGATCTGGATTTAGATCTGATTGAATGGGCGGTCGGCTGTGAAATTCCTGTTTTAGCGTTACTCACAAAAGCTGACAAATATGCGCAAGGAAAACGTAAGTCGGAAGTACTGCAGGTCCGCAAAGCGCTTGCAGAACTTGGCGGTGACATTAAAGTTCATGCTTTTTCATCGTTGAAAGGCATTGGTTTAACTGACTTGGCGTGGACACTTGACGATTGGTTTTTAGGTCCCTACGTTAAAGAAGTACCTGCAGAAGCGGAATAATTAACGAAGCGATGTGTCGGAAGGGCGTGAACTGAGCGCCCTAGTCTGCCAATAAAAAGCGGTCGTTTCCCGACACTAACCAAAACAGCCCTTCATTCTCAATCGCCCGCTCTGCCCATTGATAATAAACATGTCTTGATATTCGAGCTAATAACCCCCCTTTTAATACCATGTAGGGAATGTGCTGTTCTCGAAAGGCTCGATTAATGAGGGGAAAGTGCGTACACAATGGCCATTGCCGGTGTAAATTATCAGTAACGACAATGACCTCTCCTTCCTCAACGGACACGATTGTCCAAGATTGAATAATAAAGGGTACATCATCTACTTCAATTTCGACATCTTCAGCGGGTGTGGTCAAATGATAGCTCGCACCGACAAACGACTCGCCGTTTTCATACTCAACACGAAGAACACTAGCCCATAACTTTATCATTTCTTGCCGCGTTACCCGCGTACCATCATGAAACCAATTTGCCTCTGTATCGATTTTGATTGGTAGCGTTCCACATTGAGTGGGTTGCCAATGTGCTTGTGGTCCCTGTACGGACACTAGCTGAGTAATAAGAGCATCAAGGCTTTGCATAAAATGGTTTAGAATACGATACGTGGCGCAAACAAAGCGCCACGCATTGCTATTACTTTTGAACTAAATGAAGAGATACAAAAACAGGCACCGCGTGTGCAATGGCGTCTAATCCCGCAACTTTTCTAAGCGCTTCTACGCCTGCATCCAATGCATAATCTTTTGCATTAATTAGAAGAGGTTTACGCGTCGTCACGAAAAGATCGTTGCCTAGCTTCGCTACATTCAGGTCCAACATCACCTTTTGTGTTTTGCCATGCAGTGACAACGTCGCTTCAACGCCGTCCACTTTGTTCATACCTGATTTCAAACCGCTAAGTTGTTTTGCTAATGATGCGGTCAATTGCGCTTTAGGAAACGCAGCAACTTCGAACAGCATTTGTTGCATACGCTCGTTGCGGATTGGGATCATGCTTTCAACTGACGCGAGTTCGATAGAAAAAGAGAACTCGCCTGCATCTGATAGACGACCAGCGAACTGCGTAAAATGATGCACTTCACCGATCGTGTTTTTCTTCACAGAGACAAATTGAACATCACTGTTACTTGGATCGATTTGCCAATCTGCTACAGCGTTTGCTGCAAACAAACTAGATGCCAGTGTAGCCCCAGCCATGAAAATCGTTTTAAGCATGACGAATTCCTTTATAAAGTTAAGATGATTAATAAAGTCCACTATGCGCTTAAGTGTAAGGCTATTCGAATGAGGGGAAAAGAAAAGATTCATCAAAAGAAAAAACGGCTCGTCAAAACGACGAGCCGGTATAGCAATCTGGGGAGAAGCTATCAATACGCTGTATCCTCAAAAAGAGAGATACATCATCAACAGGATGTCCTACAGGATAAGGACGGCGCGCACTCTAGCAAATAGCCATCCAGAAATAAACACTTCCAAGCAAAATATAGGCCTATTTGATGTTTTGGCTACAATAATTTATAGCGACTTACATTTTGTTAAAGATGACGCGTTCTTTGCTCCCCAGACCTTGTTTAGAACTAATGTGCTTGTTGCCAGTTGTCGCCACTATCCGCTTCCACTAAAAGTGGCACATCTAACTTAGCCGCATTCGACATCAACTCACATATATGTTGCTTGTACTCGTCAACTTTATCGGCGCGGATTTCAAAGACTAATTCATCGTGTACTTGCATAAGCATTTTAATTTCGTCTTTGCTGGTTGTTTTCAACCAGTCATGCACCGCAATCATTGCTCGTTTGATGATATCAGCAGCGGTCCCTTGCATTGGCGCATTGATTGCTGCACGTTCAGCCGCTTTTCGAGCTGCGCCATTTCGCGCGTTAATGTCAGGCAAGTACAAACGGCGACCAAACAACGTTTCGACATACCCATTTTCAGACGCTTTTTGACGCGTGGATTCCATGTACTCTAGTACGCCTGGGAAACGTTCGAAATATTTATCGATGTAATGCTGTGCTTCTGCTCGCGGTACATCCAATTGACGAGACAGACCAAATGCAGACATTCCGTAAATCAAGCCAAAGTTAACGGCTTTCGCTTTTCGACGCATATCCGTCGTGACGTCGTCTAAACTCACCGCAAAAACTTCTGCGGCAGTTGCGCTGTGAACGTCTTGACCTTGTGCAAACGCATTGAGCAGACCTTTATCCTGCGATAAGTGCGCCATGATCCGCAGTTCGATTTGACTGTAGTCCGCGGCAACAATTTGATGTCCTTCGGAGGCAATAAATGCTTCTCGAATTCGACGCCCTTCTTCACTGCGGATTGGAATGTTCTGCAAGTTCGGATCTGTTGAGCTTAAGCGACCAGTTGCGGTTACTGCCTGATGGTAAGACGTGTGCACACGACCTGTATGCGCATTCACCATCAATGGTAATTTGTCCGTGTAGGTCGACTTCAATTTCGACAGGCCGCGATGCTCCATAATAATTTTAGGCAATGGATAATCATGCGCTAACTCTTGCAATACCTCTTCAGCCGTAGATGGTGCACCTTTAGGTGTTTTCTTGACGATTGGCAAACCCAGTTTTTCAAACAAGATATGCTGGAGTTGCTTTGTCGAACTTAGATTGAATGGCTCTTCAGCAATTTCATGTGCTTGTTGTTCAAGCTCAATCAATCGCTCTGCAATGTGCTTGCTTTGTGCTCCTAACATATCAACGTCAATCGCTACACCAGTGCGTTCGATGTCTGAAAGTACACTAAGTAGAGGCAATTCAATTTCAGTAAAGACACTCATTAGTGGCGTCTCGGCAGCCAATTTAGGCCACAACGCCTCATGCAGTCGATACGTTACATCCGCGTCTTCAGCCGCGTAAAATGCCGCTTTCTCTAACTCAATTTGATTAAACGTAAGCTGGTTTTTGCCTTTTCCTGCAATGTCTTCAAAACTCACTGTTTTGTAGCCTAAATATTTGAGCGCTAGCGAATCCATGTCATGTCGTGTACCTACACTGTTAAACACATACGATTCCAACATCGTATCAAACGCAATTCCATCTAACTCGATGTTTGCCTGCGCAAGTACGCTTTTGTCGTACTTCAAGTTTTGGCCAATCTTAAGCAGTTGTTTATCCGCAAGGATTGGTGCCATGTGCGATAACACAAGATCGAGCGGTAGCTGCTCCGGTGCGCCAACGTAATCGTGAGCTAAAGGTAGATACGCGGCATCCCCAGCTGCCACAGCGAAACTCATCCCGACAAGCTTTGCTTCCATATAATCCAAACTGGTCGTTTCGGTGTCAAAAGCGAACACCTTTGCCGCTTTCAGTTTGTCACACCATGTTTTTAGTTGAGTTTCGGTAAGGATCGTTTCATAGTGAGCTTCCACAACCACTGAATTTGGCTCATCTTCAGCGACCGCAGAGCGGTCAACTGTAGCCGCTTGTTTCGCGGTAGCACTGCCATCTAACAACTCCGCAAGCCAACGCTTAAACTCACACTGACCGTACAATTCAATTAAAGCATCATTGTTTTGCTCTTTTAAAATCAGTGATTCAAGATCGTTGTCGACCTCAACATCTAATTTGATCGTAGCCAATTCATAGCTCAGCGGTAACTGTGTGAGTGCTCGTTGAAGTTTCTCGCCAATCTTACCTTTGACTTCGTGCGCATGATCTATTACGCCTTGCAACGATCCGTACTGTTGCAACCATTTTACCGCCGTTTTTGGTCCACAGCCCTCAACACCAGGAATGTTGTCGACCTTATCACCCATTAAAGCAAGATAATCAATGATGAGTCTCAGGTCCCACACCAAATTTTTCTTTCACCATGTCTGGATCGGAAATCGTATCTGTCATGGTATTAATCAGTGTCACGTGCTCATCGACGAGCTGTGCCATATCCTTATCTCCCGTGGATATAAGTACATGACGCTTTTGCTCAGACGCAATGCGTGCAAACGTACCAATTACGTCATCCGCTTCAACGCCTTCTATGCTGATAAGCGGAAAGCCCATCGCTTTAATGATCTCATGCAATGGTGCGATTTGGGTACGTAAATCGTCCGGCATAGGTGGACGGTGCGCTTTATATTCGCTGTATAGATCGTTTCTAAACGTCTTACCTTTAGCATCAAAGATCACGGCCATGTGCGAAGGTTGATATTGCTTTATCAAACTTTTCAACATATTGACCACACCGTAGATAGCCCCCGTGGCTTCGCCTTTTGAGTTAGTCAGGTGCGGTGGTGAGTGATAAGCACGAAATAAGTAGGATGAACCATCAACCAAAATAAGTGGATTTTGAGGGATCTTTGACATAAAGAAGGGATCCTGAAAGAAACAAAGATGAATAGGTTATAGCATGCCATAGCAACCGTTAGAAAACGAGCTTTGAAATACCCAAGATGTCTTACTTTACGGGCTGCATAATCTGTGGATAACTTTGTAGACAAACACAAAAGACTCTAGGAACTGAGCGTAAAGCGCTTCCCAAGAGGACCTGTAATTCATTGGATTTAAAAGGAATAATGGTACGGCTTTCGTTATTATTATTATTCCGTTGAATGTGGAAAACGAGTTTTAAGCTCTATTATTTAGCACATTTTATGACCGCTTTTCATTGAGCGGACGGGTATACTACCACATTGGATCAAAGATCAAAGTAGATCCTTTATAATTTTTTATTGTAAGCCCTTTTGCCGTTCGGCATATAGCCGATTCACCCTGTGATCGACACCGTTTCTCGCACAAGAAACAACCAAAGTTATTTTGTTTAACTACGAACTCGTAAGCGTTACTACTGAAATTAATCTAAACAGCGAGTTTCATCAAAACGACCCTGAATTAATGCTAAACTAGCAGCAATTAAACCATTTAAAGGACAAACATGATGAAACGTGTTGCGGTAATTCTCTCTGGGTGTGGCGTTTTTGATGGTGCGGAAATTCATGAATCTGTGCTCACGCTTTTACATATTGCAAAAGCTGGTGCTCATTACCAGTGTTTTGCTCCGGACATAGACCAGCTGCATACCATTAACCATTTGTCTGGTGAAGTCATGGCGCAAAATAGAAATGTGCTCGTTGAATCGGCACGCATTGCACGTGGTGAAGTGAAGTCTCTGCGTGAACTCAATGTTGCAGACTTTGACGCACTACTTGTGCCCGGCGGATTTGGCGCAGCCAAAAACCTGTGTGATTTTGCACTTAGCGGCGCAAACATGGTTATTCACGAGGACGTTTTCACTGTATGTCATGCTTTTGCACAAGCGGGAAAACCGGCAGGCTATGCGTGCATTGCGCCAGCTCTCATTCCACAAGTGTATGGTCAAGGCGTACAACTAACCATTGGCAATGATACGGACACAGCTACCGCAATCGAAGCAATGGGTGGCTCTCATGTCACGTGTTTAGTGGATGAAATCGTCATTGACGAAAAGCATCAGGTTGTGAGTACACCTGCTTATATGCTGGCTCAATCAATCGTTGAAGCCAACACTGGACTTGAAAAACTGGTTAATCAAGTATTAAAAATGTGCAAGTAAAAATCGCGTAAATAAACAATCGACTTGTGCCCATTAAAAGGCCAAAAAAGCCGACATTTGTTTGCGATGGCACAAATAATTGTATTTTTTGCGAAGATATACTTAAGTTTACGTTTTATAAATCGATTGGTGACGTTATAATCACCCGCATTTGGGTCAGCTCGTGAATATCACGTGCAAATCGAAGTGAGCAAGGCAAAATGAAAAAACTTTCAGCAGCATTATTATTGCTATCTACCGCTGTGTTTGCACAGCCTTATGACAATTCACTAACAGAAGATGCAATCAAACAGCGTCTAGAGCCTGTTGGTTCTGTATACCTTGCAGGCGCTGAATCAGCTGCTGCAGCTGAGCCGACTGGTCCTCGTTCTGGCGAGCAAGTATATCAAGCGGCATGTTTCGCCTGTCACGGTACAGGTGCACTTGGCGCGCCAAAAGCGCACGCCGATTGGGAACCTCGTCTAGCAAAAGGCAAAGACGTATTACTTAATCATGCTATCAACGGTTTTAACTCTATGCCACCACGTGGTACATGTATGAACTGTAGCGATGATGAGCTTGCTGCGGCAATCGAATTTATGTCATCAAAGTAATCCCAAAAAGGGCCTAAATTAGGCCCTTTTTCCCTCCTCGAGCAACACAACTAAAACCGTTTAAAACTTGACTTTTCGCTGCAATAAGTGAAATTATAGTGAATAATAATTAAACAATAATAATCGGTTAATATCATTGGACGATTCCACAACAGGGCATAACAAACTTGCTCGGCATAATCGCCGTTTGCAAGCACTGTTAAGAAAGTACAAACAGCTCCATCAGCTCCAAAATGCACTGATCCAATTATCAGAGCAAGCTAGCACTGTCCCTGAATTAACCTTACTCTATCCTGCAATCCACCACATTCTTGAGCAACACTTACCTAGTCGTAGCTTTTACGTCGTTCTGCAAAACCAATTTACCCAAGCCCTTGAACTCTCCTATTTCGTTGATGAGAAGGATGGCATTTCAGTACCGATGCATCTGGCCAATCAGTTTGGCGAAGGCGTAACGGGCCATGTCTTTAGACTGGGGGAAACCGTCTACTATACGAAAGAGTCGATGCAAGATGCCGTAAAAGATGGCCATTTTAAAGCGCTAGGTTCACCCGCTGAACACTGGGTTGGGGTGCCTATTTATCGAGAAAAAACCATCATCGGAGTGATGGTGTCGCAGAGCTACAATCCGACACAAAGTTATTCAGATCAACAAATTGAGCTCTTGGAAGTGATGTCTTTGTACCTTGCAACAGCCATTGAACGTGTGAAAAAACGAGAACTCCTCGAATCGGAAGTCAAAATCCGTACACGTGCACTGATGCAAAGTAATGAAGCGCTCAATTCTGAAATTGATCATCGCAAGAAAGCGTTAGAACGCCAACAAATTCTCTTTAAAATAGCGGAATTGGCAACCAGCTCTGAACACATCGAAGACGTTTACTTACAAGTCCATCAAATCATTCGTTCAATCACCTTTGCAGAAAATCTCTACATTGCGCTGTATGACAAAGAATCCGGTTGGCTCACTTTCCCTTATTGTGTGGATCAAAAAACCGCAGCGTCAAAACCTCGCGAATTTGCCAAAGGCTACAGTGAACTCGTTATCAGCACTGAGCGTGTACAATTAATTGATAGCCACCGTGCAAAGTTGTTGATTGAAAATGGGATTGTTGAACGAGCCGTCCATGTTCCTGAAGAAAACCGTGCAACCAGTTGGCTTGGCGCACCACTCAAAACGTCTCAAGGGGTTATCGGTCTGATCGCGTGTCAGGCGTATGATCATAAATATGAATTTGATCACGATGACATGGAATTGATCTCCTTCGTCTCGCATCAAATTGCGGCTGTCTTGCAAACGCATTTGGCCAATCAAGCCTTAAAAGCAAGTTATCAAGAACTGGAACATCGTGTACTCGAAAAAACCAAAGAGTTGCGCCAGACCAACTTGCATTTACAAATGCAGATTGACGAACGTAAGAAAATTGAACAGCAACTTTACCACGATGCGCACCATGACTCTTTAACCGGATTACCAAACCGCAGTCTATTTCTAACTCAGCTCGAGCGGACACTGCAGGTTTATCAACGCCACCCTGACCACCATTTTGCCGTTTTGTTTATCGACCTTGATAAATTCAAAGAGATTAACGATCAATTAGGCCATCATGCTGGCGATCAATTTTTGATAAGTGTCAGCCAATCCTTCGCCGATTGTATTCGTGAACACGACCTGTTGGCCCGTTTAGCCGGTGATGAATTTGTCGTGCTGTTAAACCATTTAACGGATAAACAGCAAGCTGAAGATGTCGCGAAACGGATCATTCGAGTAATGCAAAAGCCATTTTGTATGAAAGGTATTTGTGTACAAAGTGGTGCAAGTATTGGGATAACTTACAGCAACAAGCGTTATGCAGATACCGACGAAATTATCCGCGATGCTGATGCGGCAATGTACTATGCGAAAAATGCAGGCCGAGGACGTTTCGAGTTCTATCATCCTCTCCTAACGGCTGGCAAGAACATCCAACGTCACGCTGAACAACATCATTTATGTGATCTGCCTACCCATTTCCGTTCAACTGAGATAAGCAACTTAGACGATTCTAACGATGGAAAGCGGGCTAAAATTCGCGTACTTGAAGCCTTCGGAGAACACCCCGTTTTAGGTAGTACGAGCTTTGATATCCTCAAAAAATTTGCAGCAGAGAAAGACGAACAAATTGAAATTGAGTTAAAGCTACTTCAAGAAGCACAAAACTGGTCAAAGCAATTCGACGGAAATACCCTTTTCTCATGCTCAACATTATTGCTTGAAGAACACACCTTCCCTCAACTACAAAAACATTTGAACGCAAGCCAGTACAAACTGTGTCTTTTGTTTAATGAGTTGGACGTGCGTTTTGCGTCTAGTCGTCAACTCGAAAACCTCAAGTTGCTCACCCAAAGTGGCGTGGCAGTTGGGATTAATGAGTTTGCAAAAGACCGATGCGATTTGACATTAGTGAGCCAATTGGATTTTAAATACGTATTGCTCAGCTCTACATTCAGTAAACGAGTTTTACAGCAATCGAGCTATGAAGTGCAATTGAAAGGGATTTTGGCTGTCACCGCGTGTAAACACATTCAAGTAGTGGCTAAAGGCCCTGCGATTTTGAATTTTCAAACCTTACTCGAAAAACACGGTTTGAAACTCTTTTTTGGTAAGCAACAAAGTTTACAAGCTCAAAATTTGTATGATTTACCGGACAGTGAGTTGCTCGCCGAATAACAGATTCAACGAGCAATCCAAATAGCCTATCAGCACTAATCTCGTTTTAACATCGCCCGCAAACCCGCGACTCGGCTTTGCCCATGCTGCATGCGCTCTTCTTGGCTTTTTACCGGTTGTTTACCTTCGATAGCCAAATCATCTTGCGGTAACTCTTCCACAAAGCGACTGAGTTCTGGTGTGATCATTTCGCCAAACTGACGTCGGCTTTTGGCATACGTCATCGTCAAGGTTTGTTGTGCACGCGTAATACCGACGTAGGCCAGACGGCGTTCTTCTTCAACATTGTCTTCGTCGATGCTGGTTTGGTGAGGCAGTAAGCCTTCTTCCATGCCAACCATGAACACGTGCGGGTATTCCAGACCTTTAGACGCATGCAGAGTCAACAATTGCACCGCATCACTTTCATCTTCACCTTCGTTACGCTCCAACATATCTCGAAGCGTGAGCTTGCTGACGACCTCCGGTAGCGTCATCGGTGGATTATCTTCATCCCCTGACAACATTTCGCTTATCCAACGATAGAGCCTCCGAAACGTTCTTCATCCGCATTTCGGCAGCCTTTGCGCTCGTTGATGACTCGTACAAGTAAGCTTCGTAATTACTTTCACGAACCATGTCGCGCACAGCATCTAATGTATCGCCTCGCATTGCTCGGTCAGAAAGTTCGACGACCCAACGTGCAAATCCCATCAGGGCATTCATACCTCGTCCGTTTAGTCGTCCAGCGAGTCTCTTGATCAAAACACGCCTCAAACAAACTGATGTGCTTTTCATTGGCGAGCGTCCCTAGCTTTTCCAAGGTAACGGGTCCAATATCACGCTTTGGCGTATTAACGATACGAATAAACGCATTATCATCATCTTGGTTCACCAAAATACGTAAATACGCCATCATGTCTTTGATTTCTGCACGGCCAAAAAAGGACATTCCACCACTGAGTTTGTATGGTATGCGGTTGCTCATCAACGCCTTTTCAAATACACGTGCTTGGTGGTTACCTCGATATAAAATCGCGTAATCTTTAAAACTAGTGCGATTCATAAACTTATGGGAAATGATCTCCGCCACAACGCGCTCAGACTCGTGTTCTTCATCTTTTGTTGCAATAACACGCAGAGGTTCACCATAACCTAATTCACTAAATAACTGTTTTTCAAACTCATGCGGGTTGTTCGCTATCAAAATGTTGGCCGCCTTAAGAATTCGGCCACTGCTTCGATAATTTTGCTCAAGTTTAATCAGACGAAGACCCGGGAAGTCTTTTTTCAACAACACTAAGTTTTGTGGCTTCGCACCACGCCATGAATAAATGGATTGATCGTCATCCCCTACCACAGTGAAACGCGCGCGCTCACCAACCAGCAACTTAACGAGCTGATACTGACTGGTGTTCGTGTCTTGATATTCATCGACTAGAAGGTAGCGAAAACGTGCCTGCCAACGTTCCCGAACTTCTACAGATTGGTTGAGAAGCAGGGTTGGGATCATAATCAGATCGTCGAAATCAAGCGCATTATAGGCACGTAGCTGAATTTGATAACGAGCATAAAGCTGAGCAAACTGTGCCTTTTGCGCTTCACGGGCTTCGCGAATAGCACGCTCAGGCAGAATCAATTCGTTTTTCCAGTTGCTGATTTGGTTTTTCAACAAATTGAGTAAGTCTTTGTCTCTTTCCAATTCGGGTTCAGTCAGTTCCGCCAACAGCTGGTTGGTATCTTGATCGTCAAAAAGCGAAAAACCAGGCTTATAGCCCAGCGTTTTAATTTCCTTTTTAATGATTTCAAGGCCAAGGGTGTGAAATGTTGATACCCAAAGTCCTTTGGCATCTTGCTTACCTAACGTTTGTGCAACACGTTCACGCATTTCACGAGCGGCTTTATTCGTAAAAGTCACCGCCGCAATGTTTTTCGCTTTGTACTCACATTCTTGCACTAGATAAGCAATTTTGTTGGTAATAACACGCGTTTTACCTGAGCCTGCGCCAGCAAGCACCAGACACGGACCACTGATATATTTCACCGCTTCATCTTGGCGAGGATTGAGTTTCATAGCACCACAAACATAAGAACTGGAAGCCTGATATTGTAAACTAAGGGGGAGTTTGCGCAAAGTCACAAAAGCGGTCCCCTTTGTTTTGCTGCAAGGACCAATTCGCGTTAAGATGAAGGTATCAACGCGAATTAAGGTTATTCCATGTTAAACCCATCAAAACTCGAAGAGATTGCAAAGCAAATTTCAAGCAATATGCCTCAAGGCCTTAAAAATATTGCTGATTCGTTTGAGAGCAAAACGAAGCAAGTGCTACAAAATAAATTGTCAGAAATGGATTTTGTTAGCCGTGAAGAATTCGATATTCAAAGTAAAGTACTGATCCGTACACGTGAAAAGTTGATGGAACTTGAAGCCAAAGTTGCTGAGTTAGAAGCCAAAATTAATTCTGACCAAGCGTAATGCACGGCTAGGAGCGTTGTCTTATACAACGCTCCTCCCCTAATTTTTGCACGACTTTTATTTAAAACTTTCCTTTTTAATCTAGTAAATCAAGCAATTGCTGCACTTTCTCTTGCGAAAGTTCTCCCATTTGCTCTGCGTTAGCCAGCGCATAAATTTCACCTTCAATTTCCGTAATATCAAACTCATCTCGTGCTTCTAGCATATTGGCCCACAATTCGAGATCATCAAGACTGAGTTGCTGACTCATCACGCGAACGAGCACATCACGTAAATCCGATACCTTCACCTCAATCGGCAGAAAACGATCTAATTCACCAGCAAGCAATAAACTAATTGCTTGATTTCGGTCGGCCCCCCAACTTAGTAGGGCCTGTATTGCTAATTGGGGAGTTATGTTAGACTGCACTTTTCACCTGATCCAATTCACTATGACTACACAATGTACCGCTTGCCACCAAACCATGGCATGTAACCCTGATGGCTGCTGGTGCATGACGCTGCCGGCTATTTTGCCGCTCAACGAGGGAGCTGGCTGCTATTGTCGAGATTGTTTGTTGACTAAAATTCACACCTACCTCGACGCCCTTTCAGCTAAACCCATTGCGGAACAACTAGCCATTGCCGCGCCTTACAAACAAGCCCCACTGCAAGAAGGTTTGGACTACCACATCGAAGATGGCTTGATGGTACTCGGTCGTTGGTATCACCTTCGCCGAGGCGCTTGTTGTGGCAACGGCTGTCGCCATTGCCCCTATTCCTGACCCGTCGCAATGGGCAGTGAATCGTCAGCGCCCCACTCACTCCACGAACCATCATACACATGCAAGTCACTGTAACCACATTCACTTGCCGCGATAGCTAGCACGCAAGCCGTCACGCCAGAACCACAACTAAAATACAATGTTTTATCTTGTGCCTGACGCTCACGAAACAGCGATGCTAACGCATCGGTTGATTTTACAGTTCCGTCCTCGTTACTAATTAAGCTATAGGATAAGCTTTGGCTTGACGGAATATGACCTGAACGCATTCCCGCTCGCGGTTCTTTTTCCACCCCAGAAAAACGAGCCTGACCACGCGCATCCAGAATGAGGCTGTGCGACGTTTCCATCACTTCTAAGATACGGTGTTTATCAACGAAGAAATCTGTAAGCGCCGAGGCTTTAAAATTGCCAATCTCACTTGCCTTTGCGTAAGATGAAGCTGTTGGATAACCCAACGTCATCCAACGAGTTAAGCCACCATCTAACACATAGACTTCGTTAAATCCTACGGCCTTGAACATCCACCACGCTCTTGCCGCACTGTACAACCCTTGTACGTCATAAACGATAATAGTGTCCTGCTGCGAAAGACCTAGCTTTTGCGCTTCGCGCTCAAATTGATTGGCTGAACACATGGTATTACTAATGAGACTTTGCTCATCTGCAAATGTTTTACCGAAGTCAAAGCGTTGAGCACCCTGAATGACGGCTGGAGGAACGTAAGGACCGCTGAGTCCAGCTTTAACAATACCTGCATCGAGAAGCTTTACTGTTGATAAATGCTCGTAGACCCATTCGCACGACTTAAAGTGTTTCATCGCCTCTCCTTGTGTTTATGGCCGAAAGTGTTTCACGTTAGTTATGGCGTGAATCCTCAATTTAGCTCGGTTATAATGCGGACAAATCAAATATATAGATTACACCATGTCGAACAAAACGATAACGCCAGATAATCAATCTGACCCAATATTAATCGTCTTTCCGAAGTTTATTGGCGATGCAATCAATACGTTACCTGCAATTGAATTGTTAAGACAGCTGTATCCAAAAACGCCTTTTCATTTTCTCGTGCGTCCACATCTTGTTGCGCTGTTTGAAGCGCAAAACCTCCCCCTAGTCGATGTTATTGAAGACAAACGCTACGCGAAGCCAAAATGGGGGATATTTAAAAAGTCACGAGCACTGAAAAAAGCAAACTACCAACTTGCGGTACTGTTTCGCGGCTCATTGGCCGAAGCAGTGCTCTGTCGACTTGCAGGTATCAAATCCGTGATTGGTTACGCCCAAAATGGCCGGAAACCTTTACTGAGTTACGCCCTTAAGCTGAATGAGAATCACCACTACATTCATCGCTATTGCCGTATCGTTAACGAGGCACATGGTTCCCCATTCGACTCATTTAATGCACCTTCGTTGTCTACACGTGAATCACCGTTTGTATCCCCACAAACACCGACGATCGGCTGTTATTTTGGTGGAAAAAACAAAGATACCCGTTATTACCCGACCGCATTGAGTGCGCAGGTTGTCGCGCTACTTTTAGACAATACGCCATGCGATGTTGTATTACTCGGCGACCAACAAGAAGTTGCGGATAATCAGGCCATCATAGAACAGCTCACAAATCATCAAACACGTGTTCTGAACTTAGCAGGAAAAACAAGCCTACCGGAACTGGTGAATGTAACTGGTCAATTAACCGCACTGATTTCTATTGATTCTGGCCCAATGCACATGGCCTGTGCGACAGGAACACCCTGCGTAGCCCTCGTTGGCCTCGGTACATCGCCTTGGAGCATTGTCGCGCCCAAAGTGGCTAAGTTTGAGGCGATCGTGGCCAATGGATTTTCATTAGATGATCACCGTATCATTGAATCGATTGAACCCGCTGAAGTGCTGCGTACGTTCCAATCGCTCATGTCACGGCTTAGCGATGAATAACCTCGCCGCGTAACGGCGCAAGACGCGCTAATATTTGATTTTGTAGCGGCGTTGAAATGCGTCGCTCATTCATCGCTGCCACTAATAACTCGACAACACGATTAAACTCACTTTCCCCAATGTGCATACCTGTGTGGATTTGCACCATTGAGTCACCTCGAAATTCACAAGGACCGTCGAGTACATCACACAGGTGAGTCAGGAATCCCGCGCGAAAATGCGCGACACTCGCGTTTTCAAAAAAAGGTAAAATCACCGGGTCGTTACCAATTTGATTTATAAACGCATCCACTAACTTTTCATTGCCCTCAGCACCACCAATTTGCTCGTACAATGTTCCAGAAGTAGATTGGCAAGCACTCAATCCACTCACAATCAGTGCAAAGAGCAGCATGTTGATTGTCTGCTTAAAATTCGGAAAAAACATCAAATTGCACCTTCAATAAATCGTTCCTGAACCTCAGTAATACCCAGTAAGCGACACATACCATCCTGTTTGATCTGGTGCGCCTGCAATACGCCCCAAATCCAAATAGGCGGCTGTCACGCTTATCGATTTGTTTGGAAACCAAGCGATAAAAGCGTCTTGCCAATGCGTTTCCCCAAGACCTAAGTTATCTGGTTTTTGTCGATACTCGACGCCAACCGCCCAGTTTGGATTGATGAATACCGCACTACTTGCCTCTAGCTGCCAGCGATTATCTTGCTTCGCACCGCCATAACCAAGTAAGCCAAGCTGATTGGCTTCCGAATGCCGTAGCGCGACATTCCAAAACCAGTTGTATCCGGCTATCGCACCTAAATGAAGTTTACTAGCCGCAATATAAAAATCATTTCCACTAAGCGCTTTCGCGCCAACCAAGGACGCAACGGTGCCATCATCTAACGATTTGTGCTGCCATCCGATACTCACTTGAGGCATTGAACTGTAGACAATATCACCGTAAACGCGCCATTTAGCACCATAAATGCGCTGTTTTATTGTCGTGTTTAACGCCGGAACATCAAAACGCTGTTCTGCAACGCTGAGACTCAACGGTGTCAAACACGTTTCCTTGTACGCCGCAGACATCTAATTGGTAATCCGATACATCCGCGCGACTGCAAAAACCACTGATGGACCATTCGTCTTCGCTGGCGTAACCCGCTAATTGCGCCCAAGGCACAATCCCCCCGCCAGCACTGCCTTCCACTTGTGAAACGCCGGGTGTGGCCAGAATTTTACCGTCGGCAGCCATGACTGAACCACTAAACACTACAGCAAGAAGCAATGAGTTAACCCGCTTCATGATACTCTCCTAGCCACTTCTCAAACTCAAGCGCTGGCAATGGTCGGCTTAGATAGTAGCCTTGTGCATAATCGCATCCCATTTCTCGTAACAAAGTAAGCGATGCTTGATTTTCGACACCTTCTGCCACCACACTGAATCCCAGTTGATGACCAAGACTGATTGTCGATTGCACGATACATTGATCTTCATGTGACTCATTGAGTTTAAGAATGAACACTTTATCTAACTTAAGTTCGTCAATTGGCAGCATTTTTAAACGCCCAAGCGAAGTTTGACCGACGCCGTAGTCATCGAGAGAAACAACTGCCCCTAATGCTTTCAAACTGTTTAGGGCTGCAATGCCTTTTGTTTCGTTTTCAATCATGTCTCGCTCAGTCAGCTCAATGGTGACCAGCTTAGATGGCACTTTATATTTGATCAGCGTTTCTTGTAAGTGAGGTAAAAACCCTTCATCAACAATGTCTTGAGCTGAAACGTTAATCGCCGCTTTCATAACAATGCCTTTGCTTTGCCATGCCGCGATTTGTCCAACCACCGTGTCAATAACCCATTGAGTAAGTTCCACAATCAGCCCAGATTGTTCTGCTAAGTCAATGAACATTTCTGGTGACACCCATTCACCATTAGAACGTCGCCAACGAATTAGCGACTCGACTTTGTCGATTTGATGAGTGCGGAAATTGAGTTTAGGTTGATAAGCCATAAACAACTGGCCATCGTTATCCGACAGCGCTTGTTTCAACTCGTCTATCAATTGCAATCGCGCTAAGTATTCCTCGTCTTCGCCCTTACGATAGTAATAAACATTGACCCCTTCTTGAGCTGCATTATCCGCAGCAATCAGGGTTCGGCGTAACAAATCTTCAGCGTTGTCGCCATGCTCCGGGGCACATAAGGCTCCAATACTAAACCGCAGACGTCAATTCTAGGCCTTGAATATGGTAGGTCGCTTCCAGAGCCAGTTTTAGTGTCGTGACATAACGTTCAATCGACCAGTCAGGTTTTCCCTCAACAACAACCAGTAACTCGTCACCACCTAAACGCGCGAATTCGGCGTTAAAATCCGAGGCATGCTTTTGCATTCTTTCAGCAACTTGTACGATACATTCGTCACCAATTCGTGGACCTAACTTATCGTTGATGTGGCGCAGCCCTTTAATATCAACACCGATTAAATATTGCGGCATCTCGGATATCAGTCGTACGTTCAACGTTTCAAGTGTGGCACTGCGATTTAAAAATCCCGTCATGGAATCGTGACTCGCGGCAAAGCGGATTTGAGCTTCACGTGACTGAATGTTTTCACCCATGTCATGGAAGGCATCCATCAGAGCACAAATTTCTGAACTGGGTTTTGTGGATGCGACTTTCGCTTTATAGTTACCTTGCGCGAACGCCTTCGCCATTTGCGTCAATTGTTGCAATGGGCGTGTTAAATTTCGGGCTAAAAAGCCACTGGCCAAAAAACCCAATAACACGGTCACGAGCGAGAGAATCACTACCGTCAGAACCATTTTATCGAATTCAGCGTAGTCCCTTTTTAGGTCAGCACTCAAAATGACGCTCACTGCGCTGTCTGTCAAAGCAGGTAAAGCAACGGACGCATTCGCATACATCGGCGATGTCCCCATGATGCGTTGTACTCGCTTAGAGTTTGTGTACTCAAGCACGCCCATGCCTTCAGGTAATGCCATACTCGATACTTTCGTAGTGCCCGTTTCAACCACGAAGCTCACTTCCATGCCGGTGACTTTGCGCAAATCTTTTGCAACCGCAGGGGTTATTGCAAAGCCAACAATGGTAAATGCTATCGTTCTTGGTGCTTTGACAGGTAAAATGATGGCTTGATAAAGCGTTTTATCGATAACAATGAATGTCGAATCATCTTCGTGTGAAAGCAGGTCACGCATCACACTGCGCGAATCACTTGGTAATTGTAAGTCTTGGCGGTTAGCTGAGATAAGGTTGCCACTTGTATCTAATAACACCATCAATTCAGCATCAATACGTTGGCTGTGGTTGTACAGGACACTGGCAATCGTTTCCGCATCGCGCGTGGCGACGGCTTGCTTAAACCCAAAATCCGACGTCAAGACACTCGCTGCAGTCAACAATAACCGCTGTTTCGCTTGCAAATATTGCGTATAAACGTTTTCTGCAACGCTGATGGCTTCTTGCGTTTTCCGCTCGTTAAATTGGCTGGAAGACCACCAAGTTCCCATTAAACTGCCTGTGGCCGTTAACACCACTAAGCCTATGCATAGTGCAATAATCCTGTGCTTCAAACTAGTGAGCATGATTTACCTTAAACTTTTCCCCAAATGTGTTGCGAGGCGCAGGAGCTTGTGTGTTAATCACCACGGAGCCTGTTTTTTCTACCTCTGACCAACGTATTGTTTGCGCGCTTTCTGGGCCTTGTTGTTGTTCTGGATGCCATACCCGCAAAACAGTTTGTGGTTGCAACTCAGGCAAACGGATTGTGCCTGAATCATTGGTTTTAAATACGTTGGCTGAGTGTGCAACGTAAATGTATCCCACCATCGAGTCATGAATGTTGCAGCCCAACACCACCACGCCAGGATTCTCAAATAAGATTGGATTGTTCGGTGTCCCGTGATACAGCTTAAGCTCGAATGGTTTGGTATTTGAAAATGAATAAACGTGATGGCGAATGTCGTCACTGTTTGGAAAGTTCACGAGTTGGCCTTGAGTAATAGCCAGCACATACGGTTCAAATTGCTTGTTTACTTGATCCATAATAGCCATTGGCTTTTCTGCCAGCACCGAATCATCCAGCACTTCGACCACCGCATTCGCAAGCGGGCCACCCTGCCCATCAACAATGAACACGGTTGCGCCATAGCTACTCATTGACAATGATGTGATAAAACTCATTGCAACTAAGTTGCTCCAAACAGACATGATTTACTCAATATTAAAAAATGCGCAATACGTTAAGTAAAAGTGAGTTGCAGTGCAATTGCAAGGGGAATGAGGGAAAAGCCATAAAAAAACCAACTTTTCCCTAAAAATGGAGCGTTATTAATCAATTAGACCATATTGCTCATCAAGAATCGCAATCACTTCAGCTCGCGGATCCGCAGGGATTGTCAGTGCATGACCTACAATTTTGCTCGCAATACCTACATAGGTATTCGACACGTCAAGCATCACCGACTCAGGTAACTTGTAACCTTGAGCAAGTGCTTCACGCTCAGGCATACGGTCTTTGTTTAGCAATACGTCACTGTCAGGTACGTTATTAATGAGTAACTGACGGAAACCCTCTTTCGAGTTCTCGATGATCTTACCATCGCGGTATGCCGCACCATCCCAAATACGTGATGAATCTGGCGTGCCGACTTCATCGATGTAAATCAATTTTTCTACACCACTAGTGTCTTCAACGTAACCAAACTCAAACTTCGTATCCACAAAGATTTGGTCTAGTTTTGCGAGTTCCGCCGCAATCACGTTAAAGCCTTGCGTTAACAATTGCTCGTACTTATCAACGTCCGCTGCCGACTTGAAGTTAAACGCGTCAAGATTGTTAAGAATGTTTTGACGGGTAATGTTCACGTCGTCTTGTTCTGGCACTTCCGCTACGCCGCGAATGATGCCTTTCGTAGAAGGAGTGATAAGCACTTCGGCTAATTTTTGGTTTGCCGTTAATCCTTCCGGTAAATCGATACCACAGAAGTTACGCACGCCTTTGCTATAATCACGCCACATGCTGCCTGTAATATATTGGCGCGCAATCGCTTCAACACGAACGGTGCTTGCTTTACGCACAATCCAAACGTATGGGTGTGGAATGTCTACAATGTGGTTGCCCGCAAGACCCGCAGCATCAAACAATTTGAACCAGTGTGATGCCACACTGTTCAGTGCGATACCTTTACCAGGCACACCATTTAAACCGTTTTCACCTTGCCAAATGCAGTCGAATGCAGAAATACGATCGGAAATAACCATGATCGCAAGCTCAGTACCCTTTGGTACATCGTAGCCTTTTTCTTCGATTAAACGTGCACTGTCTTCGTCGGTTAACCAGTAAACTGAACGTACTTTACCACTGTGAACCGCACCTTTTGTGCGAATAGGAAGATCGTCATTGACGTCTAAAACTTTGTAGCTACTCATTGTGTCTCCAAGGAATGGCTGCACCTTGCTAAAGGGCGCAAAATAATGAGGGGGTTAGAGGCGAGTATAATAGTCGAGCAGCGCAAAAATCACAATTGTTGCCATCGTATTCAAATGACTTTGCACCACGCCAGCTTGGTCGCCCGAAATTTGATGTGTAAGCAAACGAAGGGGGGCGTCTTCAATCATCGGTGTTTTTTCGCACTTTGCCGCACGAGGGTTTAGTGTCCAAGGTTAAGTGCGCTAACATGGTGAGAGTCCCATTATAACGAATGACTATGATCACACTCGAACAGCTACGTTATCGCTGGCCAAAACACGATATTGACACCATTCACATTGAGCAGTTGCAAATCCAGCAAGGGGAACGCATTTTTCTGTTTGGTCCAAGCGGCACAGGGAAATCGACTTTATTGGGTTTATTAGCAGGTATCCACCGGCCAACACTCGGCAAAATTTCCATTTTGAACCAAGATTTGACGTCTCTGTCGAACGCCAAACGAGACCAATTTCGCGCAGATCACATTGGTACTATTTTTCAAAATTTCAATTTACTTGCTTATTTAAACCCACTTGAAAACGTGATGTTGGGCTGTCACTTTTCAACGCTCCGTACAAACAAAGCAGTGCAACAACATGGCTCGGTCAAACAAGCAGCCCGCCATTTACTCGCTCAACTGGGCATCTCAGAGCCGCTACTTCACCATAGCGTCGGCGAACTCAGCATAGGGCAACAACAACGCATCGTCGCGGCACGTGCTGTAATTGGCAAACCAGAACTTATCATCGCTGATGAACCAACATCTGCGCTGGATGCAGACAACCGCGCTGCATTTATTAACTTACTGTTTGAACAGGCGACACAATGTAACGCAACGTTGTTATTTGTTAGCCACGACCAAAGTTTAGCCCCGATGTTTTCAAGGCAACTGAGTTTAGCTGAGATTAACCAACGAGATGAGAAGGTATAATGACGTTATTTCGATTAGCGATTAAAAGTACCTTCAACCGCAAAGGTGCTGTTCTATTAACCCTGTTCGCCATTGCCATTAGTGTCATGGTGCTATTAACAATTGAACGCATTCGACACGAAGCTAAAGTCAGTTTTAGCAACACCCTTTCAGGCACTGACCTTATCGTTGGTGCAAAAACAGGTGATATTCAATTGCTCCTAGCCAGTGTATTCCGGTTGGGTTACACCAATAATGGTGTGTCTTGGCAAAGCTACTCAGACATTCAATCGAAAAAGGGCGTCGCTTGGACGATACCTCTGAGTCTGGGTGACAGTCACAAAGGTTTTGCGGTACTCGGTACGACCCTTGATTACTTTGCACATTACCGCTATGGCAATAAGCAGTTACTTAGCTTTGCGCACGGACACCCTTTTACCACCCCACATGAGGTAGTCCTTGGTGCTGAGGTCGCCGCGAAAATGCATTACCAACTGGGCGATCCGATTATTCTGTCTCATGGCCTTGGCAAAACGAGTTTCCACCATCACGACGACCACCCGATGACGGTCGTCGGGATCTTAGCTGCGACAGGCACACCCGTCGATAAAACCTTGCATGTGCCGCTTGCTGCCATTGAACAAATACATGACCAAATTCACACAACACACGACCATGATGAAGATGATGACAACGATTTAGTCGGTCATCCAAAGCAAATATCGGCCTTTCTTATGGGCTTTGACTCGCCGCTCTACACCCTACAGGTGAGAAGAAACATCAATCAATATAAAGCCGAGCCGCTTTTAGCCATTATGCCAACCGTTACGCTACGTGAACTTTGGGAGATGCTTGGCATGGTCGAAAAACTGCTGTTGTTGTTTTCAATTGCATTAGTTTTCATCAGTTTACTAGGAATGCTAACGACCATGTTGGCCACATTGCAACAACGCCGACGTGAACTTGCCATTTTGCGTTCAGTGGGAGCGCGTCCTAGCCATATTATTGCCCTGTTAATGGGTGAAGCATTACTTATCACAACCCTTGGATGCCTTGCGGGCGTTGGGTTATTCTATCTTGCACTGCACGCTGGATACGCTGTATTGCAGGCACAATTTGGGATTGGAATTAGCCTTTCGGTGTTGAATCACTATGAACTGCAGATTCTTGCCGCTATCATTGGGGCGGGCACGCTCATCGGTTTAATTCCAGCACTTCGCGCCTATTTCTATTCTTTAGCCGATGGCATGAGCATTAAAGTTTAAGTGGACATTACATGAAAATATTTTTTAGAGTCGCGTTTTTCTTATGTGCAGGCCTTGTCAGCACTCACCTTTTAGCGAATGAACCCAAAGAAATATTTTGGGAAGACCTTATTCCAAAAGGCCACTTACAAATAAGTAATCAAGATGCGGCAAGTCACGATGGGACAGAGCAAAATTGGGTTCAGCCAGATCTTAACGCTCCTGTTGTCCCAGAGCTCAACAATCAAACAGTCACGTTACCAGGCTTTGTCGTGCCTCTTGAAGGCAACAGTGAGATCATTACCGAGTTCCTGCTTGTGCCTTACTTCGGTGCCTGCATTCACGTTCCACCGCCACCACCAAATCAAATTGTGCACGTTAAGATTAAAGACGGCGTGCCCATAGAAAGTCTTTATGACGCGATTTCAGTTACTGGGGTCATTAAAGTGGAAACTTGGAAAGGGGATATGGCCCAAACTGGTTACACCATGCAAGCCGTGGGCGTTGCCCCGTTTGAACTCTAACCAGTATCCTTTTTGACATTATCGAGTTTGTAGCCCCTAGTCGGTTTGCAAACTCAACCTTCTTCTCTTTCAGCATCAACACCAAACTTTCTCTAAATATTCTTCACCTCATTTCGTCATTTGGATAACCAAAACTTATGCACTGGAAATGAGGAAAATCCATGTTAAGCGAACTCGACGCGCTAACCGACCTTGCTGCACCAGAACGCCCGTTTGACCCTCAACAACACGCCTTGTTTGTGTCAGGTCAACGCTGTTACTTAGCACAGCATCCACATCATCGTTTTACATCCCCCATCGACAATCATGAAACACTCGTCAACACACTCGAAACGGAGTTGGCAAAATGTCCAAGTGAGGATGCTGTCGTTTTTGGCGTCTTGCCTTTTTGCAAATCGGAGCAAGCGCAGTTTTTAGTGTCGGATCACGTTCAGACCCTCGACAAATCGCATTTTACCGCGTACCTCGCGTCCCAAAATAAGCTTGATGGCGTTCGTTTTCCTGAATTAGATAATGTTCATCATCGACAATCACAAACACAGTACGAACATGCCATTTTGCGCGCAAAGGCACTCTTTGAGCGGGAGGAGTTAGAAAAAATTGTGCTAGGCAAACAAGTTGATTTGTACTTTGATGATGCGCTCCCTAAAGGACAAGTGCTCGCCAATTTATTGCAACAAAGTGCAAGTGGCTTTCCATTTTCGTTTCCCACAGAATCGGGGGCAACTCTTTTGGGCGTCAGTCCTGAGTTACTGCTCAAAAAAAGCAACCGCGCTATTTTCAGCAACCCATTAGCCGGTTCAGCAAAGCGGACGTCAGATCCCGCTGTGGATGTGCAACGCCAACGAACACTCATGAACTCAAAAAAGGATAGGTTCGAGCATGCGGTCGTGTTGGTTGAAATGTCGCAAGTACTCGAACCTTGGTGTCATCAACTGCACATTCCAAGCGTACCTTCTCTCTTAAGTACAGCAACAATGTGGCATTTATCGACCGAAGTAGAAGGCCAACTGCACACCCCCGCAACCCATGTTTTAGCATTAGCCAATCGCCTTCATCCCACACCCGCATTGTGTGGAAAGCCCACTCAACACGCCTACCCATGGATTAAAGCTCTCGAAGGTGAATCCCGTCACTTTTTCTCAGGCATAGTCGGATGGTGTGATAAGCACGGTAATGGGGAATGGGTTGTGGTGATCCGAAGTAGTGAAATAAACGGTCGCCATGCCCGTCTTTTTGCAGGTGCAGGTATTGTCCACGCGTCAAATCCAACCGCCGAATGGTTAGAAACTGAAGCAAAACTGTCTACTATGTTGAACGCCTTACACGCTACCACGGCCTACCGACAAGTCACTCAAGAATCCCTATTAGAAACAGCCTAATCACCTGTCTAAACCTTGCCGATAGCGCGGTCACGTTAAATGTCTAGCGTGACCCTGTTTGCCTATTTTTACACTCGGCCACGCCTTGCTTTTGTTAAAAAAAAGCCCCCGTCCAAACGCAAAGAAGCGAACGCTGGAAACAAAAAAAGCCCAGCATATTGCCGGGCTTTGTTCTGGGTCAGGGTACCAGTTTAGAACTGGTAAGAAATACTGGCTTTAATGTTACGACCTGGTTCGTAATCCATTAAGAATAGTTTTCCAAATACAGGATGGAATGACACACCATTTTTGGAAGATTGAGACGCATAGAATTCGTCAAACACATTATCCACACCGACTCGAACATGTAGATTCGCCACCGCTTCAGGCTGCCAATGAGCACTGATGTTGTGTACGCTAAAGCCATCCTTGCTGTTGTCCAAATCAGCACCATACAAATCCGTGCCGGCTGCCACGTCGTCCACCACCATGAAATCCCAATTTAAGGTTAAGTTGTACTGGCTCAGTTGATACGTAAAATCAGCCGAAATCGTGTCACCCTGTTCACGCTCCAATCGCGCACCATCGAGTGAAGCGTATTGAGAATAGGCGTCCAGATCACTTTCCGAATTTGAATACGTTAGCTGCATTGAAAACGCATCAAATGCAAAACCCGCATAAACTTCAAATCCCTTCACCGTCATATCACCGACGTTGTCTTTCCATGTTTCACGGGGTTGGCCACCAGGTACTGCCGCATTGTCAAAGATATAGTCATCGATTTTGGTATTGAATGCGGTGGCACCTAAACGCAGTGTTTTGTCCGCCGCCACTTTTCCTTCATAGGCAATTGACAATTCACTGTTTAAACCTGTTTCAGCTTCCATGTCTTGATTTGGTTTGTCATCCAGACCCGCGCCCACAAATACTTCACTAATCTCAGGTCCTTTGAATAGCTCCGTTGAGCTTAGCTTAACCATCAAGTTATTGGTGATTTGATACTCTGCGGCTAACGAGAATGAAAACTCAGTAAAGTCGTTATCAACAGTGCCAGAATCGATATCATAACGGTCATAACGTACACCCGGGATCACGGCAAAGCCGTTACCGAACTCAACACGATCTTGTGCAAACAACGCCAAGTTTTTCGCCGATTCTTCCGAATGCTTATTCCCACCTGTGCTGATAACCAAATCATATTCTGTGTCGTGTTTGACGTAATCGGTACCATAGGTGAACGTGTGCTCTTCTGAGCCAAATAGACCATTTGTAAAGGTTTCAGCCAATACGTTAAAGCCAGAGTTCTTCGCCTCGCCGGTTACCTTACCCGCGTATGCTTGGAATCGAGGACTCGGTGATTGTGACCATCCAGATTCATCACGGTACAGCTCACTGGTGTTTGAATAAAGGCTTGCTTTAAGCGTTGAATGACCACCCCAATTTAAATCGTAACTGAGCGTCACGGTGTCACGCGTAAACTCTGTTGGCCACAATAAAGGGATTTGCAAACTGTTGGTAATAGCCGTATCCGTAGCAAGTCCCATGTCTGGTCGATAGCTATAATCGCCTTCATCCTTGTAGGCTTCATAACTCACCGCAATACGCTGGTTGTTGTCGATGTTCCAACCAAGCTTAACCAACGCGTCGCTCACATCGCCTTCTAATCCGCGTACTTTACCATCTGTCCCAGCAACGACCTTGTCGTCTTGGTCCAAAATTTTGCCACCGCCCACTTCGTAATTATCACGCTGTACCGAGTTATAATAGGCTAGGAAATCTACGTCATCGCTCAACAAACCAAAACTGGTGACGGAGTAGTTGCGACCTGCATTGTCTGCGGCACCTGCGGAAACACGCACGGCAAAACGTGCATCGTCCGTGAGTAGTTCACGTGCTTCTTTTGTTTCGAAACGAACTGAACCACCTAAGCCACCATTAATAACTGAGTTAGTTCCAGTTTCAATTTCAACTGACTTCAGAATATCCGCATGGATCTGTAAGTTACCCATATGGTGGTACATATACGTGTTCTGCGTCTGCGCCATCTATCGAAATACGTAAATCTTTATCATCCATGCTTCGGATAGTAATACGCTGGTTAAGTGAGTGCGCACCACCCACATCTACGCCAGGGATTGAACGCAGTAAATCAGAAATATGATCCGCTTGTTTATCTGCGATGTCCTGTTCTTTCAAATACAATGCTGACGTTTTGACTTCCGTTGACCAAACTTCAATTTTTTCAATTTTGTCGTCATCCGCGAAAGCCGGTGCAGATAACACTCCAGCTAATGTTAATGCGATAGTTGAATAGCGAAAGCCTAATTGCTTAGTGCGAGAAACTAACATATATGTCCCTTAAAATTAGATGCTAATACGAATCACTCGCAATATTATATCTCTTTCCTTTTATTGCTTTCTAAATATTAGTTATGCAAAATCGTCAATCCATTATGCGTTTTAAAAATAAATGGCAGGGTTCATGGAAGGGATAATTTCAGCAGAGCAACTGAGCGACCGACTTTTGGTCTCAAATGGTATGGATAGCCGAGTTGCACAACAACACGATACCCCTATTGCGATTGGGCGTCTTTCCTTTATCCCGTTAAGTGAGGCGATGCAATTACACCTCTGTTGCTATGTCGAGCAACAAAAAGCCAGTAACGCGGTACTTCTTTCACCAAGTCTCAATATCACGGTACTACTCAAAGGGTGTGTCGAATTTCGCGTGGGGAATAAGTTCTACCGTTTTGATGCAGCTCAATGCCCCATTGCATTTGCCAATATTATCGCTGTCGCCGAGCCATTTACTCGCTATATGCGAAGCCAACAGAAAATAGAAAAAGTCACCGTCAGCGTGTCTCTCCCTTGGTTTATGGATCGTTTTGGAAAGGAGGACGGGCAATTACTGACCACCAGCAAAGTGATTGAATTGCCTGTCACTGACGAGACACTTGAGCAAACACAGCATCTTTTGACGACTTCAAACACACTTTCTAAAATTCAAAAGTTGCAATGTGAAGGATTAGCAATGCAATGGTTAAGTGCGCTTATCCTGCCAATGCTTAGCGACAATCCGTCTTCGCAAGCAAGCTATCGTTTGCCTCCCCAGGAGGATGTCGAAGTGAAAAAACTTAAAGTCGTTGCCTTGCTTGAAGCGGGTCACACTGTCGAAGACGTCGCACAGCAATTAGCCATGAGTTTGAGTAGTTTGCTGCGTTTTTTTAAAACTCACTTTAATGCCACACCAAAACAATACATTAAGCAACATACCCTATTCAAAGCACGCTACGCTTTGCTGGTCGATGGTCTTTCAATTGGTGAAGCGGCTTATTTAGCGCGTTACGATCACGTTGGGAATTTTATCGCGGCATTTAAAAAACAATTTGGTGTAACGCCGATGCAGTTTATTAAACAGCATCGGCCGTTTTAAAGCATTAGGCAGGAGACTAAATCACATCGGCTTGGCGTTTACTGAACCACATAAAATAGGTAAGGCAAACAACCACGACCACCATTGAAATAATGACGGCCAACGAGCGGAAAAACAAAGCATACCCCAACGTGGACGTCAGTGGTTCTAGCAAAACCGGACTCATAAACTGGCCTGTAAAATAACAGGTCATCATGATCCCCATCGCTTTACCTCGCATCATCGGCGGAACAAACTCAAACAACCAAACGACCAAGTTTGGGCGGATCAAACCAAGTCCCGTCCCGACAATTAAACTTGAACAGACAATGCGAGGAATGGTTTCCACCACACTCAAAAAAGCAAAACCCAGAGCAATGACTATCCAACCTATCATATGCAGTTGCTTAATCCCGAAGTAACGTCTGAAATACCCATAGCTCATTGATAAACAAGACATGGCAAGTAAGAAACCTGCGATCACAAATCCAATTTCGGTTGCGGAAGCATGGTGATGGCTCAGATAAAACGGTAAGTGTATGGTTAAGCCATACAGCACAATAATTTCCACAAAAGCCAGCACACAACATCCTGCAAATGCCTGACTCATCCACTTCGTTGCTGGTGTTGTTTTTGACGAATCTTGGTCTTGCAGAGGTGGGGCTTTAACAAATCGCCAAACACCCGGCAACACCAGAAGCGACAGTCCATAGATTGCAAATACCCATGTCCAATGTTGCTCAGCAAGCACGCCTGCTATCGATAAAAATAGCACCCCACCGAATCCACCAAACGCCGCTTGCCAGCCCATATAGCGTGAAAAATTTGGGCCTTCAAAATACCGACTCGCAATCGTTGTGCAGCTCACCATAATGAAGGCCACCGCAATCCCCATTAGCGCTCGACTAAAGAGGATAAGCCACAGCGATGTCTGCCAGTAAAATCCTAAAAAACCGCTGACCGCAAACGCTGCCAAGGCGCACATGAGCAACTTCTGACTGTCCCATCTATCGACAAGAGCCCCCTGCCAATGGCGCACACAACGCAATCACTAAACCGGGCAAAGTGAGTGTCATTTTAACCCAAAACTCCGCGCTCGGCAGCGTACTAAAGGCCTCTGTCATTGCGGGCATAGCCGGCGCTAAGGTTGCACTCGCAAGAATGGTCATCGTACTGGCGAGCAGCAAAAACCACGTTGCCCATCGCGTATGTGTCATGATGGACCTCCGATACGTGTTCTTGCCGCGGCCACCGCTTTGAGGTAATCCTGATACAATTCGTCTTCATCAAAACGCGTGCTGCGCCCGTCTTTCACCACAAAATCCCCTGCAACCATAACCGAATCAACGTCATGACTACTGCCAGTAACAATAAAGGTTCGTAACGGATGGGCTGAGAGTTTGTAACGATAATCATCGTTATTAACCAATATAAAATCCGCTTGCTTACCCACTTCTAAGGAACCAATCTCTGATAGCCAGTCCAATGCCTTTGCACCAAACAAGGTTGCGGTTTTTAATGCCAAGGTTGGAGGGCAGGCTGTATTGCAGTTTTGTGCCTCATTATGACCGAGGTGCGCGCCACGCATGGCTTCACACATACCGCCAATAAACGAAATATCGCCATCGGTGCTGCTGGATACCCACACGCCGTCTCGTAAGAATCGCCCTAACTGCCCTGTTTCACTTATCGTGGCCTCCCCTAACATGCCGTAGTGGGCTGGCGAATGACACAAATTGACACCTGTCGTGATAAGGCGTTGATATTCTTCGTCGCTTGCATATGCTGTGTGCACCGCCAAGAGTTTATTCGTGAGCAAACCCATTTCATCAAATCGAGCGATAGGTGAGCGGCCGAACACCCGCTCAACTTCGAGTCGTTCATGTTTGAGTGGCGCAAGGTGAGTCGCGTACGGCACATCGTATTGCTGCGCGATACTAGCCAATGCCTCAAGTTGCTTATCTGAACTACCAAAGGCCCCCATAACCGAGGGCATTGCTCCAACCAATCCCGAACTGTGATTGTTCCATGTCTCGATGAGCGCAAGCCAATCCGCCGTTTGCGCTGCCGTGTCCGCAATATAGGTTGGCGTCGATTTGTTTGCTTCCAACATAATGTCAGAACCCCATCGACTGACGCGTAGCCGCATCCCTAAATCAATAGCCGCAAGGGCCATCGCGTCAGCTTTATTTGCCGAGCCAACGTCGCCAAGCGCTGTCGTTCCCGAACGCAGTTGCGTCCACATGCTCCATCTGGCAATGGCAAGACCTTCTTCCAATGTAAGTTTATCGCCCACCGTTGAGATAAATCCAAACATCGAGCCTAATGCTTGAATATCGCCGCCATTTGAGTACGGCGTAGGCTCGAGGTGCGAATCATCTGGAGACTCAAAATTCGGTGCGACAAAACTTTCATGCCAATGCGGATTAATCAACCCCGGCAGCATCAGTTTCCCCTGCCCGTCGATACTGACGTCATAATCCAGCGGTAACTGACTTGCGTCGCCAAGCGCGACTATCCGCTTATCATGCACCAGCAGCCAACCATTCGCGATAGTGGTATTCGCTTCGTCTGCGGTGTAAATAAACACATTGTGAATGAGTGTACGCTTTCCTTGGGGCTGAGGCTTTTTACGTACCGCGTGTAAATTTAGAGGCTCGGTCAATTGCGCACTGCCAAATGGTTCCGAACCCACGCTATACGCACGGGTTAGGGCCGAAAATCGTGAAGAAGTTAGGCATGAACAGCTCATGAAGTGACGTCCGAAGGCTTAAATAAACCCGCTTCTTTCATCGCAATTAACGATTCTTTGACTGCGGTAATTGTTTGATTGATGTGAGCCTCAGTATGAGCAGCGCAAATGAAATTCACTTCACGGCGTAGCAAAATTCCTCGCTTCGCCATTTCAGCCAGAAACGGGATTGCAAACTTCACATGGGTTTGAGGGTCTTTGGCAAATAAAAACATTGGGATAGCATCATAACCAACAATCCGCAGGGGTGTATCAAGTTGTTCTGCAATTTGGTTCACTTCGGTTTTGAGTAACGCCCCTAATTTGGCAATATGCTTGGTAAATTCAATGCGCTGATATTCTTTAAGCACTGCGTCACACACCGCCAGTGATAACATCTCGCCACCAAACGTTGTGGATACTTGTAACTCATTAAGCTTAGACATGAGCGCCTTTTTCCCCGCCACTGCCGACAGCGGCATACCCGCCGCAATACCTTTTGACAACGTCACTAGATCCGCTTGCACACCGAAATAGGCTTGCGCGCCACCGGGCGCTAGACGAAAACCAGTCACGACTTCGTCGAAGACCAGTATCACGCCGGTACGAGTACACACCTCTCGTAATTGCTGCAAAAACGCGTTGTCCAACTCTCGATTGTATGGAACTGACAGTAACACCGCTGCCAGCTTATCGCCGCGAGCTTCAATCTTTTCCAAAATGAGCGGTTCATCGGTAGGTGCAAACAATGGCATTCGATGAGTGAGTGAAGCGATGACTGCGGGGACTCCAGGTGTATCAAACATGTATTGATCATGCCAACCGTTGTAGCCCACGGTCATGATTTCATCACGACCCGTTGCGTAACGCGCTAAACGTACCGCGGCAGAATTAGCATCCGCACCCGTTTTAAAAAAGCGTACCATTTCAGCGCCAGGGATCACCTCAAGCAACGTTGTTGCCGTACTTACTTCAATCGGTGTCGGCAAAGAATGGATTAACCCTTTACTCAAATTGTCGGTAATGGCATTCACCACTACTGGATGGTTATGGCCAAGCGTATTGGCAGCCAATCCGCAAATAAAATCAATGTACTGATTACCATCAACATCCGTAACCAAAGCTCCTTCACCTTTTTTCGATATACACCGGAAATGCGCCCGGTGAAAATTGCTCTGGTTTTTTCATCATTGATTGCGTGAACCCCGCAATCAGTTGTTCGCCTTGCGCTTGCAGTTGCTCTGAACGCGTAAAAGACAGTGGCTGATTATTCATAACATCCTCGGAAAATTAGTGGCCTAACGTCGCACCACCATCAACCAATAAACTGGTCATCGTGATGTGTCTGGCTTGTTCACTTAAAAGAAAAATAATGCTGTTGGCGATGTCCTCGGGCGAGGCGATACGACCAAGTGGAATGCCCACCTTGAATTGCTCTAGGTCGCCTGAAATCGTGCGAGTTGCTCCTTGCGCGTCTCGCCATACTTGTTGCTGCATGGGCGTATCAGTCGAACCTGGGGCGACTAAATTGCAGCGAATGTTTGATGCCGCCAACTCAAGTGCTAACGTTTTCACCATGGCGCAAAGCGCTGCCTTCGAGGCGCAGTAAGCACCCATGCCCATCCTAGGTGTAGAAGCGGCATTACTGCTAACGGCCACCATCGCGCCAGCGCACCGACCTTTCATGTGGTGGGCCACCGCTTGGCAAAGATAAAAGGGGCCATGACAATTAACGGCAAAGGTGTGTTGCCACTCAACATCCGTTACCTCGGTTAACTCACCCATATGTAAAACACCAGCAACACTCGCTAAGTAATCAATAGCACCCAGTGTTCGTTCAATTTCATTCACAACACGCAGCACATCCTGTTGCTTGGTGACATCTAGCTGAATTTGGTAGTAATTCGCGGCCGCTTCCTGTAACACCGCCGAGGAAAACGCAATATCTGCCGCGACAACAATGGCGCCTTTTGCTCGCAACACATTCACCGTTGCAGCGCCAATGCCACGTGAGGCACCTGTCACCAAAGCAACTCGACCTGTAAATTCCGTTTTCACAGACATCAGTACACCTCATCCATTATCACGTGGCGTTGCTCGTGGTAGGTTTCCTCATCTTGACCTCTTCGCCAATACGGTATTGCATAAAGCTGCTGTTTGGTTAGTCCGAAGTCCTCAATCAACTTCTTCCGACACGCTAAAACGGCACTGTTTTCCCCAGCGATAAAGGCGCTGATTGAGGTTGTGTTTGGAGGAAGTGATACCGTTTGGATAGCGCTTGCAAGCTGAGTAGGTTGTCCTTGCACTCGTTTAAGCCAATGAATGTGCACACCGCTTGGGGCTTTTATGAAGTGAATATCGCGCTCACTTTCAACTTCGATAAATACCGCCGCCAGTGCATTCTCTGGCAGATGTTCAAGCAATGCACTTATAGCTGGCACAGCCGTTAAATCGCCAGCCAGCACATGCCAATCCGCAGGCGCAAGCAACGGATCTGGACCACCAGGGCCTGCGACCCCCAGTTCACTGCCTATCTCAGCGTTCACAGCCCAACCCGAAGCCGGGCTTTTATCGCCGTGCACCACAAAATCAATGTCTAGTTCGTTTTGATTGGCACGAAAGGCGCGCACGGTATAGGCACGTGTAATTGGACGGTCGGCTGGCCAGCGTATGGCTCCAGATGCTTCTCTTGTGGGAAGTTCTAATTTGCCTGTAATACGATTGGCGAAAAATAACTTGATGTGTGCGCCATGATAACCTTCTGGGAAGCCTCGTAATTCATCACCACTGACGGTTATGCGCAACAAGTTCGGGGTGATGTATCGCTTCGCGGTGCAGTACACACGGCGTGGCCCTGTAGGTGGAATTGGCTGTCTTACGCTCATGAATACACCTCGTTGCTTGTCGTCTTGGCCATGCGTTGTAATCGCAAAAAGGCATGTGGATGTTGAGCCGCGTCCACAATGCCCTGTTCAAACGCAAACTGCAGATACGTTGCTAAATCGTCGCGGTCGAATGGCGCTAAACTTAACTTGAACTCCGCGGCGGATTGTTTGAACTGGGTGTTGTCCGTGAGCATCGCTCGATTGCTTGCGCTTTTTTGTGCTTGTCCTTTGAAGAAGCTCGCAATGGTAAGATCGTTTTCATCACTTGATTGCTCAGCTTCACGCACCCAATCCGCTATCAACAACGAGTCAAACTCAAACCCAAACTCACGTAACCACTGATAGAGATCCACTAAATGCAGCGACGTCTCAGGTGTCACGTTAAATACTTGCGAGGCGCGTCCAGCAAACGTTTGCGCCACAATAAAGCGTGCGACCACATCGACTGGCGTCCATGGCTCGGCGACCGACAAGTCAGGTAATCGCTTTAATCTCAATCCCGTACGTAAAATTCGCCACACCAAATCATTGCCATTAATGAACCCAGTCTGTTTTGCGCCGATGACCCGAGCAAGACGATACACTTGTGCGTTCACCCCCGCCTCGATGGCAGACTCAACAAGACGTTCTGCGGCCCATTTGGATTGTTGGTAACCATCATGTAAGTCGTCATGAAGGGCGACAAAGTTCTCCGCCAAAGGCTCAGGCGACAGCGGTGCAACGGCGATGGTTGAAACATGATTAAATGGCACAGAAAAACGTTTCGCGAACAGCAAAAGCTCTGCTGTCGACTCGGTGTTTGCGGCTTTTAAACTGGTGTAATCACGAAGCACTGACGTGTGCGCGGCATTATGGATCACATGCGTGACACCACTACCGAGCGCGTCATAGTCCTTTGCATTTAACCCCAAGTTTGGCGTACTTAGATCCGCTAATAAAATTTCTACTCGCGTAAAATCTGGTACGTCGAGATGTTGCTGTAGGCACGCCTTCGTTAGCCGTTCAAAAGCAGCTTCCGTTGTCGTGGCTCGGACATGACAAATAACGTTTACGTTTGGACTTGCGAGCAAAACACTCAACAACTGCGCCCCGACAAAGCCCGTTGCACCGGTGAGCAACACGGTTGGCTGAGCTAATTTCACCGTCTTTACTTCATCGATATGCGCCAGTCTTCGGTTAAAGGCGGCAACGTTCTCGAGGAGTGGTTCTTGCCATTGAGTGTGCAACGTTTGCGCTTGCTCGGTCTCATTATTGAGTGCATCACACAAATCGCTTAACTTCGGGTGGGCAAACAAAAAGGTGACATTGACCGGTTTTTCTAACAAATTGGATAAACGAGCAGCCACTTGAATACATTGCAACGACTGCCCACCGATGGAAAAGAAATTGTCGTCACGACAAATCGACGGCACACCCAGAATGTCACGCCATACGTCCGCGATTAACCCCTCAAAATCGCTGAGTCTCTGTTGGGGTATTGGTCATCTGTGACGTAGCCGCTAAACGTTTTCGGTCAATTTTATTAGCAGGTGTTTTTGGTAATGCCGCGTAATAGTTCACTTGCACAGGTAGCATGGGAGCAGGTAGCTGATCTGAGAACTGGGCACGGAATGCTTCCAATGACCACGGTGTCTCACAAACTAAATGTGCTGCAAGGGCTTTAGGATGACCTTCACTATCACGTAAAAGCGTGATTGCGGCATCCACTATCGCCGCGTTTTCTAACATGACGGCTTCGATTTCGCCCAGTTCAATGCGATAGCCACTGATTTTTAGCTGCGCATCTTCACGTCCTAAATAGTCTAATTGACCACGACCCAGCATGCGTACCATATCGCCCGTGCGATAAGCTCGCGTTCTTTGCCGCACAACAGGATCCCAAAACGACACAAACGCGGCCTCGGTCAGTTCTGTTTGACCTAAATAGCCTGTAGCCAGTCCAGCGCCCGTCAGATAAAGCTCGCCACGCTCACCCATTTTGGCGATGTGCTCCGCATCGCGCATAACCACAGCACCACGGCCTGGTAACGGCAAGCCTATCGAATTGGTCGAATTACTTTGGCTTAAATCGATACACGTGGCCACGACCGTCGTTTCTGTTGGGCCGTAGGTGTTCAACACTCGAATTGACGATCCCATCTGCCTACGCCACGCGTCGATACGATGGCGATTGATTGCTTCACCACCAATAATGATGGTGTGCACTTGACCTAATTGGGTGAGGTTTGATTCGCACACAAAACGACACAGTTCATGCCAGTACGCGGTCGGTAAATCCAACACGGTGATCTGCAAACGTGCTATTTCGGCAATAAACGCATCGAAGGAATCGAGCATCGCGTCATTGCGAAGCACCAATTTAGCCCCTGTTGTAAGGGTCAAAAACACTTCTTCAATACAGGCATCGAAATGAAACGGTGCAAATTGCAGTACTGTATCGTCAGCATTCACTTGGTAGGCTTCACGCGCTCCAACAATAAACCCCGTCAGCGCACCATGATTCACCTGCACACCTTTGGGCTGGCCAGTAGAACCGGATGTGTAAATTAAATACGCTTCATCACTGTCATCAAGTGGATTCAATGCCGCCATCGTGTTTGACGCGGCGAGCGTTGTCACATTCATACTCGGTAGCAATGCATCGAGTTTTGACATAAACAACGCGGTCTGTTCATCCACCAGCGCCAATGACGGCTTTGCATCTGAAACAATGCGTTTGTTGCGTTCAATCGGTGCGTCCACGTCAATGAACACAAAGCGTTGTTTGGCCGCGAGCACCGCTAACATGGCAATAATGGTTTTTGGGCTTCTTGGCAGTAGCAATAAAATCGTATTTCCACTGGTTTGATGCAGAGCTTGTAGGTGGCTTGCAAGTAGACTCACCTGCTCAGCCAATTGTGCATACGTCCAACTTGGCCCATCGACCAAGGCAAGTGCCGTCGCAGTCGGCGTGGCATTCGCACACGCAAAAAATTGTGAGACCACATCGAACGTCTCTGAGTAAACCAATTCGGTTGGCGACGAAGTCATCGCCAAATTTGCATCTTTAAGTTCCAAAGGCACATCAAGCGTTTTACTGAGCGCCCCCAGTAAACTCACCACCTTGGCTTGCAATACCAAAAGCTCGCCATGGGTATAACCTGATTGTTGACCTTCCAGTTCAAAGCTCACTTTGCCATCAGCATGCTTAATGAAGATAAAGGCCAAATCATCTACTGGGCCGGCACTTAAGGTATGACTTAAGATTGGTTCACCGTCACATTCGGCTTGTCGTTCAAATGGTAAAATATTAACAACTGGCCCGAACAAACGGGTAGGAAGCGGCTCAACGTGCGCTAGGCTGCCAAGTGTTTCATAACGAAATCGAAAGTGTCTGCGCGCCTTTTTGAGTTCAACACACACCTGCTGCAGTAACATAGCGAAGCGTTCACAGTCTTCAAACTGCATACACACCGGCACAATATTCATATGCATGCAGGGTGTATTCGCGGCTTTTGAACCAAAACGGTTGGCGACAGGTAAGCCTATGATTGTGCGTGCAACACCCGTCTTTTCATGAATTAGAAACGCCACCGCCGCCAAGAGCAGTTCCGTCCAGTTTGCACCGACTTCCTGTGCTTGTGCGTCTAAACGATTAATTAAATTTGAGACTCAGTGTGGTGGCAACTTTAATTTTTTCATCGCCGCTTGGCTCATCCCCAGCTCGTAGCGTCGCTGCACTTGGGAAGTCTCGCAACGTTTCAAGCCAGTAGGCTTTATCCTGCGCATATGCGGTACTATGTTGATATTTGGTATCTTCTTCGAGTATTGCCAGATACTGCGCTTCATCCGACGTCACAGACTCACCGTCATAGGCTGCAACCACTCGATTCGTCAAAAGCGAAAAACTAAAGCCATCCAACGCAATGTGATGTGCTCCTAACGCCCAATAATAGTGATTGGTTGCAAGTTTAATGAGCACGTGGCGATAAAGGTGCCCTTCGCTCAAGTTGTAAGGTTGCGCATACCAGTTGGTTAAAAATCGCTTTGCCGAATCAAGCGGCTCAACCTCATTCGTTAGGTCGAGGTATTCGCCAAGCACCTTTACGCGCTGCGCCTCACACAGCGGGTTTTGCGACAACACGCCAGACATTTCCACAAACTGTACATTCAGCGCCGTACAACGGTGCAACACACGGGATGCCGCACCAAGCCACTTTTGCGAATCAAGGGCAACATTCAACTCAATAAATTCGGCTGTGTTATAGCGGGTGCTTTCAGGCGACTTAACCTGCCCTAGCCAAATGCCTTGTTGTGCTTGAGTGATAGGCCATGTTTTCATGCCGCGGCAGCCTCATTGCGCGCTTTTTGACTCAGCACGTCATGCCACTCAAGCACAGTGGTACATTCCGACAGCTCGGCTAAGCTAATGTCTATTCCTTGTGCCCGCCATGCATCAATGAGTACCATCACCCGTATTGAATCGAGGCCTAAGTAAATCAAGTTTTCGTCTGGTAAAACCTCTGTAACATCAATAGACAATACCGATGCAATTGCTTGTTGGATGGATTTGACCGAAATAATTTGCGACGAGTCGCTTGACCGCGACGCTTCGATAACTTCATCCAGTAGCTGTACTTGCCCACATCGTGTTGCAATATACTGCATGGCTTGGTTGTGTTCAGATTGGCTAAAATCCGCAACCGCATCCGCCACCACAAAGGCTTTTACGTCATACATAAACGCGTCCAGTGCCGTCGATAAGATACCAATGTGTGCATAAATACCGCAGATAAGTAGCTGATCGCGACCTTGCGCCTGCATATCGTCAAGTAAAGTGCTGCGTTTAAATGCACTGTAGCGCCACTTGGTGTAAACCTTATCGTCCGTTTTGGGTGCAAGCGAGGGTAAGATAGCCGTGTCTTTCGCGGTCAAACCGGTTCCCCAAAAGTCCGTCAATAATGCTCGCTCTCTCGGATCTTGATCCGCGGGCTGCGCGGTATACACCACTGGAATACCCGCAGTCTTCGCAGACGCGGATGAGTGCGTCAATACGCTCTATCAACGGCTTCATTGGTGCGCTGTTTACGTCATAAAAATTGACGAAATAAGATTGCATGTCATGAACAAGCAACACCGCTTTGTCTGGGTTAAGTTGCCACTGTGTGCGATTGTCCGGTCGAGTGATTGGCAATGGGTAAGATGCAATACGTGGAATAGCCATAAAGGTTCCCTTTAAAAATTATGCTGTAGGTAAACAGTTCAGTAGACGCTTGATGTGTTCGCGCGCCGCTTTTTTATCGACTTTCCCAACCTTGGTTTTGGGTAAAACATCGATAAACTCGATACGATCAGGGATTTTGTAGTTGGCAAGCCCGACACTTCGAATAAAGCGGGCTAAACTGGCGCGACTAACCGGTTCAGCTTCGTGTTCTCGTTTAACAATGAACGCGCAGATGCGTTCGCCGAGCAGCGTGTCCGGCATCGCGACCACCGCGCAATCATGCACCGCAGGGTGCGCAAGGAAGTGATTTTCGAGCTCTTCCGCCGCTACCTTCTCTCCACCTTTGTTAATCTGATCTTTATCGCGTCCTTCCACAATCAGATAACCTGACGCGGTTTGTTTCACCAGATCACCACTTCGATAAAATCCTTCAGGCGTAAAAGCGAGTAAGTTATGAACAGGTGCATTGAGGTAACCACGGAAAGTGTACGGTCCTTTTGTCGTCAAAAGACCCGTTTCGCCTAGCGCGACGGGTTGGTTGTGTTCATCCACAATCTGAACGCGGTCAGCTTCACTCATCGGCCGACCTTGCGTGTGATGGCGCGTCCACGCGTCATCATCTAAACGCGTGTAATTCACCAGTCCTTCCGCCATCCCAAACACTTGCTGCAGTAGCACGCCCAGTTCATCTTCCAGCCTTGCTGCAACAGTGGCACTGAGCTTTGCTCCACCCACTTGAATAATGGCAAGCGAACTTAAATCAGCATGGCAACGCTCTTTGGAATCCAACCACAAGGTTGCAGCGGGTGGCACCAACGCGGTCCACGTTACGCGGTGTTGTGCTATCAACGGAAAACAGCTACTTGGAGAAGGATCTGGTGCGCACACCACCGTACCACCGGCGTAAAATACACCCAATGCACCAGGCGAGCCTCAGCGGGAAATTGTGAGCAGCAGGCAGTGCGCACAGGTAGCGCGTGTTTGAACTCCATTGGCATACATCCACACTTTGACGAATGCTGTAGAAGTAATCATTGTGCGTACGCGGAATGAGTTTAGGTGTACCAGTACTGCCACCGGAAAGTTGGAAAAACGCCACATGATCCGCGTTGTGCTTTCGAAATGGCAACGCCGCATGATGATTTATACACGCCGAGGCATGCAGTTTCTCAACTAAATTACGTGCCCAACTGCTAGGCCCTTTGAGCAATACGTGCCGCAAGTTATTGGCCTTCGCCTGCAATGTTTGGGTAAAGTCGTTTGTGCCAAAAAGTGGGTGTTTTGCATCGGCAATAACAAGTGTTGGATTCAGCGCGTCTGCGTATTGCAATAACTCTATTTGGTTATGATTCATCAACGCATTAACCGGAAGCACGGCCAGTTTTTGCAACGCGAAAAACACCACGTAAAATTCATAGCAGTTTGGTAACTGAACGATTGCGGTATCACCCGCTCGCACACCCTGAGCATGGAGATAGCCTGCAAGTTGGGTGGATGCTTTATCCAAACATGCATAGGTTTTTTCGCGCGCGCCATCGATGATAGCAACGCCATTGGCGTTGTCTCGAACTTGACGTTCCAAAATAAGACTAAGCTCTTCATCGGTCCAATACCCAGCTTGACGATACTGCGCACGTTCCTCCATAGGCCAATCGATACAACTTTTTAACATAAAACCACCCAGTCTAATTTTGTATTTGCATATTCCTCGAATCCCAATTGTGATGAAACAATTCGAACAATGTGAAAAGGCTTCGAGAATAAAATTTAAACAACTGAAATTTATAGTTAAAACAAAAAATTTCTGTACATCCAACGCCATCATGACGAGTGACTTTTAGAAAAATTTAATAAAAATACGAATTATTTTTATCTCAGAGCAAAAACCAAACCAAGCGCCTAAATAAGATACAAACGTTACAAATAGGTAAATTTTTAATTTTAAGAAGCCTTGACATTAACCCTGTATCGATCTTAGAATCTAAATGATAATTATTTTCATTATTGATTACTGAGGGATAAAATGAGTGAGGTCGTGAGCTCAAACTGCGTAGCAAAAAGGGATCATTGGGCTTGGCTGATACAAACGCAGAGAGAGAAAATGATTGCGTATCTAACGTCCATTTTGCACTGCCACTATCTTGCAGAAGATGCATTGCAAGAAACGTTTATCCGCCTTTCAAACCTGTCCATAGAGCAGCTTAAGGAGGTTGAAAATCCATCGGCCTATTGCTATCAAACTGCACGTAACATTGCCATTGATATGCTGCGTAAGCGCACACGCGAAAGCTGGGTAGATCTCGACAATACCTCCCCATGCCAATGTATCGATAATCAGCCCAGTGCTGAAGATTCACTGATCGAACAAAACCTCAATCGCCGGATCATGCAAGCTGTGACAACATTATCAAGTCGCCATCAAACGATATTAAGCTTGTACAAATGGGGGGATTACAAGCAAAAGGACATTGCTCAGATTTGCGCAATTTCACCGACGTTAGTGAATTTTATCCTGCAAGAAGTGGTGTCTACCTGCCAAAATGCATTGACACACTAATGACCGCTCACGTTGTTTAACGTAAACCAAACAAGGCGAATATCGCCCATAGGGTCAAAGATATTCGCTTTGTCTGTTAGCCGTTATTGGTTGCCAGAATAATGCAACTGCGCGAGCTCTGAATAATTCGGCGCATCATCATAACTGAATACGGCGTAGTATTTTGGCACACTCGGATTGCCAAAATTGTCTAAGGTGTAGTTATCTTTACCCCCATATAATTTCACACCATCGAATGGTGAACGGGGGGGATGGAAGCGGTTACGCACGACAAAACTACCCACAAAATCCTCATCACTTGGGTTATTCCACGTGAGTTTGACGACGCCATTTTCCACTTGCGCCTGCAAATTGGTGGGTGCTTCGACGGGTTCTTTGCGTCGTTCAATGTAGCGAATGTGAAGCTCTGCTGGTTGTGAATCTTGGCAATTATTCCAATTGACTAGCGCGTCTGTTGCCTTTGATTCTGCCGTGGCTCGGATAATAAAATAAAAAGGACGTTTCGCTTCATGTAACCGTTCTAGCTCCTGCAAACTGAAACTGTCAAAGATGAAGTGATGTACAGCACGTTCCTTCAATTGCTCGTTACTGACTTCATAACCAATGTATTCGATTTTTTGACGTTGTTTCACATGGGCATAATCCACGTCATTCAGTTCAACCAACTCTATCGTAAAACGTACGTCTTTTGCACCAGCAATGGCGTTACTGGAACGTAGCGTTAGCCTCGCACTGGTGAAAACGGTTTTTTCAGGCTCAAGTTCGGTATTCAATTCAAACGCCATTTGCCCATAAACAATGTCACCCGCGCCATCAAATCCAGATGCTAATCGGTCAGCTACCACGTACTCTTTAAAAATGGTGTTGCAGCTACTCGGGGCAAGTTTCAATTCACTTTCAGGTAGTTGGTAAACGAGTTCAAGATTTGGACGATAGTGTAAGCCACAACCAAATGGACCATAACCAATATCAAACTGCATAATTTGTGAATCGTTTCCAAGTGGCAGACTCGTTGGCCCTTGAATACGAAGTAACAATTTACGTCCTTCTATAAGCTTATCGAGAATCGCACGCTCAACACCGTTAAACGACCATTTTAACCAAATGCCTTGCGTCATTTTGTCTGAGCCATACGTGTAGCCAAGGGTATGCAACACCTTTGCCCCCATCACGCTGTCATAATCGTAGATGTCTGCCACGCTCGTGACATCTAAGATAGACACGGACCACTCACCGTAATTTTCAATTTTTGCGGCCACTCGATTCATGGGATACAAGTAAAAGTGTGCCGTTTGAATTGTGGATTTTGGCACAAGCGTGGATAAATCAAATTGCACGACCCCAACGCTTATCCCGCGTTGTTTGTCTATCCCAATAAACATCGAGTTATAACCGAAATGCTCACGGTTTTTTTGCTGATTCAATTTAGACAAGTACCCAACGGTGTCACGAGTTGGAAATAAGGTTCGCGCACTTTCATGGCGCTCAAGACGGGTTTTGAGGCGCAGCTCAGGACTAAAAGGTGATTTGATTTTCGTTACTTTGTCTACCGCTCGAATGTTGTAGAAATAGAAATGTCCACTCTTCAACTGCGTATCCGTGAACGACAGAGATTTAGTAATAGCGACTAAGCTGCTTTCACCACACGCACTTTTATTGTGTTCATTGCGATACACTTCAAAATAGATATCGTCACGGCTCTGATATTGCCACTCAAGCTCCACACTATCATGATCCACGTCTTTGATTGTAAATCCTTCAACACGAGCAGGAGCAATGGGGGAATAATTTATCGACTCGCTAAGCGCATACAAAATCGCAGGGATATTTTCAGCAATGCTCTCTGACATGTTTTTCATGTAATCAGGGATGTTTCGTGTACCCACCTCAACAACGGTCGCAATGATCCCTTTTCGATAATAATATTCTCGGCCACTTCCATGAATGAGTTGTGCTGGCGGCTTGCCTCGGTGGATACCGTATTGGCGTCCCGTTACTTTCTTAATTTCATGATTCATGTTGGCGCACAGCACGTTGAGATCCGTACCTTCAATTTCAACTTCGTGATTGAATTTATGCGCTGGGAAAAACACGTTGCCTTGAGAGTGGTAGTCAAGCGCAATACGGATGTTGGCATGCGCTTCCACAAAATCACGGATAGCGCACGTTTCAGGCTCTGAAAAAGCGTGAGGACCGCCATACGTGTTAGATGACGTATTTTGGTTTTTCATAAACTTAGCATCAAAATTGCGATTTAAATCGACCCCAAACGTGCCATCTCCATTGTTGCGACGATTTTTGCGCCAAAAAGAGAAATGATTGCGCGAGTATTCAAAACCATCGGGGTTTAAACAAGGCACCATATACAACGTATTACGCGTCAACGCGCTTTGTAATTTAGGGTTAAAACGATAGTTATCCATCACATATTGAATGAATTTGATCGCGAGTTCGTTACCAATCCATTCCCTTGCGTGAATAGAACCGGTATACAGTAACGCAGGTTTGTCGTCTGCGTATGTCACGTCGAGCGAAATAGTCGCGAGCATGATAGGTCTGCCTTCCCACGTTTCACCGATACTTTGTAGGCGAATTAAATGTGGGTGAGCGCTCATTGCACGCTGCAAAAAGGCAATGGTTTCTTGATACGAAGTGTATTGAATTTTCATAAGCTTGACGTCCTGATTTGTGACTTTCCGCGCGAATAGAGGAATCGAGGAGGAGAGGGTTTCCCCTCCCCCCAATTGGTCACGCTGGGGCGAATTGTTCACGCCAATGAGCAACGATTTTTTCTAGTTTCTTTTGCTTCAAATTAGGCACTTCACAAAGACGATAAGGATCGTGGTTTAACGCCTCGACAATGCCCGCCACGCCAAATAATCCAAACATGTCTTCGACCATTTTGTTGCCCACGCCTTTGACCTCAAGAAGCAAGGATTTTAATTCAGCTTCGCTGAATTCCGCGCCGGATACGTTGGAGAGTATTTCGCCACTTTCATCCGCATCTAACATGCGTTGCACCGCTTTGGCAGGGATCACTTTTGCACTAAGACGGAAATTATCCTGGAAGTTCCAGTGCTCACTTGGCCATTCTTCGCCATTAAAGGGGGAGTTAGAAAGCAATGGAAATTGCTGTTCATCCATATCCACAAATTGGTCACCAACATCTTGGCTTGGCGTATATTGGCCAAAATAGATATGGCGCATTGTTCGCAGCAAACTTGAATCAATTTTGCCAAGCTCTTCCCAGTTAAACAGTGGGATGAACGGCTTGCGGAATTTACCGTCAGATAATAGCCACATTAAATACTGCCCTATCCAATCTCGGATGTACGGAAAGGCGGCAAAGGCTGTTGCACATTCTAAAATGCGTAACTTGCCATCTTTACCAAGCGCAATATCACACGCCCAGTATTCCGCTTTTGCCGCTTTCGATGCGCGAGCGGCCAACGCTAGAACGGATTTAGGCACATCTTGATAGTCCATCGAACCGCCTTGGCTGGTATTCGTTAACCATTCACCCTCAGGCGGTCTACGCCAAAATGCACAAACTGGCTTGTGACCAATTAACATCACTCGAATGTCAGCTTCCATTGGCACAAAGTCTTGCACGTAGACGGGGTAATATTTACGTTCTTGTAGCAGCGCCATCGCCTCTTTCGCGTTATCCACTTTGTGGACAAAATAACCGCCATAATTCGATGGGCCATATGAGCGTTTAATAATTTTCGGATACGTCGCTTTTGCCAGATAACGCTCTGCGTTTTCTGGGATGTAGAAAATTTCGGTGTGAGGGACCGGTAAATCGTACTTGTGGCAAAAATGCGTCACGTTTTCTTTTGATTTGTTGGAAAACTGACTGTCGAGTGACGGTAAAAAACGCACATGAGGAAGTGCTCGCGCGATTTCACGAAACGTTTCATACGCCGTTGCCGGAATGTTGCCGATTAACACATCGATCTTTTTGCGTTTTACTTCTGCAATGAAACGCGCTTTATCTTTGCCCCAGTGATAAGTAACCGTTTCAATTTTTTCTGGCCAGCCTTTGAAATTCGATTTATCAAAAAAGCGCAGTACATAATCCAAATACAATAAGCCGATTTTAGGTAATGATGATTTCATGACTAAGCCACCTTAGATTGCTTTTTTGCGAGTTGCCCGTAAGCACGCTTTTCAATTAAGCCCACCATCGCCTCTAATTTGCGCGCGTTGAAATTGATCCCCAGAGCTTCCTGATCAGGCGTCGCAAATGCGGGAATAGTATTTACTTCAAGTACTACATAACGCTCGAAATCACGGTCATAAATAATGTCGACGCCTGCAATGTCTAATCCCAAAATCGCTGTCGCTTTGATAGCGAGCTCGGCCACTTCATCATTGAGTTCGCGCACAAACACCGAACCACCGCTGGTGATATTGGTCTTCCAATCGTCTTTGGGTGCCTTACGGCCATAACACCCTACAACTTGACCATCGACAACATCCACTCGAAAATCGGTGTGATCATAATTGATGAAACGCTCGACATAGAAGTAACGTAAATCCGTGCGCGTGAGGAATGGCGTCAGCATGTTGAGTGCTTGTTCACTGTCAATTTTAACAATTCCCACACCGCCCCAACCTTCGGTTGGCTTGTATACTAGCTTGCCACCAAACTCGTGCAGAGCCTGCTTTAACCCGTCCATATCATGTTTATGGCACAAGCGATAATCAGCCGTGTGGATCCCATGCTGATTAAGCAAATGCGATGTGCGGAACTTATCCTCTGCTAACGCAAAGGCATTAAAATCATTAATCGTCGGAATAGACTGACTTAACACTTGATAGAGATAAACTTGGAATTGGCTTTGTTCACCAGCGTTGTAGCTTAAAAATGTTGAAAGCGATTCCATGTTGACGCCATTGCACGTGATGATCCCATCTTGCGCGCGCGCATCGCGCAGATTCAATCCCGTCGTCGTTTGGATGCCACGCGCTTTCAACGCTTTTACTAATTTCTCTTCAATCGCTGCCCCACCACTGTTTTGATACATCCAAAGTCCTACGTGAGGATTCATCTCTGTGTTCGTCATGCCTGTCTCCATTTTGCGCGAGCATTTTTGCTCAAAATTTAATCCTTTTTTATTGTACGCGTTGCTCTATGACAACTTTTTGACCAAATCCGCACGCCAAAAACTGTTCATAAAACCTTCACTGAACTGCAACCAATCCTCGCCACGATGAGCGCAGTTTTGAAAAGGGAAGCATCATGGACACGCTCAATTTCACCGACTTAGCTACGTTGATAAACTGCAATTCATACAGCAAACACAAAACCGGAGTAGATAAACACGGAGAACTCATGGTTGAACTTATCCAACCATTAGGAATGTCTCTAACTCGTTACCAACGCGACACAGTGGGCGACCATTTATTGTTTCGCTCAGCCCGTCGTTCAGGTAAGAAAGTGTTACTACTAGGCCACCTAGATACCGTTTTTCCACCCGATACCTTTACCGATTTCCACATGGACGAACAGTGGGTTTATGGACCTGGTGCTTGCGATATGAAAGGTGGCAACTTCGTTGCACTTGAAGCGCTACGTTTTCTCAAAAAACAATTTGGTCAGCTCGCGAACGTCGACTTTCTTTTAGTCAGTGACGAGGAAATTGGCAGTGACGATAGTCGTTCATTGACAGAACACCTCGCCAAAAACTATGACGCATGTTTGGTTTTTGAAGCAGCGGGCAAGAATCATGAAGTGGTGGTTGCCCGTAAAGGCATTGCAACCTTTGAAATCAACGTAGAAGGCAAAGCTGCCCACGCAGGCAATCATTACGCCGATGGCATCGATGCCAATTACGCGGCGGCCAATATGATCATTGAGCTGTGTAACCTAACTGATTTGAAAAAGGGTAGCACGGTCAATGTAGGTAAAATTCAAGGTGGTATTGGTGCCAACACCATCTCACCCAAATCTTCGATGTTGGTTGAAGCTCGCTTTACCAGTGACGTTGAGCAAGCGCGATTACTCAATAGCATTGAAAATATTTGTTTAGCCATTGAGGTGACAGGCGTAAAAGTAACGCTATCCGGGGGCTTGCAGCGTCCCGTGATGATGCCATCAGAAGCACAACAACAATTGCTCGAAGAGGTAGCGGCAATTTTGGGTGAAAGCATTCCAACAGAACGCCGCGGAGGTGTATCAGATGCCAATATTGTCGCCGTCGCGGGTGTGCCCACCTTAGATGGATTTGGCCCATTTGGTGACGGTGACCACACGATTCATGAACGCGCGTTGAAATCGAGCTTCACAAAACGCATTGAGCAAGTCAGTAAAATCCTTGCGGCGCTCTGTTTCGAAGAAGCTGTAGAGATGGCCAACGTTTAACGTTGGCATCGCTTACAATACACCGTGCTGCGCTGCCCTAAGCGGATTTCCGTCAACTCAGTGAAACACGTTACACAAGGCTGTCCTTTACGACCGTACACTAACAGCTCCTGCGCAAAGTAGCCTGGTTTACCATCGCTTTGCGCAAAATCTTTAAGCGTCGTTCCACCTTGTTCAATGGCTGCCGCTAAGGTCGACTTAATAATAGGTGTTAAGCGCTGATAACGTGCTAAAGACACTTTACCGGCTTCGAATTGTGGGTGAATACCCGCCTTAAACAGCGATTCATTCGCGTAAATATTCCCGACACCAACCACAATGTGATTGTCCATAATAAATTGTTTAATCGGGACTTTCTTTCCTCGTGATGCGTCAAATAAATGTTTTGCTGTGAACGCATCAGTGAGTGGCTCTGGGCCAAGTTTTTTAAACACCGAATGACATTCATTCGGTTGCTGCCAAAGACAAGCACCAAAGCGACGAGGGTCGTTTAGCCGCAGCCGCCAACCCATTGTCGAAGTGAAATTCAATGTGGTCATGCTTTTTCAATGGCTCAGACTGCGTGACCACCCGCAAATTACCAGACATCCCTAAATGCAAAATCGCACTACCAACTGCGGAATGGATAAGTAGATACTTGGCTCGACGCTCAACCTGTGTAATCGTCTGTCCGATGAGCGATTTAACCTCTTCAGGTACTGGCCAACGTAAATTCGGGTTGTGGATTTTCACCTCAACCACAAGTTGCTTTTCAATGTGCGGGCTTATGCCCAGTCGACTCACCTCGACTTCTGGTAATTCTGGCATGGACTTATTCGCTTTGTTCTGACGTTACTTCCGACGACTCAGACATACGTGCATTGGCATAAATAGGTTTAAAAAATTGACTGACTTGTTCAGCCGTAGGTGCAAACCAAACTTGGCGCTGTTTATCATAAAAAAATGGGGTATTCCCTTGTTGATAAAGAGTCACCACCCAAGGTAACTCTTGTCCTGCAAGCCAAAATTGAATTGCACTCGATGGTGCTGGCAAGTTTTGCGGCATCTCAATGGTTTGTAACGTTGTGGAGGTCCAAGCAACAAGCCAAGCTTCAATGTCCGCTGCATTTGTCTGCCAAATCCCCTCACTTCGCCATGATGTCCCAATTCGCTCAACCTTTACACCCGGCAGTGCTGCGGCAAGTACAAAACTCGATTCCGGTAGCACGGGCAAAACAGGATAGGAATCCGACTCTTTAAACAGTTTATGATGTAAGCCATTTAGAAAAAATATCATTAATAACATGGAGAAAATCACCACGTTATTCCAACCAGCACGACTTAACATTCGTCTCTCCTTTACCTCATTTTGCCAGTGTATCGAAAATCATCATCTAAGATAAGCACAATTGCCGCTCGGCAAGGATTTCATTCAGGCTAATCTTTGCTAAAATATCCAGCAAATTTTTAAGGAGTTCCGTCAATGGCAATGTATGTAGTGGGTCATAAGATCCCTGATTCTGATTCAATCTGTGGTGCAATCGCGCTTGCTTACCTAAAAAACCAAATCGGTGAAGCAGCAATCCCTACGCGTTTAGGTGAAGTGTCGCCTGAAACCCAATTCATTCTGGACCGTTTTGGTTTTGACGCACCAGAACTAAAAATGAGCTACGCAGGTGAAGAAGTTTACATTGTTGACCACACTGAAAAAACACAGGCTCCTGATGACATCGACCAAGCAACCGTTGTCGGCGTCGTAGACCACCACAAATTAGGCGACCTAACTACGTCAACACCACTTGAGTGTTGGATCCGCCCAGTGGGTTGTAGCAACACCATCATCAAAATGATGTATGACTTCTACAACGTTGAAATCCCTGCGAACATCGCGGGTATCATGATGTGCGCAATCCTAAGCGACACGGTTATCTTCAAATCACCTACGTGCACAACTGCAGACATCAAGTGTGTTGAAGCACTTGCTGAAATCGCAGGTGTTGAAGATTTTAAAGAGCTAGGCATGGACATGTTCAAAGTAAAATCAGCAGTACAAGGTACACCAGTGCGTGACCTCGTTATGCGTGATTTCAAAGATTTCAACATGAACGGCAATCTAGTTGGAATCGGCCAACTTGAAGTAATTGACTTGTCGGTATTTGACGACATCAAAGCTGACCTAGAAGCTGATATTGCCAAACTAAAAGAAGAAGGAAACCGTCACTCTGTCCTGCTTCTTCTTACTGACATCATGAAAGAAGGTTCAGAGATGCTCATCGTGTCTAACGATGAATCTATCATCGAGAAAGCATACAATGCGAAGCCTGAAGCAGGCCGCGTATGGTTAGATGGCGTGCTAAGCCGTAAAAAGCAAGTTGTGCCACCACTACAAGACGCATTTGCATAAGCTCTTTTTGGTATATCAAATCGAGACAATAAAAAACCGAGGCTAACCTCGGTTTTTTATTGTCTGAATTCTTATCGTGCAGATTTTCTATGCAGCACTTGGCATTTGACGCTTACGGATAATAACGCTCATGTAAAGCACAGCTATACTTAAGGCCATTAAAGCCCCTTTTAGATATTCGAAGTAGTCGTAAAAAAATGACACTTCCCAAAAATGCTTTGCGTACTGCTCGTTTATACCTAACTTATCTAAATTGCGAACAACATTTTCTATAAACGCTAACATATCCACCAGTCGCGTACCCTAAAAGTAACCCATAAAGGGGACCTTCAGCATAGTTTTTTTCCATTACAGAAGGGTCTTTACCATTAGTAAGCATCAATGAGAATCGCATTCTATTTTTTACAAAATATATCATCAATACATCAACAAAAAATTGCACACCAAAAGCAACTGAGTTAACTAATAAAGGTGAATATTTAGGGTAAATAAATGCTTCTATTGGGTAAAATAATATTTTACTCAGCAAAAATGTTACAAAAAAAATAAGAACCAAAAACAGACTGTTAAACTCGTTTTTAGACAAAACAACCAAAAGCAGTAAAATGACACAAAATACTGATTGAATGTTCTGTCCTGCAGATACTGAATCTACAAGTAATACCCCACCAAGAATTGCTAATAATAACAATAGCAATGCCTTCATGGACTAACCTCTGTTACAGGGATTACAGGCTGAGACTCAATCGGCGGAGCCAATTTAGCTTCAGTCCTCTTGGTTGGTCCTTTAAATGTGCCATTTGAACCAAATATCTGCTCGCATTGTCTAGCATTAAGTTGTTTTTTTTCATTCAGTTTCAATTTTTGACTGTGAATCAGCTTCATCTGTATTTCTTCCATATAGTTTCGTTAATCTTTCCGAATCTTCTAATATATCACTTAAGTTTACTTTACAAAGTTGTGCAAATTTTAGCAATGTCCCTAAGCGAAATGAACTGACACCATTTAAGTAATCGTCTAACGTTGTAAGGCCAACCCCTAATAGTCGGCTAATGTCCTTTTTGGTATAACCGCGCTGTTTTTTCAAGCTTTTCATTAGCGTAGCAACGCGTTCAGTGACCTCATATTCCTCGGGTGTTTGCATCTTGCCCCACCATCAAACGCTCGTATCGAGCAACCTAGAATCACACATAAATTTAACAAAAGTGAATTTTAGCAGTAACAAAAAAATATTCAACGAAATGTGATGGATTTCGGACCTTTTTCAGACACGCATCTTTTTTGCATTTCAGATTCACTGTTTGTGAACTAGGTATTCATACCAAGTCTGGACTCGCCCATAGCTAATCGGTGCTGTCGCTGCCTAATTCGCGTGCCTACAAATAGCAAGACAAGAATCAACGCCATTAAGAAAATTTTAAAGTACTCGAAATGGTCATAAATAAATCGGACTTTCCAAAACTGTTTGGCAAACTCTTTACTAATACCAAGTTTGTCCAAATGACGGATAATATTTTCCAAAAATGCTAATAAATCAACACATAGAAGCCCAACTGTTACACCATAAAGAGGCCCTTCAATATAGTTTTTCTCTAGTAATACCGAAAAGTTGCTCTTTCTCAATCTGATCCCAAGCTGCATTTTGTTCTTTAATAGATACAGTAGACATAAATCAGACGATATCGCCAAACTAAAAGCAGCAATATTCTGAATAAAGCCACTGTAATTTGGATATATATACTCTTCAATAGGAATGAACATGAGGTAGAATGGAACCATAACAACAATATATACCAGTGAAAGAGACTGGCTATTGAGATCTTTTCTTGCGTAAAAAAGTAGGAGAATCAATATAGCTAAAAAGACCCATTGAATTGTAAATGCACCTAGTACTGTAGGGATAAGAATTACAAAGACCAAGAAATCTAAGGTATTTTTACCTGCATTAGCCCTATCCGCAAGGTCTTCCGAGTAAAGCTTTTTCGCTTCCTGCGTATCATCGAGAATATCCGGCAAGGTAAGTTTGCACAGCGCTGCAAATTTAATAAGCGTGCCGAGTTTAAAAGAACTAACCCCATTTAAGTAATCATTAAACGTAGTGAGGCCAATACCTAGTTTTTGACTGATGTCCTTTTTTGTATAGCCTCGGCGTTTTTTAAGCCCTTTCACTAACGCATTTACGCGTTCTGTGATTTCATACTCTTCTGGTGATTGCATCTCTAAGAATCTGTCCTTTGCACGCTACTATCCCTCATTCCCTATTTTTAAATCGATTTTTGCGATTGAAACACCACGCTCTGCCTATCTTGTCGTTTTTGGATCTTGATTCCTATGTATAGGACAATTACAGTCATGAACGTCAAGATTAGATTGAAAGCTTCAAAATTATCGTAAATATATGTCAGTTTCCAAAATTGCCTTGCATAGTCCTCTTCTATCCCCAAATGCTCCAAATTTCTTATTAAGTTCTCAATGAATGCGCCTAAGTTAAGTATCGCATAACCAAACAATAGAACAATTAAAGGTGCGTCGATACAGTTTAGCTGTAACACTTTTGGGTCTTTAGCTTTTGTCATACGAAGAGAAATGACAATTCGGAATCGAACAAAATAAATAAGTAAAACAAAAAGAATGAATTGAATACCAAATGCAATTGTATTTCCTTCAAAGCCATTTACATGAGGAAATACAACTAGCTTTATAGGATAGAGTATTAGTAATTCAACACAAAAGTGAACTAACATCAATCCCGATAAATACCGATTGTTTATATTTTTTCCAGAAAGGAAAATCAGTGCAATAAATGAAAGGCAAGTGGTTATAAGCATATATTTGACAGACAAAATTGCAGGTAAGAAGAAAGCAAGAGCCAAAAAATCCAGCGTATTTTTACCGGCATTAGCTCTATCCGCTAGGTCTTCCGAGTAGAGCTTTTTCGCTTCTAATGTATCGTCGAGAATGTCCGGTAAGGTGAGCTTACACAGCGCTGCAAATTTAATAAGCGTGCCGAGTTTAAAAGAACTAACCCCATTTAAGTAATCATTAAACGTGGTGAGACCGATACCTAGTTTTTGGCTAATGTCTTTTTTTGTATAGCCTCGGCGCTTTTTCAGCCCTTTCACTAACGCATTTACACGTTCCGTGATTTCATACTCTTCTGGTGATTGCATCTTTAATAATCTGTCCTTTGCACGGTATTATCCTTCATTTGATGTCATGAAAATCAGTTAACATGCTAATTTACTCATTAAAACTCAATACCGAACCCAGTCTATCTAATCCGGTTATGTATAAAGAACATGCTGTTGATTAAAAGGCTTTTTAAGATGTTAGTTAAGTTAACGCGAAATTTGGCGGCTGCTGTCTAATGCGAGTGCCAATGAAAAGCAATATTACAACGCTTGCCATCAGACCTGATTTTAAGTATTCAAAATAGTCATAGACATACGTTATTTTCCAAAAATATTTGGCAAAACTTTCGTCAAAACCTAAATACTCTAGATTGCGAATTAGATTTTCAACAAATGCCACTCCATCCACCAACAAAAAACCTATCGCTACAGCATATATAGGCCCTTCAATAAAGTTCTTTTCCAGCACTCGTTTGTTATTTCCTTTTGAAAACCAAAGTGAAAGTAAGGTTCGGTTTTTTAAAAGTACAATCAACAAGATATCGACTACAATGCACGCCCCAAAAGCCACTGCATTTTGTATCAAGCTATTGAAGTTTGGAAATATATAAATATCAATTGGGTAAAAGATGAGATCAGCTATTACGTATGTAACCAAAAAAACTAACGACATTGTCATACTATTAAGATCTTTTCTTGCGAAAAAAATGAGCAAAATATGTAGAAAGCAGAATAAATATTGAGTGTTATGGGCGTTAGTAGCAGCAGGTACCAATAAAATGAAAGCCAAAAAATCCAGCGTATTTTTACCAGTATTAGCTCTATCCGCTAGGTCTTCCGAGTAAAGTTTTTTCGCTTCCAGCGTATCATCGAGAATATCCGGTAAGGTGAGTTTACACAGAGATGCAAATTTAATAAGCGTGCCGAGTTTAAAAGAGCTAACGCCATTTAAGTAGTCATTAAACGTGGTAAGGCCAATACCTAGTTTCTGGCTGATGTCCTTTTTAGTATAACCTCGGCGTTTTTTAAGCCCTTTCACTAACGCATTTACGCGTAGGGTAATTTCATATTCTTCAGGTGTTTGCATTACACACATCCGAATAACTACATTGAATCCCCATAGCCACTTATTCAATCCTTCAGCAACAACGACAACATTATAAAAATGTTAATTATGTTTTTATTACTTCTATATTGTCAACATTCAGTTTCACTGCGAAGTAGAGGCTGCTACGCCGTAATTTGAACGAAGCAATTTACTTTTATCTGGTAGCAAGGCGTCGCAAGCTATTGTATTAAAACTCAAATCACAGGCATAAAAAAACCCGGCTAAACCGGGCTTTTTGCGAACATGGAAGCAAATTACTTGATTTTTGCTTCTTTGAAGATCACGTGCTTACGAACTTTAGGATCGTATTTTTTGATCTCCATCTTTTCAGGCATGTTACGCTTGTTCTTGTCGGTAGTGTAGAAATAACCAGTACCAGCTGTAGAAACTAAACGGATCTTATCACGCATGACTTAGCTCCTTAAATCTTTTCGCCGCGAGCACGGATATCTACTAATACCGCGTCGATGCCTTTCTTATCGATAATACGCATACCTTTAGTAGTAGTGCGTAGAGTAACAAAGCGCTTTTCGCTTTCAACCCAAAAACGGTGAGTTTGTAGGTTAGGTAGGAAACGACGCTTAGTCGCGTTGCGCGCGTGTGAACGGTTGTTACCAACCACTGGGCGCTTACCTGTAACTTGACAGACTTTAGACATGTCTATGTATCTCCAATAACTTCGCTCGAGCTTAATTTTTCCCTTGAGGCCGTTAACTGCGTGCCCCGGGATTAATCGAAGGGCGCTCTTTATACAGCATATACAGGCAGAGATCAAGGATCTGATCCTATGTAATCAGCTCATGTGTAAATTTGATAGCGGCCAATTATAATGATCCATCGCCCGAAACGAAAGCAAAAACTGCATTTAAATTAAACTATTTTTACCGACGCAGGAGCTGCTGTATGAAATCTCGCCTAGAACCACGAAGTTAGCGCGAATTTACGCTATATCAAGCCTCGCTCCGCGAACGACAAGCAGTCTGGACCTGCCACTATCAGGTGGTCTAAAACCTGCACATCTATTAATCCAAGTGCATGTTGTAACTTTTTGGTGATCAGTTTGTCTGCTTGGCTTGGTTCTGCTACGCCCGAAGGATGATTGTGTGCCAAAATCAGTGACGCAGACGTTAATTTTTAACGCTGCCTTCACTACTTCTCGGGGATACACTGACGCTGCATTGATTGTTCCTTGAAAAAGTACTTCGTCTTTAATCAAACGATTTTGATTGTCTAAATAAAGTACTACAAAGACTTCATGCCCGAAGTCCTCGTAACTTCATGGTGAGGTAGTTTCTCACAGCATCTGGTGAATCAAACAACGTGGTGCGCAAGCAAGGCTCTTTGAGATAACGTTTACACAATTCAAGCACCGCTTGAAGTTGAACATATTTCGCTTCTCCCATACCTTTAATCGCAGCAAATTCAGGCAATGTTGCATTAAACAAATTGTGGAGACTTTCCGTTTTTCGAAGCAGCATTTCCGCCAGTTCGACCGCATTCATCCCGGCGATTCCGGTGCGTAAAAAGATGGCCAAAAGTTCTGCGTCTGAAAGCGTTTCAGGCCCGAGATTCAACAGTTTTTCTCTTGGTCGCTGAGATTTAGGTAAAGCAAGTAAATGCATCCCGATACTATCCTTCCTTGAATTGATTGGGCCGCTAAGTGTAGACCGAATTGCACTAAGTGCCAGTTGACACTGCAACTTCACGGCGAAAGCTCAACAGACTAAACAGAGTGTGGTAAGGTTGTGCGAGTTTTTCGAGTTTGAGTAAACGTGAATGAGTCAAAGTGCTAAAAAAATCGTTTTGGGGATCACGGGTGGTATTGCAGCCTATAAATGTGCAGAGCTAGTACGCCGATTAAAAGACAACGGCCATCAAGTGAAAGTCGTCATGACTGAATCGGCCAAAGAATTTATTACGCCTTTGACCATGCAGGCAGTGTCTGGCGAAATGATTTCAGATTCGCTGCTCGACCCAAGTGCTGAGGCTGCGATGGGCCATATTGAATTTGCGAAATGGGCTGATTTGATTTTGGTCGCTCCTGCTACAGCAAATACCATAGCTAAAATGGCGGCAGGCATTGCTGATGACTTACTCACAACTTTGCTGCTCGCCACTCCGGCAAAGGTTGCGATTGCCCCGGCAATGAACCAGCAAATGTACAAGCACGCCGCAACCCAAGCGAATTTAAGCCTGCTCGCCAGTCGCGGAATTGCGATTTGGGGTCCAGGCGTTGGCGAACAAGCGTGTGGTGATGTCGGTGCGGGTCGCATGCTTGAACCCCATGAATTAGTTGCCCATTGCCTTGCAGCTCTTTCACCTGAAGTACCATTACTTGCAGGCAAAACCGTTACAATTACAGCGGGTCCTACTCGAGAAGCACTTGATCCCGTACGCTTTATTAGTAATCACAGTTCAGGAAAAATGGGCTTTGCGTTAGCCGAAGCGGCACTCAAATTGGGTGCAAAGGTCACACTGATTGCGGAGCCTGTTTCACTCAGTACACCACAAGGCGCGACACGTATTAACGTTGACAGCGCACTCGACATGCGAGCTGCTGCACTCGAACAAGCCGTTCAGTCAGACATTTTTATCGGCTGCGCTGCTGTTGCAGATTATCGCCCCGCGGTTGTTGCTGAGCAAAAAATGAAAAAACAAGGTGATGAACTCACCATTACAATGGTGAAAAACCCAGACATCATCGCAGAAGTTGCCCATTTAACCGAAAATCGACCTTATACCGTGGGTTTTGCTGCAGAAACGCAGGATGTGGCAAATTACGCGAAGGGCAAATTGAAAAACAAAAAGCTCGATATGATTTGTGCCAACGATGTATCGCGTGAAGGCTTAGGATTTAATGCGGACAGCAATGCGTTAACGTTATTTTGGCAAGATGAAAGTGTTGAATTACCACAGAGTGATAAAAAAGAGCTAGCGCTTACTGTCTTAAAACGGCTTGCCACCAAGCTGTCATAACCACCCTTTAAAATGCTGGAAAGAAACTGAATAAAACATTAACATGAACTCACCATTTGCATGGAGGTGGGTTCATGCAAAATTATAATAATGATAAATAAGGGAAGCTTCATGCCAGCGACAAAGCGCAGCAACCGCAAAGAGCAGATCCTGCAATGTCTTGCTCAAATGCTCGAAACCTGTCCAGGACAACGCATCACAACCGCTAAATTGGCCACCGAAGTGGGCGTATCAGAGGCCGCTCTGTATCGTCACTTTCCAAGTAAAGCACGTATGTTTGAAGGGTTGATAGAGTTCATCGAAGATACTTTGCTGTCTCGCATCAATCTTATTTTGGAAAACGAAAAAGAAACGCAAAGTCGTATCTATAACATCATGATGTTGCTACTTACGTTTGCAGAACGTAACCCCGGAATCACACGAATTTTAACGGGTGACGCGCTACAAGGTGAACAAGAACGTTTGCGCGAGCGCGTTCAAGGCTTTTTTAATAAGCTGGAAACGCAATTCAAACAGGTACTTCGCGAACGAAAACTGCGTGAAGGTAAAGCATTCTCAACAGATGAAGGTGCTCTTGCCAACCTCTTTCTTGCCTTTGTTGAAGGTAAAATGAACCAATTCGTACGCAGTGACTTTAAACAAAGTCCCTCGGCTGTGTTCGATACACAGTGGCAAGAATTGCAAAAAATCTGGCTTTAATACCGACTAACACGAATGCGTAGTGACTAAACCTGCTGCGCATTTGTTTTCCTGCCCTTCTACTTCTACTCGTTTCTTTTATTTTCCACCACAAAATGTTAACGTATTATTTAACAAGAATAAATTATTTACAGGTAAGGATACGAAATGAAAACAAATGCACTTTTACTCAGTGTGCTGACTCTATTAAGCAGTAACGCATTTGCTGCCAATGATGTTTATGGCACGGTAAGTGAGGTGATTACGCGCTCAGGGCCAAATGGCGACAACGCGCTGTATTTTCGTCTTTTACCAATTGAAAACAGTGCCCATTTTGAAAGTTGTATTGTTGATGGTCCATCAATGACATGGCATGTGAGTTTAGATTCGCCAGTTGCGAATTACCAATATCAACTCATCATGAAAAGCTACACCGAGCAGCTCCCTGTTCGCATCATTGGACAGGACGATGTGTGTAGCCAAGGAAATACGTCTAGTGATAGCGTGTTTGAACTCAGTCCGTGGTCTTGGCCGACACTGACCGTCCAGAAATAAAACACCTATTCAAATAAATAAAGGGCTAAATGCCCTTTATTTATTTTCGTTAAGTTCATTCGCGACTTCCGCCAACAATCCTCGCACATTATATCCTGTGATAAGCATTTGAATGGGCATTCCGTAGCCAGAATAACCACTGAATTGCGTTGAGATAAGAAGCCTCCAACGTGACGAATATCATCCGCGGTGAAGCGCTTTGTTTTGAGCTGTTCGGTGCTTTGCTGCACATACTGCATGGCTATGTTACGCATCGTCATCACCTGCTTACGGTTGTCTGCCACGACCTGAGAAATAGGTTGTACACCACCATGACCTGGATAAACCCTGTAATCCGCAGCAACAAGGGTTTCCATTTTATCGTAAAGCGCAAGCAACGCTTTTGAACGCCCCTCCCCTACATAGACAACATAAGAAGATACCAACGCATCACCCGTAAAGAGTTGACGTGTATCCACACGTTCGTAGGCAATATGCTCAGCAGCTTCTCCCGCTCCCAACGCATGCGCTTTAAAGATTAATCCATCTACATTAAGCGTCTGGCCATCATTTATAACCACAACGTTAGGCGTTAACGTTTTGGGATATTGATCGCCAAATACGTTTATCCAGCCGCTTGCCAGTGCATCCTTATGTACCTCATACATCGCCTTTTCCGAGGCTTTTGTCATATAGACCGAGAGCTTCGGAAACTCCGCTTGTAACCACGCTATACCCGCAAAATGATCAACATGCGGATGCGTGATTAGCACCCCGTTCAATGGCTTTTTGCTGTTTTTAATTGTCGCAATAATTGGGGCTAAATCATCGCGTAACATGAGAGCGTCCACCAGCACCCAACCTTCTTTTGATTCCAGTAAATAGGCATTGGCTTCATACGCAGGTGCACTTGCGGTAAAACGAAAACTTGCTGCCGCATGGCATTGCCACGCCGCAAATACACAGATGCTCAACAGCATTTTTCTAAATGACAAGCTGAACGTGAAGGATTTCGACATTAGAATGAGTACTCCGTCACAAAGCGCCATTGCGACTGCGAAACTTGCTCTGGCAACGCTGCTGCACTGCGATTTTCAACATCACTTTTTTGGTAAAGCCATTCCACACCACTTTGCCAATGCTTGTCGAATTGATAACGATAAGTCAACGTTAACGCATCGGTGTCACTCGTGTTTGGATCAAATGCCCATGTGTCCTTATCCGTCACTTTACTTCGCTCTACTCGCCCCGAAAAACGATGCGCCGCCATTTTATGGCTCAACAGAACGTAGTAACTTGAAAAGTCGTTGTTCACACCTCTATTTTTACCCATCGCAGTTGAGCCATCCAACCACTGAGCAATCAAACGCGTTTGCTTATTGAATTTATATAACCAAGCGACACTTAAAAACTTGGTATCCCACGCATATTGACCGGTATTTTTGTTAATCGCCGCAGGGTCCCCTTGATTGTCATACCAATACACTTTCAATTGCTGCTGCTTTTGATAATCCCAGTGTACGCCAAAATAATATCCCCATTTTCCATCCACTTCTGAAAACGGTTTCACTTGAGGCGCTTGAAAACGCAGTTGCGGTTCGTTTAAGGAACGAACTGGCGGGAAATACACCGATTCATTGAACATGGATTGACGGTCATGTGACGCAAAACCACGCCAAGCTAGCATCGTTCCCGCGGGATCGTTCCCCTTGAAAAACGCCGCATGTACACTCACATCGTGTGGAGAACGAAACCGTTTACCTAATCGGCTGATTTCAAATTCAGCTCCGAAGGTACGCACCTCTTCCCCTAGCCATGCGTTGATGCCTGAAAAACTGTAGGTGTAAGGTGAACTCCAACCCACTTGTGGATTTTCCATCGACATTGCAGGATAAAAACCGCCAAGTTTGACATTCCATTGATATGGATTGTTTGTCAAAGGGTTGTATTTTAAGAAAGCTTCTGTAACGCCTATTTTATCGGAAGGATCCGGCACATATTGAGCACTGACGTGCGCTGACCAATCCATGCCAAGTTCTGCACGTACATCAACCCACGCTCGTGATATTTCAATCAGTTCGGCTTCTTTATCAAAACGCTGATTTCCCCAGCCATGGTTTAGCCAACTTTTGCTGTCATCGCGTTCAAAAGCACTGGCTTGTACTTTCCCCTGCCACGTAATATTTGCTTGCGCAGCCATTGAAACCACAAGCCCAAACCCGGCAATGGCACAGTGCCAAATGCGACTATTATTCATATTCATCGAATTCATCCGCCATCGATTCTAATTTATGCACAAGGTCTTGTTTAATACTCAACGACACACTGTCGGTATTTTGGAACGTTCGCCACGCGAGCGTTTCCGGTTGGTTCAAATCAGCAAATTGCTCGTGCCAAACCTTCATTTGATATTGGCCATCAGGAATGTTCAATTCAACCTGTCCTGACGCATCGGTAATACCGAAGTAAGGCCCATCCACCACCACGATATAGCCAAGCATCCAGTCGTGAATATTACAACCCAACTCAACAATCCCCGCATGTTCAAATTGAATAGGCGCATGGGGTTTATCGCGATACAGCTTGAGTTCAAAGGGCTTTGTTTCAGAAAAGGAATACACATGGTGCAAGATATTGTCGAAATTAGGAAAATCGACATTCGCGCCTGCTGGCACGGCTAAGATGTGTGGTTGGAAAGTTCGGTTTTTCTGGCCCATTTCATAATGGGCGTCGCTCGAAATAGCCGTAGGCACTTTTGCCATCATCCAAACCACGGCATTTGATAAGGCATTGCCTTGCTTATCCGTCACTGATACCGTGACCGCGTGTGTAGGCAAGCTGAGCGCCAATAGCAACAGTCCCATTTTTTTCATCACGTTTTCCATACTAATCAGACCTGATTTTATTCCATTCACTATACGCCAAGTTTAGATTTTGCACAGCCAAAACCTAAAGTGTTCAACGAATGCGTGGCTTTAGCGACAAGACCGCCTAAGTAGAGGTTTTCATTCAATGTTTGAATACGTATGCAAAATATGGTGTAGACCTGTTCCCCTAGGTAAGGTGAGAGAATTACTTACAAAAAATAAAGGACCACCTATGCGATTACGTTATCTGTCCTTGTGTTTAGCAGTGTTGTCTGCAAACGCTTTGGCAAAAACAGAGCAAGTCCGCTCGCCCAATGGTCAGATTGAAGTACACATTTCGGATGACAATCATCCGCACTATTCTGTCTTTTTCCAAGGTAAGCCCGTCATTAATGAGTCGAAGCTCGGCTTTGATTTTCAAACGGCCCCTTCATTTCGCGATGGCTTCGAAATTGTCTCGTCCTCCCAAGATAACGTTTCGTCTACTTGGCAACAACCATGGGGTGAAGAACGAGAAATCACCGACAACCACCATGAACTTGCCGTGACCTTCAACAATAAAGCTAAACAACAAGCTTATACTGTACGCATTCGTGCCTTCGATGATGGCATTGGATTTCGTTACGAAGTCAATAATGCTAAACCGCTGACGGTTGTGCGTGAATTGACTGAGTTTTCAGTGGCGCAAAGCGAGAAAGCCACAGCATGGTGGATCCCCGCACGCGGTTGGAACCGTTATGAATATGTCTACAACACAACCCCCTTGCAACAAGCACAACTCGTCCACACGCCATTTACGTTTAAAAACGCTGATAACGTTCATTTAAGTATTCACGAAGCTGCGCTCGTTGACTACTCAGCTATGGTACTGGATCAGCGCCGTCCAGGAACCTTTGTAAGTAATTTAACGCCTTGGTCTGATGGCACTGCGGTGAAAACCAACGGACAATTTAAAACGCCATGGCGCACCATTCAAATCGCCAAAGACACCGTAGGGTTACTCAACTCTCGCCTTATTCTAAACCTCAACGAACCAAACAAACTTGGCGATGTTTCATGGGTAGAACCAGGCAAGTATGTGGGTATCTGGTGGGGCATGCACATAAACAAAAATACATGGGGCAGTGGCGACAAGCATGGTGCGACAACTGCAAACACCAAACATTACCTCGATTTCGCTGCAAAAAATGGCTTTGATGGTGTGCTCGTTGAAGGTTGGAACATCGGTTGGGATGGCGATTGGTTCTTCAATGGCGATGTGTTCAGCTTTTCAAAACCTTATGATGATTTTGATATTGAAGCGATTGCACAGTACGGTAAAAAGGTCGGTGCAAAGCTTATCGGCCACCATGAAACTTCAGGGAATGTCACCAACTACCGCAATCAAATGACGGACGCATTCGAACTTTATGCGAAAAACAACGTCAGCCAAGTGAAAACCGGCTACGTTGCAGATGGCGGTAACATCAAGCGAATTGATGCCGATGGAATCGCGCGCTACGAGTGGCATGACGGTCAGTTCATGGTGAACGAATACCTCGACAACGTGAAATTGGCTGCAAAATACAAAATCAGCATCAATACCCATGAGCCTATTAAAGACACGGGCCTTCGCCGCACCTACCCGAACTGGTTAGCTCGCGAAGGCGCGCGAGGCCAAGAATTTAATGCATGGGGCACGCCACCGAATCCTCCGGAACACACTACAATGCTCGCCTACACACGTATGTTGGCGGGTCCTATGGACTTTACGCCTGGCATTTTTGATATGAGCTTTAACGGCTTAGGTGATCAAACAAATCGTCCACAAACGACCCTTGCGAAACAACTCGCACTGTACGTGGTGCTCTACAGTCCAATTCAAATGGCCGCTGACTTGCCTGAAAACTACGAAGCAAGACCAGATGCATTCCAATTTATTAAGGATGTACCAACCGATTGGGAAAAAAGTATCGCACTGGCAGGAGAAGTTGGTGACTACGTGGTGTATACGAGAAAGGCCAAAAAGCATAAACAGTACTCTGGTAACGATTGGTTCCTTGGTGCTATTACCGATGAACAGGCACGCGATATCGAGGTCAAACTGGATTTCCTTGAAGCGGGCAAACGCTTTGAAGCGCAAATTTACCAAGACGGTAAAGACGCGGAATGGAAATGGAAACCGTATGAGTTAGAGGTAAGAAAACAGATTGTCACACAACAAGACACGCTGTCTTTGCACTTAGCAACTAGCGGTGGCGTAGCAATTCGATTTAAAGCGTTGTAACCAAAAACCTCTTCACATGCCCTTACTGCAGGCAACAGTAGTAAGGGCATTTTCTGTACTGCATGTTGGGTTTTATCTTGGAGTTTGCTTTCACTAGTTCGCCAATATTTTTTGCAACTCGTTTAAACCCCTTTCGAATTATCCGTTTGTTGGCTATTTGGATCCCGAGCTGACTTATCACAGTCGAGAATACGAATTGAGTAGAAATGCATAGTCAATCCGTACTTTGAACGCGAAACACAAGCATTGCCTTGAACTGACGCTTTATAAGGCGCAGCGTTGGCAGTGTATCGTATAGGGCACGGCGTTTAGTCGTTCCTTTGCAATATCGTCACCACAAGCACTGCAATGCCCGTATTGACCTGCGGCTTCTCGTGCAAGCGCAAAGGCCACTAAGTCCAGCTCATCACTTAGGTGCTTTTCCAGCTCTTGCAAAACCTCATCATTTTCACGCTGTTGAGCCTGTTCTTGGCTGTCCGCTGAAGTTAAGCGTGTTAAATCGGTTCGGACTTTCTCCAAACGGGTTTGTAATTGCAATTGGAGCGAAAGTAATTGTTGGCGAGCTTCAGTCATTGGCTTCTCCTTTGTTACTTTAACTCTAGTACAAATCGCTTTTGACTCTTGCGCTAAGTCATCACAACATGATCTATCGCAACTTTTGCCGACAACCACCTAAAACAGTGATCAGTGCATATCTTGTTTGTGTTTGTAGCAGGCAAAAAAAAGGCCAGAAAAACTGGCCAAACAGTAACATCAAAATAATGGGAGAATGTGAAAAGTAAAACGAACTTCAAAACGCTAAATGCTCTACTCATAAGATAAGACGGTGAAAGTGTCGATTTAGTTGCATCGTGAAGTGTAAAAAAGTATGTCAGTTGTAACGCAGCTCTTTAATGTAAATTTGGAAATAATTGAAATCTCTACTTATAGTTAATGGAATATCGCACTACAGGAAAGGACAATGGCCATCACTCCACGCCAAAAATTGCTTGTACAAGAAAGTTTCAAGTTGGTCGAACCCATTGCTGAGCAAGCTGCGGGGCTTTTTTATCAAACCTTATTTACCTACGAACCAAGCTTGAAACCGTTATTTAAATCTGACCTAAAAAGCCAAGGTAAAAAACTCATGATGACGCTAAAAAGTCGCCGTCAAGGGGCACCGATGATTTAGATGCTTTAGTCCCTGTATTGCAACAACTTGCAGCTCGTCACGTGGATTATGGTGTCAAAGCTTCTCATTTCACGCCGGTAGGTAATGCTCTACTTTATACGCTAAAACAAGGGCTTGGTGAAAAATGGAATCCTGAACTTCGACAAGCATGGGTAGATACTTTTCGGGTTGTGGCGACCGTAATGAAAGCCCATTCCTTTTCACATTAGTACACCGCTGGGTAATTCAAGACGAGTATGCGCGTTTAATACTCGTCTACCGCATCGAATTCCCAAACTAGGAGACTAGAATCATTGCTTAGCATCGAAGCGATAGCTTATATGTTACCGCTGCTTTGTGCTTAATCTTCAAATGGCGCGATAGTAAGCTCTAAGCCGTCCAATGCGTCAGTCATTTGAATTTGGCAAGACAAACGCGAGTTTGTTTGCTGCGTTGAAAGTCCTGATAACAGTTCCAACTCTTCTTCGTGTTTGTCAGATAATTTATCTAACCAACCTTCTTTCACATAAACATGACAGGTAGCGCAAGAACGAATGCCGCCGCATACCCCTTCGATTTCCTCAAAATCATTCTCGTTTAACACTTCCATTAAAATTTCGCCAACAGCAATTGGCACTTCGCTACGTTGACCTTCTGTGTCGGTGACGATGATATTTGGCATGCATTCTCCTTAACTAATTCGTTTTTCTTAAATCTCAATATCGACTTCCATACTACGGACGAGCCTAGTCACTGTATAGATGTAAAATGTTTCAGGTTAATTTTTAATAAATAAAAATATAACATTTGAGAAACATTTAAAGTCGCGCTTGAAATTAGGACACATATGAACTCTGAAACTTGTCTCATCATCGGTGCCGGTCAGGCCGCATCGCAACTTGCATTTAGCTTAAGAAAAGAAGGCTGGCTTGGCCCTATCACGTTACTTGGCGCGGAGGCAGAAGCGCCATACCAAAAACCCGTTTTATCAAAAGAATTCTTATTTAGTGAAAAAACAGCGGATGACATCGCGATAAAAAGTACTGGGGCGTATGAAAAAAAAGCCATTCACGTGCAGCGGCACGCCGTAGTCACCAAAATAGACCGAGCGGCCAAACAGGTCACGTTGTCAGATGGACAGCAGCTTCACTACGATAAACTCGCGATATGTACAGGAGCAACACCAAGGCATCTCACGATTGAAGGATACAACAAAGCAAACATCTTTTATCTAAACAGCTTTATTGATGCTCAGTCTTTACGTTCCATGATTTCAGTGCAGCAACCAAAGAAAGCGGTGATCGTCGGCGGCGGTTTTATTGGTCTTGAAATTGCCAGTAGCCTTCGCAAACTCAACATCGATGTTACCTTGATTGAAACCGAAAGCCGAATTCTTGCGCGCGTTTCTGCTCCAGAAATATCGTCCTATTTTACTGCTTTGCATCAACAAGCAGGTGTAAACATCATACTCAATACAAAAGTCACGGCGTTTAAGGGCAGCGACACGGTCTCGGGCGTGGAGTGCGACAATGGTGCACACTTTGATGCCGACCTTGTCATCGTTGGGATTGGTGTGACACCAAATAGCATGCTTGCTGAAGAAGCTAAGCTTGAAGTTAACCATGGCATAGTGGTCGATGCCAAAGGTCAAACAAGCGATCCGGATATTGTTGCGGCGGGCGACTGTACCGTCCAATTTCATCCACAAAGTGGTCGCCATCTTCGCATCGAATCGATTCAAAATGCGGTTTTTCAAGCCAAGAAAGCGGCAGCAACGCTGTGCCAAAAAACCATACCAAATGAAGAAACACCTTGGTTTTGGTCAGATCAATATCAGACCAAACTGCAAATTGCGGGTCTGAGTTTGCGATATACTCACACGATAAAACGAGGCACAAATGATAAATTTTCGCTATGGTATTTTGATGGCGAACAACTGCAAGCTGTTGATTGCGTCAACAACCCGAAAGACTTTTTATTTGCGAAAAAAGTGCTTACTAAGCACCTTCCTCTTGATCAGAACAAGTTGAAAGCGCAAGATACGCCTCTTGAAGAGACATGCCAAAGTGAATTAGAACCCGTTTAACTGGGGGGCATCTCTCTAATCATAGAATTAAGGTATATCTGAAGGTAGGTGCAATGAGTAATTCGGTTTTGGTGTTTGATTCAGGTTCTGGTGGACTCACGGTCGCAGCCGAAATCAGAAAGAAAATGCCAAACGTACAACTGAGTTACGTCTCTGATGGTGGTTTTTTTCCTTATGGAAAGAAGCCACATGATTTACTCAAACAACGCATTTTAGATGTCGTTTCAGCCGCAAGCGAACTAACTCGACCCGACATCATCGTCATTGCCTGTAATACCGCAAGTACGATTGCGCTCGATTTACTCAGAGCAAAACTCAATGTGCCGATTGTTGGTGTTGTACCCGCGATTAAGCCCGCTGCAGCGCTGACAAAATCAGGGGTAGTGATGGTACTCGGGACGCATACTACCGTTAATTCCGCCTATGTAAAACAACTCATCGCCGACTTTGCGACGGGGTGTCGAGTACTTGTTGAAGACTCTGAAGCGTTAGTCCTAGCCTCAGAGCAAAAGCTCACATCAGATCCCTTCGATGGACAAAATGTAACACAAGAAATGCAACGCATTTTCGCTCAACATACGGCGAGCGAAACCGATGTATTGGTTCTTGCCTGCACGCACTTTCCGTTATTGAATGACGAGATCAAAAGTGCAATCCCAAGTCATGTAAATGTCATTGATTCAGGATTGGCAATTGCAAACCGAGTAAATACATTGCTAAAAATGGAATGTAATCTCAACGAACAGGCTAAAACCTCAGAGGTGACCTTTTACACCACCGGCGAGCTGGACTCGAGTGAGGTCAAACAGCGCAATATTGAATTGTTGCTTGACTGCTCACTGACTCAAAGACATTTATCAATTTGATGATTTTAGGTCGTTTTTCTTCTTAAACCACTGCTCAAAGAAGTCTAAAAAGTGCCGTAACGAAGTAGGCACATGATGACGTGCTGGATACATCGCATAAAGCGTTAATTTCGCCGTATTATGCTCCGATAAGATGGACACGATTTCCCCATCATCAATCGCTTTTTGACAGACAAAATCGGGAAAGAAGCCAATTCCATGACCCGCCCTGACCAAATCTAACATGAAAATTGTGCTATTGGCTTTTAACGATCCGTTGACCGCAACCCCCTGCCCAACGGGCCACACATTCTTTTTTCTAAAGTAACGATAGACAAAACAGTTGTGCCGTTCTAAATCTTCAGGCAAGAGAATAGGCGCATGCGCAGACAAATACTCAGGTGATGCAACCACATGGTAGTTGAATTGCGTTAATTTTTTACCTACATAGTTTGAATCGAATGTCGCACTCGCGGCTCGAAATCCGACATCAAATCCCTGCTCGATGAGATCAATTGATTCATCACTTAAAAAAACTTCGAGTCTCAATATGCGGATACAAACGCATAAACTCGGTGAAAATGGGAGACAGTTCTGTCAAACCCAATGCCATCGGGAGACTAATTTTAAGTTTTCCGGCTGGACGTTTTTGAATTAATTGAATGTCAGAATGGGCTTCTTCTACTTCGCGCAAAATACTTTTACAGCGCTTTAAGTAAATCATGCCAAGTGACGTGAGCTGCAAATGGCGTGTCGAGCGGTGTAACAAACGCGCTCCAACATATTCTTCTAACTTACTTATTTCTTTGCTTATTTTAGATTTAGACAAGTTTGCTTCTTCCGCCACTGCGGTAAAACTGCCTAACTCTGATAGACGGATAAAAATCTCCATCGCCCCTAATCTATCCATTGAACCACCTACCTAAATGAACAAATGAAGGCGTATCGTACACTAACGCCCCTCAAAAAAAACAACATTTAAATTACATTTTTACAATCATCCATAAACAGGATTGTTTCCTGTACGTAAACGGTATGTTTGAAAAGCGACTGTTTATCGTCAAAGTCGAACTGATTAACCTTGTCACAACGTTGAGCAATAGGAGCTGAACGTTTGTGCTTAGGAGCTAGAAGGCCCTCTAAGCGATATCAATTTAAAAGGATCTATCATGTATACACTTTATTATATGACGGGCGCTTGTTCTCTAGCGACTCAAGTAGTACTTCGCGAGCTAGGCGTTGAATTCAAGCTAATCAACAAAGACTCTGTAGAAGATTTCAAAGCTATCAACCCAGTTGGCGCGGTACCAGTACTTTTAGACAACGGCAAAAAGTACACTGAAGGCGCTGCAATTTTGCTACACCTTTTAGATAAGCACGCAAACAACCTATTCCCGGCGTCTGGTGATGCACGTGAAGAAGCAATTCAAAACCTACTTTTTGCTAACGCAACAATGCATCCTGCGTACAGCAAGCTATTCTTCATCGGTCAATCAATGACTGACACGGAAGTAAAACAAGCTACTCTAGAAAGTGCTGCACAGTCAATCAACCAACTATGGAAAGTGGTTGAAGCTAAATTAGCAAACCAACCTTTCCTTGGCGGCGACCACTACTCTGCTGCAGATATTCTTTTAACTGTTTATCACTCATGGGGTCAGTACTTCCCAGTTGATATCGTTATTGGTGACAAAACGGCGAAGCTTATCGACACAGTTAGCAATCTACCTAGCTTCAAAGCTTCTCAAGAAGCTGAACAGCAAAACTAGCGTTAACTCGAAGACAGGCGCGTCAGCGCCTGTCCTCATTCACTGAATATAGGCCCAATTTTATGAAAAATTTAAAAATTGAGTATGTTCACGACATCGATTGCTCATGGTGTCCGATCAACTACGCAAATTTAAAAACCGCAATTAAAGCGCTTAACGATGAAGTGAGCGTTGAGATTGAATTTCTTCCTTATGAAGTAAAACCAAACTTCAAAGTGGAAGGTGAAAAAATCAGTACACATCTCATGAAGCTAAATGGCTGGAATGAGCAACAGCATGCGGAATACAGAGAAAGTCTATTAAGAACTGCGGCTCAAGCTGGCGTCAAAATCGACTTTTCAAAACGCACGCATTACTACAATACCTCGCTTGGCCACCGCTTGGTGCATTTTGCAAGCCTGTCGAACAAACAAGCCGCAATGAATGAGCTATTGATTGAAGGGTACTTTGAAAAAGGCCTTAACCCAACAAAAGTAGACCAATTGTTGGAACTAGCAGCGCGTCTAGATTTAGACCTAGGTGAAGCAAAACAAGCTCTCACAGCACAGTTCCAAGAACCTGCTTTAGTTGAAAAGTACCAACGTGCAAGACAAATCACGACACGAGGTGTTCCGGCACTTCGTATTAACGGCAAACAAGTGGTTATCGGTACTCGACCACCTGAATATTTCATCGATTTACTTCGAAATATTGAGACCTAAGTGCTGATATAAGCATACAAGGAAATTCGTCACCATGGATATTAAAAAGTTCTCCAGTCTAGCAAAAAGAACAACATCTATCAGCTGTTTCGAAAGCATTCATTTATTATGTGAAGAGTTTGCAAAACTAGCAAGCATGAAGCAATTTATATTCACCATCGTTGAGAATAATTCATTATATTCATCAAAACTAAGAAACTTTTCAAACCTTTCTGATGAAGTTAAAAATGATATTAAATCGAGTAGCGAAGGTGAAAGTGCATTTATTAATTGCCAATTAGATAATTACACACCTCAACATTGGGATGCGAAAAGTTCTAAGGGTAATTCTGATGTAAAAATGGTTGCAACGTTCTTCAGTAAATATGGTTTCACTTGTGGGGTTAATATCCCAATAAAAGCAAAAAGTGGTGACTTAGCCTTTTTTAACTTGGTATGTGAAACACCATTGGAGGCCAATGAATTGGATTCAATTCTCGTGTTTGCACATACCTTTTCCTCTTATTTGTTCGCAAGTTATGTGCGAATCAAAGAAGAATGCGGCGCAGTTAGCAAACTCTCACCACGTGAAAACGACTGTTTATTTTGGGCATGCGAAGGAAAAACTGCATGGGAAATCTCCAAAATTATTGGTCTTTCACAACGTACAGTGACCTTTCACTTGATGAATATCATCTCAAAACTACAAGCAAATAACAGGCAGCACGCTGTCGCACTCGCGATCATGAAAGGGATCGTGAAACCAACTTTTAGAAATGTACAAGTCTAGAAGACACAACACAACACAACACAACACAACACAACACAACACATAAGGAAATATAATGAGAAGTTTAGTGGGAAGACTCCTATTAATAAATTTGATGTTATTTTCTCAGCTTTCGGCCGCAGAAAACATCGATAGGCCTAAGCACCGCCCTTGGAACGCGGAAAAACCTTGGTTGATCCCTCAAGATACAACCACGGCGATGAATAACCCTGATTACTATGCATGGCAGCTTTTTGTCGCATTGAACTGGCCTGCAGACACGTCGCGCTGCAAAGCAGACACGTATGCACAACTTGGCGAAGCGGGATTAACAGTCTGGGAAAGCTGGCAATCACGCGAAGAAACGTTTTTAGACGGAGCAGCTGAACCGCAAACCTGGCGACAAGGCTGTAAACAAGGCGGCTTTACCTCTTTGCCTACGGGCGATTACAGTGTCTTTGCTGACGAAACAATTCGTCTCAATAAAGCCGCTTATGACTACATCCGAGACCACAAATTGTATAGCCTTGACGAGCAAGAACGTCTGGCTCGCGCCGGTGTCGAAAACGTTAATTTCCCACTAGGGTCAATGACGGTAAAAGGCAACTGGGTGCGTATTACTGAAGCGGATAAACCGAACTACCACTGGCAAGAAATCGAACGTGATGGCCATGTTGACCTCTACGGTTTATCCGGACTGCACATTGTTTCAAAAGACAGTCCAACGTGGTTTTGGGCGACCTTTGAGCACGTAGACAACGAACGCCGTTGGGCGCAAACATACCCTACCGCTTTTGTCGGTTGGTTAACACAATCCGTTGATCATGCTGCTTGCTCATCAGATAATTTAGCGTGTAACGAGATCCCTAGTGGCTTTGGACTTGAAGGTACTCGCTGGGCAAACTACCGATTACGTGGCACTCAAGTTGACTGGTCAACAAATAGAGGGGTTCCAACGGTATTGGCCAACTCACAACTTGAAGCTTTTATGGACTTGGAAACCAGTTCTTGTATCACCTGCCATGCTTTGGCTGTAAAAGGTGAAGAAGGCGCACCAAAACCGATTGGTTTTTTACTCGAAGAAGTCAATATTCATGGTAAAAAGCTAGGTTACGTTGGTCCACCGAACCCACAACTCTTCTTAGATGGTAATGGCGAAGCGATTCCTTACCTAGGATTAGATTACGTTTGGGCACTGCGTAAAGCGAAGCGCGAACAGCCCTAATAAGCATTAAACATAAGGATGTTGGTTCGTTGTAAAAACGTGTGGTACCAACCCTTGATTACTCACTCTGTCTACATGCACAAACAACTGCTTTAAATCTGCAAATTGCACCTCTCATCACAACAACACCGTTTTTAACTCAACACTTTATTACCTAATTGCCTATAAAAAGAGTCCGATATAAATGCCTTGCTGCTGAAAATCGGAATAGAAACGACACCTTAATCAGTTCGTCAACTCGATAGCAGTCTCAATGGTACGGGTATTGACCTATCCTTTAGCCATTAAGCTACCGCCTCGGCTTTTGCCCCTCACCTACAACATACGGTATTGCAATATGCAAATATAAACTACAGGTAACCAGCTGTTTATAAATGGATAATAGTGTATCGAATACAGCGCTGTTTTTAAGGTTATGCAGCCAATTAGCACGCTTTTCATCACGCACAACTGCAGGTATCGGGGAGCTAATAGCGGCGTAGAAATAAAAACGGCTGGTTACATAAACGTATCCAGCCGTGCGAGGTAAAAATAGTGAACGTGAAACAGGCTAAAAGTTAAACACCATTTTCCCAACGTTAGCTGAGAGCATGGCAATGAGAACAAAGCTCAGTATTTTCTTCACAAATCCAGCACCTTTGGCAACCGCGGCATGTCCACCTATCCAACCACCGATGGAGTTGGCGATTAACATAGGAATGGCTATCGGCCACACGACCTTGCCTGCAAACACAAACACGAGTGTTGCTGCAACATTAGTGGTCAAGTTAATTGGTTTAGCGATGGCAGTAGACACCAGCAAGTCATAACGTAGGCTTTTGTTGGTTGCCAGCACCATAAAAGAGCCCGTACCCGGCCCTGCTAATCCGTCGTATACACCAATACCGGTTAAGAGTGACACAAATTTAGGCTTACTTTGTGGCTGGTCTTCAACGTGTTGATCGGTTTTGACTAAACGCGTGAACACCAATGCGACCACGATGCTGGTCAGGATAAGGCCTTCGAGAAACCAATCCGGTGCCAAAATCGCCAATTTACTACCTAAAATAGACCCTAAGAAACACGGTATGATAGCCAACGCGACATAACGCCATTTGATTAACTTGTTGAGCGAGTATTTCAGCACAACAAAGCTGGTGCCCACCATCGACACCACTTTGTTCGTTGCTAACGATGAAATCGGACTCACACCACATAAGAGTAATGCAGGCACTTGCAATACCCCGCCACCGCCGGCGATGGCATCGATATAGCCAGCGCACAGCGCGACAAAAACCAGTGTGACCACGACCCAAATTTCATATCCAAAGAATAGATCCATTTGAGTACTTACCTATTTCGACACTTCGAACTGAGCCGTTTTACTCTTTTTTGCCCATTTTGAGCTAAAGAAAGTCACAAAACGTGGATGATTCACCAGCATCGCAAACACGCCTGCAATAATGCCCCAAAATGCTGAGCCGATTCCCATAAATGAGATACCGGAAGCTGTCACTAAGAAGGTGATCATCGCCGCTTGACGGTTTGATTCATCTTGCACTGCCGAATTTAACGCATTACCTATCGTGCCAAGAAGCGCAATACCGGCAATCGCGAGGATCAGCGCTTCAGGGAAAATCGTAAACGCTTGCACAACTGCTGCGCCAAAAATTCCCGTTAAGATATAGAAAAAACCCGCTGCGATAGCCGCGACATAGCGTTTGCTTGGATCAGGATGTGCTTCTTTACCGACACAAATTGCTGACGTAATCGTCGCTAGGTTGATGGCATAAGCACCAAACACGGATAGTACCGTTGTACTCACACCTGTCCATGCGATAAGCGGAGAAACGGGCGTATCTTTATAGTCAGAGGCACGCAATACAGAAAGGCCTGGTAGATTTTGCGATGCCATCGTTACGATGAACAGCGGGATAGTAATACCGATAAATGCCTGCATGCTAAACTCAGGCATAATAAACTCAGGTTTTGTTATCACAAAATCTAGGCTTTGAGCCTGGATGATCCCTTGATTGTAGGCAATTAAGCAGCCCACCAATAACGCTAAGATCACCGAGTAGCGTGCTGAAAACTTCTGACAAACGATAAACACTAACAACATCGCAAGTACCAGCACTAAGTTTGATTGCATCGCCGAGAATGCATTAATACCGAAGTCCAGTAATACGCCCGACAGCATTGCAGCAGCAAGTGAGAGTGGGATTTTCTTCATCACGCGCTCAAACAGCCCGCTAAACCCAGCGATACTGATCAACACACCAGTAAGCACAAATGCGCCAATTGCTTCGTTAAGGCTAACACCAGATGCGCCCGTCACCAGCATCGCCGCACCGGATGTCGACCACGCAGTGGTAATTGGTGTTTTATAACGGATGGAGAGCGCAATACCTGAAATCCCCATCCCAAGGCCTAACGCCAAAATCCACGAGCTGATTTGCTGTGGGTTAGCACCAAGTGCCTGAGCGGCTTGAAATACAATAACAACTGAACTGGTGAAACCCACCAATACCGTCACGAATCCAGCATTAATTGCTGAAAGAGACATATCCTTCGCTATCTCTTTAAATACTTTAAATAAATCAGCCATAATATTTTATCACTATCCTTTTCACAATATCAACAGCACAATAACATGTTTTATAGTGCCAGATAATATTTATGCAAATAATAATTAGCAAAAAATAATAGGCACTCTTATTAATATAACTTAATAAAGAGCACCTATACTCGACGCTAATAAATATATTTACTAAATATGGCTTAAACAGGCTTCTGAACTTGTTTACCTCCAGAACCCCAGTTATCTAATGCCACCTCGTCAATAACGACGGTGGTTAGGCTTTCTGGTTTTCCGAGTACATCTTTTAGTACTTTTGCAACGCCTTCAATTAGCTCTGCTTTTTGCTCTCTAGTGATACCTGTTGGCGTTGGTGTCACTTTAATATTTACGTACGGCATTATATTTATCCTTTGTCTTACTCGCTGTCTCATTGACAGCTTATGGTTAAGAAGCAGCTCGTGCTGGTGACGTTTCCAACACCGTTGGGTAACCGTGTTCACTCCACCAGCTCAATCCACCGATGAGTCTCTTTCACATTCAACCCTAATTTCGCCATTTTGAGTGCGCCATTGGTTGCCGCGTTACAGCCCAAGCCGTCACAGTACGTGACGTATAAGGTGTTTTGATTAAAGTCAGCGAGGTTTTCCGCCGTGATGTTTTTGTGCGGATAACTTACCGCACCATCAATGTGTTTTTTGTTGAAAGACGGAGTTTGTCTCACATCAAGTACCACAACGTCTTGGCCTGCTTTCATCGCTTCGTGTAAATCCCACGCATCCATTTCAAACGCTAATTTACTTTCATAAAATTTAATTTGATCCACGATGTTAATCCTTACGCGACTTCTTCAAGTTTGTTTGGCTTCAAGTTATCGTAGAAATTCGCGTCTGCGCGAATGAAACGGCGCTCGCGGTCTGCGTCAAAATAGGCACTTTCAACAATCAGTTCGTTGTCTTCTTTGCAGATTTCTAAGTGGAACTTTGTTGGACCTTCGTAACCGTAGTAGTTGCGTGGAATTTCAATCATTTCTGCACGCTCTTTGTCATAACGAGAGTCTGCTGAAATAAAACGTAATGAGAACGCATCACGCGCTTCAAGTGGACCCGCTTCTAAAGGTGCGTCGCGGTGTAAAACGTACTTGTCGAATAGAATGACGTCACCAAGCTCAAAGTCATCTTCGATTGAGAAGTATTCAAGCAAACGTGCAATACCACCTGAGTTTAGCGGGTCGTCACGAAGCGCTACGTAGTCTTCAAATTCAATTCCACCTGATTTGATGTGTTCATCCATACATCTGAATACAGCTGGGTCAATGAAGTCATACATGAATTCACCCGAGATGATGTCACGCGGCACGTAGCACATTCCACCACGTTGCTTCTTACTATCGATTGCGTGCAGTGGTGCCCAAAGCGTCGTACCGTTGTCTTCTGCACGGTTAAAACCAAAGCTTTGTGACTCGATGTGCCATGTAAAGCCTTTGTTTACTTTACCTGGTTCACTGCGTTTTAAGCTAAAACCCACGCCTTGTGTGTAGAACAAATCTTCTTGGCACAGTGACAACATAACGTTTTGGAACATTTCTTCTTCAAGTAATTCAAAAATCGTTTCGTCACCGTTACATAGGTCATAACGCAACTTATCAAACCCTTTTTGATAGTGGTCTGTTGGCGTTTCAAACTCATCGTTTACACGTGCTTTTAAAAACTCAATCATCTCTAGCGAGAAGAATTGCTTTAATACAACAAATCCTTGGCGTTGATATTTCTCGACGTGATCCGCTGTTAGCTGGAAATCTGGGTTTAACTTTCTCATTTTACTAGTCCTTTTCTTTGTCAGAATTAAATAAACATTGCTACATTTTTACGCTGAAGCTTTCAGCAAAACTGATGGATAATCCGGATTTTTGAAAATCCGTTTTCTCGTAAATTGGCCCAAGTGCAGTAGATCTGGGTCGGATTTCGAAATCGCCTTTTGTTCAATCAAGTGGCAGATGAATTTTTCAATCCAAGCCTCTGTTGGCTCCTCGAAACGACAACCCAATTTCTCCAACTTTCTGAGCGTGACACTGTGGTCGTAAATTACGTTGCGGGGGCTTCTCGAACTCCATAATTTGCCAAGTGCAAAATCGGAATCCACCGTACTGTCGAGCCATCCAAACACGTCACCAAAGGTTTTGTTTGTTGAGTGGTTTAACGTAAAGCCGTTATTCGCTAACGCTTTATAGAGCGCCTTCATGGAGAAATAATGCGGTGTATCCACATGGAAAACGCCCGGGGCTTGTTCGTGATCCAATGACAATTTCACAACGAAGGCAGCGACCACATCCACAGGACTTAAGTTGACCTCTTCGTCGATGCTGGTCGGCAATACCCCAACTTTTGCCGTGGCATTCAAAAATTGAATGAGGCGGTTTGCTTTGGAATTACGTTGGAACTTACCTGTTACAGAGTTACCGGATACGTTACCTGTTCGGTAAATATACGCACGGTAGCCCTCAACGATGTGGCTATTCACCAACTCTTCGGCTTGGTACTTGGTTTTCTCGTAACCGTTTTGGAAGTCTTGACCGATGTTGAGTGAGCTTTCTCTAAACTTCACCATGTCACGGTTCACACCACATACAGCCAGTGTCGACATGTAGTGCAGATCCTTAACTTTGCCCACTTTTGAGAAATTAATGATTTGTTTTAGAGGGACAATATTTGACTCATAAAACTCTTGCGTTGAGCCAATTAAGCGCGTGTCTGCGGCTAAGTGGTAAATCGCATCAACGACGTTTTTCAGCCCTTCATACTGTTCATCACGAAGGCCAAATTGCGTGCGTGTTAAATCACTCTCTAACACCGCAATACGGCCTGCATAGGTCTGCCAATCTTCATCACTGAAGTACCAACACCAATTTTCATATAGGCGTTCTGCGGCTGATTTGTCCGCTGAAGAGCGAACCAAACAGACAATTTCAGCCGACGTGGTATCTAGCAGCTCTTTTAAACAATGCACGCCGATAAACCCGCTTGCACCTGTGAGCAGAACCGTACCGTAGTGACGCTGATGCATTGACTCCGATGCTGAAATAAAGCCTTCAGGGCAATAATGAATTGCTCCTGTACTGGTTCCTTCCATTAATACCGGTGCCATTACCGTCGATTGGTCGACCAAAAGACTGTTTAAGCGGTCACGATAGCGTTCAAGTAGCGCAACGATCTGTGCTTTTTGGGTTTCATCGCAAACCGACGGATAGGAAATATCGACGACGTATTGCCCATGCATTTTTTGAATAGACACTTTGATGTCATGGAAACGAATATTATCTCGGCCACGACATGGCCCGATGTCCATCGTGCTAGGCGTTAAGGCTAAACGGTCGTCATGTGGGAAGTCTGTGTCACCCAAGTAATTAAAACAAATTGGTGCGTGGTAAAGCGTTTCAACATCTTCGATGTGTTTTACTTGCCAACTTTTTTCGACACCTAAATTGACTGCACTATCGAACTCTTTTTTGGTGTTCAACAATGTTTGGTCAATCACGTAAGCGTCCACATCCACTTCAAACGGATACGTTGAAGTATGCCACCCAACAACGCGTGAAATATCCACTTCTGGGTCAAACGACACACGGCCATGGCTTTCAACATCAATGCATACGCGGTTTGCGTTGTTCAACTTGCCGTATTCATGTGCCAATGTGCCAAGTAAAAGTGTATGCAGCGGGACGTTTTTAGCGGCTGATGCAGCCTCCAATTCAATCGAGTGTTCTTTGGAGTAGGCGAACCAAAACGTATGCGCGTTACCTTCTGTGTGCGGCATTTTTGACGCGAATACTGACGGCTTAGGATCTGCACTAACCGAGGAGGACGTGTCTTTTGCAATTGACGAATCAAGGTGGTCAACCCAATCCCAAAAGCTACAACGCACGGGGTTCGACACGATGTCGATCCCGTCAATTAAATCACCATAAAGCTGTGACAATTCACTGGTGATGATGCGCCATGAAATCACATCCACGCTGATGTGGTGTGCCACGAGCAACAAGTAACTTTCAGCATCGGTTGTTTCAAAAAGGTGTGCTTTAAACACTTCGCCAGACGCAAGGTTAATTGCCTCTTGTACCGCTGTTGATCGCGTTTTAATGAGTGTGCGATGATCTTCATTCGCAGGCAACGTAGAGCGGCTTAACACGCTATCAATTGACGCGTTGAGTGGTTTGGCAACGTAATGACCTTCTTGACGCGCAAATGAGGTTCGGAGCAATTCGTGCTGTTCACACAAAATCCCCATCGCCTGTTTCAACACGTCAAAATCAACACGCTGGTCGATGCGGAACATCAACGCTTGGTTGTACAGATCAGGTGACGCAAGCTCTTCTTTAAAGAAGAAATCTTGCGCGGCTGCGAACGCAGTCACTTCCGTACGCTCGACAACGTTACCCGCTTTATTCGCTGACTCGCGGTTTTTAACCACACTTTTGACAATGCCATCGATGGTCGGCGTGTTGTTAAAATCGAATGCCGACAGCGACAGTCCTTTATACTGAAGGTTCGCGACTAGTTGCACCGAATCAAGTGAGTTACCGCCTAATTCAAAGAAACTATCATGGATGGTGTACTCGGTTTTCGCGATGTATTTGTGGAATATCGGCTGTACGCCGAGGTAGACCTCTAACGCGACACCGTCATAATCTTGTTCAATTGACGGCGTGTCTGAGCTATTCGCTTGATTTGCCAATTCTTCCGTCAGTTTCTCGGTCAAGATAGCTTTGATGGCTTTAACGTCTGTTTTGCCATTCTCATTACGCGGGAAGTTTTCCAACACGTAAATGCGCTGTGGCACCATATAACCCGGCATGACGTCTTCAAGGCGAGCTGTCATATCCGCACATGGTTCACTCGGTGGCGTAATCGCGGCAACTAACCATTTCTTTTGGTTCAATTCAAAATACGCAGCCGATGCACCAAAGATAGGTAAGTTGTCACGCATCGTATTTTCAATACTTTCCAACTCAACTCGATAGCCATTGATTTTCACTTGGCGGTCTAAACGACCAATAAAGCTGGTGATACCATCCTCATCGATGTCTACGTAATCGCCCGTTTTGTAGCAACGCACGGCACGACCATCATTGAGTTCAATGGTAATAAAGCGATTCGCGTTTTCTTCTGGCAAATTACGGTAGCCTTTTGACACAGAAGGCCCTGCAATCAGTAATTCACCTTTTACCGAGCTTGAACGGTAGTGCCCTTGCTCATCCAAAATATAGAACGTCGTTTCGCCAAAAGGGATCCAATTGGGATCACATCACCTGGAATGTGCGACACATGTTCAAGGCTTTCTAAACGTAACGCGGCAACCCCAACGGTCGTTTCAGTTGGTCCATAGTGGTTAAATACGTTACTGACTGTGTTTGAATTCAACACCTTTTCAACGACGGTTTTGAGCAATGGCTCTCCACCAAAAACAAGGTATTCAAGGTGAGGGAATGGGTTACCACTCAATTGGTGCGCGTCCGAAACAGCAGACCAATGAGATGGGGTGATCTTCACAAATTCAATGCGGTTCGCAACAAAGTACTCGAATAACTTGATGGGATCTTTACGTGTGTATTGATCGATAAGGTGCAAGCTACCCGCTTTGTAGAGCGACAAAAACAATGAGGTGTTGCCAAGGTCCGCGGCTAACGTACTTAAATGACCATAGTTGAGTCCTTCAGGAACTTGCGTCAGTGTGGCAATAGACTGAGTGTAGTGCTCAATATTCCCGTGACTCACTTTTACGCCTTTTGGCTTGCCAGTAGACCCGGAGGTATACAGCACATAGGCAACGTCTTCTTGCGCTAATTCTGGCAAGGTAATGTCGTCAGATGTTGCACGTGTCAATTCTTCAAAAATAAAACATGGCACGACGTCAGAGAATATCGCCGCTTCCTTCGCATCCGCTAAGACGAAATCAGGTTCAATGTTTTTTGTGTGAGTCACGCATTCAATGCGCTTCTCTGTCATTTCTACGATGGTGTAGGCAGCGCCTGATAGCATGACAGCAAACATGCTTACAACGGTGTTGATGCCACGATCTGAATAAATCGCAATAACATCACCACGTGATACGCCTAAACGTACAAGATTTTTGGCCATCATCGTCGCTTGAGTCGCCAATTGAGCGTACGTAACGCTTTTTCCTTGGGCGACTACAGCATTATCATGTTCAAATTTTAATGCGTTGTTTAATAAGGCTTGTACTATCATTTTGCTTAACTCCCCTGTGCAGAGAACATTCATACCTCGGTATTAAGCACGTCGTCTGGTTTTAGCTTCCCTGACAAGAGGTATGTCATTTCATTGATTTAAAGTGAGCAAGCGGTCACGAGAGTGACACTCTCGCCACGCCTGCCTGCACTTTGGAAATTAAACGTTATGGCCGTGAGCAATGAACGCTTGCTTTGTCTTCTCGTGGTTCAATAAACCCATTTTTTCAACACACTCAACAAGTTGAAGAGTTGTCTTTTCAATGTATGCGTTCATTTTGCCAAGATAAACTTCTGCCGTGTCATCCAGAATTTGCTGTGTTTCAGCGTCAGTGAAACCACTTGCTAACAACACTTTGCGGTCGAAATCTCGCTCTTCGTCGCCTTTCAAGTATTCGTCGATGTACGCAGGTAAGAACTGACCGATTTCATCTTTAACTACGTCAGGTAATTTCACCCAGTAGTTTGTCGTTGCCGTCATGAAGAAACTCGCGTGGCGACCTTCGTCCGCTACGTGGTCTGTCATCACTTGGTTAAAGGTTTCAGTCGCGCTCTTTTCTTCCCCAATCGCCAACAAATCTTTTGTTAACGTGTGTTCAGCAAGCGTGACTGACAGTAGTTGGAAATGGTGATGAATTTCTGAACTCAATACCTGATATGCGTGGCGTACAGCATCTAAGTTGCCATTTGTTTGTGGTACTTCAAGCGGTTGAATTGCATTTTGCTCTTTCATTTGCATGATGAAATCCAATGCAACGTATGCGTGGTAGCCTTCGTCAATCACGATAGCTAACGCTTCACGTTTGGTGACATCGCTGAAGCCTTCAATCACGTTATTAACGATGTTTAATGAACAGTCGATAACAAAACGCGTTTCCAACAAACCGATTTCATACATGTAGCGATACGCTGATTGCGCCAAAATATAAGAAATTGTCTCTTTACCTTTGTTGATCACCATTGGGTGTGACACTAAAGGCTGACGTGATGGTGGGAAAATGTATTCATCACTGTTTAAGCTTGGCACGATGATACGATCGGTTGTTCTCACCGTCGCTTTTCGGTACCAATGCTTAATGTTGTTTGCTTCTTTCTTCACGTTTTCTACGTTTGGTAGAATTTTGGTTGCTAAATTGCTCATGGTTTAGATCCTTTAAAATTGGTATTCAAAATTGAGTCGGTGCGCTTTGCTACAGGAAGCGCACGCGGTAATTCATTTACTTAATTTGTTCTGCGATCGATACCGCTAACGCTTCAGCAAAACGGATGATGTCGTCGTTTGTATGTGCATCATTCAAGAAAATTGGCTCTTCTAAACTCGGTGCCATTAGGAAACCTTTTTCACGCATCGCTAAATGCACGTTTTTATAGATTTCGTATTCTTGTTGTTTCACATCGGAATAGTTCTGCATGTCTGCAGCAGAACGTCTAAATGCGATGCCAGAAAGCGCACCAAAGCGAGTAAAGTGGAATGGGATGTCGTATTTTTCGAAATTCTGTTTGATTTCTTTTTCAAGCAACGCGCCTTTTTCATCCATTGCTTCATAGAAACCAGGCTTAGCCATCAAATCTAGCGCTGCATTGCCTGCAGCCATGGTGATTGGGTTGCCTGCAAACGTACCTGATTGGAACACTTTGTTGCCGATTTCGACTAACTTCATGAACTTCTCTTTACCACCGTACGCACCAACTGGAGCGCCACCGCCAATGATTTTGCCGAACGTCGTTAAATCTGGGTCAACACCGAGTAACGCAGACACGCCACCAAAGCGGAAACGGAAGCCAGTCACAACCTCGTCGAAGATGAACAGTGAACCGTAATCTGTACACAACTGTCTGATGTCTTGGTGGAAGTTTGCGTGAGGTTTAACAAACCCCATGTTTGTTGCGAATGGCTCAACAATAACAGCTGCAATTTCATGACCACGTTCTTCGAAAATTTGACGTAGTTGTTCAGAGTTATTGTATTCACACATGATCACGTTGTTTTCAGCAACACCGTTTGTAGTGCCTTTCACAGCCACCGCAACATTGCCGCCTGGTTGCGCTAACAATGCGTCTGCATGACCATGATATGAGCCAACAAAGCGGACGAAATATTTACGGTCGGTATACGCTCGTGCGATACGAAGTGCTGTCATAACCGCTTCGCTTCCGCTCACAACAAAACGAAGTTTGTCGATAGCCGGTGTGCTTTCCACAATCTTTCTCGCCAGCTCTTTCTCTATTTCTGTAGAAAGCCCCACAACTAGACCTTTGTCTAGCTGAGCTGCGACTGCTTGAGAGATTTCTTCACGTGAATGGCCAAGGAAAATTGCGCCAAAACCACTTAGAAAGTCCGTGTACTCACGGCCGTCTACGTCAATGATTTTCGTGCCTTTCGCTGATTCCAAAATGATTGGGTCACCGCCCACAAGAGAGAACGTTCTCATCGGTGAACTCACGCCATTTGGAATGTATTTGTTTGCTTCGTTAAAGATAATTTCTGATTTACGGGTCATTTTATGGCCTACATATAATTAAAGTATTCGTTGCTCACTCAGCGCATTCGCCATTCGGTTCGTTCAATAAGTGTGCGTGTTTATGAGGCCAATTATTCTTGCATTGCTCGAAAGCAACAACTGCAACATGTTACAGTAGATTAACTTATCGCCTTAAAGTTTAATAATTTGTAAATTTAAACAAGTTGTAAAACCGATACTTACCCGCTATGAAATTAATCACTCACGCCTGCACTACGGCACTTTTACTCGTCGCCACACCGCTTTTTGCGGCATCACCTTCTTTAACCTCTTATGGCATTGTCGCGCTGGCTGGCGAAGACGTTCAGTACACGGATGAGTCGTTGTCGGATGACAGCAGTGCGTTTCGAAGTAAGGCATCACGGATTGGTGTAAAAGGTGAAGAAGCGTTTTCTGACAGTGAGCACGCCTTCTATTTATTGGAATATGGTGTGAACTTGAAGACACAAAAAAAGGACGACTCGTTTTTCTTACGCGAAGCCGTTGTAGGACTTAAAAATCAATATGGTAGTCTCAAGCTCGGTTTCAGTAATACCCCATTTAAACTGTCTCAAGGCCGCGTTGATGCATTTAACGATGTAGTTGATTTAAGGACTTTTTTACCCGGTGAATACGTTGAAAACATGGTGGTCATCGAATCCGCGCCTCTTCACGGTGTCAGCGCTGCTGTTGCCTATGTGTTGGTTGATAAAGACGGGGATGCGCGTGAACGCCGAGGAACCTCTAGCAGCATTAAATACCAACTCGACAACCTTTATGTTGCACTGGCTTATGAACAAAACATTACGCAACAAGATCTGCTCAGATTATCGGCAACCTATCAGTATGAACAGTGGCAAATCGGGGTGTTAACTGAACAGAGTGTCGCGACGGAAAACAATCTCGACAAGCAATCCGGCCAACTGGTCAGTGTGCTCTATCATTTAGACAAATTAACGTTCAAAGCGCAGTGGATAAATGCTCGCTTTACTACGGGTATCAAATCCTTCTACGGGATTAAGGGTGATAACAATGCAAGCGTCACGTTGGGTGTAGATTACCACCTCAGCCAACATAGCACGCTGATGTTCTATGGCGCTCATGGTGAGGCAAAGTCCAATCAAAATGATAAACAGGAAGCGGATGTCATTGGCCTTGGCATGCGTGTCACGTTTTAGTGGGAAAGTGAAAAGCAATGGTTCGGGCACCAATAGGTGCCCGATGGGGTGTAGAGCTAAATCATTAAGCTGGATAGCGAGACTTTAAGCCTTCGTACACTTGCGTCGCGAAGTCAGACGCACTGGTATCAAGTGATTTAACCACTTCAACGAGATGTTCGTTATCTTCTTTGCCATCCCAAACTTTGATGTAAGTACCGTCTTTATACCCGAAATCTTGACGGAAGAAATTCAACGTATTCTTACCAACATAACCACGATATAAATCATCAAATGACATACCGATTTGAGCCATACAACCAGCAAATGCCTGCGCATCAAAACGTTTTTCAGTCACTGCTGCACCCGCTAGTTTTTCGAGCGTTACTTTAAAGTCTTCGCCTTGGACTGGCGCGTCTAGCTCCGTGTGTAAATGCGCCGCGATGTCCGCAAAGGATGTTTTGCCATCAATACGCAGTGACAATCCAAAATGGAAAATATCCACCAGCTCAAGGATCACTTGTTCTGTGTCCGGCGTTTGCTTTTTCCACCATTTCCAACCGTAGTGGTCCAACATTTCTGCACATTCAACCCAAATAGCACGATACCAATCAAAGCCTTGGTCAAACCAACTTTCATGTACTTTGGTGTTCATCGCATTTTGCATTTCAAGCATAACAACTAGTTTTGCAACGTTTGTAGACATCTTCCACTCTCTTCAATTTCTTTGTTTTTATCATACGCTATGGCAAGCGGCTCGCTCAACTTTCAACGCGCTTAGGCGGTCAGTAATTCCATTGGTGGAGACACAAACAATTTACCGGTTGGCACTTCAACAACCGCGCTCAGTACAGGTCCATGATTTAACAGTAGCTGTACATCAAGGTCACCTTCTATCGTCTTGGCAAACGCGCTATTCAATGCCTCAACATTAAACTGCTCAACATGAATGCTAACACTTTCTTCTTCTGTTGGTTCTTGCGATAACGCTTCAATCGCATCATCCGCCAATACGACGGTGAGTTCTAAATCCGCAGCATTCATATCGCGAGTGGCGAGTGTGTCATTGAGTTCAAACAACCCAAAAGTCAGCACAATCTTATTTTCTTCGTTCACGAGTTATTTCCTAAATTACCAAGGCAACGCTTCGCCATTTGCATGCCAAAAGCGACCCGTATTATCTAAATTCAACGCATCAATTCGAGTAATTAATCGATCTGCCGCTTCGCTTGGCGAAATATCACCTGCAAACCCTACCATTTGAGTTTGCACAAACCCAGGATGCAATAACGCAAGGGCGATGCCTTTTGGTTTCAGTTCGTGCGACAAACTAACACTCGCCGCATTCAATGCCGCTTTCGACATACGATAGCCAATGTAACCGCCTGAACTATTGTCTGCAATTGAGTCCATACGACTTGTGATCATGGCCACTTTACTACCAGAGTTCAAGCACGCGCAAAGCGCATGCGTTACCCGAATTGGGGCGATGGCGTTTACTTGAAGCTGCTGTTCTAACGCATCAAAATCGAGGCTGTCTAATGTCTCGTTGTGGAAAAGCCCAGCATTATTGATCAAAAGATGGATTGCACGCCCTGCCATGTATTGTGCAAGCTTGGCGACATCATTGGCTTTGGTGACGTCTATTCCTTCTAGAATGTCCACGCCTAACTGACGAAGTTCAGGAGATGAAGTCCGAACAACCGCGACAACAGAATAGCCGAGGCGCTGGTACTGCTCACATAATGCCAACCCAATCCCTCGGCTTGCACCAGTAATAACCACGGTTTGCTGTGTGTGTGCCATTGTCTCTTCCCATCAAAAATAAAGGGGCATTATAGCCCCATCGAATACTTATACCAATTAATGCAAGGATACGAGATTATTTTTTTGCGCCTAAGCCAACTCAACATCGCCCATTGACGACTGAATAATCGAGAATACGGCCCCACTCGGATCGGTGATCACAGCAAATCGTCCAACCTCGGGAATGTCTGTCGCCGGAACACACACCTCACCGCCCAAGTTGATGACGTTGTCCACCATAGCATCGGTGTTTGCAACGGCAAAATAGACCATCCAATGTGCAGGAATATCTCCCCATTCTTCAGTCATTTCCATGAGTCCTGCGATAGGCTGGCCATGTTGACAAAACAACGAGTACTCCATGCCCTCCATTGGTTTTATCTGGACTTCCCAATCAAACAGCGCACTGTAAAACGCTCGACTTTTTGACGCATTTTTACTCGCCAGTTCATGCCAGTAAGGCACATTGGTTTCTAATTTCCGTTGCGTGCCCATGTGTTCACTGCCCTGCCATAAAGCGAACACCGCACCACCCGGTTCATTCAACATAACCATACGCCCGGCGCCCGGCACATCATGGGGACCATGAATGATCTCAGCCCCGAGGGCGGTGGCCTTTACAGCCATTTCATCCACGTTGTTCACAGCGATATAAAGTAGCCAGTGACTTGGGATTTGCTCAGCTTGTTGAGAGGCCATCATCTGATACATTGCCGCGACATCAACCCCGTCTTTTTGGGTAATGGTGTAAAAGCAATCGGCTCCAATGGGTTGATCAATCGATGTCCAATTAAATAAGGTTTGGTAAAATTGTTTAGCGGCTTTCCAATCACTTGAACAAAGCTCTGCCCAGCAAAATGTGTGAACGGGTGAAGACGAAACGATAGCCATAATTTTGCTCCTAATTAGCGTTCTGTCAGTTAAGCAGAATCTCACTATTTCGCAACTTGCACTTCTTTACAGATTTTCCGTTGCAGAGCCAATATGGATGCATTACCCTGTCCCGCAAAGTCAGAGGGGTCGCAAACTCCATTATTTGGATAGTCATCTCCTTAACACCATTTACTCATTTAACCTCAAGAGATAAAGCATGATAAACAAGCCCAACGGTGACGGTATTCTGCGTGTGATTAAAGCCACTGATTGTTCTCGAAAAGGCATGATTGCCGCATGGCAAAACGAGGCTGCTTTCAGACAAGAGGCGATGCTTGCATTGGTTATGTTGCCAGGTTCATTTTGGCTGGCACAATCTTTAGGTCACTGGGCATTGCTGGTGAGCGTATTGCTGTTGGTGATGATTGTTGAACTGCTCAACTCAGCTATCGAAGCCTTAACCGATCGGGTAAGTTTAGAGCGTCACGAATTGTCTGGGCGCGCCAAAGACATGGGACTCCGCTGCTGTGACATTCAGCTTGACGATCGTTGCGCTCGTGTGGGGCACGGCACTGTACGATAAACTTGTCTAGCAACTGGTAAAGCGAGGCATTCGCTTCGCTTTTGGCTATCCAACTAAGTAAGTTGCTGTACCGAAGGCAATTTGTACACCTTCATCATTGTGTAATTCCATCCGACATACACACACTTTATTACCCGAACGTATGAGCTGTGCGCTGGCCACAAACGAATCACCACGTCCTGGACGAATAAAATCCGTGCGAATATCAATCGTCCCTAATGTGGCCAGTTTGCTTGGTACGGTGTGAAGTTCCGAGTCGGGGAGTTTATCAATGATGGATGCCGCCGCTAACATTCCGCCCACGTTATCCAAAACGGCTGAAATAACCCCACCATGAAGGATTTTCTGCGTTGGATTGCCAATAAATTCATCTTTCCAAGGCAAGACGATTTCTGCCCGCTCAGCATTCAACACCGCAACCGAAATACCGAGAAATTGGTTGTACGGCATTTGGTTTACAAAAATCCATTCAACCTTATCCATTAATGCTTTTTTATCCATGAGCTTATCCAACACGACTGGTACGATGAGTTTACCCTACTCGCTTTCTCTTGCCGCATCAACCTAAAAAAGCTAAAGACATCCCCTACAAAAACTTCTAGAATGCCCCGCATGAACCAGATAGCCACTCCTATGCCTGTTACGCCTGATGTGCAATCTATTTTGAATGACGTTTTCGGCTATCACGAGTTTCGTGATGGTCAACGCGATGTTATTCAAGCAGCACTCAGCGGCAAAGACAGTTTAGTTTTGCTTCCAACCGGAGGTGGAAAATCCCTTTGCTATCAAGTTCCTGCTTTAGCACTCAGTGGACTCACGGTTGTTGTATCCCCACTGATATCTTTAATGCAAGACCAAGTTGCACAGTTACAAGCGTTGGGTGTTGCCGCGGAATTCATCAATAACAGTGTTGCCCGCGAAGACCAAGTAGACATCTATCGCCGCTTGCACGATGGTGAAATTAAACTGCTTTACGTTGCGCCTGAAAAAGTGCTGCAACGTGAGTTTATCGAGCGCTTGCACCATTTGCCGTTATCCCTGTTTGCCATTGATGAAGCGCACTGCGTCTCTCATTGGGGCCATGATTTTCGACCTCATTATTGTCAACTGAAACAACTCAAGCACGCTTTCCCAAATGTCCCAATGATGGCATTAACCGCCACTGCAGACACCGCAACACGGCGCGATATTGTGCATCAGCTTGCTCTGCAAAACCCGTTTATCTATACGGGGAGCTTTGATCGCCCTAACATTCGTTACACCATCGAAGAAAAATTTAAACCGATGGCGCAGCTGATGCGTTATTTGCGAACTCAACAGGGTCAAAGTGGCATTATCTATTGCACTAGTCGCAAACGCGTCGATGAAGTCGCCGAAAAGTTGAGCGAAGCGGGATTTAATGTTGCAGCTTACCATGCGGGTTTATCAAACGAAGAACGGCAATTTGTACAAAGCGGCTTTTCTCGTGACGACATCCATATTGTGGTTGCAACTGTGGCGTTTGGCATGGGGATCAACAAGCCCAATGTGCGTTTCGTTTTACATTATGACATTCCTAAAAGCGTTGAAGCCTATTATCAAGAAACAGGTCGGGCTGGCCGAGATGGACTGGCTGCCGAAGCAATTATGTATTTTGACCCTGCGGATATTGGGCGCGTGCGTCGCTTTTTTGAAGACATTGAAGACGAGCATCGTCGACGAGTCGAAGAACAACGCTTTTCTGCTATGGCTGCTTTTGCTGAAGCGCAAACCTGTCGACGCCAAATTCTCTTAAACTACTTCAGTGAATATCAGCGCAACCCTTGCGGTAACTGCGACATCTGCCTTAACCCACCAAAGCGATTTGATGGTACGCTGGTCGCGCAACAAGCGCTATCCTGTGTGTATCGTGCTGAACAACGATTTGGCTTTGGTTACATCGTTGATGTACTGCGTGGTGCAAACACGAGTCGCATCCGCGACAACCAGCATCATGCGCTCAGTACCTATGGAATTGGAAAAAATCACAGCAGCGAATATTGGCTCAGCGTATTGCGGCAACTCGTCCACCATGGCTTGCTGGAACAAGATATCACGCAAGGTGCTACGTCGCGATTAACCGAAGCGTCTCGAGCGGTGCTACGCGACGAATACACGTTAGAGTTAGCCGAACCACGCTTACAAGCAGTGCACGTATACGAAGACAAATTGGCCAAGTTCAGTTACGACCGTAAACTCTTTGCGAAGTTAAAAAGCTTGCGCAAAGAACTGGCGGATGCCGATGACGTTCCACCGTATGTGGTCTTTAACGATAAAACACTGGCTGAAATGGCTCAGAAAACTCCAACGACAGACAGCGAGTTTTTGAAAGTGTCCGGTGTTGGCTTCACCAAATTAATGAAATACGGTGGGCCATTTATGCAGCTCATCGAGAATCACCTCGCTTTAGATGAATCCTAACAAAGGCCATTATGACCACGCTTCACTTTGATGAACAACACGCCATTATTTGGGTTAAACCAGACCTGTTTCCGTACCAAGAAGAGTTTGAGCTTTGGGCGACCGTCTTTTTGCATCATGATGCGTTAACTTGGCTTGAAATGCATACGGGAGCAGATCGCTGCCAAGTTCGATTTCGTTTTCAAGAAGAGAGCTTTAATCTCAATTACGATTATTACTCGGACAGCATTTGGATAAACCCTGAAGGGATAGAAGCGGAGGCTTTACTGCTTCAACTTCACAAAATATTTTAAGCAAACTCGCCTGCGCCCATTACACTTAAAAGAAAACCATCTTTACAAAGTTATAAAGGGCGCACAATGCAACTTGCTGTTTTTGAAAGCCTAACATTCAACGCTCCTCGCAGCTTAAGGCGTGCGTACGGTGTTGTTTGGTTCAGCATTTGCTTACTGAGCGCCCCACTTATGGCACAGGATTTTAGCAATGAAGCCTGCGCCAATGCGCACGATAAAAATCAAGAATCGCTGGCGCCAAATCGCCAAATTTTAGAAGCCAGTCCACTCCCAAATCGCCAGCCTAAGCGCACGATTCACCACATTGAGCTTGTGCAATTAAACGTTTTCAACACCGATTTACCCGAAGAAAATAACGCCTTGTTTCGGTTCGCTAATCGCGCGCACATTCAAACTGAAGCAGAAGTCATTAAGCAGGTTTTACTGTTTCAAGAAGGTGATGAGTATTTGCCCGAAAAATTAATGGAAAGCGAACGTTTATTGCGTCAACAACGCTACCTTTACGATGCTCGCATTTACGCCGATGTAGCCTGTGAAGGAGACATTCACGTCACCGTGGTCACGCGTGATTTATGGACTTTATTACCCGATCTCGGTTTTAGCCACAGCGGTGGCGAAAGCAAAAGTCGCATTGGATTTCGAGAAACAAATTTACTGGGAAAAGGGAAGCGCTTGTCGCTCACCTACACCACGGATGAAAGCCGAAAAGGGTACCTATTCGTCTACGAAGACCCCAATATTTGGGAGCTTCTCGTTATACTGGTCGCCTTGATTACGCCGACAATGACGATGGGCAAATGCACATGTTGTCGATGGCCTACCCTTTTTACGCACTCGATACGCCCTACGCCTATGGTTTTGCTACGAGTTCAAATAAGCGGACTGAATCTTTGTATGAACGCGGTGAAGTTGTTCATGAATTCAGTCAGCAAACTGACCTCCATCAAATCTATTTTGGGCACTCAACGACCGTGGCGAAAAATTGGACTCGCCGCCTCCTTTTTGGCTATCAAGAAGATAAAGAACGCTTTACTTCTCTTTTAGCCAGCACTCGAGCCTTACCCGCAGACCGCAGTGCTCGTTATCCTTACATTGAATACAACTGGCTTGAAAACGCGTACGTCAAAGTCCGCAATGTAGACTCGATTTTTCGAACCGAAGATTTACAGCTAGGGTGGAATATCAGTGCAAAATTAGGGTATTCGGATAAAGGGCTAAGTGACGACGAATCGCGATGGTTGTATTGGCTTTTTGCCTCGAAATCACACTACGTCAATGATCGCAGTCTCGTAAAATTTAGTGCACTAAGCCAAGGTGCATGGAAGGTCGACAGCAGTGACGCTGAAAATCAACTCCTGCAGCTTGGGCTTCAATACTACTATAACGATAGCGCGACTGAATCTTGGTTTGCCAACCTTGAATACCAACACATTCGCAAGATGACGCTAGATAAACAACTCACTCTTGGCGGTGAAACCGGACTTCGTGGTTACCCCGCTCATTACCTCCAAGGTGATTCGAAATGGTTACTGAATTTAGAAAAGCGCTACTATTGGGAATACGATTTATGGCAGTTATTTAAAGTCGGCGGTGCACTGTTCGTCGATATTGGCAAAACAACGGGTAAACCCCTTTTTCAACCGGAACTGGGTACTCTCAGTGATGCGGGTTTCGGTCTTCGACTCGCACCGAGCCGCGCTAATTCAAATTTAATGCTGCACATGGATATTGCTTGGCCGATACAAAAAGACGAAAAAGTCGACTCAATGCAATGGCAATTTACCGTGAAAAATCGCTTTTAACGGCCAATTTATTTATCCTAAGCGTTCTCATTGCAAAGGAGCATTTTCTGGCATGGAAATCATCCAATTTCTACAAAGCCAATATCGTCTGATCATTACCTTACTGGTGTTACTCAGCTTTCCACTGTTTCAATCTGCATCAGTGCGCATTCTTGCCAAAGTAACTCGAGGAAAAATTGATGAACATCGTCAGTTTCGCGCGGAGTTACTACTGAAAATCATTGTGGCCATCATTTTATTCTGCGCGTTGCTGGTGTTTTGGGGCATTGAATTAAAAGGCCTGTTGGTCGTGGGGTCGTCACTCTTTGCTGTCGCGGGTGTCGCACTGTTTGCAGGATGGTCGCTGCTATCAAACCTGACTTCATTTCTAATTATGTTCGTACAGAATGACTATAAAGTGGGCACATGGGTTCGTGTCGTTGATGGGGCTAACTTTATGGAAGGTCGCATTGTTGAAATGGGATTGATGAATGTGATGTTACGACATGTTGATGGCCACAAAATTGTGTACCCAAACAACTTGTTTGTGACGCGTCCAGTGCTTGTTTTGAATGACGAACCACAAAAACCAAAAGTGATCGCGCCGAAACGCACATTGGGGCCAAAAAAATAAGTCGTGAAGTAAAACAAGAGAGATTGGTTTACTTGCGGCCAATCTCTCAAAAACCGCTCAGCCCAGTTTAGGAATTACCATAAAAATCAGCGCTCTTCAGTTCATCAAAATCACTGACTTCATCAATAAAATCTTCCAACTGCTGCTCAACCAAGCTGTTTGCATGCGCAAAATACGCAAGATGAAAGACCGCATCACCTTCATTCACTAATGGCAGCGTTTGTTGGCCTATCACAATCCCACTTCGCGGTGCGACACACTGCACCTCATTACTGCCAAGCGGGTTATCAATAAAGGCGAGTACTTGCCCTTTCGCAACGCGTTCACCTAGGCTTACTTGCGCTCGTACAATGCCATCCGTATCCGCACGGACCCAACTCGTTGCCGCGGCGATGACCGGGTCCGCTTTACGCTTTTTGCCACGCCCTTTTATCATCTTGAGCTTTCGCATGACGTTTTCAACGCCTAACAGTCCCGCCCCGATGGCAATCGGGTCAAAGCGTAATGCTTCACCAGCTTCGTAAGTCACCACAGGGATCCCCATACTAGCCGCTTCACTGCGTAAAGAGCCATTTCGTAACGACGCATCGATGACCACTGGCGTACCGAATGCTTTCGCCATTTCAGCGGCATCTTGGTTACTTAAGTCGGCACGAATTTGCGGTAAGTTTGAGCGATGGATTGCCCCGGTATGTAGGTCAATAATGTGCGTGCATTTCCCGACGACTTGGCGGTAAAAAATCTCAGCCATGCGCGCCCCTAAAGAGCCTCGAACAGATCCTGGGAAACACCGGTTCAAATCTCGTCTGTCTGGCAGATAACGTGATTTATGGATGAAACCAAACACGTTCACAACCGGTACGGCAATAAGCGTACCTTGCAGGGTTCTTGGGTCAATTTTGGAGAGTAGCTGGCGCACAATTTCGACACCATTCAATTCGTCACCATGGATGGCAGCGCACACCAAAAGTACAGGCCCTTTGAGCACACCGTTAACAACCTCAATCGGGATCGTCAGCGGCGTGTGGGTGTATAATTTAGATACTTCCAAATCAAGCGTCCGCCTTTCGCCGACGCCTACGGTCGTATCTAAAAGAGTAAAGGGTTGGTTTATCTTACCCCTCGGCACGAGTCGACCCTTTGCGTTGTTGAAGCGTTTTATCTATGTAGTCGATGATCATACCCGCAATGTCTTTACCTGTTGCCGTTTCAATACCTTCAAGACCAGGTGAAGAGTTAACCTCCATAACCAATGGTCCACGCTCTGAACGCAGTAAGTCAACACCCGCAACGCCAAGGCCCATTGCTTTTGCAGCTTTAACCGCCGTTCGGCGCTCTTCAGGCGTAATACGGACCAGCGCAGCCGAACCACCACGGTGTAGATTAGAACGGAACTCACCTTCTTGCGCTTGACGCTTCATTGATGCAATCACTTTGTCGCCAATGACAAAACAACGAATGTCCGCACCACCCGCTTCTTTAATGTACTCTTGCACCATGATGTTGGCTTTAAGGCCCATAAACGCTTCAATTACGCTTTCTGCCGCTTTACGCGTTTCCGCAAGCACCACACCAATGCCTTGCGTACCTTCAAGTAATTTAATGACCACCGGCGCACCACCGACCATCGTTAAAAGATCTTTAACGTCATCAGGCTTGCTCGCGAATCCAGTAATTGGCATGCCTACGCCGCGCTTTGACAAAACCTGGAGCGAACGTAATTTATCGCGCGAGCGTGTAATCGCGACTGAGCCATTAGGCGTATACACATCCATAGATTCAAACTGACGCAAAACCGCACAGCCATAGAATGTCACCGATGCGCCGATGCGTGGAATAACTGCATCAAAATTCGTTAATTCTTCACCTTTGTAATGAATCTCAGGTTTATCCGAATTAATGTTCATGTAACAACGCAGTGCATCGATCACTTCCACTTCGTGACCACGTTGTTGCGCCGCTTCGATTAATCGTTTGGTTGAATATAGGGATTTGTTGCGTGAGAGCACACCTATCTTCATAATCTTGTAAGTCCTATTGTCCGGTTAAAAATGATGCTGCTGGGTCAACAATTATTCGGCCATTCATCGCCGTGCGCCCAAGCAACATCCTAAATTTCATTGAATCTCGATTTGTTAGCGTGATTTCGATAGGCCAACGATGATCGGCAATTTCCAACATCGACTCGATAACAAAACGTCTTTCTCTGTGTCCACCTGAATCCGTGACAACACGGCTGTCTTTCACTTTAGCTTCACAACGTAACGTTGTTTCGGTGTCGTTTTGATGTGGATGAATCCAAAATTCCACCCATTGCTCGCCATTTTTTTTAAACGGTGTAACTTCGAAAGCATGTAAACAAGACGTCCGTGCTCCCGTATCGATTTTTGCTTTAATACGGTCGAGGCCCAGTTCTGGCAATGCCAGCCACTCGCGCCATCCTACTTGAAACTGTTCTGCCATCGTCTCTTCTTCGCTAAAAAAGTGCTTTATACGCTAACAGTTACAATACGCCAGCAAGATATTTTTATCCAATAAATAAGGGAATTTTATTGAGCTAACGGCGTACATTTAATGACATTTAAACAATAAAAAAGCCGTGCAATGCGTTAAGTCTGAAACCGTTTGCTATTTAAACTATAAGCGATAAAGATATAAACAACTCAATGAAACTAGCTTAGGTATTAGGATGAGAGAATTTAAAGGACTCGTACACGCTGTACAACTTGACGGTAAAGGTGGGTGTATTACGATTCCAAACGTGGCTGAAGCCATGAACATGGCCACAAAAGAGCAGCCGCTTTGGGTTCATATGGACTTTAGTGACGAAAGTTCAATTGATTGGTTGAGCAAACAAAACTTATTCACCACCCTTGAACTTGAGTCCTTCATTGCGGATGAAACACGTCCACGACTCAGTAAAGCACAAAAAGGCGATATGTTGTTCGTGCGGGGCGTAAACCTCAATCCAGACCAAAGTCCAGAAGACATGGTCGCCATTCGCTTTTTCGTCAGGGACAATCTATTGATCACCTGTCGAAGACGTTTAATTCGTTCCGTGCAAGATGTACTTGGTACCCTTAAGCAGCAACAAGGCCCTGCTTCTATTTCAGCGTTAGTCGATGAAATACTCAATCGCCTCACTATTCGAATGCAAGATGTCATCTACGCATTGGACGAGCAGCTTGATGTTATCGAAGAACATGTTGAAGCGCACGCCCCACCCTATGACACAACGACACTGTCTCAATGTCGTCGCCAAGCGATTAGCCTAAAAAGACACATTCGCCCGCAAAAAGAGGCAATTTGGCAACTAGGTCAAGCAAAAGTCGACTGGCTCGAGGACAAAGATCGCTTAAAACTGGCCGAAATCGTCAATGATTTAACCCGTTATATCGAAGAGCTTGAAACCAGTATTGAGCGCGCAAACGTACTGCATCAGAGCATGACCAGCCAAATGTCGGAGCAACTTAACCAGCGTATGTACGTGATGTCGGTCGTCGCGGCACTCTTTTTACCCTTAGGCTTTTTAACTGGTTTACTTGGTGTGAATATCGGCGGGATCCCAGGCACTGAAAACCCATTCGCGTTTATACTGTTTGTTGTCTTTTTGGTGGTATTAACGTTTGGAATTGGCGTGTATTTTCGCTGGCGAAAATGGCTTTAAATTAGTGAGGATGCTGATGGCGCTCTCGACAGGGATCGAACCTGTAACTTGGCCTCCGGAGGGCCACGTGATATCCATTTCACCACGAGAGCGTTTCGCATGTTCAAAGAACTTCGCCATAATAATGAGATAACGTGTAAATTGCTAGTTTGGAACGTTTATATGGTTAATAAACCATCAAAAAACAAAAAAAACTATACAGACTGTTAAAAACGCGTTATTTAACTATCCTTTAAGAACAATAATTAAGTATGAGCGACTAATTTCCTAGAAAGCACGCTCATTCATCAATGAGGTATACAAATATGTCACTAATGACTACAGAACAAGTTGCAGAATTTTTAGGAGTGAAGGTTGAGCGTGTAAGACGTCTTGCTCGTGAAAATCTGTTGGTTGCGAAAGGCCAGGATGACCAAGGCGAACCAACCTTCGACAAAACGGACGTTGAAAAATATAAAGAGTTAGCACAACGTTTAGGCGGTATCTAATTTGCCTTACGACCACAAGTGAAGCTGCATGTCTAATTGTGTGGCTTCCCTTGTGTGGCCTCGAGTCAAATACCAATGTTTACACAGCACAATGTATAAATAACGATAAACTTTGAGTTTTTCTTCATTTGCTTTTGGCGAGCCGGCATCGAATTCGTGATAAGCCCGCAGCATCCGCATCGCTTCACTCTCGGCCAATTGTAGACTCACTGCCAACGCCGCCAAATCAAAATACACATCATTAAACCCCGCAAATTCGAAATCAATCATTCGCAGAGACTCACCATCGCACAGTAAATTTTCAATGACTAAATCGTTGTGGCAATACGCAGTATAATCTGGAAAGTCATTTAAGCGTAAAAGCGCCTGAGCCACAGCCTTACTTTCACGTTCATCGTTAAACACTATACGTTGAAACTCTTGTGTTAAGTCGATACTCCAATCTTGCTTAGAATGCTTTTTTGGTCGAAAACTCTGATGAACGTCTAGAAGCAGTGGTAGAAACCGAGTCCACTCTTGGCCGCGATAGACTTGTCCTGGCCAATAATCAAAGACAGCAACTTGGGCTTTCGTATGCCACGCGATGGGGTTAGTGGTGATGTTTTTCAAGGAGAGTCGTTGCTGTTGAAAAAGCGCGTCAACCGGCATATGAGACTCGATACTCTTTCACTAAATAACGAGCTTCACCCACAACAAGCAAGTAATTATTATTGTTTAGCCCTTTTGCTAAACGGCTAAGCGAACAGGCTACATTCGTCGAATCAATTTTTAATAACGTCGTCGCTAAACCAAGCAACTGGTCACAATTCAACAAGTTTCTTTCCCGTGCGCTGTTCCAGTTCTTCGTACCACGTTTTGAACCCCCACATTGCCATTAATGTATAGAAGACAAAGAGCGCCAAAGTAGGGTAATACCCTTTTGCGTAGTATAAGTACATTGAAGCCGCATCAATCACGACCCAATAAAGCCAATTTTCCAACACTTTTTGAGCCACAAGGTAGGTTGTCACAATAGCAAAGCAGGTCGTAAAGCTATCCAAGTAGGCCATCTCTGCACGCGTATAGTTATCCATAAAATAACCAAACACCAATGTTGCAACACCGGTGCACACGATCACCACGGTATGCTTTTCAAGTGACCATGACTGGATCTCTAACGGCGTTTGCTGCTTGGGATTTTTCCACCAATACCATCCCACAATGGCCATTACCATGTAATAAACATTGAGCAGCGACTCCATCAGAAGCGCCCCATTCCAGTACAACAAGGTATAAATCAATGTGCTGGCAAACGCTGCAGGCCAACACCAACTGTTTTCTTTAATCGCGAACAGCAAATAGGCAACAGAAAAAAACACCGCGATGTATTCCCAATGCGACATCGCTGTAAAGCCAGTTAATGTTTGTGAAAAAAACTCACTCATGCTTTAGGCCTCTGGCGAGAGATCTCCGCCAATGAATTTGCACACAAATACTGCTTTACCGAATTGCTCATGTGAACGCTTCATTTCTTCTGTCAGCACGCGCATAACCAGATCATAGTCTCCAAACACTTGGGTCGACATCGTGTTGGTCAGTACTTGCAAACCTTCATGCTGATTCAGGCGATCGATAAAGTCTTTTATAAATGGAATATAATCACTGTGGAGCGGGTATTTACTGATTTCAACAGAGAGTTTCATTGGCTCGCCTTTTCGTTGTTTGTGCCTTCATTGTAACTGAAAAACACCAGAAAAGCCGAGCCGAAGTTCATGATTAAACGTTGATATCTACGATCCCAAGAGGCTTTGCTGTTTGCCACGCACCTCGAGTGAAATCGGGGATAGTAACGGAATCACTGCGGTTCGCAACCGATTGCGCTGACAATGGTGAAATCACTGACCACGCGGCACCATCGTAGACATCTTGATCCAACGCTTCGCCATTACGCAGACAGTAAATCATGCGCCAGAACATTAAGAAATCCATACCACCATGCCCACCATTACGCTCCGCTTCCGCCCCCATTTTTTTCCAAAGCGGATGGTCGTAACGTTGATACCAGCTTTCCATTTCGTAATCCCATTCGTGGAACGATTGCGATCCCCCGTCTTCCAGCGCAATGCGGTTAGGGAATCCGGCAAATACGCCATTCGTACCTTGGATTAAATTGTGACGCGAATATGGGCGCGGCGTAGTGGTATCATGCTGTACCATGATACTACGGCCTTGCACCGTTTTAATAAGCGTTGTATTCATGTCACCCGCGATGTAATTCAACCGATTACGTCCGTGTTCGGGGGCGAATTCACGTCGCGCGTAAGCTGCACGACCAAGAGCCGGTGAGTCTCATTGACGTCAGATAATCAAAGCGGTCGCCACGGTTAATGTTCATATATTGCGAAACAGGGCCAAGACCATGTGTGGGGTATAAGTTTCCGTTTCGGCGTGTGTGCCACGCGGTACGCCACGATCCCGTCTTGTGTTCTATTTCCTTCATTTGCCAACGCAACTCATGAATATAGGCCGCTTCACCATGTAAAAGCTCACCGAAGACGCCTTGACGAACCATATTCAAGACCATCAACTCATCACGACCGTAATTGACGTTCTCCATCATCATGCAGTTCTTTTGGGTTTTTTCTGCGGTGTCGACAATGGCCCACATTTCTTCAACCGTCAAAGCCAATGGCACTTCAACAAAGGCATGTTTGCCACTGTTCATCGTATCAATGGCCATAGGCGCATGCCAACGCCACGGAGTAGAAATGATGACTATGTCGATGTCGTCGCGATTAAGCATCGCTTGATAAGCCGTGTCACTGCCTCGATATAACGTTGGCTTAGGAAGACCTCGTTCAACCAAAAACGCAGCGGAACGCTCAAGGACCTCATCGTGCGTATCACATAACGCCACAATCTGTGCCCCTTCGATATGGCTCATACGCTTAACATGACCGTATCCACGCTGTCCGACTCCAATGAATCCCACACGAACAACCGGCATTTTGGGAACAACTAGCCCAATCACCGATTCTCCCTGACGACGAGGTGTCAAAGTTGCAGTGGCATTTGATGAACTTGCGCAGCCAGCCACGACTCCCGCAGCCGCGGCGACTCCTGCGGCTTTTAAAAAGTCGCGACGATTCACGTGTTTCATTACATTTCCTTGGTTTTTCTTTTGCATCGAACCTAGCTCAAGCAGTTTCTAAAATCAAAACATTGCGTTCAGCAAACAAAAAAAGCGCCAAGGCGCTTTTTAGGGTAATCATTGTCTTGTCGACGCGGCTTTAAATCGCTTCCAGCATCGATTTTAAGACTGATTCTTGGCGACATACGTCTTGGTATAACGCAAATTGGTTACGGACTCGCACCAAGTTATGCTCGGCGTATTTAGTCGAAAAATAGTTATCACCGTCGAGGTAGTCCGTCAAAAAACGCAACCCGATCATAAACGGCAACACTTTCGCACCGAGCCAAAAACTCTGAAGTTCATCATTTGTAATAAATGGCGCAAGAGGCTTCGCATAGCCCTTCACAAGTGCATGAAAGATATCTTCTCGTACCTTAACGTTCTCTAAGTTTGTCGAGTCTTCCGCTTCTGGAGAGCAGCATGTGCGTACCATGTCGCCGAAATCGCACAACCAGTAACCCGGCATACACGTATCTAAGTCAATCACCGCTTTGGCGACTTCTGTTTCAGTACAGAAAAGCATATTGTTGATTTTCGTATCGTTATGACAGGGACGTAACGGCACATTGCGTAAATTGGCCAACTCATCCGCTAAACCAAATTGATCAAAACAAAATGCGATTTCATTTTGCGCGGTAGCAACACGACTAACCACGTCTTTTGCCACTTTGTCTTTAAACAATTCGACACGCATCGCCAAATTATGAAAATTAGGGATAACGGGAAACAATTGCTTGGCGTCAAAGTCTTGTAGCGCTGCAGCAAACTGCCCAAACGCACTGGCTGCAATTTCTGCTTGCTCGGCGCTTTTCACTACTTCTTCGCTAAAACTTCCCCCGATAAATTCGAGAGCACGCCATTTCTCACCATTTATATCCGCAAGAAACTCGCCTTGTGTGGTTGGGAGATGTTTGATTATCTCTAGCGAATAAAGCGCGTTTTCCGCTTTTTCTGACAGATGCTTTTCAATCAAACGAGCATTATTCACCAGCTGTTCCGGATCTGGAAATACGTCCGTATTCAACTTTTGCACAACCAAAGCCTGTTCTTTGTCACGAAGTAACATTGTTGTATTGATATGACCATTACCGATAGGGTTTAATTTTAGACCTTGCTCAGAAAGCCCAAACAGGCCGGCAAGTTCTACAGCGAGGGGTAAATTACTCATATCTAAACTACTCTTTGATGTCACTGGCTGGGCAGTTTGAATAGCGTCCCTGACGTGATTCATAAATCTTTTCCGAAATGCGTTCTAATTCTTGTTGGTAAGTCATACCAAACCAAGGCTGAGTCGCAGTATATACTGCAACCTCAATGTGGTTAGCAACGATTGCTTGCTGGATGCAATCGGGCAAATAGTACTCTTTTTTGACATCGGTGTCATACTTTTCCATAAATTCGCCAAAACCCGTCTCCAAACAAGGAATAATGGCTGGTGTTAAACCCCAAAACGTCATTGATGATGGTGCGCTATTATCAAGCAAGACTCTTGCTTCTGCATCAGTGCGCCCCATGAGTTGCCCTGCATAAACTTCAATGTCTAAGTGCTCGACAACAAGTTCGAGCAACCCATCTTTCACCTGACAAATACCACGATTCACGCCACCCGACTCCGACAATGTGTGTTCCAATGGGTAAGCCACCATGGCGCACTGCGCGGACTTTTTGGCAAAATGCGCGACAATCTGTGAAAACGCATCATCACCATAGTAATCATCCGCGGTAATTAACACACTGGGTCCAATTACTTGGCTTCTTGCGCACCAAAGCGCATGGCCTGTTCCCCACGGTTTCACTCGTGCTTGTGCTTTAAGCTCAAACCCTTTTGGCACGTTTTCTATGCGCTGATTGACTAAGACAACATCGAGATCTTTAGGAAGCCTCGACAAAATAACCTCTCGGATCGCTGTTTCAACTTTGTCATTAATGATAAGTACCACTCTGCGGATCCCCGCTTGATACGCATCTAGCATATTGAGTTCCATAATCGTTTTACGAAAATGAGGCAGTTCAGCGATTTGCTTATCGCCACCAAAGCGACTACCAAAACCACCAGCTAGAATAAACAACGAAACAGAGACAGGATCAGTCATGCCATTGAACTAGATTTAGAAACAATAATAGGTTCGAGAGTCTAGCGTCATCAGGTGAAATTGCAATAGACCATAGGTCGAGCAACGTCATGCGAGGATGACTCACTGATCAAAAAGTTTGGCAAAGGTATTTCACTTCCAAATATTCATCCAATCCAATCTGCGCACCTTCACGACCTAAACCCGATTGCTTCATCCCCCCAAAAGGCGCGGCGGGATTGGATATTGCCCCCGTGTTTATGCCAACCATCCCAAACTGCAGGGCATTGCCCACACGTTCGATTTGCCCAGCATGCGAACTGTAGAAATAGCTCGCTAAACCTTCTGGCACGTTGTTAGCGAAGGCGATGGCTTCATCCTCAGTCGTAAACTGTTGAATGGCGATAATCGGGCCGAACAACTCTTGATTCGCCACTGCCATCTCAGCCTTAATTTCAGTCAAAATAGTGGCCGGATAGAAATTCCCACCCAAATCTTTCGCTTGATAATGCAAAGTCGCCCCCGCAATAAGCGCCTCGTTTACAACGGAAGTTACGCGTTCTTTTGCTTTCGCGTTAATGAGAGGCCCTAAGGCAATACCCGATTGCAGACCATTTCCTTGTTTGAGTGTCGCTACTTTGGCCGTTAATTTCGTCAAAAACTCCTCATAACAAGCCGATTCAACAAACACGCGATTCGCCGCAATACAGGTTTGCCCCGCATTACGGTACTTTGCAGCTATCAACCCCTCTACGGCAGCATCTACATCCGCGGACGCAAAAACAATAAACGGCGCATTACCACCAAGTTCTAATGACATCCGTTTAATCGTCGATGCACCCTGCTCCATTAAGCTTCTGCCCACTTGAGTTGAGCCAGTAAACGTAATTTTCTGCACCGCTGCTGAATCGCAGAAATAGGACGCGAGAGCTTTCGGTTCTTGTGTATGGACCAGTTGCCAATCTTGCGCTTCGAAACCCGCTTCAAGTGCAAGATGATGCAGCGCAATAGCGCTAAGCGGCGTGGTTTCCGACGGTTTTAAAATAAAACTACATCCTGCGGCATAGGCTGGGGCGACTTTACGCGTGATCATCGCCAATGGGAAATTCCATGGTGTAATACCAAACACCACCCCAACAGGCTGTTTAATCGTGGAGACTTTTTGATTAATGGCTGTCGCGGGAATGATTTGTCCGTAAGCTCGTTTCGCTTCTTCACCGTACCAAATCACAAAGCCTGCAGCGTAATCCACTTCGGCGAGTGATTCACTCAAAGGTTTACCACTTTCTCGTGTTACAAGTTCCGCTAACACATCGCGATTTTCGACAATCAACTCATACCAGGTTCGCAAAATTTGTGCTCGTTGAGTTGCCGTTTTCTGACGAAGAGCGGCTAACCCAGTTTGTGCATTAACGACCACTTGCGCGAATGAATCCAGTGCAGTTTCCTCAACACGGGCAATGACTTCGTGAGTCGCAGGATCGTACACGGCAAAGAAGCCTGCTTGTGCAGACTCAGGTTGCTGCCAACCACCTTTAAAACGAGATGTGATTTTATCCATAGCGTTACTCCTAGAAGTCATAAAATTGATGGGATTCAATTGTGATGTGAACCGTTTTAACCCTAACTTTAGGGGAGAAAGGGTGAATTATCTCTTAACCTCGAAAGATTTAATATCCACTGCAACACGAAACCTTCCATACACAAACAAAAAAGGCGGTTACTTTCGTAAACCGCCTTTTCTTTTCTGCATTCGATTAGTGATCTTCGTTCACGATATTCAGATTGTATTTCGGGATCTCGACAACTAAGTCTTCGTCTGCAATAACCGCTTGGCAACCTAGGCGTGACTCGGGTTCCAAACCCCATGCTTTATCTAGCATGTCTTCTTCTAACTCATCACTTTCTTCGAGCGAATCAAAGCCTTCACGAATGACAATGTGACAAGTCGTACAGGCACACGATTTTTCACAGGCATGAGGAATCGCAATGCCGTTTTTCAATGCAACATCAAGTACTGTTTCGCCACTTTTGGCTTCAATTGCCGCACCTTCAGGGCAAAGCTCATGATGGGGTAAGAAAATAATTTGTGGCATGTTACACCTCGTCGATTGACTGCCCTTGCAGTACTCGCTTGATTGATTGGTCCATACGGCGAGAAGCAAATTCACTGCTCGCTTTATCTACGGCTTCGATTGCCGTTTTAATTTCATCTGGGTCTGCTGCGTTTTCGCGTTTCACATTTAACTCGTTCATGGCGACGCGAAGTTCATTAAGTTCTTCTTCATCCAATAAATGTGCGTCGGTCGCAAGTGATGCTTCAAGCGCTTCTAATACACGTAGCGCTTCAACTTGCTGCTCTTTGAGCATGCGTAGTTTCATGTCATCTCGAGCATGACTGATGGATTCTTTCAACATGTTTGCCACTTGGTCATCTGACAAACCAAATGAAGGCTTCACTTGGATTTCAGCTTGCACACCTGTGGATTTTTCCATAGCCGTTACACTGAGTAATCCGTCCGCATCCACTTTGAATGTCACACGAATGTGTGCAGCACCCGCAGCCATTGGTGGAATACCCTTCAAACTGAATTTAGCAAGTGAACGGCAATCATCCACTAACTCGCGCTCACCTTGCAGTACGTGCAAAGACATTGCCGTTTGACCATCTTTGAACGTCGTAAACTCTTGCGCTCTTGCAACGGGGATTGTGGTGTTGCGTGGAATGATCTTTTCCACCAATCCACCCATGGTTTCGAGTCCTAATGAAAGTGGTAACACGTCCAAAAGCAACATTTCAGAGTCAGGCTTGTTACCGACCAACACGTCCGCTTGAATCGCTGCGCCAATAGCAACAACACGGTCAGGGTCAATGCTCGTCAGAGGCGTTTTGCCAAAGAATTCTTCAACAGCCTCACGAATAACCGGCATACGAGTTGAACCACCAACCAGCACGACTTCGATGATGTCGTCGAGTTCTACTTCAGCATCTTTAACTGCACGACGACACGCTCGAAGCGTCTTTTTCACTAAGCTTTCGACTAACTCCGCAAACTGTGCACGCGTTACGGTCACCATATGCTGAGCATCACGTAGCTCAAGGCCTACATTGACTTTCTCATAACTACTCAACGCTTCTTTACAGGCTTTTGCTTTATTGATGAATAAACGGTGTTCTTTGTTGTTGAGATCCGTAATGCCCGTTTGCGCTTTGAAGTGTTCAACCAAAATGGCGTCAAAATCATCACCACCTAGGCTCGAGTCCCCGCCAGTAGCAAGTACTTCAAAGACCCCTTTGTTCAAACGCAGAATCGAGATATCAAATGTGCCACCGCCTAAGTCATAAACGGCAATCACACCTTCTTGACCCGAATCCAGACCGTAAGCTACTGCGGCTGCTGTTGGTTCATTCAATAAACGTAACACATTTAGGCCAGCTAGTTCCGCGGCATCTTTTGTACTTTGGCGCTGCGCATCATCAAAGTAGGCAGGCACTGTAATGACTGAACCGACAATGGGTTCACCACCAAAACTTTCTTCGGCACGCGCTTTTAAGACTTTTAAAATTTCAGCGGACGTTTGCACTGGGCTTTGAAGACCATGCGCAGTTTCAATCATCAAACTACCACTCGTTTCATTGAATACGTAGGGTAGCTGGCCATAGCTTGCAGTGATCTCTGTAGCTGTCTTACCAAGGAAACGTTTTACCGACACCAACGTGTTACTAGGGTCGTTTATCGCGTTATCTAACGCTGTTTGACCGACAACAACGCGACTCTCTTGGTAATGAACAACGGACGGAAGCATGGCTTTACCGTCGTGATCAACTAGCGTTTTTGCTTCTCCGCTTTGTACCGTCGCAACCAAAGAGTTGGTTGTGCCAAGGTCAATACCGATAGCTAATTTGTGTTGATGAGGTGCCGCGCTCTGCCCCGGCTCAGCAATTTGCAATAATGCCATGATGCTCTTCACTCGTCATAAATAGAGGTCAATGCTCTACTAATGCTTAATCCAATAAACTGTCTTCAATGCGAGATAATTCGTCTTTAAGTTTATAAACGAATTTCAATTTGCGAATGTGATCTGCTGCTTTTTGTAATTGCGCGTTGTCATTCGAACTCAATAACTCACCCAGTTCACTGCTGTAACGTTTATCCAACACTTTAATCTGTTGTTCGAAATCAGCAATCGCATCATCAGGGTCTGCAGCGTCTGGGATTTCACTTAAGGCTTCACGCAGTTCCATTTGTTCCATCAGGAACATTGGGTCTTGGAGAGTTTGTTGTTCCGCACGAATGTCCACGCCTTTTTCGCTAAGCATATACTCTGCACGTTTCACGGGGTGTTTTAAGGTGGCGAGGGCATCATTGATCTCTGCCGTTTTTTGTACGGCCAACAATTTTTCACGTTCGCTTTTGCCCGCAAATTTATCAGGATGGACGGCACGTTGTAGTTCGAGATAGTGTTGATTTAGCTTGGCTAAATCTACTTGGTAGCTTGGCGTTAATCCAAAAAGTTCAAAATAGCGCATAATGTCCTATCTTTATGATACGGCAAAGCCCCACCAAGGCAGGGCTTCGGACTCAAGCAAAGTAATAGGCGTTAGACGGTGAAGCTCTCACCACATCCACATTCGTCTTTTTGATTTGGGTTAGTAAATTTAAACCCTTCATTGAGACCTTCGCGGGTGTAATCCAACTCAGTGCCATCAATGTACACTAAGCTTTTTGCATCAACGATGATCTTAACGTCTTTTAATTCAAAAACTTCGTCATCTTCTGCAACTTCGTCAACGAACTCTAGTACATAAGCAAGACCTGAACAGCCGGTGGTTTTAACGCCTACGCGCAAACCAACGCCTTTACCACGGTTTTTCAAAAATGCTTGAACGCGGCTGGCTGCTGCGTCTGTCAATGTCACTGCCATCGTTTACGACTCTCTTACTTCGCGTGTTTACTCTTGTAATCTGCAATTGCTGCTTTGATTGCGTCTTCTGCCAAAATTGAACAATGAATTTTCACTGGTGGCAATTCAAGCTCAGCACTGATATCCGTGTTTTTGATTTCAGCAGCTTGATCAAGCGTTTTACCCTTCACCCACTCAGTTACAAGTGATGAAGAAGCAATCGCGCTACCACAACCGTAAGTTTTAAATTTTGCGTCTTCAATTACGCCATCTTCAGACACTTTGATTTGTAGCTTCATTACGTCGCCACATGCTGGATTCCCCAACCATGCCTGTCGCTACACTTGGGTCGTTTTTATCTAACGAGCCAACGTTACGTGGGTTTTCCACGTGATCAATTACTTTTTCACTGTACGCCATAACGCTTTCCTCACTACTCGTTTGGGTAACCAGCCTTCACTTCTGACTACCCGAAATCTTTACTTGCTCGGTAATTGCGGCTTAGTGGTGTGCCCACTCAACGCTGTCCAAATCGATACCATCTTTGAACATCTCCCAAAGTGGAGACATTTCACGCAGACGACCAATTGAGTTTTTAATCAAATCAACGGTGTAATCAATTTCTTCTTCAGTTGTAAAACGACCGATGCTGAAACGGATTGAACTGTGCGCTAGCTCATCATTACGACCTAATGCACGAAGTACATACGATGGCTCAAGGCTTGCAGAAGTACATGCAGAACCTGAAGAAACCGCAATGTCTTTTACTGCCATCAGCAATGATTCGCCTTCCACAAAGTTGAAACTTACGTTCACAATGCCCGGGACTGACGATTCAGGGCAACCGTTGTAATACACTTCTTCCATACCATTCACACCGTCAAGCAAACGCTGACGTAGCTTGCTGATGTGTGCATGGTCTTTTGCAAATTCTTCTTTCGCGACGCGGAACGCCGTGCCCATACCAACGATTTGGTGTGTCGCCAAAGTGCCTGAACGCATACCACGCTCATGACCACCACCGTGCATTTGTGCTTCTAAACGTGCACGCGGTTTACGACGAACATACAAAGCGCCGATGCCTTTTGGACCATAAATTTTGTGGCCTGAGAAAGACATAAAGTCTACTGGCAGCGACTGTAAATCGATTTCCACTTTACCCGCGCTTTGCGCAGCGTCTACGTGGAACATGATTTTACGCGCGCGGCACATTTCGCCGATTGCGTTGATGTCTTGAATAACACCTAGCTCGTTATTTACGTGCATTACGCTCACTAGGATCGTGTCGTCGCGCATTGCCGCTTCAAGTTTCTGAAGATCCAACATGCCGTTTTCTTCCACGTCCATGTATGTGACTTCAAAACCTTGACGCTCGAGTTCACGGCACGTATCAAGTACCGCTTTGTGCTCTGTTTTTACCGTGATTAGGTGTTTGCCTTTCTTTTGATAGAAATGCGCAGCGCCTTTAATCGCTAAGTTATTTGATTCAGTTGCACCAGAGGTAAACACGATTTCACGCGGGTCTGCGTTGATTAAGTCAGCGATATCGTTACGCGCTTGATCTACTAATTCTTCAGCCTGCCAGCCAAAGCGGTGTGAACGCGAAGCCGGGTTGCCAAATGTGCCATCCATCGTTAAACATTGCATCATTGCTTCTGCAACGCGTGGATCCACAGGAGTAGTTGCTGCATAATCTAAGTAAATCGGTAACTTCATCTCTATCTCCGCTGTGCTTCAACCTAAAGTTGACAGCTCACCTGAATATTATTTAATTGCTGCACTGTATTTTTGACTTGGTTATCTTGGCGTGTCGCCACAGATTGTACATCTGTATTCGATACCAACTCAGCGAGTGTAATATTGTTCAAAAAGTCTTCTATTCGAATGCTCAAGTCTGACCACAACGAGTGGGTCAAACAACGTAGACCACTTTGGCAACCACCGGTTGAACCATGGCAACGTGTCGCGTCAACCGATTCGTCAACCGCGTTAATCACGTCACCAACGGAAATCGCGACGGCTTCACGACCGAGTAAATAACCACCGCCAGGGCCACGTACCGAGCTGACAAGTCCGTGTTTACGTAAACGAGCAAAAAGTTGCTCTAAATAGGACAATGAAATTTCTTGTCGCTCGGAAATATCGGCAAGGGGAACTGGCCCAATACTCGCGTGTAATGCCACGTCCAACATGGCGGTAACCGCGTATCTACCTTTTGATGTGAGTTTCATGCACGCCCCTTGCTAAAAACCAGACCGCAAATTTTAATTACCTGACTAAGATAGTCAAGTATTGTTGTTCAGTTAACAGCGAATACTTGATAAATTTACTCAGGTATTAGCTCATATTCTAATTACCTGAGTAAATTAGTCAAGTATTATAGACGTCGCGTTTCAGAATTTGTCTTAGCGATTAGTCTACTTTTTTGTCATTCATTGAACGGTCTATAGACGTCAGAATACCGCGCAAAATATTAAGTTCTTGATCTTCTGGTCTTGCGCGTGTGAACAAGCGACGCAGGCGTGTCATCACGATACCTGGGTGCTGTTTGATGATGAAACCCGTTTCATTCAAGGTTTTTTCTAAATGCTCGAAAAACAGATCCATTTGTTGTTGAGTTGGGTAACGTACGTCGTCTTCTTCAATCACTTTATCTTGAGTGGCGAGATGCGACATGCGGATTTCATAACTCAGCGTCATAACGGCCATCGCTAGGTTTAGTGAGCTGTATTCTGGGTTCGCCGGAATGCATACGTGGTAGTTACACAGCTGTAGTTCTTCATTGGTTAAGCCGCTGTTTTCACGACCAAACACTAATGCAACAGGGCCATTGACGGCTTCCGCAACTAACTTATCCGCGCATTCACGTGGCTCAACCATCGGCCAAGACAACGTTCTTGAACGCGCGCTCGTGCCAATCACCAATGAACAGTCCGCAATGGCTTCTTGCAACGTAGCAACCGTTTGACTTGCGCCAAGCACATCCGTTGCACCAGCAGCCAGTGCACTTGCATGACTATCCACTTCACACGCAGGATCGACAAGATATAACTTTGACAGCCCCATCGTCTTCATCGCTCGGGCTACCGAGCCGATATTGCCAGAGTGGGAGGTGTTCACCAGTACAATTCGAATATCACTTAAAGCCATTAGCACAACTCTTAATCTTTACAACGGGCGCGGATTTTAGCACAGGCTCGCAACGTGACCTAGCCTTTTGCATATTTTGTCAGCGATAACAACACTGTTCAAATTTTACACTAAAATTTTTCGAATAGATGTTTACAACGGAATAAAAATCACTAAAATACGCCGGCTTGAAATGATCCTGTTCTTTTAAAACTTAAAGGTAATGCTATGCATCCAATGTTAAACATTGCGGTACGCGCTGCGCGTAATGCAGGTAAAGTTATCCTTCGTGCTTGTGAAGATTTATCAAAAGTTGAAGCGTCACAAAAAGGCAGCAATGACTTTGTAACGAATGTAGATAAAGACGCTGAAGCGGTAATCCGCGAAACAATTCTAAAAGCCTACCCAAATCATTCAATTGTGGGCGAAGAACTAGGTCAAATCGAAGGAACAGATGCAGATTACCTTTGGGTTATCGATCCACTTGATGGCACAACAAACTTCATCAAGGGTATTCCTCACTTTGCAGTTTCTATTGCACTTAAAGTTAAAGGCCGCGTAGAACAAGCGGTTGTATACGACCCTGTGCGTAGCGAACTATTTACGGCAAGCCGTGGCCAAGGCGCTCAACTTAACAGCAAGCGTCTTCGTGTTTCAAATGCAAACGATTTATCTGGTACTGTACTTGCGACAGGTTTCCCATTTAAAAACAAGCACCACATGGATGCTTACTTAGATGCGTTCAAAGCCCTTTTCGTGCACACAGCCGATATTCGTCGCGCAGGTTCTGCGGCATTAGATATGGCGTATGTTGCAGCAGGTCGCGTTGACGGTTTCTATGAAATTGGTCTTAAGCCGTGGGATACAGCAGCTGGTGAATTACTGGTAAAAGAAGCCGGTGGTATGATCACTGATTTCGCAGGCGGTGCAAACTACAACCGTAGCGGTAACATCATTTGTGGTGCGCCGAAGCTTTGCCAAGCTATCGTGAAAGAAATTCGCCCAGTACTTACTGAATCTTTACTTAAGTAAGCTACTTAGAATTCTCCATTTAAGAGGCTCGAGGACGAGCCTTTTTTTTGCCCTTTAATTTTTTCTACGCTTAACCTTCATTCGCATCAACCTCAAAATATGGATTTTCCAACTCGATAACGGTCGCATTGTCTAACTTAAGCGCGGCGATACTGGCCGCAAAATAGCGATCAAACAACGATTTAAACTCGCCATTTTTTTCCATAATCGCCAACCCATTTTCTATCGCCTTGGCCAGTGCGGGCTTATCTTTGTTCACGAAAAAGTAAAATGCGGCTGGATAATGAAGGTAAACGTTGGGCACGATGGCTAAGGGAAAGCGTTGAAATGATGCAAGCTCTGAGGATACTTCGATAAAAGCGCGAGGAAAATAATCCACCTGATGGCTATTGAGCATCGAAAACATCGCTTCGTATTTAGCTTGGGGGCGAACGGTCAGGTCATTGTGGGCAAGTATCTTCGTGTCAGGCCAATCATGACCTTGGACAGCGACGAGTGGACGAAGCCCATCTAGCGTTGTGATATTGGCAAAGCGGTCCAATTGGTCTTGATTCACCAATATCGCGCGTTTTCCAATGTAACCTCGAAACAAGGGCACTTTGACGGCGATACCTAAGGTTTCTCGTTCAGGACTGGTCATACTCCAAAGTACATCGACTTTGCCTTGGGCTAACATCATTAACGTGCGTTGTTGATGAGGATGCACTTTTACGTATTCCAGTGGTGCATTGTATTTTGCTGCCTGAAGCGCTTTTTCCAATAACTCAAAGAGATAAACATCTCTGTCATACAATGGCCGTTGCTCTTTCACAACATACACCGTGTCGAGTGCATAGACCCAAAAACTTTGACTCAATACCAACAGCGTCACTAACCACTTCATGGATTGTCCCCTTTTTGTGTTTAAACTAAGCTACACAGGCTGGTGCAAATACTCAAGTGAAATAATTGTTATTTGGAATGAAGGCTTAACGACGTATAAAAGAGAAATATCACGCGCTAAAACGTGTTGTTTAGAGTGAAAAAGACTCATTGAAGCCCGTTAAAGCGGAGTCAAATAGCCGCTTACTTACACCATTTCTTGCGTTGATTTTGCCAGTCGCACTACGGGAGCGGAAGGTTTACGGCGATTACAGACGAACAAATAGCTGTTACGGTAACGTTTCGCTTCTTTCTTCGCATCCGTTGCCAATGCTGCAACCTGATGACTATTTTGACAAAACTCAAGATCCGGTCTGACAAGGCCAATCGACAACGTCAATAAGGGCACAAATTGTTTTTGCCCTTCCCGATTCGTCGCCCAATATCCACCGGACTTCACGTGCTCTGGTGTAAAAAAGGCTTTTGATTGGGTTTCGAATTGCTCGATGATTTGATGACATAGCAATTCCGCATCGTCTCCATCAAATACCACCATAAAATCGTCTCCGCCAATGTGACCCACAAAACATTGACTCGCGGCACAGACTTGGACCGTAACATCCGCAAGCAATTTAATCACACTGTCTCCGCTTGCGTAGCCATATAAATCGTTGAACTGTTTAAAGTGATTTAGGTCGACATAAGCAAGAGAAAAATCATTTTGTGACCGCAGCCGATGTTCAATGGCTTCGTTAATTGCCACATTTCCTGGCAACATGGTTAACGGATTCGCGTGTTGCGCGTGACGAATTTTTTCTTCGGTGATGTGTTTTAAAATGTCACGCGGCGGCGCCAGACCCAAGTAACTGCTATGGCGCGTCACAATGATGTGGCGACGAATATCAAATTCATGCTCGGTGATCTGATGACTGACAACATCTAGCTTATCATTTTCGTCAACTATCAACGGCTGCTTATCCATCAACTCCGTCACGGCCTTTTTCGCAAACAAAGCGTGTCCGTACGGACCTGCAAACACTTCCGTGAGTTGGTCACGGTGCAACAAGCCAATTGGTTGACCAAACTCGTTCACCACGGCAAGACTGACAACACGCTTATCTTGTTCAAAAACATGATGTGCGTCTTTGCACTTGGTATAACTCGCAATCGCCTGTTGCTTTAGTACCAAATTACCGATCACCATCGACGTTTGTAAGGTACTTTTCGGACCGGCTAGATTTAATTGCGATAAGCGATTGTCATGCAGTGCTTTACTTGGCTTGTTTGAAGGGCGCTCTAACAAAAAACCTTGCGCGTGTGCAATTCCCAAGGATTCAAGTAGCCGGAGGCTCTTCAGAACGTTCAATGCCTTCAGCAATCACGGCCGTCCCTGTTGCTTTCGCCAATTCAATAATGGTTTTTAAAAACTCGCGCTTGACGATACTTTGGTCACAATGGTCGACAAAATAGCGGTCAAGTTTGACAAAATCAGGACACAATTCCGACCATTGTTTTAACCCTGAATAGCCTGCACCTAAGTCATCAATCGCAATACTTAAGCCAAGTTCACGATAGTGAGCAATGGTTTTTAGTAACAAAAACCCATCGTCTACTTTGTCTTGCTCTGTAACTTCGATGACCACCCGATTGGCCGATAAGCCATACTTATCAAGCAAATGAAGCGTTTTACCTCTAGGGTGATGTGGGTCGAGTAACGTAACAGGGCTAACATTAATGAACAGCTTGCCAGGGAGGTCGAGTGCGACAAACTGTTTTATGGCGTTATCACGGCAAAGAAGCTCGAGCTCTGAGAGCTTTTCGGCTTCATTCGCGGTTGTAAATAGCCTATCAGGTGATTCAAGCACCGATCCTTTAGGTCCTCTGCTTAACGCTTCGTAGCCAAGTATTTGCTTCTTCGCAATATCAAATATGGGTTGAAATACGGTTTGTATTTCCCCTTTTTCAATGATGCTGTGTAATACCTGCTGCTCGCTCACTGCGCCAAAACCTAAAGAACATGAAAGATGACTGACGTTATCAGTACTTTATTACACTAATATGGCAGATTTTCAGCTTGTACCTGTTTATGCTTGAGATGACTCAAAACATTAAATTGCCTATTTTTTGACAACTTTAGTTAGGTTTGTTTTATATTTCAGATAGATTTTACCAAAACCACGCCAATTTACGCTTTCGTTGTCGTTTTTTGTTCGATGTACTCCTCGATAGAATTCAGTGGTTTATCCTTGAATGTTTTTCAATCATTTAACGTGTCTTTGTACGAATGTATTGATCAAAGAATGTCAGTGCCAATAAGAGATGATAACGGCTGTTGTCATACGCACTTTGTTCAACTTGTTGGTTTGCACGCGCGAGCTGCCAGATTGTCGCATTGATGTAAAAGCATGTGGAATCTGAGCTCTTTTGTTTAATACGCTCGTATTCCTTTTCCATTTTACTCAATTCCATTTCTTGTTCTAACGCACCAAATAACACCTCTGTCACTTTGAAATCAGCTATACAGCGTTCTTGTTGAACCATACTTTCCTGCATTAGATTCAACTGCCCAAGTACCGCTAAGATATGACGAGTAATTCGTGCAGTATCATGCTGAGCGTCCAGTTCATCCAACGCAAATTGCATTTCAATTTGTATTGTAAGTACGTCATCTAACGGGAAAGCGGATGGTGGTGAAGTCGATTCGTTTGGACTCGTTGGCCCACACGCGACAAGCAACGTGAACAAGATAGGCATTAAGGCATTTACAAGCCATTTGGTCTGCATAGACTTCTCCAAATGTCAGGTTTTAAAAACAAAACGCCGCGAGGTCGCGGCGTTTAAAGATAGAGCGTCGACGTGCTTATGGCATTGCGTCGAACTCTGCACCTTCTTTCTCAACTTCAACCGGGATCAAATCTTCTTTGCTGATCCCCATTAAAATGGCGATTGAACTTGCAATGTAAACTGATGAATAAGTACCTACGAAGATACCAAACAACAGAGCGGTCGCAAAACCGTGGATTGTTTGACCACCCCAAACGAACAGTGCAATAAGTACTAAAATCGTTGTCAATGAAGTGATCAATGTACGGTTTAAAGTTTGCGTTAATGAAATATCGACAATTTCAATCGTGTCGTCGATTCTCACTTTACGGAAATTCTCACGGATACGATCCGACACAACGATGGTGTCGTTCAGCGAGTAACCGATTACCGCCAAGATGGCTGCAAGGATAGTTAAGTCAAATTCAAGACCTAACACCGAGAATAAACCGACAGTCAATAACACGTCGTGGAAAAGCGCCAGTACTGCACCGACTGCGAAGCGCCATTCAAAACGAAACGCTACGTAGATAAGGATACAGATAAGCGTGGTCAGCATAGCAAGACCACCTTGCTCTTTAAGGTCTTCACCGACGCTTGGGCCTACGAATTCAATGCTACGCATTACGATTTGAGGATCAACCGTTTTTAAAACTGAAATCAGTTGGTTACCAATAACTTCCGCTTTAATGCTGCTTTCACGAGGGGCTAAACGCACCAATACTTCTGTACTACTACCATAAAGTTGTACAGAGGCATCGGCAAAATCGTTTTCAGCAAGTACTTTACGTACTTCAGCTAAATTTGCCGGTTGTGAAAAACTCACTTCTACCGATGTACCACCGGTAAAGTCCAAACCAAAGTTGATCCCTTTTGTGAACATAGACACAACGGCTGCCAACATCAGTAAACCCGAAAACGCCATCGCTAGATTGCGTACGGACATAAAGCGGACGGTGCTTTGTAAATTCAATAACTGCATGTTCGCTCCTTAAATCGACAACTTAGTGACTTTCTTACCACCAATGAGTAAGTTCACTACCGCTCGAGTACCAACGATTGCTGTAAACATCGACGTCATGATACCAATCGCTAACGTTACCGCGAAACCTGCAATTGGGCCAGTCCCTACTGCGAACAGAATAATCGCCGCAATTAATGTAGTAATGTTCGCATCAAAAATAGTACTAAACGCGCTGTCATAACCATGGTGTACTGCTTGCTGAGGACTGCGTCCTTCCGCTAACTCTTCACGAATACGCTCAAAAATAAGTACGTTGGCGTCAACCGCCATACCGACCGTAAGAACGATACCAGCAATACCTGGCAAGGTCAGTGTCGCACCTGGGATCATCGACATAACACCGACAATCATGACAAGGTTCGCTGCAAGCGCCAAGTTCGCAATGAGACCAAAGCCTTTGTAATAAATCGCCATGAACGCAAGTACAAACACGAAGCCAAGCACCACAGCCATCATACCAGCATCAATATTTTCCTGACCAAGGCTTGGACCTACCGTACGTTCTTCAACGATTTGGATTGGGGCCACCAAAGCACCGGCACGAAGTAATAACGCAAGGTTATGTGCTTCTGCTGGGCTGTCGATACCCGTAATGCGGAATGAGCTATTTAAACGTGCTTGGATAGTCGCCACGTTAATCACCTCTTCCACTTTCGTTGGAGGAAGCGCTTTACCGTTGGCGTCTTTTTTCCCTGAAGGCTTGTATTCGATAAAGACCGTTGCCATACGTTTACCAATCGCACGCTTAGTGAATGCATTCATTTTTGCACCACCTGCGCTGTCTAAGTTAATGTTAACTTGTGGACGTTGGTATTCATCAAGACTATTTTGCGCACCCGTAATGTGGCTACCTTCAAGAATCACGCGTTTTTTCAGTACAACAGGGTAACCATCTTTATGCTTCAGCACTTCAGCACCTGGTGGTACGCGTCCTTCGGCGGCTGCACGCACATCCGCTTCTTCGTCTACTTCACGGAATTCAAGCGTTGCGGTTGCACCTAAAATCTCTTTTGCTAACGCTGTGTCTTGAACACCAGGAAGTTGAACAATAATACGCTCTGCACCTTGGCGTTGAACGTTTGGTTCTGCAACACCTAACTGGTTAATACGGTTACGAATGATGGTTTCGTTTTGCTTGATAGCATAGTCACGAATTTCTTTAAGTTTTTGTTCGCTCAAGGCCACATAAAACGCATTTTCGTTGCTGCTGTCATCAGTAAAGACGTTTAATGGATCGCGCTTTTTCAAGAAGCGTTCCGCTGCATCTTTGTCTTCCGCTGAACGCATTTCAACCAAAATACGCTCACTTCCAGCTACTCGGCGTACCGTGCGATAGCGAAGCTTCTCATCACGTAAACTTGAGCGGAAATCTTGTTCCATTTGTGACAACGCATTGTCGAGCGCAGTAGACATGTCCACTTCCATCGTGAAATGAACACCACCACTTAAGTCCAGACCCAATTTCATTGGGTTGCCGCCTAGTTGTTTTAACCATTCTGGTTGCGCAGGCGTCATGTTAATTGCGGAAATGTATTCGCTGCTTAACTCTTCACGTAATGCATCTTGCGCTTTTAATTGGTCTTCTACGTTTTTGAAACGCACGAGAATTTGACCATTTTCCAAACGTGATGATTTTGGCGTGAGCTGGTGCTTGTTGATGATGGTATTTACTTGCTCAAGTACCGTCAGATCTGCACTGGCACCTTTCGTACCAGAAACCTGAATGGCCGGATCACGGCCATACAAGTTTGGGGCAGCGTAAAGCATCCCCATTAGCAAAACGGTAAGTACTAGCAAGTATTTCCATAAAGGATACTTGTTTAACACTGCTTAGTCCTTATTGTTATAGTGCTTTCATTGTGCCTTTAGGCAACACAGCCGTAACTGCACCCTTTTGCACAGTCACTTCTGCTTGGTCGTTAAGCGCAATTACAAGAAAATCTTTGTCATCCGACACTTTTGTAATGCGACCTACAAGACCACCTTGCGTTAAAACTTCGTCACCTTTAGCTAATGCACCCATTAGTTCACGATGATCTTTCACACGCTTAGCTTGTGGACGGTATATTAGGAAATAAAACACTAGGCCAAAAATACCTAGCATAATTAACATTTCCATGCCGCCACCTGCAGGCGCTGCGCCAGCAGTACTTGCGTGTGCTGAAGAGATAAATAAACTCATAACACTTCCTCTTAGTTTCTTAAATTTTTAATGTTTTATTCTTCGTTTTCCGCAAGAGGAGGTACAGGCAATCCACGTCTTGCATAAAAATCTGCCACGAATTCATCTAACCTACCTTCCGCAATGGCGTTGCGAAGCCCTGCCATAACGCGTTGATAAAAACGTAAGTTGTGAATCGTATTCAAACGTGCTCCCAAGATTTCATTACACTTGTCTAAGTGATGTAAGTAAGCACGAGAATAATTTTTACAGGTGTAACAATCACATTCAGCATCCAGCGGGCTGGTATCTGTTTTGTGCGTCTGCGTTACGGATTTTAATGACACCATTTGACACAAATAAGTGACCGTTACGCGCGTTACGAGTTGGCATAACACAGTCAAACATGTCGATACCACGGCGTACGGCTTCAACCAAGTCTTCTGGTTTCCCGACGCCCATTAAGTAACGCGGCTTATCTGCTGGCATCTTATAGGCACAATTGTCCAAAATGTTGATCATGTCTTCTTTTGGCTCACCGACGGATAAACCGCCTAATGCATAACCATCAAAGCCGATTTCTTCTAGACCTTGCTGAGATTCAGCGCGTAGGTTTGGATACATACCACCTTGGATAATACCAAACAGCGCAGAGTCATTACCTTCATGCGCTTGCTTAGAACGCTTCGCCCATCGTAACGACAATTCCATCGAATCGCGCGCTTGTTTTTCTGTCGCTGGGTATGGCGTACATTCGTCAAAAATCATCACGATATCTGATCCTAAGTCGCGCTGTACTTCCATCGCTTTCTCAGGCGTTAGCATAATACGTTCACCGTTTACTGGTGACTTGAACAACACGCCTTCTTCACTGATTTTACGCATTGCACCAAGGCTGAAAACTTGGAAACCGCCTGAATCAGTCAAAATTGGTTTATCCCAATTCATAAAATCATGTAAATCACCATGTTGCTTGATGATTTCTGTACCAGGACGCAACATCAGGTGGAAAGTATTACCAAGGCAAATCTGCGCCCCAGTTCCTGCCAATTCTTCAGGCGTCATGCCCTTAACTGTACCGTAAGTACCTACTGGCATAAATGCAGGTGTTTCAACAACACCACGTTCAAAAATCAAGCGTCCGCGACGGGCTTTACCGTATGTACAGTCCAATTCGAATTTCATTTTGACCTCTTTTGTCGGAAAAACAGTCCAACTGCTTAGGAGTTGTAGCTCAACTCAATGGATTAAAACTGCCCGATTTTACCTTGTTTAGAGAAGCAATTCTAATTATTGAGCCAAAAAACCACAATTAAAGAGCCGTAAAAAAAAGCCTCGAGACACTCGAGGCTTTTTTTATTTTTCGTTTTGTCGTGTAAGGAACATCGCATCGCCATAACTAAAGAAGCGATATTGTTCTTTTATCGCGACATCATAGGCATTCATAATATGGTCTTGCCCTGCAAACGCACTCACTAACATGATGAGGGTTGATTCAGGCAAATGGAAATTCGTTACCATGGCGTCAACCACATTAAATTGATAGCCTGGGAAAATAAAAATGTCGGTATCACCATAGAATGGCGCTAATTCCCCACCATGGGCTTTTGCCGCAGATTCCAGCGAGCGTACAGACGTAGTCCCTACTGCAATAACTCGTCCACCTTTGGCTTTGGCCGCGTTTACCGCATCCACAACGTCTTGTGGCACTTCAATGTACTCAGAGTGCATTACATGTTCTTCTACCGAATCGACACGGACTGGCTGAAATGTGCCAGCACCAACATGCAACGTCACGTATGCCATCTCGGCACCTTTGGCTTTCAACTTTTCCAAAAGCGGCTCATCGAAATGTAATCCTGCCGTTGGAGCAGCAACCGCGCCAGGTTTTTCACCGTAGACAGTTTGGTAACGCTCTTTGTCAGAATCGTTGTCAGGGCGGTCGATGTAAGGTGGTAACGGCATATGACCAATGTCTTCTAAAACATCAAAAACCGTTTGTTCGCAATCAAAATGCAATTCAAATAATTCACCATGACGACCCACCATCGTCGCGTCAACTTTACCTTCAAGCAACAATTTGGCACCTGCTTTTGGCGCTTTACTCGCACGTACGTGCGCAAGCACTCGGTGTTCATCTAGCACGCGCTCAACCAGCACTTCGATTTTGCCACCCGAGGCTTTTTGCCCAAACATGCGAGCCGGGATCACCTTGGTGTTATTGAAAATAATTAAATCGTTTGGCTCGATGTAATCGAGAATATCGGTAAAGACTTTGTGCGTGATTTCACCCGTGTTGCCGTTAAGTGCGAGAAGACGACTCGACGAACGCTCCTGCTTTGGAAATCGTGCAATCAATTCATCAGGAAGTTCAAAACTAAAATCAGCTACGCGCATGACAGACCTCTTTTACCAAAATTGCCGCAAGTCTATTGCGCAATAAAGGTATAATCAAGTGCTTGTCTATCACTCAATTAGGCATTAATCTAACCGTTCAACCGTTAGTAATTGCTGTACATTACCTGTTTCGGCACATTACTTTTGCTATTTTACTTTATGAAGCAATATATTAGATTCGAGGCGCGCGTGGTTTATCACCTCAACATCGGCTTGGAGTGTTCTCTTCATGGCTGAACAACTGACATTACTCATTTTGAATGCCAGTGATACTGAACGGTCGATAATTAAAAAAACCCTCAGTAACCTCGACGTTTTTCAATTCATTGAAAGCGACGACAGTTTAACAGCATTGCAGCTGCTTAAAACACGATCCGTTGATGTCATTATTACGGGAACTCAACGTAGGTCGTATCGATGGTTGGCGTTTCGCGCGTATGGTGCGTTCGGGGCTTTTACACACGCCCAAAAATACACCGATATTGCTCACGCCACCTACTTATTGCGAACGTATTGCAGAAACCACAGCTCGCAGCTACAGCATTGATGCGGTGCTTCCTTTTGAACGCCAAGATATTTTGCCGCAGGTGCTCGCCAACGTATTGTCTACGCATTTAGAAAAAAGCAGCCGGTTAAATTTACTATTATTAGAACCGAATCCGTTGCGCGCAGACGAAATTTGTCAGCACCTTGCGCTGAACTTCGCATGTACTCATGTCACATCACACACAGCAGCGTTGTCTTTATATCTTCAAAATCAGTACGCAATTGTGTTGCTTGACGCGACATCCACACGCTCAGAATCGGCAAAGCAACTCGTTGAAAGCATACTAAAGCACAACCCCAATCAAGCGATTGTTACTATCATAGATAACCGTGATGCGGATTACGCTGAGCAGTTACTGCTTTTGGGGGTCACGGACTTCGTGCGTGAACCTTATGATATTTCCATTTTGAGCAAGGTCTGTGACCACGCCGCTCGTCGTGAGGATTTCATGGTGAGTTATGCCGAGTTTGCCGAAAAAGTGGAACAACTCAGTCGCAGTGAACAACGTTATAAAGACCTTTTCTCTGCCCACCAACGAATTCTGCTCCATCTCAACACGGTGGTTATGGAGCTTGATGAAACAGGGCTTATTCGCTTTATTAATCCAGCGTGGGAGCAGCTTTCGGGCCATGGCATAAAAATGAGCCTTGGGCATGAATTAACCGAATTTACGGTTCCACAAAACCGCAAACCGCTTCGCGAGGTCATGGCACGTATTTTGTCGGGTCATGAACAACAAGCACAGACTGAAATTCGTCTTATGCACAAAAATGGCCGAGAGGTTTGGGTAGAATGCCGTTTTCAGCTCATTAAAAATTCAACTAGCCGAGCGACAATTACCGCTACGCTCGACAACATCCATGAACGTAAAGAAGCAGAATTACAGCTACGCCATCTTGCCTTGCATGACACATTAACCGGTCTACATAATCGCTATTATTTTGACCAACAGCTTAATAACCTCTGCAACGAAACGCGTGCGGCAGAGGATGAAGAGCATGCGTTGATTTACATCGACCTTGACCACTTTAAAATCATCAACGATTCAAAAGGCCACCAACAAGGTGACATCGTCTTAAAAGAGGTAGCTGAACTTTTTAATCACAACATCGATGACGAACATTTAATTTTCCGTATTGGCGGTGATGAATTTGCGGTACTGTTGAAGCATAAGTCATTGCTGGACGCGCATTTAATTGCAGAAAGCATCTGTATGGCGATTGATAGTCACCAATTCCACTCTGAAGAACAAAGCTATGCAATCAGCTGCTCTATCGGATTGACTCAAATTACTACAGAAAACTGTGACCCAAGCGAATGCCTAAAACAAGCAGACATTGCGCTTTATGTTGCTAAAAGCCTCGGTCGTAATCTTGTCCATTGTTATTCAAAAGAAGATTCACACAACAATGCAATGCAAACCGGTCTTGAATGGGGACACAACGTACGCCAAGCTCTACAAAACAATCAAATTGAGCTGCACTACCAACCAATTTGGGACTTTAAGCGTGCTCAAGTCGCTTACTTTGAAGTGTTGCTGCGCCTTAAAATCAACGATGAGCTGATATTCCCAAATCAATTTATTCCGTCTCTAGAAATGCTTAACGACACTTACTTGATGGACCAATGTGTGATTCGCAATGCCATTCATGCTGTGTCACTACATAGGGATCTCAACCAAGTTGCGATAAACCTTTCCGCACAATCGTTTTTGGACGAGCGATTATTGCCACATATTCAAGACTGCTTGGTGGAATATCAAGTTTCACCTGCAAAGATCATCTTTGAGATCACGGAATCGGCAAGTATCAACAATTTGAACGCGACTCGATCGATGATTGAAAAGCTCAATGACTTGGGGTGTCACTTCTCGATTGATGATTTTGGTACTGGGTTTAGTACATTCAGTTACTTAAAACAACTACCGGCCCAACACGTTAAAATCGATGGCTCATTCGTTCGCGATATGTTGAATGATCCGATTGATCACGCTCTGGTCAAAGCGGTGCATGATATTAGTCAATCACTAGACAAGCGTTCTGTTGCTGAATACGTTGAAAATGAAGAAATTTTTGATGCTTTGAAGGAAATTGGTGTGGATTATGGACAGGGATATTACATTTCAAGACCATTGCCAATAGAGAAATTATCGCTCGCTCTCAAAACTATTTTGCTCGAGAAAACAGCTTCATAACACTTTTACACGATTTTTTGCTTCCACTTCCCCTAGAAGCGTCTATACTGATCATTACGAGTGATGTCGCCTTGGAATGGGATTTTCCAGATAAATAGGCGACATCGAGCTAAAAAACACCAATCTACATAACTTACTGATTACCTAAATTAGATAATACATAGTTTAGTTTGATGGATATTGGCTCGTCATGGATAAATAGGAGATTCATTATGTTCGCTTTGCTCTCTTTTTTACTGGTAGCCAATTGCTTTATCGCTTACCAATGTTACAAAAATGCGCACTTGAAAGGATATCCAGTTAAGCTGTTTGCAGGACTAGGCTTTATTCCTTATTTTAATTTGGTCGTGTGGGTGTATTTACTCTTCTTGCCAAATCTCGCTGAAACAGGCCGTTTTCACCAATATTGAGCCTTTTTAGCTATACGAGAAGGTGGCTAATGCCACCTAATTTCTTAAAACGTGTAACGTTCTACTTTCTCTCGTAATTTGGCAACACTGAATTTGCCGCTCACGCATGCTTGAATATCATCCTTTGTATAAACATGTACCTGTTTGCCACTGCCTGTAAGGCCCGTAACAATAAAGCTTACGTGTTCATTCTCGGGTAGTGTTTTTAAACCAGCCCCATAATCACAAAGCGATTTGCTCAATGCTTGGTCTAGCTTTTCTTGGGTTGCAGCTTGTGCTTCTTGTTTTTGTGACGCCTGCTTTGCTTTTTGATCTGCCATTGTGCGCTTAAGCTCTTTTTGCTCAGCCGCTAAGGTTTCTTGTTGAGATTGCAGCGTCTTAATTTTCGCTTCCAATTCTTTTAGCCGCTGCTCGGTCTCCGCTTTTTCATCCTTATCTTCTAAGCCCTTCGCGAACCCGAGTTCTCTTCGTTCCCGCTCCAGTTCACGGATCTCCCGACTTAACTCCCGCTCTTGCTCGGCACTTCTGCGCACTTCTTCGGCCTGCAGACGCACATTTTCCATGGTTTGGTGATAAGCTTCGCGCGAGGCATCGGCCAAATCTTCACCGAAATTCCCCAAATGCTCTGCAATTGCGTCAAGGCTTTCAGGGTCAAGACTCATGAATGCCATTGCGCCATCGCCACTGTCATCACTGAATCGTGAAAACCAGCGATTCCCTGTCTTAACGTTGACATTAAATACAATCCCTTGGTGCTTAAGATAGAACCCCTTAACGTCACGAATAGACTTACCCACATCATGCTGGAGTGCACTCTCCAGTACATTTTCAAAAATACTCACGTCTCTTTCCATCGCACTGAGATCAAGATCTTTTGCTAGGGTGTTGCCACTAAAGGCAACCGCGAATGCAGCAACGATATAATTCATCTTCATACTAACGATCCTCTAATTTAGCCACATTCGTTTGTGGTAGGTGTTCAACTTGTTCAGCAATGTCATTCAATTGCAATCGAAGTAAAGCTTGGTCTTGTGCCCTTTGTGTTTTCCAAAGTTGCAGTAACGCGTTCATGTCTTCACGTCGTTCATCCCGACTTGTCGCCAGTACGTGTTCTACAGCATCTAACAACTTCGAGTTTTGGCTAGACTGTTGATTGTCTATCCGACCAAGCAAGGTTGTGATTTGTTGCTGTTGCTGTTGCACTAGCTGCTGTTGTGAAGCCATTTGTTCCGTTAATTGCTGGTTTTGGGACCACATAAAGACACAACTTGCCAATGCGATGACCGCTACACTGGCAGCAATTGCGTACCATTGGCTTGCGCTCCTCTTAGTACCGACATAGGTGGATTCTCTGTTCCACGTGGGAACATCCTCATCTAACATATTTTGTGCCCGAGATTGCCAAACTTGCGCTTCTGCCAACATGGGACCGAAATCAGCGTCAAGACGTAATTGCTTCAGCTCATCGTCTGATAGCGCTATGCCATCCAGCCATTTTGCGAATAGAATTTCTGCACTAGCCATGAACCACCTCTAATTGATTTTTCATCTTCTTCAGCGCGCTATAGAGCCTTGTTTTAATGGTGTTCGTACTCAGATCCGTTATGTCGGCAATCTCTTCAAACGTAAGATGTTGAAAGAATTTAAGTTCAACAATCTGTCTTTGCTCTATCGGCAATTGCTGTAGAGCTGAATACACTTCTCTGTTTGTTGCATCAATCACCATCGACTGCTCCGCACTTAAGTCATGTTGCTCTTCGTCGATGATTTCAAGCGGTTTCTTGCGTCTAAAAAAATCAACGCAGCGCGCATGGGTAATTTTATACAGCCACGTTGAAAATTGACTGTCCCCTGCAAATTGAGGCAATGCAGTGAACACGCTTACAAACACCTCCTGCATTAAGTCACACGCGTCTTCACGATGCCCCACCATACGTAGGCAATGGTTGAACACCTGCTTCTCATAACGCGTAACCAAAGTAAGCCATGCTTGCTTATGTCCAGCCTGTGCTTTTTTGATTAGCCCTGCTTCCGTTGAAAAAATCACGAGACCTCTTTGTGTGCTGATGCCATGTGTACCCGATGGTCACTTAATAACATGAATTCATTTACTCAATTAGTCGACTAGCAATCGCAAATAGTTTTAATCTGAATGAAAGTTTTTTAAAAATTTGCGATGTATAGAAAGGCGGCGATGCGAAAACTCATCGAGAGTAGCGATAAAGAGGAGAGTACCCCACATCCGCAGGGCATGAATAAATAGATGACGCGGTGAAGAGGGATCCTATTTACTTTCACAACGTGTTTGGATGAACTCCCCGACCTTATCACTGAATAAGCGGAAATCACGAATACGGCCTGTTGTCTTACGCCATATCAGACCTATGTCTCGGTATGCATCGCCTTGTGAAGGTTTTACGACCATGTCTTTACCAGCGAGGATCCCTGCATTGATTGCCATTTGCGGTAAGAACGTCACACCATTTTGATATTCAACCATGCTAAGCAACGTATGTAGATTTGATGCTTCAAAGGGATTGATGCATTCACTTCGATTCAAGTGACACGCACTCAATGCATGGCCGGTCATGCAATGTTCACGTTCCAATAAAAAGACACTGTGTTCAGGAAGCTCGTTGAAATCAACCACCGCTTTTGCCGCATCGTAATCTTTATGATGCACTAAAGAAAAACGATCTTGAGCCAAAATTTGCGTGTGGAATCGTTCGGTACGATAAGGCAGTGCAAGTAACGCCATGTCAACGTGACCATGTTCGAGCTTGTCGAGTAGATTGTCACTGGTGTCTTCCACCAAGACAAAATTAAGATCAGGAAAAACCTGCTTACAATACTGATATAACGGCGCGGCAATAAACGATGCAATCGTCGGAATCACACCGAGCGTTAACTTACCACTTAAAGGATGCTTGAAACTTCGAGTTAGCTCCTTGATGCTCATGGTGTCATCAATTATCTTTCTTGCTCGCTCTACAACCTCTTCACCAATATCCGTAAACATCAAACTGCGGTTTTCACGTTCAATTAACTGACAACCTAGGATCTCTTCCAAATTTTGAATGGCGCTACTCAACGTTGATTGGCCAATAAAACACGCGGTTGCCGCCTTACCAAAATGTTGGTACTGGTGAACTGCGATTAAATATTGAAGTTGTTTGATACTAGGTAGGTTTGTCACGTTTCAGATACCCCAAAAATAAAAAGATCCCAGCACCAACGGCACTGAGATCTTTTCAAGCTAAAAGTCTGTCTCTACTTAAACGCCGAATGCTAAGCGTAGGATGTAGAATATAACAATAGAGAGTGCAGCGCCAACTGGCAAGGTAATTACCCAAGAAACAACGATATTTCTTACAACACCCATGTTCAGGGCCGCAATACCACGCGCCATACCCACACCGAGTACCGCACCAACTAACGTTTGCGTTGTTGAAATCGGTAGACCAGTACCTGAAGCAATAACGACTGTTGAAGCCGCTGCTAGTTCTGCAGCAAAGCCACGACTTGGCGTTAAATGTGTAATGCCTTCACCGATTGTTTTGATTACGCGCTTACCAAGGATAGCAAGACCCGCAACGATACCAAAACCACCAAGTGGTAGGATCCACCACGCAAGTGCCGCTTTCTTCGCAATTTCACCATTGTGTTCAACGATGCTCACAACCGCAGCTAGTGGACCAATCGCGTTTGCAACGTCATTCGAACCATGCGCGAAAGCCATACAACATGCTGTCATTACCATTAGAACAGCGAATACTTTTTCAACGTTGTTGAACTGCATCTTTTTGTCTGCAGATGGGTCGATGTTCAAGCGGCCAATTGCCAACTTACCAATGAAACCCACAAGTACCGCAATACCAATTGCCAATGCAAAACCTTCAACGTTACCCATTTGTAGGCCAACGTGTTTAAGTCCTTTCTTGATAGTCACAAGCGCCATTACAAAACCCGCTAAGCCCATATACACTGGAACAAAACGTTTTGCATTTTTAAGCGGCTCATCTGTATCAAAAATTAACTTCTGTGCACTCATGAATACAAGGTACGCAATAAAGCCAGAAATTGCAGGTGTGACAATCCAACTCCCTACGATACCTGTTACTTTACCCCATTGGATTGCTTCGCTGCCAACAGCAACTAATGCGAAACCAATGATAGCACCGATGATTGAGTGTGTAGTTGACACCGGCCAACCAAGGTACGAAGCAAGCAATAACCATACGCCAGCGGCAAAAGCGCCGAGATCATACCAAGTACCATGAGACTCTGGTAAGTCCATGAATGGTGTCGCATCAATGATGCCTTTACGGATAGTTGAAGTTACTTCACCACCAGCAAGATAAGCACCAGCGAATTCAAAAACCATCGCGATGAGGATAGCTTGTTTAATTGTAAGCGCTTTTGAGCCTACAGATGTACCCATCGCATTTGCAACGTCGTTAGCACCGATACCGTAAGCCATGAAAAAGCCCACAAGCGCGGCAATAATAACCAGCACAGAGCCGTAGGATGCAATGATATCCATTGTAAAACCTTAACCTTTTTTAAAAGAACGTCGAGACGTTAGCGCGCTAACATCAACTCTAGTCTTGAACCAACACGCTCTGCCTGATCAGCAAGCGTCCCAACCCATTCGATAATTTTATATAGGAACATAGCATCGATGGGGTTTAATTGGCCTTCAATGGCATGAAGTTCACGACGAATTTTGATTTGCATGTCGTCCGTGTCTTGCTCAATTGCGTCAAGCTCAACAAGCATTTTCTCAACGAAAGTGACTTCACGACCACGGAAACCCGTTTCCAATAGTTCGTCTAACTCGTTAATGGCTTCTGATGCTTGTTTCGTTGCGTCAACACAACGCTTCACATAAGCAAGGAAATCTTCTTGAATTGCAGCAGGAATAAGCAGTTCACGGCCGATTACACGACCTGCGATGTCTTTCGCCTTATTCGCAATTTTATCCTGGTGCGTAATTAGTTCGAGCAAATCCGTTCTTTCTACAGGCATAAACAAGCCACGAGGTAACGTTAAACGCACTACTCGCTTAAGCTCATCCGCTTCACGCTCTAGATTACGAATTGTCTGCTGATATTCAGCAGCCTCTTTCCACTCACCTTTGAAGGCATGTTCAAAAAATGGAACCAAGGTCTCAGACGCTTGATGCACAATTTTGATATGCTCTTCGATTGGTTTAATAGGAGATTTTGCAAATACTCCTAAAAACGCATTTGTAGGCATAACTGACCCTTAAATCATATTTATATGCTTGCGGTATGAATTTTACAGCATTCAACACGATTTTGAACGCTTTTATTTGGCAAAATGCCGCCATCTTAAGCAAAAATACCGCTAAATTTTTTTGCTTAAATTCGCCTTACATCACAGACTTTTTTCGATATCTTCTTGAGATGTATGACGAATATCTTTACCGTTTACAAAATAAATCACGTATTCTGCGATATTTTGACAACGGTCACCGATGCGCTCTAACGAGCGAACAGACCAAATCAAATCCATAATTTTTGGTATTGAACGTGGATCTTCCATCATGTAAGTCATAATTTGACGCGTCAATGCTTCATATTCGCGGTCAATTTTTACGTCTTCTTTATGCACTTCGAATGCACGACGTGCGTCCATACGCGCGAATGAATCAAGTACGTCATGAAGCATTTTTGATACTTGGCGACCCATATTTTCAAGATTGACCAACAAATCCTGCTGGTCTTTCGTGAATGAATCGAGTGCCACTTTGCCGATACGCTCCGCTTCATCACCAATTCGTTCTAAATCAGCAATTGTCTTCGCAATCGCAACAACCAAACGTAAGTCACTTGCTGCTGGCTGACGTTTCGCAATAATACGCGTACATTCTTCATCAATTTGCACTTCCATCGCATTAACGCGATAGTCAGTTTCACTGACTTTTCTTGCTTTATCCGCGTCGTTTTCAGCGATTGCTTCAAGTGCTAAGTTTAATTGCTGCTCAACTAAACCACCCATGCTCAATACATGGTTACGAACGTTTTCAAGCTCTTCGTTGAAACGTCCAGAAATATGTTTACTAATGTTGTGTTCCATAGCCTAACCTCTCGTCAATCCGCGCAACAATTAACCGTAACGACCCGTGATGTAATCTTCCGTTTTCTTCTTAACAGGCGTAGTGAATAACGTGTTAGTGTCGGAATACTCAATTAACTCGCCCATGTACATGAACGCGGTTTGATCCGACACACGTGCCGCCTGCTGCATGTTATGCGTAACGATCACTACAGTGTATTTATTTTTCAGGTCATTGATCAGCTCTTCGATCACCAGCGTTGAGATAGGGTCAAGTGCTGATGTCGGCTCATCTAATAATAGCACTTCAGGCTCAATCGCTATAGAACGAGCAATAACAAGACGTTGTTGCTGACCGCCGGATAAGCCAAAGGCGCTATCATGAAGTCTGTCTTTTACTTCATCCCAAAGCGCTGCACCACGCAGTGAACGCTCAACGACTTCGTCTAATTTACGTTTATCTTTAACGCCTTGAAGACGAAGTCCATAGATGACGTTTTCATAAATTGACTTCGGAAATGGGTTTGGACGCTGAAACACCATACCAACATTACGACGCAGAGCCGCTACGTCGACGCGTTTGTCATAAATGTTTTGACCGTGTAAGTTAATTTCACCTTCTACACGGCATGAATCAACAAGATCGTTCATGCGGTTAATACAACGGAGTAACGTTGATTTACCACAACCAGAAGGACCGATGAACGCTGTCACTTGGCCTTTTGGGATTTTCATATTAATGCTTTTCAGCGCTTGCTTTTCACCGTAGTAAAGATCGAGGTTTTTGATCTCTAGTGCAGTAAGCTCTGGGCTTAGATTTTCTAAATCAAGCTTTAACTGACCGTTTGCCTGATTAACGTGAGGCGCGACTGTAATCATTTTCAATACCTACTTTAATTCTTTACGCTTAGTGTTCAAGTGAACGGAATTTTTCACGCAAGTGATTGCGGATCCCGATAGCCGTAATATTCAGAGCCACGATAACTGTTACCAGTAAGAATGCGGTGGCGTACACAAGCGGACGTGCCGCCTCAACGTTTGGACTTTGGAAACCCACATCATAAATGTGGAAGCCCAAGTGCATAAATTTGCGATCTAAGTGCACAAATGGGAAGTTACCATCGATTGGTAAAGTCGGTGCCATTTTTACAACACCAACTAACATCAATGGCGCAACCTCACCCGCAGCACGAGCAACTGCCAAGATTAAACCTGTCATTATCGCAGGACTTGCCATTGGCACAACGATGCGCCACAACGTTTCCGCTTTCGTCGCACCAAGCGCGAGTGAACCATGGCGGACTGCACTTGGAATTCGCGATAAACCTTCTTCCGTAGAAACAATCACCACCGGCAACGTTAGAATCGCCAAGGTCAGTGCTGACCAAATAACGCCAGGTGTACCAAAGACTGGACTCGGTGATGCTTCAGGATAGAACAATTCATCAATAGAACCACCTAACATGTATACAAAGAAACCTAGACCGAATACCCCATAAACGATTGAAGGGACACCCGCGAGGTTGATAACCGCGATACGGACCATTTTCGTAATAGCATTTTTCGCCGCATATTCATGTAAATAGATGGCTGCAATCACCCCAAACGGCGTTACGATAACCGCCATCAACATAACCATAAACACCGTACCGAAGATAGCTGGGAATACCCCACCTTCCGTATTTGCTTCACGCGGATCGTCACTGACAAACTTACTAATTTGAACTAAATAGTGACCTAGTTTTTGTGCGAAGTTCATGTCATTTGGGAACCACACGTCGAGCACTTGATAAAGCGGTAAAGTCACTTCTTCACCACGCATGTCACGAACAATAACTTGGTCACGTTTTGCTTCTTTACGTAACTCAAACAATTCTGTTTCGTAGACTTTGTATTGCTCACGTAACGCTTTGCGTTGCTCCGCAAGCTCAGCCACACGCTCATCCGTCAGCGCATCATCCAATAGATATGCGCGCTCTTTTAAACGAAGGCGTTCTAGCTCGTAGTTAATATGACCAATATCACCATTTTGTAGGCTCAATGCTTTGTCATTCAAATCAACGGCACGTTCAACGAGTTCATGAAGACGCTCAACGGGTTTGTCTGCAACCACTTGGCCATTTTCTATCACGCGTTCTACGTAACCATAAAAGTTACCATTTTTACTACGCTCGAATACGGCCAATGCGGCTGGTGCTGACTTGTTCGTGATGTCGGTTTCCAGTACCCAACGGAAATCCAACTCTACGTATTCACGATTACCTGTTTTTACCAAAAATCGCTCGACGTGATCCGTGTTCATCGCTGACACATCCACACCCGCAGCCTTCAGGCGCGATGTCGGTACCAGCTCTTTGTCGTAAATTTCACCGATAACTGTGTGTTTGCCATTTGCTGACAACAATTCCAATTGCACAACTTCTGATGGCCAAAAGAAGGACAAACCTTTCCAAGCAATCATTGCGAGCAAACCAATTACTGAGATAAGGCTGATACTTACTGCGCCGCCTGTCATCCAGATCCAAGGAGAACCTGACTTAAACCACTGCTTTACCATGTCTCGTCTCTCCTTTACATTGAACTGTATTTTTCACGTAGCTGCTGACGAACAAATTCAGCTATCGTGTTGAAAATAAAGGTGAACACAAACAGTACAAACGCGGCTAGGAACAGGATACGGTAATGTGAACTACCGACTTCAGATTCCGGCATTTCAACCGCGATATTTGCCGCGAGTGTTCTCATCCCTTGGAAAATACTCCAGTCCATAATTGGCGTGTTACCTGTTGCCATCAGCACGATCATCGTCTCGCCAACAGCACGGCCCAAGCCCATCATTACTGCGGAGAAAATACCCGGACTTGCCGTCAGTAATACAACACGTACTAGCGTTTGCCATTGTGTTGCACCAAGCGCCAACGAACCGTTTGATAAGTGTTTTGGTACACTGAATACCGCATCTTCTGCGATTGAGAAAATCGTCGGAATAACAGCAAAGCCCATTGCAATACCAACAACCAGCGAGTTACGTTGGTCAAACGTCAAACCTAAATCGTTGGTCAGGTACTTACGCACATTGCCGTCAAAGAACCAAAGTTCAAGTGTCTCACTCATCGCAAACGACAGCCAACCGATCACCAATACTACCGGGATCAACAAGATGGCATGTGAACCTTCAGGTACGCGGTGGCGGATAGTCTCTGGCAACTTAGTCCAAGAGAACGCCGCCGTTAAAATCCCTAGAGGAAGTAAGAATAAGATAGCAATGACCGCCGGCAAATTTTCTTCAATTAACGGCGCCAACCAAAGACCGGCGAGAAAACCTAGAATAACCGTTGGAAGTGCTTCCATAATTTCTACTGTCGGCTTAACCACACGACGTAATTCACTCGACATAAAGTATGCGGTATAAATTGCAGCGGAAAGCGCAATTGGCACCGCAAACAGCATCGCGTATAACGCAGCTTTAATCGTACCGAACGAAATTGGTACAAGTGAGAACTTCGATTCGAAATCATCGCTTGCTGAAGTTGATTGCCATACATAGTCGGGCTTCTGGATACCCTTCGTACCATACTTCTTGCCAAAGTGCTGACCACGTCACTTCTGGATGTTCGTTGTGAATATCCAAAACAACAAGGGTATCGTTTGTCAAAAGGACTGCGGCGTTTGCACGTGGCGCAATGGCAAATTGGCTGATCGCACCGTCACTGATCTTGCCTTTCCAAAGCGTAGCTTGGCTCGTCGTGTAATACACACCTAGGTCACCGTGATTGGTTGTGGTGAAAAATGAACGACGATAAAACTCACTGTGAAGCGCCATTGACGCTTTTTTCACGCCTTCAAAGGCGCGAACTTTGGTAAACACACGACCTTCATCCGTGTTCACTTCAAACCACTGTGAAACTTCACCGTTATCGTTTGCAATCATTAACGAGTTTGCACCAGCTAGTAGATTCATGCCCGTTAAGTTGGCATTTTCTTCATTTGCAGCAAGCACTTGAATTAATTCAACATCGTCTGCGTTGCGCGTATTGTAGATGTAAATTTGGTTCGCTGAACGAACGAATACACGGCTGCTATCGGGTGTAATAAGCAACTCGTCGACTCGACCTTCAACATTCAATTCAGTACGCTGAGACGTCCATTCAACTTCGCCAGAAAACATATTTTCTTCTTGCGTGAACGACGCAAAAAGTACGCGTTTATCCGATGTTTGTGCCACGACTGCAGTTTTCTCACCGGTGTGCGTAAACGCGAATTTGGTCAGTGCTTTACCTTGTTCATCAACCACAAGCTGCTTTTCGTCAAGCGGGTATCGTACGGTTGGTGTCAGTAAACGCTTGTTGTTTGGAAACGTCACAAGAAAACTAGGCTTAACTACTTGTACTTGGCCATTGTCCAAACCATATGCAAACAGGCCTTCATGTGGGGCCGATTTCGCAAAGCTGGTTACTTTACCTTCTAGCGTAACTTGTGCCTGAATAAGCGGTTTACCTGCGCTCTTGCCTGCAACTTGATAGAAATCCACTTCACCTGTGTTTGACAACACGTAGGCCACTTCCGTTTGCTCTTCAACACCCACTCCGACATATCGAGTTGCGTCGTTCAAGCTCACTTCAGCACGCTTTTCTACTTTCACTGATTCAAAAATAGGCTGAACCACGTACAGGAGGTAGAAGAAGATTAATAGCAAAGCCACCAACACCATTAAGCCACCAGCTGAAATACCAAACTGTGCAAAACGATCTTTGATGAGACGGCTTCTATCCGTTGTAAAAGACGGTTTGTGCGGATTGGAAGTCATCAAAACACCCTTAATTACGATAATTCCCAACATTATATGACGCGAAGATGACAGTTATGTTACAACGCGCATTAATTACAGCAATGACAAGGCCTAGAAAGGCGCATACTTATTCATTTTTACGTTATTTTTATTTGCAAAAATAGGTATTTTCTTGTCTTAATAAATTGGACAAAAGGAATTACAACGCTAATACTTAAAAGTGCGCTAAGACTTGTACCAATATACTTTAAGATTTACACACTTAGAGTAAGTTTTATGACAAACGGTATTACAAATTGGCCACACTCATCAGGCCCACAATAATAAGAGACATGCATCATGAAGCAGTTAGTTTTAACTATCATAGGTAAGGACCGACCTGGTCTCGTGGAAGAAATTTCGACCACTGTACTCAATCATCACGGTAACTGGCTCACAAGTAATTTAAGTTACTTGGCCGGACATTTCGCAGGGATTGTTCAACTTGAAGTCGCAGATGAACATTTGCAACCATTGCAATCCGCTTTATCAGAGCTTCCAAGTCTTGATATCCGCATTGAATGCGGTGACGGCGAAATGGATACCAACAAAGAAGCTGAACGCATCAATTTAATCATCACAGGTAACGACCGCCCTGGCATTGTTCAAGAATTAGCATCAGTTATTCGCCACAAAGGGGCGAACATCACCCAGCTTAGTTCGAAACAACGAAGTGCCCCTAATTGGGGTGTGCCAATATTTAGTGCAATGGCAACCGTTACACTTCCGCCTGGAATGAATAAAGATGCGGTTATTGATGCTTTGGAGAATATTACATCCGATTTGATAGTCGACGTAGAAGAAGCCTAGGCATTACGGGACAAGCGCCGCGAAAACGGCGTTTGTCACAAAAGCGTCACAAGTGCCACTTAGTATAGTATGGCCTGCAGTATCATGGACAGAAAAATGAACGCCTCAACCCAACCGACGCACGTGATCAATTACTTTCCTAAAGAATTGAGTTGGTTATCCTTTAACGACCGTGTGCTTCAAGAAGCAAAAGATCCATCCAATCCAATTATCGAACGAATTCGCTTTCTCGGTATTTTCTCCAACAATTTAGATGAATTCTTTCGTGTACGTGTCGCTGACGTTCGTCGCCGTATTCTTTTGAATAACTTGCCCGATACGAACTTTGATGAAGCAGAAGAACTAATGTCTGTTATGCAAAGCAAGGTATTGGAGCTTGGTAAGAAGTTTAATAGCATTTATCAACAAATCCTGTTGGATTTACACGAACACAATATTCACTTAGTTCAGCCAGAAGAATTATCGGAATTTCACATAAACTGGTTGAAGCGCTATTTTCAAGATGACGTATTGCAACACATGGCTCCGATGCTGTTGACCGAAGCCATCGACTATTCCGATAACATCAACGATACAATGACCTATTTATTCGTTGAAATGATTGGTCAGAAGAACCACTACGCGTTTTTAGAGATACCCACCGACCGTTTGAACCGTTTTATTCTACTGCCGCCTGAACGCACGCGCCGCCATAAGACCATTGTTTTGCTTGATGATGTGATCCGCTATTTCCTTGCTGATGTTTTCAATAGCTTTTTTGAGTTCACCAGCATTCAAGGTTATTCAATTAAGGTAACACGAGACGCCGAATACAACCTTGATGACGAAATTGAAGAAGGCATTTTGGATAAAATGTCAAAAGGTTTGAAGCAACGCCTATATGCAGAACCCGTAAGGCTAGTCTACGAGCAGTCGATGCCTGAAGAAATGCAGAAGGTTATGCGTAAGCGCCTAGGTATTACCTCTCACGATGCGCTGATCCCTGGTGGCCGTTACCGCAATTTCCGAGATTTCATCAGCTTTCCGAATGTGGGTCGCGGCTATTTGGAAAATAAACCGTTGCCTGCTTTGCAGTCTTCTGCCTTTTTGCGTCATGCGAGTGTGTTTAAATCCATCAGCGACCAAGATATTTTACTGTATTACCCATACCATACCTTCAATCATATGTTGGAGTTTGTCCGTCAAGCTGCTTTTGACCCCGATGTGACTCAAATCAAAATCAACATCTATCGTGTAGCGTCTAAATCGCGCCTGATTTCTTCGTTGATCAACGCCGCAAAGAATGGCAAAAAGGTCACGGTAATGGTTGAGCTCAAAGCTCGCTTTGATGAGCAGAACAACATCGAGTGGGCAAAAACCCTGAGCGAATCCGGCGTAAAAGTATTAATGGGGATCCAAGCCCTGAAAGTGCATAGCAAGCTGTGTGTTGTACACCGAAAAGAAAAAGGGCAAATCGTAAAATACGCCCATATCGGTACAGGTAACTTCAACGAAAAGACGGCAAAAATATATACCGATTTCAGTTTATTCACGAAACACGAAGAACTCACGGAAGAGTGCGATATGGTTTTCCGCTTTATCGAGAGTAGTTTTCGTCAGTACAAGTTCGAACATTTAATGGTTTCGCCAATCAATGTTCGCGAAAAACTATACCGCTTGATCCGTAATGAAGTGAAAGCCGCTAAAGAAGGCAAAACCGCACGTATAACAATCAAAATCAATAATTTGGTTGATAAGGAATTGGTTGATAGGCTTTATCAAGCAAGCCGTGCAGGTGTGAAAATTCGTATAATTGTACGTGGGATGTGTTCCCTTGTGCCGGGATTGCCAAAATTCAGTGAGAATATTAGAGTGATCAGTATTGTCGATCGCTTCTTAGAGCATCCTCGTGTCATGATTTTTCATAACGCGGGCGATCCACAGGTGTACTTGTCGTCCGCCGATTGGATGACTCGAAATCTTGATCATCGCATTGAAGTCGGTACGCCTATATTAGACCCTCGACTTAAGCAATTGCTCATTGATATTGTTGAGATGCATTTTAAAGATCGCACTAAAGCTCGAATTGTCGATGCTGAACAAAAGAATACCTACGTAAGACGTGGTAATAATAAGAAAATTCGCTCGCAAATCGCCATTTACGATTTGCTGAAAAAGTGGGAGAGCACTTAATAAATGTCAGACTACCCTGCTATCGCTGCTGTCGATTTGGGTTCAAATAGTTTTCATCTGGTCGTTGCACGCGAAGTGGATGGCCAGATGCAACTGTTGCACCGTGAAAAACAACGTGTCTTTCTTGCGATGGGTTTGGATGAGGACGATAATTTGTCTTTAGAAGCCATTGAGCGTGGTATAGCTGTATTGCAGCAGTTCGCCGCCACGTTGCAAGGCTTTCCAGCCGAGAACGTCAAAGTGGTTGCCACCTACACACTTAGAAAAACTAAAAATATCCAACAATTTCTGAGTCTTGCGGCAAAGGTTTTTCCCTACCGAATTGAAGTGATTTCAGGCCAAGAAGAAGCTCGTTTGATTTATCAAGGGGTTGCTAGGCACCTACATGATGCCCACCATCGTCTGGTTGTTGATATCGGAGGTGGGAGTACTGAACTTATTATCGGTAAACATCAACAGCACAGCTTACTTGCAAGTCGCAATTGTGGCTGCGTTACTCTCACTCAACGCTACTTTGCTGATGATAAATTAACAGAAAAGCGCCTCAATAAAGCCATTATTGCAGCGGAACAAGAGTTAGAAAATATTGCCGGCAAATATTGCCAACACGGTTGGCAAATTTGTTATGGCACGTCCGGAACAATTAAAGCAATCAGTGCTATTTGCCAAGATCGCTGGCAAGACCCGCTAATCACATTGGAGCGCTTGAACAGCATTAAAGCAGACTTAGCGACAGCTAATTCACTCAGTGAATTACAAGTGAAAGGCATAACACCAGACCGTGTAACCAGTTTACCTGGGGGGCTGGCTGTACTAATTGCCGTTTTTAATCAGTTACAACTGAAAGAAATGCATTATTGTGATTTCGCGCTTCGCGAAGGGTTACTTCACGACATGCAGCAGTCGTATTACGACGTCGACATTCGGGCAAATACCATCAATACCTTGAGTGAACGTTATGCAGTAGACACCACACACGCCTCAAACATTTGCGACTCTATCCAACTACTCGCCGCACAGGTCAGTGAGCTTTGGCAACTGGGAAAAATGGACATTAAGTTGCTAAAATGGGCTGCACAACTTCATGAAGTAGGCCTCTCAATAAACTCTTCGGCTTTACATAAACACAGCGCCTATATTGTGAGTAATACGCAGTTACCCGGGTTTACACAAGAACAACAACAGTTACTGAGCAGCTTGATCCGTTTTTACCGTAAAAAGCTGAAAATCAATGAGATGCCGTTCTTTTTAACGCTCAGTAATCACCATTTTTTTAGATTACTGCTCGTGTTTCGACTCGCTGTACTGCTGAACCAAAAGCGACAGCCAGAACTGCGTCCAGCAGTTCAATTGCACCCGACAGAACAAAGTCTTACCATACAATTTGAAGACCCTGAATGGCTTGAACAGCATACACTATTTGCTGCTGATTTAGAGCGAGAAGCCAATTACTGGCGCTCAATCAATTTCCATTTGCAGTTCAATTAAAGGACAAGCACATTCCGCTTGATTGGCTGGACGTGAAGCAAAGTGACATTGCGTTAAGCGATGTCACTCACCACACTGAAAATGTCATCACTGTACTGACGAGATTCTAACGCCATTTCATACAAGCTTGTAACCGGCGTAGCTGGGCGAATAGCAAGTAGAATATTTTCCGCTTCTTGCCAATCGTTACGTTCAACCGCCAAAGCAAGTTGTAAACTGCCTCCGAGCATACCTTGATAGGACAGCAGCGCACTAGAGAGCGAAGAATCCAAAGAAAACTCAGCAACAATTGCAGCGAGTTCTATTTCTAAAATGGCGTCAAGGATGGACATCAAACCTATCAAATAGCCTTGCTCGGCCATTTCTGGACCTCCAGGGAATAGAAATACCTCAAGAAATCGAGCACGAGCGAAGTCCCATTTTGGTTAGTTCTGTCGGCTTGTCTACACCAAGTTCACTTAACGCGAGTACGCGAACAAATTGTCGGATAGCGTCTTCACCAAGATAAACAACGGCCTGTGAAATGGATTTCATTTCTAACCGTCCTTCACCTGAGCGGGCGTTCGCCAACTTCAGAATACGCGCAGTCAAACTGATGTCTTTTGCCACCATGGTTTGAACTTCTTTGAAGTTGATATTCGCTTTTGCCGTGCAACGTAGTAATTCGAAAACCACCATTTTTGATGGCTCAATGTTGCCATGATTCATCATTTCTGGGTGGGCAAAGTAATAGCCTTGGAACAAATCACAACCAGCTTGCTTCAAGTATTCGTACGTGTTCATGTCTTCAATTCGTTCAACCACTATTTTCACGTTAGCGAATTGGCGTTTTAATTTTTTTAACGCCATCGTGGTCTTAATTAATGGTTCTTGCACTTCTAACTTGATGTAATCCATTAACCCGAGTAACGGCTCCCACTTTTCGTCACCGTCGTAATCATCGAGCGCAAATTTGTACCCTTGTTTCTTGAGCTTCGTCACCGTTTCAACTAACGAGGGAATATTTTGTGAACGCTCAACGATTTCGATCACTAAATTGTTTGGTTTTAACAACCTTGGCAATTCTTGTAATAAAGACTCGTCCGATAAATTAATAAATGCGCGCTGGCCAGCTGCTAAGCGGTCAATACCTATAAACATTAAAGAATTAAAAAACAAACGCCCAGTAGCTTGCGCGTCGCTCACGCCCACCGGAAACGCATTATTGTGTGAATCTCGATATAATAATTCGTAGGCGAATATGTTCTGTTCCGCGTCAAGGATTGCCTGTCGAGCAATAAACTGCACGGTCGAATTCTTTACTTTCGCTTCAATACCGCTCATTAACATCCCATTCCTACATCAAGCTAATTAATGTGATTTACACTTACTATCTATACTTTGAGCATACGGTAACAATTCGGCCACGGCAAACCAAAGCGATAACAAAATTGAAAAAATTTGGAGACAAAGCAACAGTTTTGCATTGTGAAAAAAAAATACGCTATGATGAGTAAATGAGGTTTATCTTAATACTCTATTTCCTTCTGCCGTTCGCCTCTGTGGCGAGTGAAGATACTCCTGACCCAGTTGCTACGACCTTAAAATATTGTCTAAGCGGCTCAGGTAACTATTATCCTTATTACACCCACGATGCAGACAAACCAGGCATTCTCCCAGAAATTGTGAAAGCTATTCTAACCACGGCCAATATCCAAGGCGAGAATCTAGAGTTGCCCGCTAAACGAACCATTCAATACCTGAATAGTGAGCAAATCGATTTCGATATTCTAAGCCCAAGCTGGCTTACCGACGAAGAAAAGCGTAACCCAAAGTTTGTTTTCTCCGCGCCCATCATGGACATCAAAGAATTTGTGGTAACGCAACAGAAAACACCAAAAGGCCCTTTGCTAAGAGGTCAACAAGTCGGCACAGTGAGAGGGTATTACTACCACGACGACATGTTATTTGAGCGCCTTGATTTTAGTTCGGAAAGGGAACTACTACAGGCACTTAAGATGGGGCGAGTGGACCGAATCATTATCGGTGATTTACCGGCCAGATATTGGGGCGAGAAACTCGGAATTGATTTTGAACTCAACGCAGAGCACTCCAGCGGTTCTTTGCATTTACGTTTGCTCGCCAAACATCGCGCACTTTTACCGAAGTTAAATGCTGCAATTCAGGTCTTGCGTGACAGTGGTCGGGTCGCGGAAATAGAGCAAAGCTATGTTACTAATCTACATTCTTTGCCCCACGATCCTCACTAATTTACCAATGAAACGGGGCTAATGGCGTTACACTATTCAGGTACAAGTTCTTCGCAGCGATAGAACCCACTTGCATCACTTAACAGAGTGGTCAATTCCGGTAACACTTCAGACATTGTTTTGGTCAATGTCCAAGGGGGATTAATCACTATCATACCTGATGCGGTCATACCGCGTTCCAAAGTATCCGCGCTTGTCGCCAATTCATACAAATGAATGTTTCTGACACCGGATGCTTTCAATTGGGTTTCCATACCATCAATTCGTTCACGTTCAACCACCGGATACCAAATCATGTACGTAGCAGAGTCAAACTTCTTATACGCTTTCACGATGGATTCCACAGCCGTATCGTAATCTTTTTTGATTTCATAGGGCGGGTCCATCAAAACAACCGCGCGACGACTTGAAGGCGGCAGCAAACCAAGTAAGCCCTTAAATCCATCTTCTGCTCTTACGCGCAATGACTTCTTATGTTCTGTATTCGCTTCGAGTCGTTTTAAATCTTGTGGGTGCAGTTCAAAAAACCACCCTTTATCTTGGCGACGAAGGTACGACTCTGCCACTTTTGGTGAACCTGGATAAAAAGCCAGTTTTTCTTTGTTGAACTGTTTTACCAGTTCGACATAATCAACTAGGGCTGGATGCGAAAGTGGCGCATGCCAAAGCTTCCCAATCCCTTGCTCGAATTCCAGTGTCTTCTGCGCATCACTGCTCGCGAGTTCGAAGAAACCAGCTCCCGAATGCGTATCGATGTAATCATATGGCTTATCTTTACGATTCATGTAATCGAGAACTTGCGCCAGTACTAGGTGTTTTATTACATCCGCAGGATTTCCCGCGTGAAAAGAATGTCGGTAGCTGAGCATAGTGTCCTCAAAACGCTGAAGCGAACAAAAACATCGGCGATTTATTAATCAGTCGATGAATCAAAAATGAACGGAAACATTTGTTATCGGCATTATCGCCGAAATCTTCACAAAAATCAGCACAAAGTAGCGTAAATACTGGTATTGCCTTGGCGTTTGATTTACATTGGCGGCACCAATCACCGTAACTATGAGCGCTATTTACATGAACGAAATTCTTCCTCAACTCGAACAGCTGATTGAAAAATTATTAGAGAAAAACCAACAACTCAATAGTGAAGTCTCCTCATTGAAGGAACAAGTTGGAAAACTGATTGACGAGAATGAAACCCTGCAACTTGAGATCCTAGAAAGCGAAGAAAAACAGAAAGAAACCAGCACTGCATTGGCTGGATTGCTGTCGAAGCTTCAAAGCATCGACTAATTCGCTAAACGAAACAAAGATTTCCACATCATTATGGCCAACAAAACGATTCAAGTGACTGCTGACGTACTTGGTAAACCACAGCAGTTTACCTGTACGCAAGGTCAAGAGCAGGAACTTTATGATGCAGTTTCGCTGTTGAATCGACGCGTCGAGGAAATGAAGAATCGCTCGACAGTACGAAATGAGCACAATGCCTTATTAATGGCAGCGCTACACCTTTGCCATGAAGTGAATGCACTTAATAAAGACGCTGATAACACATCTTCCGCGCTCAAAACTCTGTGTGAAAAGTTGAGACTCGACGAAATAATCAGGCACACTAGCTTGGTTATTTGTTGCACAATCCTACGCAGTGGAATGGATCTCCTGCTACAATAATGGATGATATGAGGAAGTGCAGATGTCTCACATTAAGTTATTGATTTTTATATTTTCCATCTCAACTTTGGGGGCTTGTAAATCGCTCCCAACTTCCGAGAAACCAGCGCCTTTTAACGAGCAAAACGCTTCTGCGCAGCAGATTGTAGCGTCGCTCGACATCCCGACGCGTAAAGTCGAAACGCCGAAACCCGAAGTGAAATCCCCCCAAAGCAGACTGCACCAGTGGCGTACCATAACCTTTGGGATGAAATCGGCGCTAACCTAAAATTCAATACCCAATCCCATCCGCGTTTACAAAAACGTATCGATTGGTATTTGCAGCAACCGACCTATCTCACCAGTGCTAATAGACGTGCTGAGCCTTATCTCTATCACATCGTTAAACGCGTTAAGCAACTGCATTTACCCATGGAACTGGCTCTACTGCCGTTTGTTGAAAGTGATTTTCGCTTAAAAGCACGGTCATCTGAGCAAGCGCTCGGCGTGTGGCAATTAATGCCTTCCACTGCTCATCACTTCGGTATAAAACGAGATGAATGGTATGAGGGAAGACTCGATGTGTTAGCCTCAACGGACGCCGCATTGGCTTATTTAAAGTACCTCCATACACGGTTTAACGGTGACTGGTTGCATGCCATTGCCGCCTACAACAGTGGTGAAGGGCGCGTAAAGCAAGCCATTGAGAAAAATCGCAAACAGGGTAAAAGTACTCATTTTTGGCACCTGAAATTACCAAAAGAAACCTCAGAATACGTACCTAAATTACTCGCCCTGTCGTATTTGCTCAAAACTCAGCATGGGAAGTTTAAACAACCGTTTATTGCCAACAGGCCGATCACGACCGTTTTGGATATTGGACAGCCTTTTGACTTTGCCGTACTGGCTAAACTTTCGGGGGTAGACAAAGACAAGCTGCATCGTTTGAATACCGGTTTTTTACAACACCGAAGTTCACCAAAAGGTCCACAAAATGTATTGTTTCCATTTGCTGAATCGGCGCTCGTAAGTAAACCTTTTTTTAAAGAGCATTTTACTCTGAACTATCGTGTCGTTTCTGGCGATACCCTCTACAAGATAGCCAAGAACCACCGTATGAGCCTAGACACTCTTCGTACGTTAAACAACAAGCAAGACAATCTACTCAAAGTGGGTGATACACTCAAAGTCAGTCGGCCAACGAAGAAGGCTAATTTGTTGGTCGACTATGAAATCAGCCCTTTCTTAGCCAAACTCAATAAACCAAAAATAACGCTCGCCGATCACCAACATATCGTCGCGTCGGGTGAATCGCTTTGGTCTATCAGTCAGCAATACCATGTCAGTATGCGTGATTTAAGCGACTGGAATAAACTAGGCAGAAAATCCTTGCTCAAACTGGGACAAATACTCACCGTTAAACTTCCTCGTCCACTGTCCTCCGAACCGGTGTCACCCAATGATCCACTTGCCGATCTCCAACTAAAATTGAAACAAAATAGCCAACCGCGTTAAGCTCACGTAGAATAACCGTTTTCACTTTTTCGAGAATTTATCATGCAAGTTGCAAAAGATACCGTAGTTGAATTTCACTACACGCTAAGCGAAGCAGACAACCAAATTGAAAGCAGCCACACAAACGGTGAGCCGCTCGTTTACTTGCACGGCAATGAAGGCATGCTGCCTGGTCTTGAAGCAGCGATGGAAGGTAAAGCGGCTGGTGATAAATTCAGTGTTACGCTTGAACCTGCTGAAGCGTACGGTGAGCGCCGTGACGAATTCGTACAACGTATTCCACTTAAACACCTACAAGGTGCAAAGGTATGGAAACCTGGTATGACTGCAATCATTCACACTGATCAAGGTCGTCACCAAGTCACTATCGTTAAAGTAGGTCGTTTCAATGCAGATTGTGACTTGAACCATCCTTTAGCTGGCAAAACCTTAACGTTCGCGGTTGAGTTAATGTCAGTGCGTGAAGCAACGGCTGAAGAATTAGCGCACGGTCACGTACATGCCGCCGGCGGTTGTGGTCACTCGCACTAAGGATTCATTATGTCTCAACGCGTTGCAATCGTTACGGGCGGCAGTTTGGGTATCGGCCACGCTGTCGTCAAAAAATTACAAGATCTGAATTATCGTGTGTTTAATCTCGACATTCACCCAAGTGAATTAGGTGAATATCGCCATTGTGATGTGTCTGATGTCACTGCGGTTAAGCAAACGATTCAGACGATTGTTACCGAAACCCAACGCGTTGATGCTCTAGTTTCAAATGCCGGAAAGCATTTGAGTGCTAATATTGAGCAAACAGATGAAGATACCCTCGATGCGATGTTCGCATTGAACGTAAAAGGGGCGTATGCCGCTATTCAAGCCGTACTCCCCGCAATGAAGGCTGCAAACTCGGGATCAATAGTCCTTGTTGCATCCGATCAGGCATTCGTTGGTAAACGAAACTCTTTCGCTTACAACCTAACCAAAGCCTCTCTCGCGTCTATCGCCAAAACAACCGCGTTAGATTATGCACCGTTCAACATTCGTGCAAATGCCGTTTGCCCTGGCACAATCGAGACGCCGCTTTTTCACAATGCTATCGATAAATACTGCGCGCGCTCTGGCGCAAATAAGCAAGATATTGTCAGTGAAGAGGCCGCTCTACAGCCTCTCGGCCGTCTCGGTCAACCCGAAGAAGTTGCTGCGCTTACCGCATTTTTGCTGAGCGACGAGGCATCCTTTATTACGGGTAGCCTACAAGCCATCGACGGCGGATACACAGCACAATAATGGACATTATTGACCCTCACTTGCATTTTTTTGCACTTCAAGAAGGCAACTATTCTTGGCTTGTGGACTCAACACCTCCACCTTGGAAAAATCTTGATAAGATCAAGCAAGACCACGGTTTGAAGGACATCCAAAACGTCGCTTTATTTGCTCTCAAAGGCATTGTACATATCGAAGCCGGCTTCGATAATGTACACCCTGAGCGAGAGCTTCAGTGGCTAGAAAAAACACTCGGCCAGTTTCCCTTTAAAGCGATCGCTTATTGCCCCATTGATGCTGAGCCAAACGAGTTTTTGCAACGTCTGGAAAAAATGCCTAAAGATGCTTTGATTGGTATTCGTGATATTACGGAAAACGAAGACTATCAGCGCCTACTATCACCAAATGTACTAGCGAATTTAGCATCGCTGAGTGAACGCTCGCTTATTTGGGAAGCACAAGGTCATTTTGGACTGGAATTGGCGCGGAAAACACTGCTCAAGCTCGCTCTTACGTGTCCTGCGCTTCGCATTGTCGTCACACACTTTGGACTATTGGAAGAATCAGAAAACGTGCCTGACGTTTTACAGGAATTAGCCAGCGCACCCAACATTTGGATAAAGTATTCGGGGCAAGAAATGCTGTCCAACCCTGTAGAAACAAAAAAAGCGTTTGAACTTCTTGTTGCGACATTTGGTGAGGATAGAATAATGCTCGCATCCAATTATCCGGTATGCTTACAGCAAATGACGTATGAAAAGATGTGGCAGCAATATTTGACGTCGTGGCCATCGCCATCGAGTTTTAACAAAGTAGCCTATTTAAATGCCAAGAAGTGCTATGGCTTGTAGTTTGGCTGGCTTGAGTTAAGAACGAATTCTCACTAAATCATAATCCAGCAACTGCGGTACAATTGCCTGTAAACGCGACTCCGTATCGTCCAAACGATTCAAACATTCACAATATTCAGTGGCTTTCGCTTCAAGTTGATGTGCTTTCTTTTGCAATGACTTATCTATTTCTTTAGAAATGATATCCATACGCTGTCCCATATCGTTAATCCTATCTTCGATATTGCCCTCACGAGATTTAAACGCATCTCCCAACGACACTAAAATAGCACCCAACGAACCATGAACTGCTGAATGGATTTTTTGACTGATTTCTTTTGTAAAAAAATCATCAATTTTAGAAAGCGACTGTGGCGCAATAAAGAAAAAGTCATCTCCACGCTTAAACTTGTCCATTAGAGCTCGCTCGACATATTGGAGCTGCGTTTTAAGTACTTCAGGTTCTTTGTCTGACATACTTTCAACGACTTGTTCAATGGCTGACAAGCCTAAGTTGACTCCATCAGTGGCGAGGTTCACAAGCTCTGGCACCGTATCACGGATCCCTTGGGAATATTCACGTAATACAATGGTATCGGCTTCATTGAGATTGATCCAATATCCACCGATAAGTAATTGATCATCATGATTGATTTGTACACGCGTTTGGTTGTTATCGACAATGCGAATGCTGTCATCCGTAATGATCAAACCATGACCAAGTTCGACATCACACTTACTTGTCGCAGCCTGTACGGCACCGCACTGTAATGCAAACGCAACGACTAAACTAACAACACGCATGTTACTCTCCCACCAATATCGCGAAGAGCGTAGCAAAATTTGGAAACAGCGGGAAGCTTATTTTTCGAATCGAACGAGTCGAATATATAAGTCGGAAATTTTTTCTTTGAGGTTATTTTTGCCATCGGCGAACTGGTAGACCCACGCATGATCCGTTCTTACCTGATCCGATGTACTGGTCCAATAGTTTTCGTTACGTGTACCAATAAACACCTTTTCATTTATCGACGGCTCAACACATTGATGCTCAACAACGGTTGATAATTCTTTGATGTTAGGTACGTGCCAATCATCATGGTTGGCTGTTGTATTCGCTTTTGCAACCACGAGTGCTTGCTGCCATGTGACTCTCGCAGCAGTGCCCGTGCACACTTTATCCGCGACCGAATACGTTTGACCATATGAACACAGTTGCCACATAAGGCCTGTTTTCGAGTCAGACACCGTGCCATCCTCATTCACGACGAATCGAGTGGTAGGTGTTGAAGCAGGGATTTGTGTGAAACACGTTTGAGCAAATGCAATCGAAGGCTGCACCAACAGAGCAAAGACTAAACTGAACTTTTGCTTCATGCAGAAACTCCTATGGGGTTCTCACTAAACGAACATACGCGGTGTTCGCTTTCGGGTAGGCAACGTCATTGCCCGTCTGCAAGTCAATCACATAGGCTTGAGACAAGCTGGTACCATCTGCACTCGTTTGTTTGGTCCAGTAGTACAAGTTTCCATTCAGTGATGCAGCAGGGCTGTTAGGAAAATATTGGGTCGGTATCATTAAGTTTTGACTTCGCTTTTCAAAATCTAATAATCCCAATAACTCCACATAAGTAGGCACACGCCAATTCACACCACCGCAGTAATTTGTTGCGTTTACGGCTTGCACATAGGCCTCGAGTGAACAATTCACGTCACTTTCACAAGTGCTATTTGCTGCCCCGAAAACACTGCCCGTGACACCCGAAAATCCCCAAGTGTAGCGGTTATGAGAGGCGCGCAACGTTACATTTGGTAATGTTCCGACAGGAGCTTCTTTCACTTCCCAAATGAGACCTGTCACGTTATCCCGAACGCAGCTAAACGACGAACTGTCATTGGGTAATTCGTCTGCAAACGCGTCTAGTTTGGTGAAATCAAATCCATTGTCGCCTTGTCCTGTTTTAGCAAGCCTTGCAACTACGCTATCACGCCCTGTTTTAGCGTCTTGACCCGCAAAATCATTACTACTCGTACAGTCTATTTTCGCCGTTGCGTTATAACAACTAACCTGTCCAGAGTCATTGAGGTAACCAAGTTTCATCGGCGCTATAGTAACAACTTTAGTATCTGTCCCGACGTAGCCCGCTACATCCGTTACTGTGAGCTGCCACGTCATTGCAACTTCGGCATCCACATCTGGCGCCGTATAGGTTGTTACGCACGCATTGGCGTCAGCTAATGTGACCGTAGGTCCACTGACTAGTTGCCAATTACAGCGATAGTCAGCGCTTACGCTTTGGCTTGATGAACCATCCAGCGTCACTGTTTCATATTCAGTTATAAGTTCATCATTTCCGGCTTTGGCAAAAACAAGCTGGTCGTTCTTTGCCAAGACAATCGAAATACTGTTACTCGCTTGCCCACCCTCATCATCCGTGACCGTAACTTGCCAACTCACTGTGGAACTCGCCGCAAGTAACGGGTGCTCAAATTGCAATGTGCTGTCGGTCAGCGACGTTGGTGTTAGGCTAACACCGCCAGTTTGCTGCCATTGATAAGAGACGATTTGACCATTTTCATCTGGATCTTCAGACTCCTCGGCACTGAGAACAACTGTATCACCCCATTTACTTGGAAGCTCTTCTGGCCCTGTCTGTGTGACTGATACGGTTGGCACCTGATTGAGAGAGGCGACTTGAAGAATGAGAGTATCCGACACGAGGCTACCATCGGGCGCTCGGTAGTCTGCTTTGATTGTATAAGTGCTATTTGATTTGACATCAGGTATCTCAAGATCGATTGACTCGCCTTCTTCGGGCAAACCATCGATACTGTCACCTTGGCTTACAGACCAAGTCACCGTACCACCGGAAGGTGAGACGACAGCTGAAAGTTTGACTGACGTTTTTTCGTCTGCATTAATATCATCACCAACATTAACACTGGCTTTAACACTGCCATTGCCAGTCCCTCCTCCCCCGCCTCCGCAGGCCGATAGCAAGGTAAAAACGAACAATACAATGGCGTGATATGATTTCATGTTATAAATAACTGTCCTGATGAATACGCACAAACAATTTTGTGCCTATTTTACTGTAATCAACTTTATATTCTTTACCATCAAGCGCTTGAATAAACAACAAACGTTTGACCTCGCCAAAGACATCATTATGCGAAATCTGAACGATCTCCAAATCTCGCTCTTTTGCTTCACGTCGATTACGTGGCAACTCTTCTTTAAACGGTACAAGGCCCATATGGGTAACCTTGATCTTGGGATGGTTATCCCCGTTGACTATCACCAAATCTAATTTTTTTTCTTTGTGAATGATAGTGTTTCGACCACTTTTAAGAAACGCTCTTTCTATGCTCATCACTTTACCCTATTTACTTCTCAGCAAACTCTGCTGCAATTGGTTAAGCACCCTTTCAGGGTCTCTTTTCCAATGATTTAGCAAATTTGCAAATCGCCAAATGTCTCGGTCAAGCACCGTTTCCGTCAACATTAAGTCATAGCCTGTCGCCAGCTTAAAGTGTGCCATTCTGTTGCCGAACATCGCGAGTAAACCACTATACTTCTTACCGCTAGGCGAACAATATGCAGAGTCTTCGATTAACCAATCCTCTGGGCAGTTGCCATTTTCGCAATGCATTTTAACAGCTTGTAAAAAAATATGCCGCTGTTCAATCAATAATTTTGCTGCTAATCGAGGTGATAATGACAGTAAAAATTCATCTATGTCTTTAATTTTAATACCAACAGCATTTAACTCAAGCTCAAATTCACCTTGAATCGATTTTGGAATACCTGCTTCGACTAAATTATTCCTAGGCAATCGCCAGAAACCAAATTTATGCCAATAAATCAGATTGTTACAATTTATCTCTACACTAAAATACGGTTCTTGGCTTTTAAAAAAACCGATAATTATCGCCACGATGCCAGCACTGGCGATGAAAATCTCTACCTTGGAGATAGGAGTAGGACGTAATAACACAAACAACATCACCACAATGATTGCAATCGCCCCCACCAACATAAACTCAACGGCGTGTTGGTTCGCGGTGGCGCGCAACTTAACTGATTCGTTGTTTACACTTTTTGTCATACCAAATTAATCCAGTAGTAAAAACCATACATTAGGATTGCCCAAATCACCAATAGGCGGATAGTTCGGCATCGCTGACAAGGCTCCTTTTCTGCCACTTTTACCTCTCATTTGAATTTAATTTAGTTCTTCTTTTAGGTACTTATGAAAGAATTTAGGCTTTTTTACGGTTAATACACAAAATAATGAGACATCCCGTACGCAAGCCATGGGTGTTTTTAAGTACACTTAATAATAATCTATTTAGCGGTTACAAAACATGCATTCACATCAATCAGGAAAAGCGCTGTTCCCCTTCATCATGCTCGTGCTATTAGGGCTTTGTGTTTATCTTTATCTGCCAAAAGCCGACGGGCAAACTCAACTGGGCGCACAACAAGTCGAAGTGTCTGCTCATAAAGTCATGATGGACAATCAACCCGTCACCGTTGATGGCGTAGGTAGCGCTAGAGCTAACCAGGCGATAGACATCACCAGTGCACAAAACGATTATGTAACCAGTATTTATTTCAAAGATGGCGATACTGTATTAAAAGGGCAAAAGCTGGTCCAACTGCAAGACCAACAAGAACGCCTTCAAGTGAGTGAAGCTCACCATTAATTTGAAAGAACAAACACGTCAACTCGAACGATTAGCCGAATTAGCTAAAAGTCAAAGCGCCGCTAAATCACAATTAGAAGAACAACGGTCAAAAGTGGATGCACTTACTGCTCAACTCGATGCTGCAAAAACGAAGCTCGCAGAAATGACCATCAGCGCTCCTTTTGCAGGCACATTAGGACGTCGTTCAATCTCTGTCGGCGCGTATGTTACAACCAATACCGTGATCACCACATTGGATGATTTAAGCGTAATTAAAGTAGATTTCCAAGTACCGGAAAAATACCTCGCGCAACTAAAAATCGGCATGCGTGTCACCGCCTTGAGTGATGCCTACCCAAACGCCCCTTTTGAAGGGGTATTATCCCACGTCGATACACGTATTGATGACAAAACTCGCTCAGTCTCTGTCACCGCGAAATTCAACAACCCTAAACACTATTTACGTCCGGGGATGTTACTTTTTACCAAACTTCAGTTAGCTGAGGTCTCAGCACTGATGGTGCCTGAAAAGGCCATTATTCCCATTCAAGACAAACATTTTGTTTTCGCTATTGGCGACGACGGAAAAGCACACCGAACCCAAGTAAAAATCCAAACTCGCTTCAGTGGTTGGGTAGCGATCGCTTCGGGTCTTGAAGAAGGACAACAAGTGATCACTGAAGGAACCTTAAAACTGCGTGAAGGCAGTGCTGTGTCAGTAAAGGGGTAATTGCGTGAAAATAACAGATACCGCCGTCAAACGCCCCGTTTTCGCTATTGTAATCAATCTCTTGTTGCTCACATTTGGTTTAGTTGCCTTTACCATGTTGCCGCTTCGGGAATATCCAGATATTGATACGCCTATTGTCAGTGTGAGTACCGACTACCCAGGTGCAAGTGCCGAAGTAGTCGAAACCAAAATCACTCAAATTCTTGAAAACCGTATTTCCGGTATTGAAGGCATTAAAAGCATCACCTCATCAAGTCGCAATGGCAGTTCGAACATTACGATTGAATTTACAATTGACCGTGATATCGATGCCGCCGCAAACGATGTACGCGAACGCGTATCTCGCGCTCAAGACAGGTTGCCGGATCAAGTTCGACCGCCTGAAGTTTCAAAATCAAACAGCGATGAAAGTCCCATTGCATGGTTTGTGCTAAACAGCCAAACGATGGACTCACTGCAACTGTCGGACTACGCACAGCGCTACATCGTTGACCGCTTAGCCGTGGTCGATGGCGTCTCTAACGTTCGCATCGGTGGTGAACGCCAATATGCCATGAAAATCTGGCTGGATAGAAAAGCAATGGCCGCACGTGGTATTACGAGTAGCGACATTGAACAAGTGTTACGTAATGAGAACGTTGAACTTCCCGCAGGCGAAATTGAGTCGCTCGACCGAGATTTTGCTGTTCGCATTTCGAGAAGCTATAAATCACAAACTGATTTCCATAACTTGGTCATCAAACGTGGTGACCAGGGCTATCTAGTGCGATTAGGTGAAGTTGCAAAAGTAAGCCTAGAAGCCGCAGACGACGAAAGTCTTTTCCGTGGCAACGGCCGAAATATGATAGGTCTTGGTATTGTAAAACAGGCAAAAGCGAACACTTTAGAGGTGGTCGATAACGCCCGCGCAGAACTGGCCAAAATTAAGCGTAACCTGCCTGAAGGTACAACCATCGAAGACAGCTACGATTCGTCAATTTTCATACGCGAATCTATCCATGAAGTTTATCGTACGCTCGCCATTGCAATGGCACTGGTCGTTATGGTTATTTATCTCTTTTTGGGAAGTGTCCGCGCGACGCTTATTCCAGCAGTCACCGTTCCCGTTGCCTTGGTAGCAACGTTTATGTTCTTGTTAGCTATGGGTTACTCAATCAACTTGCTGACCTTGCTCGCGCTCGTTTTAGCCATAGGCTTGGTGGTGGACGATGCGATTGTTATGCTGGAAAACATCCACCGCCGTATTGAAATGGGCGAGCCTCCGCTACTTGCTTCGTACCGTGGTGCTCGTGAGGTTGGCTTTGCGGTTATTGCAACGACGTTGGTGTTAGTTGCCGTATTCGTTCCTCTTGTTTTCATGGAAGGTCGAATTGGTGCCCTCTTTACCGAATTCGCAATGGCGGTCAGTGCTGCGGTAATTTTCTCGAGCGTTACGGCACTGACGCTGTCTCCTGCTCTTTGTTCTAAAATATTGAAAAACCATCAGAATGACAGCGCATTTAGCCGTTGGATGGACAGACAATTTGGTCGAATCGAGCAAGGCTATGAGCGCATCCTGCACAATAACATTCAGAGCAAATTGGGGCTTTTTGGTGTGTTGGCGTTAGCCGCTCTCGCAAGTTATCAATTGTTTAAACTCACACCATCAGAACTCACACCGAAAGAAGATCGTGGCACGTTTTTCATCATGATGAACGGTCCTGAAGGTGCGTCCTATGAAAACAACGCTGCAAACATGGCGGAAATCGAACAACGTTTAATGCCTTACCTAGAACAAGGCGAGCTTAGCCGTGTTTTAGTGCGAGTACCGGGCTGGGGTGGACAAGGCGGCGTTGCGATTGTCGGGATGCCGGATTGGGATGAACGTAAACGTTCAACTTGGCAAGTCATGGATGAAATCAGTGGCAAAATGACAGAAGTCACCGACGTTCGAGCTTTTGCGATTATGCGCCGAGGCATTGGTGGTGGCGGCAATTCTCGCCCGGTTGAATTTGTGCTCCAAGGAAACGACTACAGCGAATTGGCGCAGTGGCGCGATCGCATCATTGCTAAAGCTCAGAAAAATCCTGGCTTGGTCCGTATCGACCACGATTACAAAGAAACCTTCCCACAATTTTTAGTCAGTATCGATAAAGCGAAAGCGGCCGATCTCGGTGTTTCCGTAAACGATGTGGGCAAAACACTTGAAACCATGTTAGGGCAACGCCGAGTCACGACCTTTATCGATCGCGGTGAAGAATATGATGTCATACTAAAAGGGGAAAAAGCCGATTTTTCATCTCCGTCGGATATCGCCAACATCTACGTGAAGTCACGTACGGGTGCACTTGTTCCGCTGGACAGTTTAGTAACATTAACGGAACAAGCGACCGCTGCCCGACTTAACCGTTACAACCGCATGCGGGCTATCACTATATCAGCCAACTTAGCTGATAATTACACGCTCGAAGAAGCCCTTAACTTCCTCAACCAAGTCGCGGCGGAAGAAAACAAAAACGACGGTGCAATCGACTACAAAGGTGAATCTCAACTGTTTTACGAGGGCGCCTCCGCAATGACGTATGTCTTTATTCTCGCCCTTACGGTCACCTTTTTAGTATTAGCGGCACAGTTTGAAAGTTTTGTGCATCCGTTTGTGATCATGTTGACCGTACCTCTTGGTTTGGTCGGCGCGATGTTTGGATTATTTGTCACCGACAATACCATCAATATTTATAGCCAAATCGGTATTGTTATGTTGATAGGTTTAAGCGCCAAAAATGGTATTCTCATCGTTGAATTCTCCAATCAATTGCGTGACCGTGGTGTAGAATTCAAAGAAGCGGTGATCCGTGCCTCGAAGCAACGTTTGCGTCCAATAATCATGACCTCGTTAACGACGGTTATGAGCGCAATTCCGCTGGTGTTGGCAACAGGTCCAGGTGCAGAAAGTCGTGCTGTTATCGGGGTCGTGGTTTTCGCTGGGGTCAGCGTTGCCACATTACTTACGCTTTTTGTCGTCCCAACCGCTTATCTTGCGCTCGCGCGAAAAACACAATCGCCTGAGTTCCTTGCAAAACGACTCGACGAGCAAGATACCCAACATCCTTTAAAATAAGGAGAAAACTAAGATGCTAGTTGCAACGTTTGGTGGTGGTTGTTTTTGGTGTATTGACGCGGCCTTTCGCCGTGTCAAAGGGGTTTCACACGTTGAATCCGGCTACATGGGCGGGCATATCGACAACCCCACCTATCGCGCTGTATGTTCAGGTTTAACGGGCCATGCCGAAGTGGTACAAATCACGTTTGATGAACGTATTGTGTCCTTTGAAACCCTGTTAGAGATGCTGTTTGTATTGCATGATCCAACTCAGCTCAATCGTCAAGGTAACGATGTTGGTACGCAATACCGAAGTGTGGTGTTCTATCACTCCAATGAACAGAAATCACAAACTCTGCAATTCATTGAGCGAGTTGCGCCGCATTTCTCAGAGCGCATTGTTACTGAAGTGAGTGAAGCAGGCGTCTTTTACTCGGCGGAAACTTACCACCAAGACTATTACAATTTGAATCCAGAACAAGGATATTGCAGTGTACTTATTGCACCTAAGTTAGCGAAGTTTTCGCGGCATTTTGCAGAACTGCTGAACGACTAATCGCACAAAAAAAGAGGCAACTCGGGTTGCCTCTTTCTTCTCATCTCAAGCTCAAACCGATTTAGAACTTAGCTCGTAAATTCAGGTAGAATCGACGCTCAGCCGTGTTGTAATAAAACACGCCACTGTCAGCAATACCCGCATCTACCGCGTTGTAGTCCCTATCAAATACGTTTTCGATGCGCGCATTCAACGAAACTTCATTCGTAAATGTGTAGTTTGCAACTAAGTTAAAAAGCGTATATGACGGTAACTGTGTGTACTTCCCTAAACGGTCACTGCGATATTGCACTTCTGTCGCGACTTCCAACGCATCGAATTGTTCAGCCAAACGCCAGTTCAATGTGTTCTTGGACACGTAGGTCAGTTCATTGTTTGTTTGTTCGTCTTTAGCATCTAAGTACGTGTAGTTCCAAGATGAATCAAGTCCCAACAACGTATGAGAGACACTCACTTCGATGCCCTGATGGCGCGCTTCATTGATATTTGCAGGTTGCCATTTACCTTGAGCATTTGGAGTCCATGCAATTTTGTTGTCGAATACGGTGCTGAAAATAGCCGTCTCAAAGCTCACGTTTTGCGTAAAGCCTTTAATACCAAGTTCTTGATGACGTGAATTCTCAGGCTCTAATGCTGCGTTACCCGAATTTGGGAAATACAAATCGTTGAAGGTTGGCGCTTTGAAACCGGTACTTTGTGATACATGGAGCGTCAAGTTTTGACGAATATCGTAGCCTGCCCCAATACTGTACGTTATTTCACTGCCAAACTGATCATCGGATTCACGACGCACAAAGCCCTCGGCTTGGATAGCCTTCTCTGCATATGTCGCGCCCATGAACCAAGCTGATGTCGAACGGGAATTTAAATCATAAATCGTAGAACTGCCCGAAACATCTTCTTTATTGTGCGAGAAGCCTGCTAATGCGGTCACAGAATCAAGCGCAAACCACGTTACTTTTGCTTCTTTCGTGGTTCGAGTGGTGTCAAAAGTGCTAACAAACCCTTCGCTTATATCGTCCGATTCATCTGATGCGCGACTGATATCCAACGCGAGGCTGACATTATCAATGCGTTTATTCCAACCTAATGACAGCAAATCATTTTTGAATTCACTTCGGTAATCGGTTGCGTTAATACCACCCCAAGCACTGTCGTAATCGACTTCACCTTGGTTATGTTGAATTTTCGCCGATACCTGACCTAAGCTTTCGTCTTGGTATGATGCAGCAAGCCCAACATTGACATTGTGGTAGCCATCGTTATCGAATTGGAGTGTCTGCATAACATCAAAACCGTCGGTTTTCTCAAAACTCGCATTAAGGTCGACGTCCCAGCCACCTTTTTGTGTGCCCGCAGCCAGTTCAGCAACGTGATAACTGTCTGACCCCACTCCGACTGTAATTTCTGTTGCCGTCGTTTGTCGGGTAATAATGTTAATCACACCTGCCAATGCATCCGAACCATATACAGCAGCACGTGAACCTTTGACGACCTCAATTCTTTCGATGCTACTAAGTGCAATATTGGCAATTGATTTATAACCGAGCGTTGCAGAACCAACGCGTACACCATCGATAAGGACGAGTGTGTGACGTGTGTTCGAACCGCGAAGTGACAACCCAGTATTTTGACCAAGTCCGCCGTTACGATTAATTTGGAAACCAGCTTGTTGTGACAGCAATGCTGCAACATCATTCACACCGCTTTTTTCAATATCCGCGCGCTCGATAACAATCACAGAAGCAGCTACATCCGCGACTTTTTGCTCTAATTTATTTGCTGTAATCGTTATGCGCTCAACATTGTTTGCCAGAGCAGATGTGGAATAAAGTGACGAAGACGCAGCAATTGCAACGCCAAGCAATGATAGTTTGTACATGATGTCCCCTGACCTGCGCCCACCGCACAAGTTGTAAGTAAGATAGCTCCAAGGCCGGTCTCCGGACTTACACTATTGTGTTTACCGTTGCGGGGGCAGTGTTGGATTAGGCTTACATCTTGCGAACCGCACCAAGCTTCCCGATTATCTTGCCAGTCTGCTGTCCAAAACAACGACTATCAAGCACCTTGAAAAGAGGCGCTATTGTCCAAATTTGGCGGCCAAATGTCAATGGACGTCTAGAAAGCTATAAAAGGGGTGAAGTGGATGCAGGAAGCAGTGGGTACTGCTTCCGACAGGCAGGATTAATCGCGGAAGTTTTTGAACTGGAACGGTTGACCAAGTTCTGCACCACGGATGAGTTGCATCACCTCTTGAAGATCGTCACGGTTTTTACCCGTTACACGTACTTCTTCGCCCTGAACGCTCGACTGCACTTTAATTTTTGATTCTTTGATAAGTTTGGTAATTTTCTTCGCCATATCCTTATCAATACCTTGTTTTAAGCCTACTTTGCGAGAAAACGTTTTGCCTGAATGCACAACGTCTTGCAGCTCAAGACATGAAACATCTAAGCCGCGCTTAGCTGCTTTGCTTACTAAAATATCAAACAGTTGCATTAATTGGTGTTCCGCTTCACCTTTTAACACAACCAGTTTGTCATCTAATTCAATCGACGCATTTACACCACGAAAATCCCAACGCGTTTCTAATTCACGAGCAGCATTATCTACAGCGTTCTTTGCTTCTGTCATTTCAATTTCTGACACGATGTCAAATGATGGCATAATTTTCTCCTAAAATTGATTACGATTAGTATACCAGCCCTCGTTATCAGAAGGAAAATTTCAACATAATTGTGCGCAAACAAAATCCAAAGTAAGCACATGGAAACTCGAAGGAGAGACCAGAATATTCATGTTACGTCCACGTTTCGATGATATACTCGAGGCAATAATAAAGTCGTAGTAGGAATTAACGTGACAAGGCGTGTTTACCAATTTCTTTTCTTAGCGAGTCTCATTATTTGTACCGCATTGTTCATCAAAGAGGTAAAAACGAATCTCGTACTGTTTGCACATGTCGATAAGGTTGTGCATTTTGTTATCTTCTTTGGCTTGGCGTTTATCCTTCACCATGCCTTTCGACTTCCCGTGTGGCTGCATTTAGTGCTGCTCGCATTTTATGGTGCTAGTATCGAGGTGTTGCAATCTTTTGTTCCTTATCGCCAAGCCTCGTTTGCGGATTTCGTTGCCGATATGGCCGGCGCTATTGTCTATTTCGCAGGATATTATGGCTGGACAAAAGCAACCAAAAAAACGCGATAAGCCTGTTTATGTAGTTGGAGCGGGCGCCGTTGGGCTGCTTTTTGCACGATATTGCCAACTTTTCGCTCCGGTTACCGTGGTCACTCGGTCTAATCAAACCGGTACACCCTATTTTTATCAACATGAATTGGTCACCACGCCGCTCAACGTGAGTCATGCTCACTTTGATCACCTGCAACGGCAGTCTATTGAACGAGTACTGATCTGTGTAAAGGCTTACCAGTTGCCCACAGCGCTTGAGCAACTTTGGCCTTACCTAAGCAACGACGCAACGATTGTAATCAGTCACAATGGCATGAGTGATTTGACCCCATGGCTTGAAAGGCTCACTCAACAGCAACAGATGTGGTTTGCAACCACAAATATGGGGGGGTTTAAGTCATCCCCTGACACGGTTGTACACAAAGGGATTGGAGCGACTTGGTTGGGTAACTTAAGCCAAGGCAATCTAGCCATTCCTTCTCTGATTACTGCCATGCAAACTCACTTTCCACAGTGTGCGATACATGAAAATATACAGCTGCTGCGCTGGCAAAAGTTACTGGTCAATGTCGCCATTAATCCGATATCAGCGCGTGAAGATGTCGATAATGGCGTGTTGCGGCAACCCTACTTTGCCAGTGAAATACTGGGGCTATTAAATGAAGCGGTTTGGATAGCAAATCAAAATGGAGTAACTATTTCGCTTTCGGACGCGCTCGCGTTAGCCTACCAAGTGATGCAGCAGACAGCTCATAATCGCTCATCCATGCGTCAAGATATTCATTTAAAAAGGGAAACAGAAATAGATGCTATTTGTGGTTTCATATGTCGGCAGGCACAGCAGAAAGGCTCTCAAACGCCTTTCAACGCGCGTTTACTTACACAGATACAGAAAAAAAGCGCCTGAGGCGCTTTTTTTAACTACTTAGACGGCTTGTACACTCGTACATTGAGATACCCTTTTTCATGTAAAATCAGGGCTTGAAGCTGACTCATTACCCCTTTCTTACAATATAAGAAGTATTCTTTATCTTGAGGCAAATCACCAAACTGTGTAGCCAAACGGAAAAATGGTAGGTGCTTCACTTCAAAGCCTTCAATTTCCAGTGGTGAGTCGTCTTCTTCTTCAGGTGAACGAATATCAAGGACTACTGCACCTTGTGGTAATTCACTAACTGATTCAGCTTCTTTCACTTCTTCTTTCGTGGCTTCTTCAATTTCACGAATATCCATGATGCGCGCGTTATCAACTACGGTGTTTAACACGTCGAAATCGAACTTTTCTTCTTCCGCTTGCACTTTACCAATGCGTGTTTTGACGTTCGGTTTCTTAGAAATGACACCACAATATTCCGGCATCGCTTCCGCCATTTCTATCGTCCCGATTTGACGTGCGGTGCTGATGATTTCTTGCTTATCCAAGTGAATAAGTGGACGTAGAATAAGTGTTTCAGTGACACGGTCGATGACGCTCAAGTTTGCCAATGTTTGGCTAGAAACTTGGCCAATGCTTTCACCAGTGACCAGTGCAGGGATATTGAGACGCTCTGCGATTTTGCTACCTGCACGCATCATCATACGTTTAAGCACCACGCCCATTTCACCACTGTCGATGTTTTCTAAAATCTCGGCCACTACAGGTTCAAAATCAACCGCAATAAACTTCACGCGGTGTGTTGAGCTAAACTGTTTCCAAAGGAAATAACTTACCTGCTTAACCCCAATTTCATGAGCCGCACCACCTAGGTTAAAGAACAAGAAATGCGTGCGGGCGCCCTTACGCATCATGTGGTACGTAGCCACACCAGAATCAAAGCCACCTGAAATTAAGCTGAGAACATCTTCTTGCGTTGGTAGAGGGAAACCACCCAAACCACGGTGAATTTCAGTTAAAAGGTAAGCGCGATTGTCTTTAATCTCGATTTTTACAGTTACGTCCGGACGCGTAAGCTTAACGCTCGCCCCTTCTACGTTTTGATTCAAGCCACCACCAACATATCGCTCAGCTTCAGTCGACGTGAAGTCATGAGTACCCTGGCGCTTAATACGCACGCAGAACGTTTTACCAGCAATGACTGGCGCGACTAAACCCAGCGCGTGTTGATAGATGTCGTCCAACGTGTCGAAGATCACTTCTTTAACTTCAACCACTTGCTCAATACCTGGTACGCGCTTTAACTCATCAATAAACGTTAGACGAGTTTGTTCATCACTCAGTTGGGTGGTAATCGTGATGTTGTCCCAATTGTTTTTTACAGCGACTTTCTCATCAAATTTGCGCAGAATCATTTTCACGTTGCGCTCAAGAATGCTCGTAAAACGCTTACGCACAGACTTACTTTTAATGATGATTTCAGGATGTAGTTTAACGATAAATTTCAACATAAAACTCACTCGAATTAAGAGGTTAGTTTACTTGTTTGCGACAAACGAAGTAAGCTTGCGTGTGCTGAGTGAGTTCAAATGTGACGACTACAACCCGCACCCAAAAACAAGGCGCGGGATTATAGCAAAAATGTCAGCAAGTAGGAAACGCTGATTTTTTACGCAATGCTCGGTAATGATTCGTCTGCCAGCGTTTGATAATGTGCTTGCAGTTGGGCAATTTTTTGCTTACTCATTTGCGTGCAATAAGGCTTGAACAACATTAACACTTTCACGATACCATTGTAGATATCTTGCTGCTCTAACACCCCTGTCAACCGTCTAGCCTTAACGTAAGGCGTCCAAAAGCTAACCGTCATTTTCAACATGTGAGCTAACTCTTTTGCATCCTCATCGTCGATGGCTATTACGTCTACATCTCGCAATGCAATGACAACGGCCTTCACTTGCTCAAACAACTGAGATTGAAAAGCGATGTAGTCTTTTTTCAATTCGTTGTCTCTTGCCAAAATGTCGGTCAGATTGTCGTAAAAGAAATGGTAACGCCACATCAAATCAAATAAGGAATCCAAGTATAACGTTAGCTGCTCTAGCGCATTTTCTCCAAGACTAAGTGGTTTAAAATGCGTATTGAGATGTTCGCTGTACAAGGAAAAAATATGACGAATGATGTCTTCTTTATTTTTGAAGTGATAATACAAATTGCCAGGACTGATTCCTAAATTCGCTGCAATGTGATTTGTCGTCACGGCACGCTCACCATTTAGGTTAAACATGGCAATACTAGTTCGAATAATTTTTTCCTTGGTATTCATTTCCTAGTCCCATTGAATTGCAAATAAACGATGCTGTTGTAAAGGTTTCGCCATAGAACGCTTAATCAAATGACGAAACAATTTTCAGTAGCCAAGTGCGCATTCTTACCGCAGGTAATATATTGCCACGCAACAAAGATCCGCGAATAAGTGTCGCTACAACGACCAACAGCTTGGCCGCAGTATAGCCAATTCCAAAGGTGATACCTAGGGTAACTTCACCAAATGGGGATGAATTTTGTTCAAACACCATGATTATAGAAAATTCCATGCTAAATCACGGTTTGGAATTCGCTATCGTGCAACCCCCATTGCTACGCTCTATCAACCTATTCACGTGAGACAGATTGGTCTTTTAACGGAAACAGTTTCACACAGAGTAACTGCTGTTATTCCAATAAAAGCTTGTTAATATATCAATAATTTGAATTTCGATGATACGACAATGAATGTAGTTGCACTTTACCCTGGTACGTTTGATCCGTTAACGAATGGGCATATGGACTTAATCCAACGTGCCGCAAAAATGTTTCATACCGTTATTTTGGCTATTGCACACAACCCAAATAAAAAACCATGTTTCACGTTGGATGAAAGAGTGGCATTAGCGAGCGAAATTACACGTGATTTGAAGAATGTAAAAGTCATTGGTTTTACAGGGTTATTGGTTGATTTAGCGAAACAACAAAATGCGAATGTGTTGATTAGAGGCATTCGAGCCGTGTCTGATTTCGACTATGAATTTCAACTTGCCAACATGAATCGACGTTTAAACCCAGATTTGGAAAGCGTGTTTTTAACACCATCAGAAAAAAACTCATTCATATCATCGACCTTAGTTAAAGAAGTGGCGCTTCACCACGGTGACGTTAGCCAATTTGTCCACCCTCTCGTCTCAAAAGCACTACAGGAAAAACTCCACGGATGAAAAAGCGTCTGCTTTGTCTGAGTCTTGCATTAGTAAGCCAAGGTTCCCTAGCGTCACCTTGGATTGATGCAGGTGATACTCAACTAAAAAACTCTATCGACTTGCTTGTCAGCTACGGTGTTATTCATCACCCGGTAAATCAATATCCTTTGATGTGGCAGGGTATTGCGTCTGATCTGGTTGATATTGATAGAGCCACACTTCCACAAGAAGTGATGTTTGCCCTACAACACGTTGAACATTCTCTGCGCGTCGCAAAGTTAAAGCGTGATTCTGGGGTTCGAGCCTACTATTCCAGTGATGCTAAATTGACGCAAGGTTTCGCTCCACGCGACAAAGCAAAAGCAGGGTTGGACACATACGGCTTAATGACGAGTGAAAATGTCAGTGCCAAAGTGCAAGTGAACTATCAGCGTGATGGACTTGATGGCAAGACAACCAATTACGATGGCAGTCATCTTGCGGTTTTATTTGATAACTGGGCAGTAAGTGCAGAGCGCTTATCGTACTGGTGGAAATTCAAGCAATGACAACGCACAGCTCTTGTCAAATCATGCTCCACCAATGACAGGACTTCGCCTAACTCGTGCAAGTTCGCAACTTGGCCCGTCATTTTTATCTTTTTTAGGTCCTTGGCAAGTGACGGCGATTGCTGCGCAACAGCGTCCTAGTCAACCAATCGCTAACGTAAAAAAGAACCCTTCATCTAACTTGTGGGCTTTGCGATTTGCAGCCACCCCTCTACCGGGCTTGGAAATCGCCACCAGCACATTGAGCAGTGAATTCGTTTTTGAATATGACCGAACGTTGGAACGAGAAACCCCGAAAAAACAGACGCTGCAAAGTTTCGATGTCAAATATTCAATGCTTGCAGGCCAGATTCCATTTAGTATTTACGGGGAATGGATGGGCCACAACCAATCCGGCTTAACACCCATTTCTCCTACGTTTACGGCAGGCTTTGAAACGTTCACTGCAACCGCTTCAAGTCGCAGTAAATACTATATTGAGTACACGGACAATGAGCAAAATTGTTCTGAAAGTCGCGTTTTGGTGGGTTGTAATTTAGACGTCGTTCCTAAAAACCAGTTTACCAACCGCGATTGGTGGCTTGGCAGTGCACTGCCACAGCAAATGTCAGGCTGGACGCTAGGTTACGAACGTTTTGAGTCGTCGGGTCAAGGTTATGGCGCCAAACTAAAAAGACACTCTAAAGAAGAAAGCGATTTCTCTGAACTTGAACTTCGCTATCAACGCGGATTGTTCAATGGACTTTGGCGCGTATCTGCCAATTATGTCCGCCAAGAGAATCCGCAAGACACCTCGAGCGATACACGTTTTAGTAGCAGTTGGGAATATCGCTTTTAAGGTTCTAAATTAAAGAAAAAGGCGAGCTAAGCTCGCCTTCTTTATGCGTTTTTTGCACGCTTCTTACCAAACGTTTCTTTGCGATTTTTATTATCGCCAACGCGCGGCTTGGTATTCGCTTTTTTGAATTGAGCAAAACCGGTGTGTTTCGTTAACGCAGGCTGGCCTTTCGACGTTGTCTTTGGTCGTTCATTGCGACCTTCTTCAGGCACCAAACAATGCGGCGCTTTACCAATTAAATTCGCTTTCCCCATCGCTCGAAGTGCATCACGGATCATTGGCCAACCAGCCGGATCGTGATAACGTAAAATCGCTTTATGTAAGCGACGTTGCCTCGCCCCTTTCGGCACGGCCACGGTCTCCGTGTTGTTCTTAATGTTTCTTAGCGAGTTCATTTCAGTATGGTAAATCGTTGTCGCATTTGCCATCGGTGAAGGATAGAAGTTTTGTACTTGGTCCAACTTGAAGTCATGTGATTTCAACCAAAGCGCCAAATTCACCATGTCTTCGTCTGTAGTGCCAGGGTGAGCCGAGATAAAGTAAGGGATCAGGTACTGTTTTTTACCTGCTTCTTTCGAATACTGCTCAAACAGCTCCTTAAATTTATCGTATGCTCCCATGCCCGGTTTCATCATCTTTGACAATGGACCATTTTCGGTATGCTCAGGCGCAATTTTCAAATATCCGCCCACATGATGTGTCACCAACTCTTTCACGTAACGTGGATCTTCAATTGCCAAATCATAACGTACGCCCGACGCAATCAGGATTTTCTTGATCCCTTTGACTTGGCGCGCATTTTGGTAGAGTTCAATCGTTGGAGTATGATCCGTATCCATGTGTTCACATATGGTCGGATAAACGCACGATAAACGTCGACAGGTACTTTCTGCACGCTTGTTTTTACAACGCAACCCATACATATTGGCCGTTGGCCCACCTAAGTCCGAGATCACTCCAGTAAACCCAGGCACCTTGTCTCGGATCTGATTAATTTCTTCCAAAATCGACTCTTGCGAACGGCTTTGGATAATACGACCTTCATGTTCCGTGATTGAACAGAAGCTACATCCGCCAAAGCACCCACGCATAATATTGACCGACGTTTTGATCATGTCATAAGCCGGGATCTTCGCGTTACCGTATTTTGGATGAGGAACACGTTGGTATGGCAAACCAAAAACGTGGTCCATTTCTTCGGTTTCTAAAGGATAGGCAGGCGGATTTACCCATACATAACGATCGCCATGACGCTGGAATAATGCTCGAGCGCACCCTGGATTTGTTTCTTGGTGCAAAATACGTGAAGCGTGTGCGTACAGAGGTTTGTTGACGCTCACTTGCTCAAAGGCTGGCAACTTCACATAAGCTTTCTCATATGGTTTTAAGCGTGGCGGTTGTACTACGATGGGTTTTGCCGCTTCCGCTTGCAAATCGATCCCTGCCGCAGCAAATTCGGATTTGCTACAACCCACATCGTCGGCACCATACGGATTCGGAATAGGGTCAATTTTACCAATTTTATCAATTGCGGTGGAGTCGCTACCGCGCCATTCAGGTAGTGGTGTCTTACGGATCACGGCAGTGCCACGAACGTCTTGAATTTGCTCTGGCGTTTCACCTGCAGCTAAACGATGCGCAACTTCAACAAGCGGACGTTCGGCATTTCCGTAGATTAAGATGTCTGCTTTGGCGTCAAAAATAATACTGCGACGTACCTTTTCCTGCCAGTAGTCATAGTGTGCAATACGGCGTAGGCTTGCCTCAATTCCCCCAATGACCAGTGGAACATCGCTGTACGCTTCTTTACAACGTTGACTGTAAACAATAACGGCGCGATCTGGGCGTTTACCCCCTTCATTGCCTGGCGTGTAGGCATCATCGTGACGTAAACGTTTTTCGGCAGTGTAGCGGTTGATCATGGAGTCCATGTTACCCGCGGTAACACCAAAAAATAGGTTTGGTTTACCAAGCTCCATGAAAGGCGCTTTAGAGGACCAATCCGGCTGCGCAATGATACCTACACGAAAACCTTGCGCCTCAAGCACACGACCAATCACCGCCATACCAAAACTTGGATGGTCGACGTACGCGTCACCAGTAACAATTATAATGTCGCAACTATCCCAACCCAGTTGTTCCATTTCTTTGCGAGTTGTAGGCAAAAATGGTGCTGGGCCGTAACATTCTGCCCAAAATTTAGGATAGGAAAATAACGAACGTTCTGCTTTTAATCCGCTCATAGTCGTAGTGAAATCTTTGGCCGTGGCTAAAAAAGGAGCGAATTATACACGTCTTACTACAATAAAAATAGCGTAATCCCGCTTGTTTACTGGCTTTCGCTCTTGGTATTTTGCAAGAAATCGAATAACTCATCGCTCTTCATGGGTTTACCATATAAGAACCCCTGTACCTCATCACATCCGAGTGTTTTAAGTACCGTTGCCTGCTCTTGAGTTTCCACCCCTTCCGCAATCGTTTTTAAACCTAAGCTTTTGCCTAAAGAAATAACCAATGAGGCAATCGCACCACTGTCGTTATCTGGAATATCTTTAACAAACGCACGGTCAATTTTAAGCCTTGCAAGCGGCAGTTTTTGTAAATAACTCAGTGACGAGAAGCCGGTACCAAAGTCATCTATGGCGACTTCCACGCCGTAATTCTTGAGTTCTTTAAGTGTTTCAATAACACCTGAGATGTCATCCATCACTACGCTTTCAGTGACTTCTAATTCTATTTTATTCGATGGGATTTTATAGGCTTCGAGCGTATCTTTAACGGACTGAGCATAATTAGGGACTTTAAATTGAGGTACCGATACGTTGACTGCGACGCTGATATCGAAACCACGTTGAGCCAACAACCGTTGTTGTTCGCAAGCCTGCTCTAATACCCATTGGCCAATATCAACGATGAGACCGGAATCTTCAGCCATTGGTACAAACACCGCTGGCGAAATGTAATTGCCATTACCAGAAGGCCAGCGCAGCAGCGCTTCACAGCCAATAACCTCAAGTGAATGGAAATTAAGCTGTGGTTGATACCAAACTTCCAATTTCCGATGTTCAAAGTCTTGTCGAAGTTGGCGAATAATTCCCAGTCGCCATGCCATTCGCTCTTCCAAGTCCGCCGAGTAACGTCCAACAGTGACTTTGCCCATTTTTGCTTGGTTCAATGCAATATAGGCCAATTTTAACGTCTCGAGTCCTTGTTTATGAAAGTCTTGCTGTTCACACAGACCAACATGGAAATGGACTGTTAGTACGTGTTCTCCGACCGCATATGGGATTAATAAGGCATCAAGAAACAGTTCGTCATCAAACGTTGCATTTGGTAATAACAGAGCAAAAACATCAGCGCCGATACGTGACAGCATTTTTGCCTCAGGAAATTCGACGCGAAGACGTTCCATTACCGCGAGCAACAGCAAATTACCCACTTCCTGACCGGTTCTCGTTATTGATATCGGAGAATTGCGCAATATCGACAATCGCGAAGATAAACTCGTTATGGTCCGGCTCGTACTCTTTTTCAATCATCTCAACAAAGTTGGAACGATTCGGCAATTTGGTCAGCGGATCTTTGTAGGCAACATCACGTAATTTGTTGAACAGTCGAATGTTATCTAAACCGACGCTCACATTAGTTAAAAATAACTCGGCAAACTGCAACTGCGCATCATTGGGACGCGCCTCTAATTCCAAGTAAATTGCCGCTGAACGCGATTTTGTTTTCAAAATAAAGGTTAAATCATGGTCGGTACGTTGATGACACAAACAATCAAAGGCATTTTGCATCTGCAAAATAATTCGGCCATTATCGAGCTGTTCGAGTCCTGAGCCGACATACTGCTGATAATCTTCACTCCCCCCAATGACTAGGATTCGTTTGTCGTCACCGATCATGCCACACATGATCCCTTTGGCTTCAACATCAAGAATATTCGCCAGTTGATGGATCACCGCTTCGCCGAACACTTGAATATCCGTGTGACCAAGAATCGCTTTTGACGCCTCCAGAATACTCGCCAGTGACGCACTATGAGATTCTAATTGCTGTAACTGTTCAAAAGAACGAATCGCTGTCATTAACGAAGTAACGAGTTTGCTACGGGTTAACTCGGTTTTAGTTTTGTAGTCGTTGATGTCGTACTCACGGATCACATTTTCTTCAGGTGCAAAACCTGGCTGACCCGTTCGCAGAATAATGCGAATAAACCGATTGTTTAATTGTTCGCGGACTAACCGAACAACATGAAAACCCGCATCATCCGTTTCCATTACGACGTCAAGTAAAACAACGCAAATCGAATTCGGTTGTGAAAGGATCTCGATGGCTTCTTTGCCTGAAAACGCATCATGGAAGCGAATACCTTTTTCCCAAAACGTAACACCAGATAACGCGAGCTTTGTCACGGAGTGAATTTCTGGGTCATCATCTACAATAAGTACATCCCAAAAATCCCGAATTTCAGCAACAGGGGTAGCCTCATCTTCATGATCGGCAAATAGGAAATCGGTCTCTTCTGGTGTCATTCTACTTCCTTCAGTCCAATACAAGCGGGTATTACACGAGAAAAGCCCGCATTGATGCCGAGCCATTGATAATATTCGAATTGTTTTGATAAATCGGCTTTAAACATATGTGCATAAAAGAAAAGACGTAGCATAAATTTTCTGACATCAATTAGTATAGACTAAGTTCGCAGCATTGCTGCTACCTGACTGAAAATAAATTAATTCCAATGACTTGAGCTTAGACGCCGCACATTTGCTGCAAACATTCTCTCATCAAATTTGTCTTTTCCGATGACATTGCGCATTGTCGATATTCATTTGGCGGGGGGGATATCAGACTCTCACATCTTTATCCAAGACCAAAAGGCGTCCTACAATGCCTAGCTCTAACAAGGGACTAGCCAAATATTGCAGACTCCTGTAGAAATAAACAATCAACACAAGAAAGTGACACGCATGACGGTAAAAAATGCCCAAGCCAAGCTAAGTTTGGCCTACATCATTGAGGACAAATTGGGCTTTCCAGTTATCAAAGCTGATTCTCGACGCCTCAGTTCTGCTGATGAAAACAGCTATACGGTGGGTGGAAAGCAAGGCGAAAACTTTGCGATAAAAAGCAATGTCGGCTTACTTAAACGTGCGTTGAAACGAAATCAACTCACCAAAATCCAGCGCCAGAAAAATATTGAAGCCATCATGTGCGAAGCAATGCGTGTCTGCCCCGAGGTGACCAGCCAAGGCTTGCCAGATGCAGATTGGGTGGACCGTTTTATTCACCTTGCTGAAGACACCTCCAACACACAAATGCAGTTGCTATGGGCAAAAATTTTGGTTGGGGAAACAATCTCGCCGGGTACGTTTTCGATTAAAAGTTTGCAGACATTAAAGCAAATGACGCAACGAGAAGCCGATGCCTTACACCGTGCTGCTGGCTTGTGTGGTTACTCAGAAAAAGACGACAGTCACATCATCATTCTCGGGTTCTATCGCAAACCTTCGTTCTTCGACTTATTACGTAAAAGTAACCGTGAGAGCTTGAATTTGAGTAAAGCGGGTTTAAGTTTTCCACACATTCTTACCCTGATGGATATTGGCTTAATTTATCGACAAGAAATTGAATCAGCTGAACTTAAATCGGATCAAGCTTTGCAATTTCGTTTTCAACGCCAAAAGTTAGCTCTCAATGCCAAGCACAGTGATTTAGTGTTGTGCTATTACAAATTGACCCAGACGGGGGATGAACTTAAAAAGCTCATCAATTCGCCCATTAACAAGCTTTACAAGCAGGCGTTGCAGCAAGCCTTTGAAGAAGACTTTCAGTTACAATGGAGTGAATAATCCCTCTGACATAAAGCTTAGGATTGTTCGGTTCCAATAAAAAAGGGGCTTAAGCCCCTTTTTTGTCTAATACTAACAACGATTAGAAGTGGAGTTCTAGTCCCAAAAATGGACCCGAAAAATCTAAATCGGTATCAATATCGTCAATATCGTCTAGCTCTAATTGCAAGCTTCTGTAACCTGCGCGAACCGCAACGTCTACCGCCATATTCTCAACAAAAGCCCAAGCGACACCAACTTGGTAGTCTTGGATGCTGCTTCCAGAAATGCTGAGTACACTACCTTCAGCAAAAAGACTTAAGCCTGTAAACGGCATGCCCACTTCACCACGCAGGTAACCCATAGGAACGTAGCCTGAGAAATCCACGCGTTCTGTCGTCATATTGCCAGTTGCTTGATCTTCACCTTTTACCGTTATTTCACCGTCGAATTGCTTCACATTGACACCAAAATCAATCGAGACAAGATCGTTATCAAACAGCTCATAATATAAAATAATGTCGTTGTGTGTGAGGTCAGAAACGGTTGTTGCAGCCGTATTCGTACGATATTCGGTGCCACCAAATTCAAACGTTTCTGATAACGTAGTTGAACCGGTAATCTCAAGTTCGGTGTGCTTTAACTTGATGTTTGGTACTAATGGGATCGGGTGCTCAAGCGCTGCGTAGTAGCTCGTGAACGTTTCATCCTCGAAATTAAATTTTTGCAGATTGCCTTTATTTGCGAAACTACCTTCGTTTGAAGTTTTCCATCCTTCACCGCCGACGTATAACCCTAATAAGGTATCTGCGTGAGCAACGGGTGCTAATCCAGCTGTCGCTAGAGCTAACGCTAAACAAAGTTTTTTCATTCAAATTATCCTTGCGCTAAGAGTTCACTTAGTTCGATTAATGCCGCATTGGCGCGTGAGATATAGTTTGCCATGACCAAGGAATGATTCGCAACTAAACCAAAACCACTGCCGTTCAAGATCATAGGACTCCAAACTGTATCTTGTGTCGCTTCAAGTTCTCGTACAATTTGCAACAAACTAATACGTGCGTTCTTTTTATCTAAAACGTCACCAAAGTCATACTCGACCGCTTTTAAGAAATGCAATAACGCCCAAGTCGCGCCACGAGCCTCGTAGAAAACATCATCAATTTGCCACCACGATGTTTTAATTTCATGACGAAGAGGTGCATTAGTAGCTTGATGCGCAGCGCTGTCACCAGCAAGATCGGTATTTACTCGCTCTTGGCCGACACTTGCGCTCAAGCGTTGACTCAAACTACCAAGGCGCTTTTCCGATTCTTTTAGCCAGCCACGGAGATTATCTGCCCGAGCGTAAAACTGGCTATTCGCGTCTTGTTGATTGGCGATTTGCGCGCGATATTCGTAAAGGTACTCAATGCCCTTACGATATTCGCCCTCAGCACTTGGCCACATCCAAGCTGTCGAGCTGATGTTAAATTGCGGTTGTGCTTTTTTCAAACTTGGATGCTCTGTAGATTGAGACTGAGAGCGGCTAAAATCTTTGCGCATTGATAAAGCCAAGTCGCGTACCATCTCAAGCGCACCGTATTCCCAAGCAGGCATGTTGTCCATCAGGACACTGGGTGGTATCACATCATTTGAAAGATACCCCCCATTTTTATCCAATAGCGTTTCGGCAACCTTTATCAGAGTCGTGGTTGTCGTATAACCAACAACTATTTTCTCATTGCGTGCCATCGCATCCGCCTTCGCGCTTTCTACGACATTAAAGCGCGCCGGTTCAATACTCCAATAAACTGCAATAAGGTAAAAAAGCAGTAAGATAGCGCCAAATGCCGCCGCTATTTTTCCTTTATGTTCAGCCATCGTATCTCCTAATGATGATGTTGATGAGAAGACTCTTGTTCCATTACGCTTTTCACGTCAGCCATCGTAAAGACACGATCGCCATCAGCAAAATATAGCGTTAACTTCAGGCTATCGCCTTTTTTGATTGGTTTTGCTGGCTCAAATAACATGAGATGGAAGCCGCCTGGTTGAAACGCCAATGTGCTTTCTGGTGCGACCTCAACGGACTCCACTTGCTGCATTTTCATCATGCCATCTGCATGAATGTGTTCATGCATTTCAACTCGTCCAACACCCTCCACCGTCGCCTTGACTAACTTCGCAGCGTGATGATCTTGATTCGAAACCATAAAATAGGCCGAAGTAGAGGGTGTGCCCGGCAGCCATTCACGTACCCACGCGTGAGAAACCGATATAGCTTCTACCGTGTCAGTGTGATGTTCATGTTCGTGACCTTGATGCGCAAAAGATGTGCAAGTAAAAAAGCCTAACGAAATAAGACTGAATAAACGCGTAAACATGGCGATTCCTTTATAGATAAGATGAGGAATAACCTAGCATATTTTACGCACCTCGCGTACTTGTATCGGCTAAAGTTACAACGTTTTGTCGCGATACGCATATTGTCTCTAGACGTTAACGGCGTTTTGCACCGCAGCCCCACCGTTTCTTACGGTTGAGCCGCTTTTTTGTCGGTTACAAGCCAATACACGAGTAAGATAAGTCCCAGTGGCAACAAAATAAACGCTGAATTAAAGAGTAGCGCTAAAAGCCCAGCAAACAAGGCCATCAAAACGGCGGCAAAAATGCCTAAGCTAATCAGTGTAATAACGACAAATATGGCAATTATAACGGCGATAGAACTTAACAACTCAAGTCCGACCCAATCGCAATCCGCAAGCCAATCTCCCATCGAAAACCATACAATAGGAGATTGCGTCAACGGCAATGCCATAAATAACATCAATATAAGTAAGGCTATAAATACCGTTTTCATCATTTAAAGTCCTTACGACCCAATGGTTTTAGTCGGTAAACAACATGCCGCCAAACCATACGCAATCACAATCAACACTGGGAATTTAAAGAAAACCAATAAAGTTAGTAGGCGTACAAGCCAAACTGGCATGTCAAAACGCTCAGCAAATCCACTACACACACCCGCTAACTTTTTGTTGCTTAGGTTACGCGTCATCGGTTGATATTTTTTTTGATAAAATTGAGACATGTCATGCCCTCCAATTCAGCCTATTTTGTGCAATATCAGCGCGTGCAGTTACGCGCTCGCCTTTTTCTTAGAAACTTTTTCTTTTAATGCAGCCAGTTCTTGCTCCATTTTTTCGTCTTGTTCTAATTTCGCAAATTGTGCTTGTGTGGATTGCGCGCCCAGATCATAACTTTCGACCTCCGATTCCAAACGTTCCACCTTAGACACTAAAAACTCAAATTTTTCCATCGCTGCATGTGCTTGCTCAGTGCTTTGCACTTGTTTTGCTTTCAGACGGACGCTCGCTGTGTTTTCACGACGCTGCAACTGAGATTGTAACGTTTTCAATTGTTCTATCTTTGCTTGCAACGTACCCGCGTCTTCATTAAGTTTGGCAAGCGCTTCGTCGATACGTACGAGTTCTGACGCTTTGCTTTCCATCGCTTGAGCCATTTTTTGTTTCTCAAACAACGCCGCTTTCGCTAAATCATCACGGCCTTTCGTTAACGCATGTTCTGCTTTTTCTTGCCACTGTTCGATCTGTTTTTCGCTTTGCTCACGATGTCTTAAAATTGCTTTTTGCTCACAGATCAAACCAGCCGCCGTAGCACGACACTCCGCAAGGCATTCTTGCAAGTCGTTAAGCGTGACACTCGCCAATTTTTTTGGATCTTCCGCCTTGTCTAAAAGTGCATTTAGTTCTGCTTTAATGACATTTTCGATTCGTTCGATTAGCGCCATGGTATTTTCCTCAGAGTTCAACTTATTGTTACGGAAGATATTCCAAGCTCCGTGCCACTTTAGTTAAAATAATAAAAATCAATAAATTAGAAAAGATTGAATCACTAAAGCCGAACTCAGTATGAGGCAAAGTTAGTCAATTTGACTATTTTTTAGTGAGTTTTTAAAAGAGCAACACAAAGGCAGAGGTAGGCTGAGTGTCGACCCAATTTCAGGCGAGATAGAGTGTAAACAATGTTGCAACGGCAATAAAAAAGCCACGTTTTGTTATTGGCAAAACGTGGCTTTCGCGACAGTTGAAAATTACTTTATTCTGGTACGAGGGCGAGAGCAGCTTCTAACACACTAAGATCAGCCGTTTTCTTATGGCCGTTTTCTGACAAATGGCGTCTGAATAAACGCGCACCTTGCTGGTTTTGGAAAATACCTAACATATGGCGTGCAATATGCCAGAAGTTAGAACCCTGCGTCATTTGTGTTTCGATGTAGTCATACATGCTGCGAACGACTTCATGCTTCGTCATTGTAAACGGTGCATCACCGTAAATAAGTTCATCCACTTGACTGAGCATAAACGGGTTTGCGTAGGCTTCACGGCCTATCATCACGCCATCAACAAACTGCAAGTGATGTTGGCATTCTTCGATAGTTTTAATGCCACCATTAATGCTTACGTGTAGTTGCGGGTAATCTTTTTTCAGCTGATAAACACGTGGGTAATCGAGTGGTGGAATTTCGCGGTTCTCTTTTGGACTTAGGCCTTTTAGCCACGCTTTACGTGCATGGATAATGACATCATCGCAGCCAACTTTATGGCAATCTTCAATCAATTGAGTTAGAAACTCATACGAATCTTGTTCATCAATGCCTATCCGCGTTTTAACCGTCACAGGAATTGAGACTTCTGCCTGCATCGCCGCCACACATTCAGCCACTAATTTCGGTTCAGCCATTAAACAGGCGCCAAAACGACCATTCTGAACACGATCTGATGGACAACCCACGTTTAAATTAATTTCACTGTAACCATGCGCTGCAGCTCGTTTAGCGCATTCCGCCAATGCTTTTGGATCTGAACCACCAAGTTGCAATGCCACGGGCATTTCATGTTCACCAAAACTGAGGTAATCACCTTTACCGAAAATAATTGCACCCGTCGTAACCATCTCGGTATACAGCACAGCATGCTTTGTCAGCTTGCGGTGAAAAGTACGGCAATGGCGGTCCGTCCAGTCGAGCATCGGTGCCACGGAAAAACGACGGAAGTCACTCATTGTATTTTTTGGGGATAAGTCAGTCATGAAAAATCGCTCATACGGCTAATCGGCGTCACTCTGCTCAGGAAAATGAACATGCAAGACAAGTACAATCTCAATCCATCATTATACATCAATCCAATTAAAGCAGCACCCCAACAACGTCATCTCAATTAAACTTTGGGAAAAGGAATTTTATACAGTTAAGGTTAGATTCTGTTATTAACGGCCTTTCACAATTGAAAAAAACTAAACCAATAAAACAACTAAAATACAATAAGTTAAATAGGCCGTTAGCGTGCATATATACACACTACGAAGCTGAAGCGACAATTTGAGCTGTCAAACTGAATAAGTTTCATTGCATTTTTATTACAAGCCAAGAATATCTAACTACACTTGTTTTCACACGAATCAGCAAGGATTAAAAATGAAAGGACTCGCAGTGGCACTTGCCGCTACATGTATTGCATTTTCAAGTGTTGCCTCAGAAATAAAATCTCAATCGATCTATATTGATAAGGCGGCATTCAAACAATCAGGACTAAAAAAACGCCTTCCACATCTTTTTGTGTTAAATCCGGAAGGGTCACCTATCTACTATCAAATTGGCGGTTCTAGCGATGCCTTGAATGAACTAATTGAATCAGGAGAGCATTCAGAGGACGCCAGTTATACCCAGTCTTCATGGCAAAAACTAAAACGTTTGCCAGGAATGGCAGGTTTGTTAGAGCAATCAGGTAAGGAGCAGAAAATAGTTTTACTTTCTGCTTCACCTGACTGGTTTGACTGTACGGCCTGCACAATGCAAAAGGAGTCGATGCAAGACTACGTCTTAGACAGTCACTCCAAATTACTCAACATATATATTAAATAAGGAATATTGATATGATTAAAGCAATGAGCACGGTTGCACTACTCGCATTTTCAAGTGCCACGTTGGCTTCAACAGGAGAAATGTTTACTGACTGGGCTATTTGTTTTGGCTGGGGCGGATTTGGGCTTTGTTTGGTGTTTTAACGTCTTGCTAAACTCGATGACAGAATAGCGATGGGGTTATATTTGCGCGTTAGGGGCGTAATCGTAAGCACATCGTCTATCTTGATAATCACGTAAAAGTTGCAAGTAAGCCAATCTGTGCGTTGATAGGTGATTTAGCGTTGAATTGGTTAGAGAAAGCTGACTAAGAAAACCAATTAAGTGGCCATTAATTGAATACGTCTTGACGGTTGAAACGACAGAAACTGCTAAATTCGTTTTCATCACCACAGAAGCAGGTAAAGCACTGGAGGGTGTGCGCACACCCTCCTAACGGATATTAAGTTCGATAACCATTAGGGTTATTGCTTTGCCAACGCCAAGTATCAATCATCATGTCATCAATACCTCGCTCAGCTTGCCATCCAAGTTCTTCAAGTGCCTTTTCTGTCGCGGCATACGTTGCAGCGATATCACCAGCACGACGCGGCTTTACCTCATATGGGATTGCTTTCCCAGCTGCTTTTTCGAATGCCTTCACCATGTCTAATACTGAATATCCATTTCCTGTACCAAGATTGTAGATGTGTACACCCGAAACGTTTTCAATTTTGTGCATTGCTTTTAGGTGTCCAATCGCAAGGTCTACGACATGAATATAATCACGAACCCCCGTTCCGTCAGGTGTATCATAATCATCGCCAAATACACCAAGCTGCGACAACTTTCCAACTGCGACTTGCGCAATATAAGGCAATAAATTATTTGGTATTCCGTTAGGATCTTCACCAATCAAGCCACTTTCGTGCGCACCAACCGGATTGAAGTAGCGTAAAATCGCAAACGACCAACGCGTATCCGATTTCGCCACATCCTGTAGCATCATTTCCACCATGAGTTTCGATGTGCCATAAGGATTCGTGGTGCCGCCAACAGGGAAATGTTCACGAATAGGCAGTGACGCAGGATCGCCATACACGGTTGCAGAAGAACTAAAGACCAGTTTAAAGACGCCTGCATCACGCATCGCATCAAGTAATGACAATGTGCCTTGTACATTCGTTTGATAGTACTCAATCGGCTTTCGCACTGACTCTCCGACCGCTTTTAGTCCAGCAAAATGAATTACTTGCTCGATAGTGTGTTGTGCAAACACGGTGTCCAAAAAGGGTTTATCCAAAATATCCCCTTCATAAAACGTTACCGTCTTTCCTGTCAGTTGACTTACTCGCTCAAGAGATACTGAAGACGAATTGCTTAAGTTATCGACAACAATAACGTCTTGCCCTGCATTGAGTAATTCTAAAACAGTGTGTGAACCGATGTACCCAGCTCCGCCTGTAACTAATATGGCCATCAATTGCCTCAGTCTAAATTCCAATAAATTAGCGCTATTTAACCACATTCGAAGGTAATATTGGAGCATTGATACCGAGAATTTATGTGGGCAACAACCTAAAACCCTTGGAGGCTCGCTCAACAATATTGACGTTCTGCAGGTGCCTTATTGCTCGTTTGAGCGCTGTTCACACACAAATGCCAGAGTCTCGTTAAGATAATTCATTCTACTTATCTGACCGCAATATTCTGCAAAATCGTACCAAGGTTGAATTTCTGTTGGATTGCTGACATTGCGTCGAAAAACCTTCGCACCAATGGCATAGGCGATGTGATTTTCATCCACCCATGTGTAGTCTTGTACTTGTTCCGGCAAGGCAAAACGGCGCTGTACTTGTTTGTTTTCGTCATCAAGCGTTGTAAACCATTGCTGGGAATCCGCATTAACCGTGAAAGAAAACGCGTGTGCAGCTGCGTTGTACGAAAGGCTTCGGCCTATGTCATTGGCCATTTTTTGTCGGTGCGTTGATGCTCTGTCGCTGTAGTAGAGATAATGGGGACTCACCGAGCATAAACAAAATCATATCGTCTTTTGCACCCCATGCATGATAACCCACCGGCTTCAAATCATCATATAACCGCTGCGGTTTTTTAGACGTATCAAAAGGGTAAAACCACAGGCGCTGTGTGCCATCGGGTTCTACAACAACCGACGAAAGCCCTGCATCATAAGGATACAATGTTGGAGAAAACTCACTTACCGATGAGTTAGTGAGATTACGAGTTTGTTGAGACTGAAAATCATAGAAAAACAGGTCCGTTTGCGTATTTTTTTCATTGCCGGCTTCGCCTGTAAAATACACGCCATTCGCAGCGATAAGCGGTTGGTTATGGTAACCAATATCACTTGTAATGGCCGTTACTTGCAGTACATTATCTTTCGCTTTAGCTAGAAAAATTTGACTCGCATTAACACTCAATGGTAGCAACAACGCGGTTACGCAGCAGGTTAGGTAGTTCATATATCCATCTCACTTGTCCATTTTTTCCATCATAACGGCTTGGGTGACAAATCACAAAACTTAGGATATGTTGATCTGCGACGTCATCCAAAAGGCTGGCAATTTGCCCTGCCTTAAACTTACACGTTCCGAGGAAATTATGTCAGACAAGCATCCCATCATCGCGATTACAGGTAGTTCAGGTGCAGGGACAACAACGACAACCAGTGCTATTAAACACATTTTCCGAAGTCTTAATGCTAAAGCTGCCTACGTTGAAGGAGACAGCTTCCATCGTTTTACTCGCCCAGAAATGGATAAGCTCAAACGAGAAGCTATCCAAACGGGTAAACACATTAGTTATTTTGGCGAACAAGCCAATGACTTTGGCGCATTAGAGTCTCTTTTTGAAGAATATGGCGCTACGGGTGCAGGGAAAGTCAGACGTTACCTTCATACTTTCGATGAAGCGGTTCCTTATAATCAACTTCCCGGTACCTTTACGCCTTATCAAGAATTAGAAACAAACTCAGATATTCTGTTCTATGAAGGGCTACATGGTGGTGTGGTGACGGAGCAACATGATGTCGCGATGCACGTCGATTTGCTCATTGGCATGGTGCCAATTATTAACCTCGAATGGATCCAGAAACTGATCCGTGATACCAATGAGCGAGGTCACTCTCGTGAGGCAGTGATGAGTTCCATCGTCAACAGTATGGACGATTATATTCAGCACATCACACCACAGTTCTCGCGCACCCACATTAACTTTCAGCGCGTACCAACTGTGGATACGTCGAATCCATTTAGTGCCAAAGATATTCCTTCGCTTGACGAAAGCTTTGTGGTGATCCGGTTTCGTGGCATTGAAGACGTAAATTTCCCTTACTATCTGCAAATGATAGATGGCAGTTTTATGTCTCGTATCAACACACTCGTTGTACCTGGCGGGAAAATGGGTTTGGCAATGGAGTTGGTACTTACACCGCTTATTCGCGATTTACTTGTCAAAAAACGCGCGCTTGAAAACATGGCGCCAGTTGATTTACCTATCTAAATACACCCAACCTTTTCTTCGAACATTCTCACCCGCTCCGCTGTTGTGCCATTGCATACAAGCTCGTAAACTACGAGCTTGTTTTACTTGCATGGGATGCGTCGTGAAAAAATTAAAAATTCTTGTGGGTTCAAAAAATCCGGTCAAAGTCGTCGCGGCAAAAACCGTTTTCGAATTGTATTACCCAGATCATGAAATTGATTGCCTAGGCCTTCATGCTCCGAGCAAAGTACCGGATCAACCAATTGGTGAAGATGAAACCCGTATTGGCGCAGAAAATCGTGTGATCTTTTTACAAGCCAATCATGACGCTGATTTCTACTGTGCAATGGAAGGTGGCGCCGCTGACTTTTCTTTCGGTCCAGCAACCTTTGCGTATGTCGTTATCGCCAATCGTGACCACACCAGTATTGGACGTAGCTCGAATCTGCCTTTGCCGCCAGTTTTCTATCAGGCGCTACTGAGTGGTGAAGAGCTTGGTAATGTGTTGGACAACGCGTTTAATACCACCAACGTGAAGCAAAAAGGCGGTGCAATTGGACTGCTTACACATCATCATGCGACACGAGAAAGTACCTATACGCAAGCCTTAACCCTCGCGATGGCGCCTTTTAACTTTCCTGAGCTGTATATAGGAGTGTAATTTTGAAGTACACGCACATTTTATTCGATGCTGACGAAACCTTATTTAGTTTCAATGCCTTCCTCGGTCTTAAAACCTTGTTTGCAGAGTACGGCGTTGAGTTCACAGAAAACGATAACAAAGCCTATCAAGCCGTCAACGCGCCGCTCTGGGTGGAATACCAGAATGGTAAAATCAATGCCCGCACGTTACAAGTTACCCGCTTTAAAGCCTGGGGAGAACGCTTGGGGGTTTCGCCTGAAGAACTGAATGAAGGTTTTTTAAATGCGATGGCAAGCATATGTGAGCCTTTACCGGGAGGCTCGTTCAATGCTCCTACGCCTAAAAGGCAAAGCATCGCTTGGCATTATCACTAATGGCTTTGCTGCGCTGCAAGAAAGACGTCTCGCACACACGGGCTTAAAAGATAGCTTTGAACATATTGTCATTTCGGAACTGATTGGTTGTGCCAAACCGGATCCACGTATCTTCGCACACACACTCAATCTATTCGGCAATCCCGATAAAGCGAAAGTGCTTATGGTTGGTGACACAGCGGCATCTGACATTTTAGGTGCAAACCAATTCGGCATAGATTCATGCTGGCTTCAACATCCCGGCGCGGTTTGCCCTGAAGCAATCCTGCCAACCTACACGGTAAACTCGTTGGTAGAGTTGGAGGATTTGTTGCTTGGATTTGGCTACTAATCGCTATAACTAAACGAAAAAACGCCTTTCGAGTGACCTCAAAAGGCGCTTTTCAAATTTCTTGTCGTTAAACGGCTACCGCTTTACGTTGACGTAGAACTTCAAATAAGCACACACCAGTCGCAACCGATACGTTTAAACTCGATACACTACCGACCATTGGGATTTTGACTAAAACATCGCAGTGCTCACGCGTTAAGCGACGCATCCCATCGCCCTCGGCCCCCATTACTATCGCAATAGGTCCGGTTAAACTTGCGTCAAACAACTCGGTGTCCGTCTCACCGGCAGTACCCACAATCCAAACTCCCGCTTCTTTCAAATCACGAAGTGTGCGCGCTAAATTCGTCACTTGAATGAGCGGAACCGTTTCTGCTGCGCCACAAGCCACTTTCCGCGCCGTAGCATTCAGCTTTGCGGATTTGTCCTTTGGTACAATTAACCCATGTACGCCTGCCGCATCTGCGCTTCGTAAACAGGCGCCTAAGTTATGTGGATCGGTGACACCATCCAACACCAAAAAGAACGGCGAAGTATTCGTTTGCAAAATGGTATCTAAATCACGCTCATTGTAAGTTTTACCCGGCTTAATGTTTGCGATGATCCCTTGATGCTGTTCACCATCCGCTTTTCTATCTAAAGCCGCACGCTGCATAAATTGCACAGAAATGCCAAAACGACGGGCTTGCTCAAGTACCGGATTGAGACGCTTATCTTCACGTCCTTTTAGTGCGTAAATTTCTAAAAAGCGCTCAGGCTCTTTTGCCAAAATAGCTTCTATCGAATGGAAGCCAAAAATCAATTCACTGCTCACAGCAATGTCTCTCCTGAATTAAGCTTTATTGCGTTTTCGGGCATTTTTACCCGGGCGTTTTGCTTTGGTCTTCTTCACAGACTTTTTAGTGTCTTTGCCTGCTTTTCCGGTCGACTTTGCTACTTTGCCTTTTTTGCTTGGTTTCTTACCTTTTTTACCTGGTACATCACCAACACGTAATTGCTCTCGGACACTCTTGGCTGATGACGACTTGTTACTATCGCCCTTCGGGCGGCTGCGACGCGCGTAGCGATCAGGTATTGCCTCTCCCGCTAACACCAAGTTGATGCGCCTGTCATCTAAGCTTACAGAAGCAACCTGAACCGTCAGTTTATCACCCAAACGGAACACCGTTTTGCTGTGCTCACCCACCAACACTTGTTTAGCTCCATCGTAATGGAAATATTCCTGACCCAGCGTACTGACATGGATCATGCCGTCAATCTGGAAATCGTCGAGACGCACAAACAAGCCAAAATTCGTCACCGAAGAGACAACCCCCGTGAATTCACTGCCAACATGGTCTTGCATGAACTCACATTTCAGCCAATCCGCAACTTCACGCGTCGCATCATCAGCTCGACGTTCTGTTGTCGAACATTGCTCACCGAGCTGATTTACTTCTTCTGTTTCATAGGCAAATGCGCCTGAAACCACTTGCCCTTGAGCCGCTAAAATTGCTTTGATGGCGCGATGAACCACTAAATCTGGGTAACGACGAATCGGAGATGTAAAGTGCGCATAAGCAGGTAACGCTAAACCATAGTGTCCTATGTTTTCCGCTTGATACACCGCTTGCTTCATTGAGCGAAGCAACATGGTCTGAATTAATTCCAATTCAGGACGTGGACCCAGCGAACTAATAGCATTGCTCAGCTCAATCGGTGATGGATCTAGTGGTAGGCTGTTTTCTACCCCAAGATCATGTAAAAATTGTCTAAAATGACTGAGCTTTTCTTGGTCTGGTTCATCATGTACACGATATAACGCTGGCGCTTCATGCTTTTCCAACAGTTTCGCCGCCGCTACGTTGGCCAAAATCATGCATTCTTCAATTAGTTTATGAGCATCATTACGCACAAGAGGAACAATTGCTTCAATCTTACGCTGAGCATTGAACACAAAACGGGTTTCTAACGTTTCAAACTCCATGGCCCCTCGCTCTAAGCGTGTTGCTTTCAACGTCATATAGAGCTGGTGTAAATCGACCAAATGCGGCACTAGCGTTTGATATTTCTCACGGAGTACTTCGTCACCTTGCAGTATTTGATGTACTTGGGTGTAGGTCAAACGAGCATGGGAGTTCATCACCGCTTGATAAAATTTATAGCCTGATAACTTACCCGAATCCGCAATCGTCATTTCTGCGACCATACATAAACGGTCTACTTGCGGATTCAACGAACAAAGTCCATTTGATAGCACTTTTGGCAACATTGGGATGACTTGCTCAGGGAAATACACTGAGTTACCACGCTCTATCGCTTCGAGATCAAGCGGACTGCCTTTCGTCACATAGTGCGACACATCAGCGATTGCGACCCAAAGGCGCCAACCGCCAGATTTTTTGCGCTCACAAAACACAGCGTCATCGAAGTCTCGGGCATCTTCACCATCAATGGTAACCAGTGGCAGTGAACGCAAGTCAACGCGCTCAGCTTTCGCAGCTTCGTCCACTTCTTCGCCTAACGGTGCAACTTGCGCAAGCACGGCTTCCGGCCACACATGAGGGATGTCATGGTTTCGAAGTGCAACTTCGATTTCCATACCCGGAGCCATATGTTCACCGAGTACATCGATTACTTTGCCGACCGCATTCATATTCCGTGAAGGGGGTTGAGTGATTTGTACTTGCACCATTTGATTGTGCCGTGCACCGCCTTCACCACCCGGTAATACGATAATTTCTTGCGTGATACGCGGATCTTCAGGCACGACTATAGAGGTACCTTTCTCTTTGAAAAATCGACCAATGATCGGTGAACGTTCGCCATCCAACACACGCACAATACGTGCTTCGACTTTACCGCCCGAACCTCGACTGGCCGCTTTGGCAAGCACCCAATCACCATGCATGACTGATTGCATCTGATGTTTTGCAATAAACCAATCTTTTGGCTCGCCTTCGACCTCAAGAAATCCAAACCCATCACGATGACCAATGACTCGGCCTTTCACTAAGCCATCATCCGTTGGGATCACATAGCGTTTGAATTTATTAAAATGCAATTGACCATCACGTTCCATGGCGCGTAGTCGGCGTTTAAAGTTGTCTTGGCGTTCCGTATCAAGCACATTCATTGCTTTACACAGATCGGCAAACGACGTTGCCTTACCAGCTTTGGCGATATGCTCTAAAATAAATTCACGACTGGGAACGGGGTTATCGTATTTTTCTTGTTCACGACTTAGATATGGGTCTTGTTTTGACATGCGCGTTCTTTTTCACTGCATTATGCTAGCTAGTGTAACGTAAAACCACCAACCGCGACAGATCGATCAATGCTTTTACGTTGTATAAACAGGGGAAAGGTGGCCTAATTAACGCGTTAAATAGCCAGCCGATTTGGTGCTTAATCAGGACTTGCTTCTTTCGCTCGGAACTCTCGGCAATACTGTTTCAGTTCTTCTAAACTTTGTTTGATGCACACGCGAAGTTCAGACCAATTGTAATTCTCAACCCCATTTTCAATTTCCGCTAATGACTTCAATTTTTCTGTCAGCGACTGCATGCCCAAAGCGGCACTTTCACTGACTAACTTATCTAACTTCTCAGTCAATGCCTCTTCAGCACCAATATCCGCCAAACCTTGCAATTGCGCAATTTCATAGTCATAGGTATCAGAAAGATACATTAACTTAGTCTGTAAATAGTGTTCTTCTACCACAGATAATAAATGGTCAACTGCAGTTAAATCGAGTAGTCCACTTTGTTTTTCGAGAGGCTCGCCCAACGCTTGACGCAAGAGACTAAACAAGACTTGAGGTTCGATGGGTTTATCTAAACAGCCAAAGATCCCTGCGCGTTGATACGCAATTCGGTCCATTTGCGAGACATCACCGGTTAACGCAATAAAACAGGGTTTTTGCTTTACAGTGAGATTGGGCACGATCTCAGTCAACCAATCTAACCCATAACCATCAGGTAAACGCATGTCCAGTAACACAACGTCAAAGGCGTATTCAGTCAAGAATTGGCTCGCTTGTCGTAAATCGCCTGCAATTCGATAGTTGCAATGTGCAAGCTCAAGATAATGTTCAATCACTTTCTGATTTAACTCTACATCTTCAACCACAAGGACATTGCACATCATCCGACTAGAGGGCATTGGGCTGAGTTCAGATTCCATTGCAATTGGGGTTCTTTCACTCAATTCACATTCAATGGAAAAACGGAAACAACTGCCCTCATCGAGTACTGACTCTGCATCGAGACTGCTCCCAACATTGCTAAGCAACTGCTGACAAAGTGCCAGCCCCAAGCCAGCCCCATCCGCAATATTTTCAACAAGTTGCCCGGTCACAAACGGATCAAAAATCTTCTCAAGCAGCTCGTCCGAAATCCCTGGTCCAGTATCGGATACCGCAAATGTCAGACGCACATTATTGCCGATTTGCTGCTCAACACTGATAGACAGCATCACTTCTCCTTTATCCGTGTACTTAATCGCATTGGATAGAAGATTTTTCAGCACAAGTTGAACGGGTTCTTTGACCAAGGAGTAATGTAAATCTTGAAACCCTGGCGTGATGGCATAATGGAAATGTAGCTCTTTCTGAATAGACAAAGGGCGTAACAATTTAAACAAAGGCTCCACCATCGCTTTAAGGGTAGTGGATTGATGCTGACCAGGTGTCACCTCGCCTTTTGCTTGCAACAAGACTTGATTTGCTAAATCAGCCAACGATAAAGCGGCGTGTTCAATCGTATCGCACAGTTGTGCATGCTTGGCTGGCTCATGTGGTATACGCTTAAGCATGTGTGCATGGCCAACAATCGCATTTAGAGGTGTGCGCAGTTCATGACTTAACATCGCGAGAAAACGACTTTTTCTATCTGCATCTAAACTCGCCTGCTCTTGCAGTGTTGAAAGCGTTCGTTCTCGTTTCGCACTGCACAGCAAACACATCGAAAAACCCACAACTAAAGGCACAATCGCAACGGCAACCGCAAAGATTTCATTGGCAAGATTGGGAGTAAGTACACTGTCTGTGGCTTTAAAATCAGCCAGCATGACCACGCGAGCCGTCAATGCTGACCAGATCACGACGATAGAAAACATCAAACCATTCTCAGCGATGGTTTGTCTTGAAATTATTGTCGACATTAATAGTGCGCGAAGTGCAATAAACAAACTCACAGACGACACGAGATAATTTATCGATAAACGTATTTGGATATTCGGGTCGATAAGGGCAAACCAACACAGCGTGGGTATGCAAACCAACATAAGGCCCAACCACAAGCGTGCCGAAACTGGCCTGTCATAAAATGTTTCTGTGCCTTTTGCAAAAAAGTAACTGCAACCAAAGGTGAATAAGTTGGCTAGCAACACCATCCATTGAGTTGGTAAATAGTCTTGTAACGTTAACGCCGCGTTGGCCAGAGTAAGGCTTGCGCCATAAAGCGCCCACTCTTTCGTACCGTGCAAATTGCGATGAATACGCCAATTTAACCATAAGAAAACCGTACTCACACAAGAGCATAACGTGATGACTACATGTAATAGCAGCAGTTCTTTCATGATAAAAATTCAACAAACCAATAATAAAAACTAATACGAAAGACGTAATTTTATCGTTAATCGAGGAACAGATAAACCCGTATCGTTTAATTTAAGCAAATTCTGCACCCAGAAATCCGTTAGAGCCATCCTTTTTGCTTAGCAATTCGTGCTGCATCAATTCGGTTTGTCGCATTAAGCTTTGATATTGCTTCAGAAAGGTAGTTTCTGACCGTCCCTTCCCCAAGATACAAATTATTAGCAATTTGTGCTGTTGTCATTCCTTCGCCTGCGAGTCTTAATGCTTTACGCTCCTTCTCAGTCAGAGGATCGGCATCATCTAACGCATTTATGGCGAGTTTCAGGGTCAATGACTTTTTGGCCTTGCATGACTTTTTTTAGGGTATCAACGAGGTACTCACTTGGCGCTTCTTTTAACACAAAACCCCGCACTCCGTGATTAAGTGCTCGACGAATATAACCCGCTCTAGAGAAAGTGGTCATGATCACGACTTTTGCCTTATGGCCACTTTTGTTTAGATGTTCGGCCAATTCAAGTCCGGTGACTTCCGGCATTTCAATGTCGGTCAAGATAATATCTGGTGTGTGTTCTTGTAGTGATTGCAGTGCTTCTTTGCCGTTACTTGCTTCAGCAATCACATCAATATGTGGGTCAAGGCCCAGCAAGGCACTTATCGCCCCTCGAACCAAAGCTTGGTCTTCAACCACTAATACTTTAATCATACATTTTCCCTTCCGTAAAATTTGTCTCTCGCCAACACTCTGTAGTAGCCCTATCCCCCAAACAGATCGATTAGAACTCGGGATAATGCCTAGTTATCATTTATAAACAAGGATTTAAAGATTTATCTAAATTTATTACTACATAATAAATAGCGCGATTGGCATGTTTAAAAGATGGAATTGAATGAAGCGCAGTTGAAGAGCAAACGTGATACGAACTACGTTCGCATCACGAACTGATATTACATTTCCGTACAGCCAACTTTATCCGTTGGATAGCAGGTATTCGTAACTAGACATTTTGGACCCATGCTACACCATTCGGTTTGCTTAACGCCACCAGCTACTTGAGGAGTTACTTGTGCGTTTAGTGCTGCGTTATTAGATAGGGATTTAAGTAGTTTTTTTTGTAATTTCAATTTCACTTTTTATTTTCCTTATTGTTCATTTGTACCCTTTTTCAAAAGAGTACCTCAAAGTACCATCTTTAGGTATAAAGAACAACAATTTAACAATCTGCTAAATTTTTAGATATATTCTTCTTGCAACATCTCAAGCAAAAATAAATTGCATGAGGTCATTTATTTAACTCACAACCGTGTCAGCCAAACCCACAACCCTTTGAAATAAAGATAGAAAACATTAAACTTCAATCAATTAGAGATACTAAAACGCATAAAAACCTCACTACCTTAACGTCTCATTTCAGACGGGTAACCGCACTGTCATGGTTACATTTTTGTCCGTCGACAAATTAATGTCTCCTGCTAACGCTTCAACACGTTCCTTAATCCCATTCAAACCATTACCAAATTTGAGCAATTGACATGTGCCATTGTCCGAAATTTGGAAATGTACGTTGTTTTGTTCTTGCCACAGTTTTAACGACACATGCTGGGCACTACTGTGCTTGATTATGTTAGTCGTGGCCTCCCTTAACACCATCGCCAAAGTGGTTTCCTGTTTGGCATTTAACGCAACCTCATCCAACTCAATCTCGACGTCAATCGCCTTACTTTTTAGCAACGATTCCGTACTATCCACTTCCGCTCGAAGCCCTTTTGCTTTCAACCCACTGACAGCCTCGCGCACTTCACTCAATAGCTCCCGAGCTAATTGCGCCACTTGTGCACTTTCAGACTGCGCACGCTCCGTTTGATTGGACAATAAGAGTTTGTTCGCAAGTTCTGCTTTTAGTGCTATCGAGGCCAATGAGTGCCCTAATACATCATGTAAATCGCGCGCAATGCGCTCTCGCTCAGCAATCGCAGCTAATTGTTCAAGTTGTTCTTGCGATTGCTTTTCTTTCTTGCGATGGACTCGCTCACGCTGCTCCATCCAACCGAATGCGAACAAACCTATACTCAAAAGGCCAGCAGGCCCCAAATAAAAGTAACTGATTTCCGGTAGGATCAACACGGCATTTATGCCGACCACCGCAAGCAGCAAAGCCAGCATGAGTAAGTTGAAAGGAAAAAGAAAACTGAACCCACAGAAGTAAGCGATAAACCCAAACATGCTATGGGTACCGTAAGTAAAGAACGAGCCGATAGAACACACCGAAAACATCAAAACGAGGATAGGGAAAACTCGCGCCCCACGCTGATATAAAGCCACTGCGTATAACCCAACAAACACAAGGTAGATAACAACCTGCATAATGAGATTAAACGTAGAGACTTTATGCCAAGTATTTACCAATGGTAAAAAGTAAAAGCCCGAAAAAATTAAAGAGTACCCAGTTCCAAAATTGTCTACTTGGGGTGGCTAATTGCATTGAATGAGATTGCCAACGCATGGTGAAGCTCCATCGGAAACAAAAATACGATTCGGTTTTCGCGAAATGAAAAAGTCGTAACGTTTTTCAATCACATTTATCCATTATAGGGAAACCATATCAGAATCCGAGTGACAACTGTCACAACATTCTCACCCGTCTACTTCGTCAACACTATAAACCGACACAAAAAGCCTTTATCATGAGCCAAAAAATGATCCCCCCTCACTCATGCGCATAGAACAACAAAGCTTACTTTTATTACACCTAGCCGTCTTACTCTTTGGTGGTACGGCTCTTTTTTCTAAATTAATCGATCTCGGCGCCTTAGACATTACGGTCTATCGAACAGCCATCGCGGGTTGTACGTTATTAGCGTTACGACTTATTCAGCGCAAAACCATTAAGCTCGACAGTCGCAGAGACTATTTTGTTGCGATTATGTTGGGTGTTGTGGTTGGACTGCATTGGGTGACTTATTTCGTTGGAATGCAACTGGCAGGAGTGACCATCGGGATCATTGCGTTTTTTACTTATCCTGTGATGACGGTTTTCTTAGAACCACTGTTTGCTAAAACAAGGCCACAGCTTAAAGACATTTTGATTGCTGTGGTTGTTCTTTTTGGTATTTATTTGCTTGTCCCTGAGGCTAATTTAGGCAATGACGTAACGCTTGGCATACTCACGGGTATTGTGTCTGGCGCGTTCTTTGCGCTTCGCAACATTCTCCAAAAGAAGTATTTCTCCGCCTACAGTGGCCCACATACCATGTTATATCAAACGTTTGTCGCAGCACTGATGCTGTGCGCATTTGTTGAAGTTCCTCCTCAAGCACTCACGGAACCCAGCGTATACCTATTACTACTCGCGGGGGTTGTTTTTACCGCTTTGCCTCATGCCATGTTTGCGCAAAGCTTGCGACACTTATCCGCCACCACCGCAGGTTTAATATCCTGCTTGCAACCCTTGTATGGAACTGTGCTGGCATTTATGCTGTTATCTGAGCGTCCAACCTTAACCACGTTAGTCGGTGGTTTATTGGTAATAAGCGCCGCATTTTATGAAACTTGGTCAATTTCAAAAAAGGCACGAGGTAAAAAATGAAGGTTTTTGCCCATCGCGGAGCCAGTGGTAACTTCCCCGAAAACACCTTGAGTGCAATTCAAGGCGCGCTCGTAAGCCAAGCTGACGGTATTGAAATCGATATTCAAAGCTGCAAAGACGATTTCGTTGTTTTACACGACATTTGGTTGGATAGGACAACATCGGGTGATGGTAAAGTCTCGGATTACACCGCAGCGGAGCTGGCTCAATTTGATGCAGGCCAAGGTGAAGCGATCCCTTCTCTCCAGCAAGTCTTTGACCTTGTCGGTACGCGCTTAGAAATTAATCTTGAACTCAAAACGGTACCAAATATCGAAGGTTTTATTGACCTCATTTTGCGTAACCTTGATGACCAGACTATCCGCATTGAACAGTTGCTTATTTCGTCATTCAATCACCCGCTACTGAAACGCGTAAAAGAATTGCTCCCAGCCGCACGAATTGGCGCATTAACGGCAAGTATTCCTCTTGAATACGCGAAATTTGCGCAAGACTTGAACGCATTTAGTTTGCATGTCGACCGAGAGTTTATTAATACTGATTTTGTTAACGACGCAAAACAGCGTGGACTTAAAGTCTACGCTTACACGGTCGATAAGCAAAAAGACATCGAACACCTTAAATCCTTGGGCGTTGATGGCATTTTTAGTAATTATCCATGCCAGGCAAAAATATTCTTAAGTACTTGATATTTTGAATAAATAACTAATACTTTAGGGCAATGGACAATCGAGGCCGCCCTACAATGAGTTGGTACATGCGCATTTATAACTTAATAGAAGAACACTTTTTCTTTACGCTTACACGGAAGATTGTTGGTAACTTAGCCTTTGTGTTGCTCTTCCAATTAGTCAGCTTTTACTGGCTTTATCAGGCACTAAGTGAGACGGCTCAAACCGTTGGCTGGTTCTGGGGACTGGTTTTCGTGACCTTGTCTGCGTTTGCTTTTACCGTGTTTTACATGTGCTATCTTATCGTGCGTCCCGTGCGAGCAATGCGCGACCAACTTATTCAAATCAATCACCAAAATGGCAATCTTAACGCCAAATTACCACAATTCACTTTTGATGAGTTTCGTGATCTTTCCGAGCAATACAACGCGTTCACGAGCAACTTGAGTAAATTGTTGGCCGACAGCTATGAAAGTGCGAAAGCGGCGGCGACCAGTACACACAGCGTGACTGATGCGATGCAAACCACCGTACAACTCGGTGCAAAACAAATCCGAGAAGGTGATACTATCATTGCCGCCAGCGATGAAGTCACCCAGAGTTTGCAAAGCATTGTGGTTAATACTGATGGTGTCTATCAAGCCAACACCGAAAGTTTAGGATTTGTGCGTAATTCCGCAAAAGAATTAACTGCGCTTGTGGCAGAAGTGAAAAAAATCACGGAGTTGCTTGGCAAGTTTTCGACCACCGTGTCAGGCCTTCGTGAAAACAGTGAAAACATTCGCAGTATTCTAAAAATGGTGGAAGAGTTTTCCGACCAAACCAACTTACTGGCGTTAAACGCCGCGATTGAAGCCGCCCGAGCAGGTGAAGCAGGACGTGGTTTTGCCGTGGTGGCTGATGAAGTGCGTAACTTGTCAGTCAAAGTGAATAACGCCACGAGGCAGATCAGCGAGTTTATCAATCAAATGAATGTGTTGGTGAGTGAAACCAATCAAGAATCCGAACAGTTGATAGCCCACTCCAGCAGTGCAGAGAAAGCCATTCGAGATACGTCAAACGGCTTTGATGCAATGACAAAAGAATTTGCGCACAATCAATCACAACTCGAAGCCATTGTCAGTGCAGTACACCAACTCGAAAATACACAAGCTCGCACACATCAAACCGTCGAGCAAATTGTTCAACTAGGACAAGATGCCAAAACACACGTAGACACCGCCGTCACAGCCTGCAAGCAAGCGGCGCGATTAAGTGAGAATACCCAAAAAGATCTACAGCGCTTTGTCAAATAACCCGAGCCTAAGCTCGGGTTACGTCAAAGGAAAGCACATCGGCTATGGTTGGTTTGTTAAATGCCAGCATCATGACCCTATCCAAACCAACCGCAACACCAGCGCAATCTGGCATACCGGCTTCCAATGCAGCAATAAAGCGAGTGTCGATATCGACAGAGGGCAAATCCATGGCCTGTCTTTGCGCATTGTCACGTTCAAAACGTGCTTTTTGCTCCGTCGCGTCAGTCAACTCATCGAAACCATTGGCCAGTTCAAGTCCTCGAAAATACAATTCAAATCGACTTGCAACACGTGTGTCTTCGGGATTTACTCGGGCAAGTGCCGCTTGTGAAGCTGGAAAATCATACACAAAACAAGGCACTTCCTGTCCTATTTGAGTCTCGACTTCCATACAAAAAAGCAGCTGTAACAACGTGTCCTTGTCATCTTCAATTTCGGCGATGTCTGCATAGCCTTTATCGCTGGCCAATCGCTTTAATGTTGCAACGTCCGCAGTCAAAGGACACACCCCTAAGTGCATGTTAAATGCCGTCTGATAGGACAAATACTCTGCTTTGCCACATTTCAGCAAGTCGATGATAAGAGCTTCAAGTTCCGCCATTAATGCGAAAGCATCAAAACCCGGTCGATACCATTCCAACATCGTAAATTCAGGATTATGCCGACTGCTCGCTTCTTCATTACGGAACACTTTGCAGATCTGGAAAATTGCACCACTGCCCGCAGTCACTAAGCGCTTCATCGCGTACTCAGGCGAGGTATGAAGAAACAAAGGTAAACCGTGCGCGTACCTAGGGCCTACAAACGTCGTTTCAAACGTACGTAAATGGACGTCACTAACGCCTGCTTGACTTAAAATGGGTGTCTCAACTTCCCATACGCCGCGCTCCGTGAAAAAGGCTCGCACTTGTGCCAGCATGCTTGCGCGCTGCTTGAGCGTGTCGATGGATGCACTTGGTTGCCACATGACGATTTACTCCTAAATTCCATCCAAAAAAAATCCCGGCTAACCGGGATTTTCGTAAGTCAAAATCATTTATTTGCTTACACGGCTCACGTATTCACCGCTACGCGTGTCAACTTTGATCACTTCGCCGATTTGTACGAACAATGGAACACGTACAACTGCACCAGTGGTGAGTGTTGCAGGCTTACCGCCAGTACCAGCTGTGTCGCCTTTTAGGCCAGGATCTGTTTCCGTGATTTCAAGCTCTACGAAGTTTGGTGGCGTTACCGCAATCGGATTGCCGTTCCAAAGTGTGATAGTACACATGTTGTTTTCAACTAACCACTTCACGTTATCGCCAACCGCTTTTTGATCTGCAGCGATTTGCTCAAATGTGTCGTTGTTCATAAAGTGCCAGAATTCACCATCAGTATATAAGTAGGCTAAATCCAGATCCATTACGTCTGCGCCTTCAACACTATCACCTGACTTAAATGTTTTTTCTAGCACTTTGCCAGAGATTAGCTTACGGATTTTTACGCGGTTAAATGCTTGGCCTTTACCTGGCTTAACCATTTCGTTTTCAAGGATCGAGCAAGGCTCGCCGTCGATCATAATTTTTAAACCGCCCTTGAATTCGTTGGTGCTATAATTCGCCATCGTATCCTCTAAATCTTCTATATATTGAGTTGCTATCCCCGTAATGATACAAAGAAATGAAGTTCATTTGCACAATAACTGGCAAAAAGAATTAACAAATGTGGTTACCGACCCTAAAGAGTTAATGCAAACCTTAGAAATAGATAGCTTTTTTGGCGAAAAGGATGTAGCGGCTAGACAACTATTTCCAATGCGTGTACCGAGACCTTTTATCGCAAAAATGCGAAAAGGTGACCCAAATGACCCATTGCTCCGTCAAGTTTTACCCCTTCATACTGAATTTCTGCAAAAAGCGGGATACGTTAAAGACCCTCTCGCTGAGCAAGAAAGCGCCATCCCAGGGCTTTTGCACAAGTACCAATCACGCGTATTGGTGTTATTCAAAACAGGCTGTGCCGTTAATTGTCGCTATTGCTTTAGACGCCATTTTCCATACCAAGACAATCAAATTAACAAACAAGGTTTGAGAAATGCGCTTGAGTACATCAATTCGGATAGCAAAATCAACGAAGTGATCTTAAGCGGTGGAGATCCGCTGATGGCAAAAGACGATTCGATTGATTGGTTTATGACGCAGCTAGAGCAAATAACTCACGTTAAACGTCTACGCATTCATTCGCGCCTTCCGGTGGTTATTCCGTCGCGAATTACAGACACGCTGTGCGCGCGCTTTAGTACCTCTCGACTTAAGGTCGTGTTTGTTCACCATATAAACCATCCCAACGAAATTGACGAGGTTTTTAAAGCGGCGGCCCAGCGTCTAAAGGCTGCACAGGTAACGCAATTAAACCAAACGGTGTTGCTTAAAGGAATTAATGATTCCGTTGACTGTTTAGCTGAACTAAGCGAGGCGTTGTTTGACGCAGATATACTGCCTTATTACTTGCATTTACTCGACAAGGTTGAAGGGGCGAGTCATTTTGATGTGGAAGAAAAAGAGGCGCGTCTACTGATGGCTGGGTTACTCGAGACGCTACCGGGCTTTTTGGTACCGAAGTTAGTAAGAGAAATCGGTGGCAAACGAAGTAAGACACCGATTGATTTACAACTACAGTAAGGAACGACTAAACGTAAACGTTAATGTTGTTCCCTAAACTTGCAGTGGTTGATTTAGCGGGGCTTTGAGCTGATGCTGTAGACCCTGCGGCTTCAATCAATGCAAGTGCTGCTCGACCATCTGCTTGCTGCTGTTTTTTAGCCAATGAAGCGCTGTATACTTCGCCACTTTGACCCATACCAGACATTACAGGAAGGTTACTTCCGGAAATATTCATAAGCATGTACCTGACATTTTGTTTGAATCCACGTAGACTATCGGCCGTTTTAGCGGAAACTTTAGGTTAATTATGCAATCGGTCATCGAACACTTGAACGAAAACCTTAAGGTCTTGTATCGCCAAGCTTTAGATGCGGACCAAAAACTGGATGAACTCCAGCGCCAAGGTCACGGCAAATTCGCCGCACTTTTTCAAAAAGACGCTGGATTCAACGTCGAATCAAAGCGCTTTAAACCTTACGTCCTCGATGTAGCTGCCGACGTTTCAGCGCTCAGCGAAGAGGATAATATGGACCAAGAAAAACTAAAGCACACTGTCGCTAAAATGCAGCAACTTCACAGTCTGCTTGCAAGCTTCAAATAAGTTGCATCTATACCAATTCTCTATCAACGGATATGCGAGTGAGAATTGGTCTTATGTTAGCTCGCTGACTTAGTGGTAGCAGGCAATATTGTCTGCTCAAACCATTCACTTAGTAAACGTTTGTCGTAATGGAATGATTCATTGTCACCGAGTCTTGATCGGTCCATGAAGGACATGTCTTTTAAGCGAACGGCTTGCCCTTCAGACAGCACTTTGCCGCTGTTATCTTTTAGCGTATAGCTGATTGTTAGACTTGGGAAATGAATCGGCTTTATTACTCGAATATCATTGCGTCCGTAGTGAACATCACCCGCTAAATCAATGTCATCAAAGCTCACTGCAAGGTTATAGCCTGCAGGCAGCTGTTCAGCGAGCTTATTCAAGTGCTTTTCGAATTGAGTGGCAATACGCTTATGATAGCCGCCTCGCGCTTCGTTTGAAGGATATACATCGCGATATTCTTTGAAGTCTTTCCACTGTACGGCAACTTCAGCAGCTTGTGCTGCACCGTGGCACAATCCAACTGCAACAAGCAAAGTAAAAAACGAACCTTTCATTTGAGCCTCCTTAGCAAGGAATCAGTACACGAGAATAGGACTGCATTTGACTTACTGTGGCACAAACTAAGACAAACGCCGACACCCTACAACATTCGATAACAACTTATACCACGTAACATTACTTTGGGCGATTTTTAAGACAACGTAATCCGTCTATCAAAAGCCTGAAGTGACTTATTACCCTTATACGATGAGTTAAGATCATCCAAACTTAATGGCCGCTTAAAAGCAAAAAACCCGACCTAAAGTCGGGTTTTTTGAACGATTGAACGTAAGGGCTTACATCATGCCCATGCCGCCCATTCCGCCCATGCCACCCATATCAGGTGCTGGAGCATCTTTCTTCGGTACTTCTGCAACCATCGCTTCAGTTGTGATCATCAGACCAGCAACTGACGGCGCGTATTGCAGTGCAGAACGCGTTACTTTAGTTGGGTCAAGAATACCCATTTCTAGCATGTCAGCGTAAACACCTGTTGCTGCGTTGTAACCGTAGTTACCTTCACCTGCTTTAACGTTGTTTACCACCACAGATGCTTCATCACCCGCGTTTGTCACGATTTGACGAAGAGGTGCTTCCATCGCACGAAGTGCAACTTTAATACCGTGGTTTTGGTCTTCGTTATCACCCGTTAATTCAGTGATTTTTGCAGCCACTCGTACAAGTGCAACACCACCACCAGGGACTACGCCTTCTTCAACCGCTGCACGTGTTGCGTGTAGCGCATCTTCAACGCGGTCTTTCTTCTCTTTCATTTCAACTTCAGTTGCAGCGCCTACTTTGATAACCGCTACACCGCCAGCTAATTTAGCCATGCGCTCTTGAAGTTTTTCTTTGTCGTAATCTGACGTTGCTTCTTCGATTTGTGCTTTGATTTGTGATACACGACCGTCGATCGCGCCTTGATCGCCCGCACCATCGATAATCGTTGTGTCATCTTTAGTGATCACAACGCGCTTCGCAGTACCTAAGTCTTCTGCTGTTGCTTTATCAAGTTCTAGACCTACTTCTTCAGAGATCACCGTACCGCCTGTTAGGATAGCGATATCTTGTAGCATCGCCTTACGACGGTCACCGAAACCAGGTGCTTTAACCGCCGCTACTTTCACGATGCCACGCATGTTGTTCACAACGAGTGTTGCAAGCGCTTCGCCTTCTAGGTCTTCCGCGATGATAAGTAGTGGTTTGCTTGCTTTAGCAACCGCTTCAAGTGTTGGTAACAATTCACGGATGTTAGATACTTTTTTATCCACTAATAGGATGTATGGATTATCTAATTCAACCGCGCCTTTTTCAGCGTTGTTGATGAAGTATGGTGATAGGTAACCACGGTCGAATTGCATACCTTCAACCACATCAAGTTCGTTCTCGAGTGATTGACCTTCTTCTACCGTAATAACACCTGATTCACGACCTACTTTTTCCATCGCTGTTGCGATGATGTCGCCGATTTCGCTGTCAGAGTTCGCAGAAATAGTACCTACTTGTGCAATCGCTTTTGCATCAGCACATGGCACTGAAAGCGCTTTAAGTTCTTGAACCGCTACAGCAACGGCTTTGTCGATACCACGCTTAAGGTCCATTGGGTTCATACCCGCTGCAACCGCTTTTAAACCTTCGTTCACGATTGCTTGAGCAAGTACTGTCGCTGTTGTCGTGCCGTCACCTGCTGCATCATTCGCTTTAGACGCCACTTCTTTTACCATTTGTGCGCCCATGTTTTCGAACTTATCTTCAAGCTCGATTTCTTTAGCAACAGACACACCATCTTTAGTGATTACAGGCGCACCGAACGATTTGTCTAGAACAACGTTACGGCCTTTTGGACCTAATGTTACTTTTACTGCATCTGCGAGAATGTTCACACCATTTAGCATCTTGCCACGTGCTTCACCTGCGAAACGAACTTCTTTTGCTGCCATGTTTAAATTCCTCTAAATTCGGTTGTTTGAAAATGGGTTGAGACGAATTAACCAACGATCCCTAGGATGTTGTCTTCACGCATGATCAAGTACTCTTGACCTTCGATTTTCTCAGCTTTTTCAATGTACGAGCCGAACAACACAGTGTCGCCTACCTTAACTTCAAGCGTTCTCACTTCACCATTATCTAGCACGCGGCCATTGCCAACAGCGATAACTTCACCACGAGTTGACTTCTCAGCAGCAGAGCCAGTTAAAACAATACCGCCAGCTGACTTGGTTTCTTCTTCAAGACGCTTAATGATTACGCGATCATGTAAAGGACGAATGTTCATTTTATTAAGTTCTCCTAACAGTTTCTGATCAACTACAGAAAATTCTTTTCAAATTAATTGCCTCTTTTAATGGGGGGTATTCGTTGAAAACCCAAGAGGCGAGTTAAAAAATTTTTTAATCTTTTCGCTCAAATTCGCCTTCGATGGTGTTCGAACTGGACGAGTTTGATTGTGGACGTGTCACTCTTGGTTCTGAGTAACTTTCAAAGCCAGATGTCTGAGCCGAATACCCAGCGACATGCACAGTAGCGTGTTTCATAATTTGGCTTGCTAGATGTGCACGCACCATCGGGGTCAATAATAAAAAGCCGAATGCATCCGTCATGATCCCAGGCGTTAACAACAATACGCCAGCTATGACCACACACAGACCGTCAAATAATTCTTTTGCGGGCATTTGTCCACGCGCCATTTCGCCTTGAACTGAGCGAAGAGCATGAACGCCTTGTTGCTTTACTAATCTCGCACCTAAAATTGCGGTGATGATCACAAGTGCAATAGTTGAAAAACCGCCGATTACTTCACTTACTTGGATGAGCAATGCAATTTCAATGATTGGCACTGCAATAAACAACAAAAATAAAAATCGAAACATAAGTTCTCCTGAGTAATGAAAGCGATCTATGGGCTAGGCGGTCTTAAATCAAGTCAACGTCAGTATCTTTCGCTACGGCGATTGACCGACAATGCGTACACTTTTTACTTTGCATTCGATAGACTGTATAGACATCAACGACATGAGAACCATCATGGAGCAATGCAAATATCGGCTGGTGTTTACGACAACTGGCAATGAGCAGCAAGCCAAAGCGCTTGCAACACAAATTGTGCAAAACAAATTAGCGAGTTGCGTGAACTTATTAAACAACGTGCACTCTATTTACGAATGGCAGGGTAACGTCGTTGAAGACACTGAGTGTAAACTCATTATTAAAACGCGTGCGGACAAAGTGGACGCGCTAAAACAATTTTTAATTGAACATCACAGCTACGACGTACCAGAGATCCAAGTTGTTCCGGTTGTTGATGGTCATGCCGATTATTTTCATTGGATGGACGAGGTATTAGGTTAATGCGGATTTTGCTGCTTTTATTGCTGAGTTTGGTGCTTCTGCCCGCACAAGCGACCACTTCAGTGTTAGACAATTTATTAGCCCCAAAACAACAAACGTTTTTACCCGTACATGAAGCGTTTAAGCTCGACTTTGATCAGCAAGGTAATACCCTATTTGTTGGATGGGACATTGCACCAGGTTACTACTTATATAAGAAGAAGCTTGAGTTTATCGGCAAAGGTGCATCCATCGCTTTGCCCGAATTTGACCACGGGACTGAAATCGACGACGAGTTTTTTGGTAAAACCGAAGTATATTTCAATCAATTTTCCGTGGTGGCGAAACTGAGTGATATCGTACAAGATGGCGTTATCAAGGTGCGCTATCAAGGCTGTGCTGAAGCAGGATTGTGCTACCCTCCTGAGATTTTCACCATTCCGTTAACGCCAACACAAACTCCCTCTGTTGCGGCGTCAGTTTTGTCAGCCATCGGTCAAGAACCTGAAATAACAAAAGACCCAACCACTGCACAAAAAGAAAACACGTCAACTGCTGGCGACCAAACGTTTACGGAAAAATTGGCAAACCAAGGGCTTTTAACCAACATTGGGCTGTTCTTTATCGCAGGCCTCGGTCTCGCCTTTACACCCTGTGTTTTCCCGATGTTCCCGATATTGTCTAGTTTAATTGCAGGGCAACAAGGCTTATCAACACGTAAAGCATTTGGCCTTTCCTTTGTTTATGTTCAGGGCATGGCCATAACATACGCACTGCTGGGCTTAGTGATCGCCCATTTTGGTGGGCAAGTTCAAGGTTATATACAACAACCGGTGGTATTAATCAGTTTCAGTTTACTCTTTGTGTTGCTCGCATTATCCATGTTTGGCTGGTACGAACTGAGTTTACCTAGTAAATTGACAGAAAAACTCACCAACATCAGTAATCAACAACAAGGTGGCAACATCCTTGGCGTGTTTATTATGGGCGTTTTGTCGGGCCTAATTGCATCACCTTGCACAACAGCACCGTTATCGGCTGCTTTATTGTATGTGGCACAAAGTGGCGACCTATTCGTTGGTGGGATCACCTTATATGCTCTCAGTTTAGGTATGGGTGTGCCATTGCTTTTACTTGGTACATCTGGCGGCAAACTACTACCAAAAGCAGGCGCTTGGATGGAACAGGTCAAAACCGCATTTGGTTTTGTCATGTTAGTCGTACCACTTGTACTACTCGAACGTATCGTTGATGGTCAATGGTTATGGACAGCATTTGCACTGTGGTGCATAGCTTTTTCCTTGTATCTTCATCATTGGCAAAGTGGACTTGTACAAAGTAAAGGAAAAACCGTGCTTTGAGTACTTGCGGTTATAGGGTTAATGGGGGGCGGATTGAGTCTTCATCACGTGTATTTTGAGCAAGCGCAAACGACTTTCTCTAAAACACCAGAGCTGCAAAAAGGGGGAGTTTACGCTAGTCGCGAACTTAGAGGAACTCGATAAAGCCGTGGCACAGGCCAATGCTGAAGGCAAAGTGGCTATGGTGGATTTGTATGCTGACTGGTGTGTTGCGTGTAAGGAATTCGAGAAATACACATTCCCAACACCAAAAGTCCAAAAGGCCTTCGAAAACTACGCCTTGTTTAAACTCGATTTAACCGAAAGTGACGAGCGCACCATCAAGATTATGGAAACCTTCCAAGTCTTCGGCCTCCCTAGCATTTTGTTTTTTGATGCCAATGGCGACGAACTCCCGCAATATCGCGTAACGGGTTTCGTTCGTGAAGAGGCTTTTGCCACGCATTTAGATCGCGTTTATTCTGCGGTCCATCCGTAATGTCAACGAGGGAGCGTTCAAGCTCCCTCTCTCATTAGACCAGTATTTTGCTGCTATTTACCTCGAACGCTCTATAATAGTGCACGAACGTGAGAAAAGTTTGCTATTTGTTGTTGAACGGCTTAAGTTAACAAACAAATCTGATAATAATTTTAGTTTGTTCACTTAACTCAGGGATTTCGCGAATTATGACAGCAAAGTTAAAGATTTTAGTTGTAAATGGCCCAAACTTAAATATGTTGGGTAAACGCGAACCTGAACGCTACGGCACGCAATCATTGAATGATATTTTGACTGCGCTGCACGCAACCGCACAACAACATAATGTAGTGCTGACAGACATCCAAAGTAACAGCGAAGCCGAATTGATAAATGCGATCCATGCTGCTTGGCAGCAAATAGACGCCATTATTATCAACCCTGCGGCTTTTACCCACACCAGTGTGGCGTTACGTGATGCGCTCCTCAGTGTTGCAATACCGTTTTTTGAAGTGCATCTCACCAACGTGCATGCACGCGAATCGTTTCGCCATCATTCGTATTTTTCGGATGTTGCGCAGGCGGTCATTTGTGGATTAGGTGCAAGAGGTTATGAAGCCGCTCTTTTTGGTGCTATCGACCTTTTGCAAAATAAAGATTAAACAAAAATTAACTAACAGGCGGGTCAAGCAATGGATATTCGCAAGATTAAAAAGCTTATCGAATTAGTAGAAGAATCAGGTATCGCGGAACTAGAAATCACTGAAGGTGAAGAATCAGTACGCATCAACCGTTACAGCAACGCACCAGTTATGCAAGCGCCTATGCACTATGCAGCAGCACCAGCCCCAATGGCAGCACCAGCAGCAGCGCCAGTTGCAGAAGCAGCTCCAGCGGCCGCGGCACAACCGTCAGGTCATCAAGTGAAATCTCCAATGGTTGGTACTTTCTACACGTCTCCATCTCCTGAAGCGTCTGCATATGTGCAAGTCGGTTCTAGTGTGAAAGAAGGCGATACGCTGTGTATCATCGAAGCGATGAAGATGATGAACCAAATCACTTCTGACAAATCAGGCGTTGTAAAAGCAATCCTTGTTGATAACGGCGAGCCAGTAGAGTTCGATCAACCACTCTTCATCATCGAATAATTGAGCACGAGGTCAACTCCATGTTAGATAAAGTGCTCATTGCAAACCGTGGCGAAATTGCGCTACGCGTATTGCGTGCCTGTAAAGAACTAGGGATCAAAACGGTGGCTGTGCATTCAACAGCAGACCGCGATCTAAAACACGTGCTTCTGGCTGATGAAACCATTTGTATTGGAAAGCCTGCTGCTTCTGAAAGCTACTTGGATATTCCTCGTATCATCGCAGCTGCGGAAGTAACAGACGCTGTTGCTATCCACCCAGGTTATGGTTTCCTATCTGAAAATGCCGATTTTGCTGATCAAGTAGAAAGAAGCGGTTTCATTTTTATCGGTCCTCGTGGTGACACCATCCGTTTGATGGGTGATAAAGTTTCTGCTATCGATGCAATGCGTAAAGCTGGTGTACCTTGTGTACCAGGCTCAGACGGCCCGCTGACAAACGACAATGACCGCAACCTACAAATCGCGAAACGTATCGGTTATCCAGTCATAATCAAAGCGGCTGGCGGTGGCGGTGGTCGTGGTATGCGAGTTGTACGCAACGAAGGCGAGTTGGTTAATGCGATCGCACTAACACAATCTGAAGCAAAACAATTCTTCGGTAACAGCATGGTTTACATGGAAAAATTCCTTGAAAACCCTCGTCATATCGAAGTGCAAGTACTTGCCGATGGCCAAGGCAATGCAATCCACCTAGGCGAGCGTGACTGTTCAATGCAACGTCGTCACCAAAAAGTCGTGGAAGAGGCTCCAGCACCAGGCATTACGGCAGAGATGCGTAAGTATATCGGTGATCGTTGTGTGCGTGCATGTATTGAAATTAACTACCGTGGTGCAGGTACATTTGAATTCTTGTACGAAAATGGTGAGTTCTATTTCATCGAGATGAATACACGTATTCAAGTAGAACACCCTGTAACAGAAATGGTTACCGGCATTGACCTCATCAAAGAACAATTGAAGATAGCAGCGGGTCAACCATTGTCTATCACGCAAGAAGATGTCGTGATCCGCGGTCATGCGATTGAGTGTCGTATCAATGCGGAAGACCCAGAAACGTTTATTCCATCACCAGGTAAAATCTCTCGATTCCACCCTGCTGGCGGTCTAGGTATTCGTTGGGATAGCCACATTTACGCCGATTACTCTGTACCTCCGCATTACGATTCAATGATAGGAAAGCTGATTACGTACGGTGAAAACCGTGATGTCGCGATTGCTCGCGCACGTAACGCATTGAATGAATTGGTTATCGATGGCATCAAGACCAATACACCTCTGCACAAGAAAATCCTTGCGGACGAAAACTTCAAAAATGGTGGTACAAACATCCACTATTTAGAAAAAAAATTAGGTTTGTAAAAACCCATTCTCCAAGCCGGCTATGCCGGCTTTTTTCATGCAGCAAACTTGCCTGTATTTTAAGCAATCGATTGAAAGACAGCTAAATTTTGGCAATTCATTAGTGACAAGCCAAACAAAAGTTTTTATACTGCCAGCGCTTTTAAGAAATCCCATTTCTTTATTCTGCACCTCAAATGGCCCTATAGCTCAGTTGGTTAGAGCACACGACTCATAATCGTTAGGTCCCTGGTTCGAGTCCAGGTGGGGCCACCATTTTCTCTTCTTTCCTAGATTATCCTTGAATCAACCCTATTTTGTTCAGTTCATCTATTTTGAACTATGCTTATCTAATCCGTTGTTCGTATTAAGCGTTTTGTAGTGTGACTCAGGTCAAAATCAATCGCCGACAGTTTTTGAAATCTTCTGCGTTGCTGAGCGTAGGTGCGTTAGTGGGTGGCATGGGGCCTTTATTTACGAGTAATGCGCAAGAGGTAGAAGCAGACAAACGACGTGCGGCTAAATACGTCATGCAATTTGCGTCGCCGTATTCTTCGGCTGAAGCCCTTTACATTCCCCATATGCATCGAGAATTTAAGGAAAATATTGAACAGTTTTCCCAAGGTCGTATTTTCGTGGAAATTGTCGATGCGGGACACGTTGGCATCGGTACTGAATTGATGGCCGCCGTTACTCGAGGACAAGTTGCCTGTGCACTCATTTCGGTTTCTAATCTCTCCCGAGTCTCTGCCTATTTTAGATATACTCAACATTCCCTTTTGGGCATCCAATGACCAAGCATATTTAAATTTAGTCACCTCGAGTTATTGGCAACAAAACGTGCTTGATGTCATCAAAGCCAAGAAGTCCACTTGAAGTGCTCTATCATTATGTCGTGGGAGCACGAACGCTTTCAGCGACTAAATCATGCGGTCGAATTTTTCGGCTACCAAATGAATTAAACAATGTCGTTGTGCGCGTGCCAGCCAGTCGAGTACTCGCGCAGTTTTACAAGATGACGCCTGCTAATGTGGTTGAAGTGCCTTGGTCGAAAGTCGCGGATATGGCCAGAACGGGACACATTGATGTACTAGACCCCGGAGTCGTCGGTCTTTACGCTGGTCCTTATCAATTGCGAGATCAGGTTGGGGCTATCAGTACACTTCAAAGTGTGCCAGATGCATGGGTGAATGTGGTCAACCAAACATGGCTAAATAATTTGCCTCGCTCTTTACGAGAAGCAGTAACTGCAGCCTCCGATGCAACCTTTAAAATGCATTTAAAAACCGTCCATCAAACGTATGAACGATGTCTCAATCAATTTATTCAACGAGGTGTTCAAGTCTATCATCCCAACGAAAGTGAGCGTGCGGTTTGGAACCAACAATTCGGCCATCATAATTTGCAGTGGCGCGCCATAAAACGAGAACTGCTCGGTACTGTTGATAACTTTGAGGCACTTCTTGCTGCAACAAAAGAAGCCAGTCGCTATCAGCTAGATTAATATCAAACACGTCAATGCGTTATATGGAAAGGTATGGGTCCTCGCGCGCGTCAACTTTACGCAAAGTTAATTGGTTCGTGTCGTTCAATATGCTATAAAAATAACCAAGAATTATTAAACGGATGTTGACGTGACACTCATGCAAAAGGTCTTCTGGACCATTTTCTTCTTTGGTAACGCCACCAGCATTGCGCTTTGGCAATACCACCCCGACGATTTCACCTTTTTTCTAGTTTGTTTTATCGGGTTGTACAGCATTCTTGGCTTGCACGACCTGTTTTTCTCCAAACGAAACCTCAATCGACTTTATCCCGTTGTTGCGTATTTTCGTTACTTTTTAGAATCTTTTCGTGTTGAAATTCAACAATATTTCATTGCCAACGACACCGAAGAGCGGCCTTTTAATCGCGAGGAGCGTTCGCTGGTTTATCAACGTGCGAAGAATGTCAGAGACACCATCGCGTTTGGTACACAACATGATTTACTTGAAGAGAATTATTTGAGTTTGTGGCACTCCTTAAAGCCGACTGAAGTTAAAGATGAAACAAAACGAATCACTTTTGGTGGTCCGGATTGTACTCAGCCCTACAGCGCCTCTCGATTAAACATCTCCGCCATGAGTTTTGGCGCGTTAAGCCACACAGCGATTGAAGCGCTGAATTTAGGGGCCAAGAAAGGTAATTTCAGTCACAACACGGGAGAAGGCGGCTTGAGTCCCTATCATCTGAAGCATGGAGGTGACATTGTGTGGCAAATTGGGTCCGGACTTTTTGGTTGCCGTACCTTGGATGGCCGTTTTGATGAAGAGACCTTCAAAGAAAAGGCACAACTGCCACAGGTTAAAATGATTGAAATCAAGCTCAGTCAAGGCGCTAAACCTGGTCACGGTGGTGTATTACCTAAGGCCAAGATTACGGAAGAGATTGCGCGGATCCGTTTGATAGATCAAGGCCAAGATTGCGTTTCACCGGCAATGCATCCTGAATGCCAAACCCCGAAACAGTTATTGCATTTTGTGGCTAAACTACGTGCACTTAGCGGGGGAAAACCTGTTGGGTTCAAATTGTGTATTGGTAATCCGGCTGAGTTTTTATCGATTTGCAAAGCCATGCTCGAAGAGAAAATCTATCCCGACTTTATCACCGTCGATGGGTCAGAAGGTGGCACAGGCGCAGCTCCAGTTGAATTTGCCAATTACCTAGGTATGACCTGCCTCGAAGGAGTGTATGTTGTACATAATGCCTTGGTCGGAACGGGTCTTCGTGAACACATTAAGGTCATTGCGTCTGGCAAAACGGCCTCAGCATTTGATTTACTCACCAAGCTTGCCCTTGGTGCAGATACGGTGAACGCAGCACGCACTATGATGTTTGCTCTTGGCTGTATCCAATCTAAACACTGTAATACCAACCGTTGTCCGACCGGCATTGCAACGCAAGACCCTGCAAGAGCCAAAGCTATAGACGTGGAAAATAAGAGTGAGCGTGTTAAAAACTTCCACAAGAACACGCTACATACCTTCTATGAACTGTTAGGTAGTATTGGCTTAGATGACCCAGACAAACTCCTTCCACAAATGGTAAAACGCCGCACACCACATGGCTTACAAATGTCTATAGGTAGTCTGGTGAAACCCTTGTCGACCGACGAGTTATTGATGTCGAGCGAGATAAACCACTGGACAAACTGGTGGCACAAGGCTTCCAGTGACAGTTTCAGTGTCTATGACGACAGCTTTTTAAAATAACCCAAAGCTAACCAGTTCATCACCTAGAAATACGCTCACCTGAGGTTCGTCTGATGGACAAAATTGTTCTTTATTATACGAATAATTTTGTCCCCCCACTTCGCTATACCGTCACAAAAAAGACCTAATTCAATTTTACTCGAACAACCAGCTGCCATTGCTGTGCTATTATTCACACTAACGTCCCCTTTGGTTTACTGCCTATCATGCTGCGTCATTTTTGGTGTTTTCTCTTTATCACACTCTCAATCAATGCCTTTAGCGCGACGCCTAGCCCCGAAAAAGAACGACCGATGTCCGTTGTGATGGTAAATCCATCCGTTAAAGATGACCCTTTTTGGCGTAAAGTAGAGCAGCTTACGCAAGAGGCCGCGACACAATTGGGTGTTCATTTTGAAGTGATTTACGGTGAAGGTAACCGCTTCGCGCAGCTTGATGTGCTTAAGCGCTACTTAGAATATCGTGCAACCCCTGACTACCTCATTCTCATTAACTACCCAGGTGGTGCTGAGCAATCCTTGTCGATGCTTAGCAAATACAACATCAAATTTGTCACGTTAGAACAAACGATTTCAGGCGCAGAGAGAACCGCAATAGGTCATGCTGGGGAGCATTTCAAAAATTGGTTAGGTGAGATATACCATGACAATTTTAAAGCGGGCTATCTGCTCGCCAAAACCCTGACACAAACACTTCAGCAACCCAAAGAACTCGTTAAACCCATATTGATTAATGGTCATTACGGTAGTGAGTCAGATGCGCGTAGCGACGGTGCTAAAGCCTACTTTAAAGAACAAGGTATCGACGTTGCCCAAACAGTTTTTGCTGCGTGGTCAAAAGACCAAGCCATGGAGAAAACCGAAAAATTAATGAAACGTTACCCTGACACAAATTTGATTTGGTGTGCGTCGGACCTCATGGCTCTGGGCAGTGAAACCGCATTGCGGCAATCGGCAACAACATCCCATGTGGCGATTGGTGGCTTTGATTGGCTTGATGATGCGTTGGCCTTCATTGAAAAAGATAAATTGAGTGCATCGGTCGGCGGGCATTTCATGATGGGCGTATGGGCGCTCATATCTCTATATGACTACCACCATGGCAATCCATATTGGGCAACACATCAGAAAATGGAGTTTGATTTGGAAGCAATCACGAAGGACAACATTGCTCAATTTAGTGCAATACGGCAGTCCAAAGAGTGGGAAAAAATTGATTTCAGAGCACTGACACTCACCCATAGCGGGCAAAAAGACTACCAAGTCATTCATCGCTTTGACGAGTTACTCCATTCCTTGAAATAACCTCGCCAAGCGCGGGCCTCACTTTGGTGAGCTAAGGGTTTGTCCCATTAAACTCGGTTTAACCAAGATTCGACCGCTTTCTTCGGGTATAGAATTTCCTTAAACAAACGATGACGTTCAAACGCCAACTCTCGCTCACGGCTTGGTAAACCCGCTTGAACTAAACTGTGGTGCTCATTAAATCGCCCAATTAAACTAATCTGGGTAAAATCATCTTGAGACTTAGGTTGTAAACGGCGTTTCAAAAAATCTCTGACATCATCTGCTGTCATTAACCCTTGCGCGTCTAAATTCATTAGTTCTTTTTTAAGAGTAGAACGAATGCCCATGTTTTCTCCAATTTAGTGCAAAATACAACGCTTCATTTGGCGGATTGCAAGATACACACCAATTACTGCATTTATATGAAAGACACTTCGAAAACGAAAAAAGTTGCGTTCGTTATCGCACAAAAACGGTATACTATCGTAAAGCAGATTGAACGCCTGTAAGGTTTGATGATGTACGAGATTGAATTAGAAGAAGAACCAATCGAATTGTGTAATTTGTTAAAACTCATGGGTCTTGCGGATACGGGTGGACAAGCAAAACTGTTTATTAGTGAAGGTTATGTGCACCTAAATGGTGAGCTTTGCACGCAAAAGCGCAAAAAAATCTACGCGGGCGATCAGTTTAGCTTTAATGACGAAGAGTTTGTGGTGTCACTAGCAGAAGGTGTCGTCCCTGCTGAACGCGCACAGTCAACCCCCATGCCTCACACGGCAAGTCAAACAGCTCAAACCGCACCAAAACAAAATAAGCCGGCTAAAACATCACGAGCGGATAAATCACGTGACAAGAAAACCGGTCGAAAACCAATTTCCTTCGGTTAATCCATAATCACCGCGACAAAGTCGCAGTTTAAGATGGGCATTGCTTTACGACGATGCCCCATTGCAACAAACGTTAGTTTAGGTTTTTCACCAAACGGCGTTAATTCGATTTCCTCACGCAATTCGAATGATTGCTCTTCAAAGTATCCATCATCACTGTCATACCTAAGCGTCAAGTAGGGTTGGTAATATCGCCAGTCCCCACGCCATTGACCATCTTGTGTTTTCCATCGGTAATTTGCGTTGAACACGATGGGCCGCTCGGATTGTTCACAGTGTTGGGCAACCATTAACTCCGGCACAGTTCGCACTTTTGACTCGTCAATCAAATATAAACCCACGTGCCCATTGCTGAACGAGTGTTTGTCTTGGTTGAAATCCTGAATATCCAAGGATTGAAATCCAATATGTTGAACTAACTCCCTGAGCGTATCATAGAGCGCACGATTTTCATTCCCTGGGAATTTATTCAATCGAGCACCCGAATAGCTGCTGGGCGTCCGGCTCGACGCAATCTCATAGGCAATATGATGCTCGTTGAGCGACTGCTCAACTTGAGCTTGTCGAGATTCAGAGAGTGTTTCCATAAATACATGTACTTTTGAATTCTGGCAGCCCAATAAAATTAACGCAATAACACAGAGCACAGAATGACGCATAGCAAGTCCTTTTATTGTAGATTACACTCGTAATCTACAAAACATTCCCGTACCTGACAAGTGGAAAAATCCATTTTCTCAGCGGCATTTTCTTTTTTTGGCATTTTGTGGTGATGGGCAAACTGAACACAATCGAGTAAGCTGCGAACAACAGCGGTTTTTAATTTAAGGAAGTTACATGTCGATTTGGTTTCGTCCAATCACCCTCGAATTCTGTCAGCAACTCGATGAAGGAATGCATGGCAAAGGCTCTTTAATGAAGACATTGGGTATCACCGTAAGCGAAATCGGCGATGACTTTATCGTGGCAACCATGCCTGCAACACCAGACCACCACAACCCAATTGGTATGGTCCATGGCGGTGCGAATGTGGCATTAGCGGAAACGGTCGCAAGCTACGCTGCCAATTTTGTTGTTGATTTTGAGAAGTTTTATTGTGTCGGCCAAGAGATTAATGCAAACCATTTGAAAGCCTCCCGAAATGGTTTATTGACCGCGACAGCACGCCCGTTACATCTTGGCAAACGCACCTCCGTATGGGAAGTCAAAATCGTAAACTCACGTGGGGAGTTATGCTGTGTATCAAGGATGACTGCCGCCGTCATTGAACGCGCGAAGGCACAAGATTAATCGCGATTTCGGATAGTTTGATCTGCCGCAACACTCGCGCCATTAGCTCTCGCCATCTGGCAACCACTCTCTATACTGGACATAGACAACGAGATTGGAAGTACCAAATGGCGCAAAAAACACTCATCCGAATTCTGCATTTAGTTATTGTGTCTGGCCTGTTGCTAATTTTTACAGGACACTATCTCGTGACTTCGGATACCTTAAATCACCTTGGCCCACTTGGCTTTGTTATCGGCGCAAGTTGTATTGCCTTAGGCCTGATTATGTCCCTGCCAACTAAAATCTATCTGACGATTCTGTTGATGCGTCGAGAGAAACCCTCGACACAAGAAAAGCCAAGTGTTTAAACAACACTATTCGCTTTGCTACCCACTGCGAGACTCAACAAAGTTTGCTATGCTATCGTCTCGTTGAACGTTTGAGATTACGATGGATTACATTGACACCTTAGTCGTGGGTGCAGGTTGCATCGGGCTTGCTATTGCCGCTCGTTTATCTGAAAAACACGAAGTATTGCTGGTCGAAACCGAAAAACAGTTTGCTATGCACACCAGTAGTCGTAACAGTGAAGTCATTCATGCGGGTATCTATTATCCGACCGACAGTCTCAAAGCCACACTGTGTGTTCTTGGCAAAGCGCTGCTCTATGAGTACTGTCGACGTCGAAAAATCCCTTATGCCCAACTCGGTAAAGTATTAGTCGCCGTGAATGCATCGGAAACGTCGTCACTCAACGCCTTAGTAGCGCAGGCAACGTTAAACGGCGTGGAAGATTTGGCGTTTTTATCCAGGCAACAATTATCGCACTACGCACCTGACATAAAAACACATCAAGGCGTGTTATCTCCCTCAACAGGCATTATCGACAGCCATCAGTTCATGCTATCTCTTCTTGCACAACTGGAACAACATCAAGGATCACTAGTCTGCCAAACACAAGTCACCCATATTGACGTCACCAACGACGGATTTATTGTGACGCTCAACAGCCAATCCGAAACGATGCAGCTTCGCTGTCGACAACTCATCAATGCCGCTGGCCATGGCGCACAGCCTTTGGCACATAGTATTATGGGGCTAAACGCCGCCACTATTCCCGAGCAGTTTTTTTGTCGAGGCGTGTATTTTCGATACCATGGTCAACACCCATTTAAGCACCTAATATACCCGATGCCTGAAGCACATGGTTTAGGCGTACATGCGACGCTAGATCTCAATGGTCAGTTGAAATTCGGCCCAGATACGGAGTTTATCGATTCGCTTGATTATCACCTAGACGAGACTCGGCAGTACGCTTTTGTCGAGGCAATTAGACGATATTGGCCTAACCTAGATGCCAGTAAGCTACTACCTGATTATACCGGAGTAAGACCTAAGCTCAGTCAATCTGGCTTTCAAGATTTTGTCATTCAAAGCCGAAAAGATCATGCTGTACCAGGTCTTGTTAACTTATATGGGATTGAGTCGCCGGGATTGACGGCGAGTTTAGCGATTGCTGAATACGTTGAAAGGGCTCTTGAAGATTAGCCCTGCATGGCTTGAGTAACGTCACAAACCGTATCGTTTTTTGTTTTGTTCAGCGATACGGCTCCGCAGTTTAGTTGTTTTTCTCGAGCGCCTCATCAAGCTTCTTTTGTCGCTCATCCATCAGTTTCTGCACGTTGTTAGCATCATCCACAAGTTGTTTTACCGAAGCGGGACTTATTGTCGTGAGGCCTAGCGGAGATTTCATGGGTTCATTTTTTGGCGTCGACAATCCCCCGAAAACGCTTGTATCTTCGGCACTCATTACCGTGATCTTAGTTGGGTCGAGGATGACCTCTTCTGATTCACCTCGTGCATTTGGTCTATCCGAGTAGTGCCAAACGCCTTGTTCATCTTGCCACTTGTATATTTTACCGCTGTTATCAGATGGGCTATCTGACACGCTCTTTACTTCTTGCGCCGCCTTTTGAAGGAGTTGCTTTCCTTCATAGCTCAACGCGTTTGCTTTACGGGAGGTGGCTTCCTCAATTTGCTCAAAACTCAGCCAAGGCTTGCCATCGGGACGCTTCAATACAAACAAACTGCCAAGACCGATGAGTAATATCATTATGAGGAAATAACTCGCTGACTTCATGATTAATCCTTTAATGCTCAGGTTGATACTGCTTGAGTATCTGATAGTACTCCTTCGACCCAAGAAACTCATCTAAAAACTGGTTGAGATGGAGGCAAGCTTTAGTGGCTTCGTCGTTTGCAGCAAACTGAAGTTGTAATGGTGCGCTATCAATCACGGTTAAATTTTCCAAACGCTCGTTTAGCAGCTCGTAGTGCCGTTGATACCACTCGAGAGTTGGTTTCGCTACTACACCAAACTGCTCATTATTGACCTCGCTTTTCGCCAACGCTAATAAGATCTCGAGTTCAGAATAAAAGTCACGGCGCTCGATTTCACCATGATTAACGGCGTCTTCAAATTTGGGATAGGTATACCCAAAACGCGCGAACATCACCATTCCATTAAAACCTCGATGCTCGCTGATCCCACTATTTTTTTGGATCACGACAACATCATCCACCTGAATTAGCGGTCGACTCCAGCAATGGGTTGTAGTGCCTAAGAACCACACTTCCGATTCGATCCGAGCATCGACTTGCTGGGTTTCGATTAACTTGAGAGTGCGCACTTCCGGTGCGTATTCGATTTTGAGTGGTTGCTTAGTTTTGGCTGAATAGGCATTCAGAATATCAAGCACAATGCCAGTGCCTTGCTCAGGCGCTAATACATAGGGTGGATAAGGGGAATTTAGCAATACGACAGACAATGGCCGCTCGGAAGCTGCCAAAGAAAAACACACACAAAAATAAGACACTATCACGATTAAAAAACGCATAAACTCTCCGTGTTGGGGAGACAATGCCGCTCCTTGGGATCTTCTGTTCACGGTCTGAATCGATGAATCGAGAAGTAAAAAGGCGCATCCGTTGCGCCTTTTTTAAGGAGAATGAAAAAATCGTTACGCGTCTCTAATTAAATACCATCTCCGTCAATATGCAAGCCACATTCACGATTTAATCCAAAGAAACGTGTTTCTTCTTCCGTCATACCGGGTTCTAATTTACGTGTTGTGTGCACATCGCCCATCGAAACATAACCTTGCTCCCAGAGAGGGTGGTATGGCAAATCGTGTTTCGTGAGGTATTGGTAAATATCACGGTTGTGCCATTCAATGATCGGATACACTTTCACCGTACCACGGCTTATTTCCAGAATTGGCTTTTCCGCACGTGTCGACGATTGGCTACGACGCAGACCGCTAAACCACGTACCTGCACCAATGTCCTTTAAAGCGCGAGTCATTGGTTCGACTTTATTCAACTGATTATATTGTTTAATACCCGCTTCGCCCTGCTCCCAGAGTTTACCAAAACGTGCTTCTTGCCAAGCAGGACCACAGGAGCCTGATACACTTTTAAATTCAGTTTTAGACGCTCAGTTAAGTAATCCACAAACTGATATGTTTCAGGAAACAAATACCCGGTATCGGTCAGCACGACCGGAATATCTGGACGGGCTTGCGTGACCAAATGCAACATCACGGCTGCTTGAATACCAAAACTAGACGATAAAAATGCAGTGTCAGGTAAGTTTTCAAGTGCCCATGCCACTCGCTCTTCCGCTGTCTTTGATGACAGCAAGGTATTTGCTTGTGCCAACAACGCAGCTTGTTCTTCCGAACCTAACTGCAATAACTGTTTATAGTCGCTCATATGCTTTCTTGGCAGCTTTGCTGCCAAGCCTCATTCAATTAAGCGTGAAAGTCTGTCTTTGAGACTTTGACTTCGGCTACGATGCCTTTACGAATAACAAAGTCACCAAAACCTTCTTCGCTTTGACGCTCTGCAACCCATTGACCAATCAATTCATCGAGGGCTGGTAAGTAAACGTTTTCACCCACGTTCTCAAGATAAAGTTTCGGAATACGCGTGCCTTCACGGTTACCACCTAAATACACGTTGTATTTACCCGGTCCTTTTCCAACTAAGCCTACTTCCGCCAACATGGCTCGACCACACCCGTTCGGGCAGCCCACTACACGCAGAATAATGTGGTCTTCAGCCACATTGTGCTTTGCAAGTAACACTTCAACCTTGTCGATTAACTCTGGTAAATAACGCTCCGCTTCAGCCATCGCTAATGGACACGTTGGCAGAGCCACACACGCCATTGAGTTTTTACGCTGCTCCGTGTGGGTATCGTCAATTAGTCCATGTTCACGGGCGAGCTGTTCAATCACCACTTTTTGGTCCGCAGGCACACCAGCGATAATCAAGTTCTGGTTTGCTGTCATGCGGAAATCCCCTTGGTGAATTTCTGCAATTTTTCGGCAACCCGTTTTAAGAGGCTTGTTAGGGAAATCGAGAATACGACCGTTTTGGATAAACACGGTTAAGTGGAACTTGCCATCAATACCTTCTACCCAACCAAAGCGGTCGCCACGGTGTGTGAATTCATATGGACGGCTTTGTTCGAATTTTACACCTGCGCGATTTTCCACTTCTGCTTTGAATGCATCTGTACCGAAGGTATCTAAGGTGTACTTTGTTTTCGCATTCTTACGGTTAACACGGTTACCCCAATCACGTTGTACAGACACGACGTGCTCTGCAATCTTCAACGTATGCTCAAGTGGAATAAAACCAAGATCATCCGCTTTACGTGGGTACGTTTCCACATCGCCGTGTGTCATCGCAAGGCCGCCACCAACGAGCACGTTAAACCCAACTAACTTGCCGTTGTCAGCAATGGCAACAAAGTTTAAGTCGTTCGCATGCACGTCGACTTCGTTATTCGGCGGAATAACAACCGTTGTTTTAAATTTACGCGGCAAGTACGTTGACCCTAAGATAGGCTCTTCGGTGGTCTCTGTTTTTTCACCATTCAACCAAATTTCTGCATAGGCTTTGGTGTGAGGCAGGAGGTGCTCAGAAATTTTCTTCGCCCACTCATACGCTTCTTGATGCAGCTCAGACTCAACCGGGTTGGTCGTACACAGTACGTTACGGTTCACGTCACCTGCCGTCGCAATGGAGTCAATTCCGACGCTATTGAGCATTTGGTGCATGTCTTTAATATTCGGTTTTAATACGCCATGGAACTGAAATGTTTGACGTGTCGTTAAACGAATACTGCCGTACATCGTCTTTTCATCGGCGAACGTATCAATCGCTAACCACTGCGCTGGCGTAATGATCCCACCAGGCATACGGGCGCGAAGCATCACGTTATGCAATGGTTCTAATTTCTGTTTTGTGCGCTCTGGACGAATGTCACGGTCATCTTGCTGATACATACCGTGGAAACGGATCAACTGGAAGTTATCGCCGTTAAAACCACCCGTTAGCGGATCCGATAAATCCGCTTCTATCGTGCCACGTAAAAAGTTGCTTTGTGTTTTTAAGCGCTCGTTATCTGCCAATTTTGCATTCGGGTCGAGCTTACTGTTTGGCTTGAATTCTGAATTGCTCATTTTAAATCCTAAATTCTGTTCTTTGACGGTAGTAAACGTGTAATTTGGTGGTGTTTGCGTCGCTACTCGCCGCAAACCTCCACACAAGAATTAGTACACGTCTTTTTGATAACGATGCGCACTGCGCAACTCTTTTAAATATTCTTCCGCTTGTTCTGCATCGCGACCACTGTGCGACACAAGTACATCGACAAGCGCTTGATGTACGTCTTTTGCCATGCGGTTTGCGTCACCACAGATATAAACATGCGCGCCTTTTTCAAGCCAAGCAACAACGTCTGCACCTTTTTCACGAATACGATCTTGCACATACACTTTTTGCGCTTGGTCTCGGCTAAACGCCAGATCGACGTTTGTCAGTAAACCTGATTTCACGTAACCTTGAATTTCAACTTGGTACAAGAAATCTTGGGTAAAGTGAGGATTACCAAAGAACAACCAGTTCTCTCCTTCCGCGCCGCGTGCATCGCGCTCTTGTAAGAACGCGCGGAATGGCGCAATACCTGTACCCGGACCAATCATGATTACTGGCGTCGCATCATTTTGCGGAAGACGGAAATTATCATTGTGCTCAGAGAAAACCTTCACTTTTGCGCCTTCTTCTGCACGTAAAGCAAGGTAACCCGAACAACCGCCGTGGTGTGTTTCACCAAAGGCATCAAATTCGACTAAACCGACCGTTAAGTGAACTTCTTCCTCTACTTCAGCTTGACTAGAAGCAATAGAATAAAGACGGGCTTGAACTTTTCGACAGCAGTCCACCAGCGTTTGAGCGTCAATTGTTGCCGGATTTTGTTTGATGACATCGAAAATTTGACGTGCTGCGATGTATTCGCGAAGCGCAGCTTTATCTGCCGCGACCGCTTGCAAGTCAGCGCTATTCGTTGCTTGCGCGTACTTTTCAACAAAGCCCGGATAAGATTGTGTCAGCTCGAGTTTTTCGATTAGCGCATCACGTAACGTGATTTGCTCGTCCGCGACGTTCACAAGCGTAGATGCATCCAACTTCAACAACGCAATTATTTCCTCAACTCGCGCTTCATCATTGAGGAAATAAACACCCAATGAATCACCAGGTTGATAGGTGATACCTGACCCTTCCAACGAAATTTCAATGTGGCGAACGTCTTTTGTTGAATCACGACCCGTGATTTTTTGTACTACAGACAGTTCTGCGTCAAATGGGTTTTGTTTCGTGTATTGAGATTCAAGTGATGCACTGATTGCAAACGGATTTGCGGTAACGTTCTGCGCACCAGCTTGTGCTTTAATTAACGGCTCGAATGCGTCGAGTGCACCCGTAATCCAAGTTGCGGCTTCCGCGTCATAATCAACATCCAGATCGGCACGAGGATGCAGTACTTCAGCACCAAGTGCGCTCAGGCGCGTTTCAAAATCTTTTGCGGTTTGGCAGAAAAATTCATAGCTTGTATCACCAAGCCCCAATACCGCGATTTTTGCCCCTTCAAGTTTAGGTGCTTTTTTACTCGCTAAGAAGGCATGCAGCGTCTCTGCAGGCTCAGGTGGCTCACCCTCACCGTATGTCGAAACGGCAATAGCAATAAACTTTTCTTTCTTTAAGTTGGCGGGCTTGTAATCGGCCATATTCACAAGTTGAACAGCCAAACCTCGTGATTCTGCTTGTTCTTTTAACTTGTTTGCCACGCCTTTCGCGTTACCCGTTTGCGAACCATATAAAATCGTCAATGACGCACTTTCGCCTGCTGCAGCTACTGGTGCAATACCGCCCAAAGACGCACTGTTCGCACTCGCCGCTAAATAACCACTCACCCACGCTTGTTGGATTGGATTTAGCTCAGCCACTAACCCTTGTAATTTCTGAATTTGCTCTTGTGTTAGCGGACTTGCCGCGGCACTGAGTAGGTTTAACAACATCTGATGATTCCCCGTAACCCGAAATGGTGGCACTCCGATTCCCGGAGTATGGATTTCTATACGTGCAGGATACTGAGATCTACGCCCAACAAAAAAGAATAGAATCGCCTTTGTTATTCCATTTAGTTATTGAAAACACTTTTATCCTTAAAAAACAGTTTTAAAGAATTATTTAATAAATCGGGACAAAGCATGTTAACATTGCTGCAACAAAGGTAACGTAAGCTCAGCCTTTGTTTTTTATAACTTAAATAAAGAGAAAACAATGAAACACGGGAATATAACTAAACTATTAGCGCTATCTGCACTGAGCAGCGCGTTTATGGCGTCGGCTGATGTAGCCAATGGCGGCTTTGAAACGTGGTCTAATGGCGTACCGAGTAATTGGTCTATTATCGACAGTGGTATTAACGTTACGTCGACGACACAAATCGTCAAAGCCGGCCAAACCGCGGCAAAAGTAACGGTCAATACAGGTACGCAAGGCGATACTGACTTTTTACAAGACATCGCTGTAGAAGCAGGAAAAAGCTATACCTTTAGTACTTGGGTATATCACACTGAAGGTGGTATCAAGGCACGCTTGATTGCAGATGGCTACCAAAACTATTCAGACCCTTTTACACTGAATCAGTGGCAACAAATAAGTTTTAATTACACAGCATCTGCATCGAAGACCATTCAAATTGGTCTTCGTTTTTATGATGTCAGTGGTTTTGATGGCAGTGAAGTTGTCTATGTAGATGATTTCCAGCCAAGTGAGACAAGCACAACGCCTCCACCACAAAGCTGTAGCGCCCATAACGTTGCATTGACGTTGACCACAGATAGTTACGCAAGCGAAACTAGCTGGACGTTAAAAGCAGGAAGTACACAAGTTGCATCCGGCAACGGTTACAACAACAATGCAACTGTGACTGAAAACTTCTGCTTAAACGATGGTGATTATACTTTCACTATTTTTGATGCATACGGTGACGGTATCTGTTGTAGCTACGGCAATGGCAATTACGCACTAAAAGAAGGCTCGACAGAACTCGCGTCAGGTAGCAGCTTTACATCTCAACAAAGCCACAATTTTACTCTTGGTTCAGGCGATACCGGTGGTGGTGACACAGGTGGCAATAATGGTGGTGATACCACGGGTTATTATGCATCAGCACAAGGCCTTAATGGTTTCGCGTTGAAAACAGCATTATACAACATCATTAATAACCATCAGAACCAAGGCTATAGCGCGATTTGGAACTTCTACGACCAATACGAGCGCGATACGTACTTCGAAAAAGATAACTCAATTCTTGACCGTTACTCTGAAAAACCAAGTGGTGCTGATAGCATTCATTTCACGGCCGTTACGGACCAATGTGGCACGTACAGCACGGAAGGTGGTTGTTACAACCGTGAGCATTCTTTCCCGAAAAGCTGGTTTGGCGGCACAGTAGAACCGATGCATTCAGATGTTCATCACATCTTCGCAACAGACGGCTACGTGAACTCTAAGCGTAGCAACTACCCTTATGGTGAAGTGGCGAGTGCAAGCTATGTATCAAGTAATGGCAGCAAGCTAGGTTCAGCGTCAACATCGCTTGGTTATACTGGCACCGTGTTTGAACCAATTGACGCCTTTAAAGGTGATTTCGCTCGTGCGTATTTCTACATGGCAACACGCTACCAGAATGTCATTTCAACTTGGGAAAAGAACACCACGTACAGCGATGCAGTACTAAACGGTACAAGTGATGTCGTGTTCGAACCTTGGGTTATCAACATGCTAAAACGTTGGCACCAAAATGACCCGGTTGATGCAATTGAGCGTGCGCGCAATGATGCCGCATTCAATCATCAAGGTAACCGTAATCCGTACGTTGACCACCCAGAATACGTAGAAGCAATTTGGTAATAAACATTATCTGAGTTTTAGAAGGGCCTCGTGCCCTTCTTTTTTATCCGGCTTTTAAAGCGCAATCTAAGCGATCTCGACCCGATCCCGGCCATGTGTTTTAGCAAGATAGAGTGCTTTATCTGCTTTTGCAATCAACTCACTTTTATCCATATCCACTTTCACAAACGCCATGCCAAAGCTGGCGGTGATCGGATGCACCGCTTTGTTCTGCTCTTTGTTCTTCACGGATAATTTGCTGATGTCTTGACGTAGCAATTGGACAAAATTCACAGCTTCACCAACACTGCTAAAGCAGGCTAGGATACAAAACTCCTCACCACCATAACGATAAGCAGCACCTTTACCTTCTGTCTGACGAGAGATTTTGGCCGCTATTTTTTTCAGCGTTTCATCGCCTGTTTGATGCCCAAAAGTATCATTTAACGATTTGAAATGGTCGACATCGATAAATATCAACGCCGCTTGTTTCAGATCCGTGAAAGACTGACAAAAATGCACGACATCCTCATCAAATTTGCCGCGATTGTACAAACCAGTGAGTTTATCAATACTTGCTTGGATCTGAGAATCGAGTAATGCTTCTCGCAATTCGGTAATTTCTTGATATGCAAATTCGAGTTTTTTCTGAAACGAAAACGCTTCTTGTTGCATAGTAATGGATTCTGCGGTTAAGCGTTCAACGTAGTTCAGTACCCCATCAAACGATTCCACATTATTACGTTTAATGTTGTAAAGACCCGCGTAACACTCAGCCAATACGGCAGAATAATCTTGTGCAGTCTCAAGGGTTTTAGCAATATCACCTTGCACAGTGGAAATAGCGCCATGAAAAGAGCCAGAAAGTTCATGGAAAAGGGCTAAATCTCGCTCAGACAAGTACCTATCAAAAAGTCGTCTAGCTACATGAGGAGGGCATGTCGCTAAATGAGCAATGGTGGCATCAAGTTCTTGGTTCAACGCAGGCTGGGAGCCTGAAACATAGCAATACCATATCGCGTAATTCATTGGTGTGACGGGAATCGCATACTTCACCATTAAAGGTACTGCTTTTTTTAAGCATTGCGCAGAATGTGCTAACGAGGCCTCGAATTCCATCAGTAAAGATCCATCAAAGGGCCGTTCCTTTTTTCAGAATGACCAAATTGTTTTTGTAATAATGTGAATCTTGCTTTTCCAGCAAAAATAATACTAAAGCACTAATTTATAATAATCAATTGAAAACGCAGTATTAAATGTATTTTTACTGAACAAATTTGTGAATTTAAGCCAAATCGCCATCAGCCTTTTATTTCTTTAACATCAATAAAGCTCACTTAGGGTAACAAAAAGGACAAATGCGCAAGCAAGCTATACAGAAATAAACCTATTGATACCCCTTGCAACATGAAAGGCCGTAAACAAAAAAAAATGCCACCGAATACCGGTGGCATTTGCTTTACACGCTCAAGCAGTAGAACTCACGACCTTCCTTGCGAACACGGTCTACCGCGCTAAGACTCTGTAGCTCTCTTTAGCTCTATATTATGCTGATATCGTTTCTTCGATCCTTGGAAAAAAACTGGCTTAGTCCTTTAAGCCAATACCAACATGTCAATCCTTAATTCGTTAACGTGGATTGATGGTCAAGGGAGATAAAGACATTCTCGCGTTACCACTTGCACCCATCTGACCAACATACTGACGGCCTTCGAATAAGGTATAAAATACATCAACGTAGTCATCATCATTGCTGAACCAATGATCTGGCATCGCTTTTATTAGCTGGTTCGTTAATTGTGGGATAAGCGCATACCCTTGCACGGTTGGATCAGGGATGGCACGCATTGCTGCTGCAACAATATCGAGTAACGTCGTTGCCAGCGTTTTGTAGTTTGTATTGTCATCATGTTCCATCAGCAGCACATCCGCAGCCTGCCAGCGGTAACGATCCCAATAAATCAGAATTTGGTTTGGCGCATAATCACGACCATCCGTATCTAGGTATGGCATATCAACCACATCTAAGACCGGCTCATCACGGCTTGGATTTACACCATTCACGACAGCATAAATCTCCGCGTCACCTAAAATCCACGGCTCTTGGTCATCATTTAAGCGAATTCGGTTGATCACACTTGTTGAAATTGGTGCATCAGTCCCTGAAATACTTTGGTCTTTTGCTGCAAACGTCACACCGCGCGCTCTATCAAACTCAGCTTGCATAACGGCTAAACCTTCACGTAGGCTCTGCTTTGCATTCACCTCTAGCACTAAAACAGGCACGTTAGGTTGTGCGTAAACATCAAGAAGATGCACATTACCTTTTGAATCAAATGCTTCAATGTATTGCCATTGTTTTTCATCGCCTTGAGGTGCGTACGCAATCAATGGGGTTTCACCTTGCTGCCACTGCGCAAGCATCTCGCCATTCACCAAACGTAGTCGATATAACTGTTGGCCGTCTTCGTTAAGACCCTGCATAGCTCGGGTTTGCGAATTAAACGAGCGAAGTTGTTGTTTTAAGGTACTTGGCGCGCGTAATTCATCTACCGATACATTTAACTGGTAACTTGAAAAGGCACTTTGCCAGTGCGCTGCGCTCTGCGGTAATTGCTTAGCTAGTTGCTTCGCCATGATTTGCTTTTGCGAAAAAACAGACATGCTCTGTTGTTCAACTGTTAACGTTTGTTCAACAGGTTCAGCATTGACGTTTGCCGCTGTGGTCGCCGCTAGGCCTGCGAATAAGATGGTCGATAATGCGTTCATTGTTTGTTCCTTGCTATCCTCGTGTGCGAAACAAACATTAAACTTTATTTAACAAATGATCAACAATTTTACCTGTTAAATATAATTTTTTTGCAATCGGATCGATATTCGACCTAGTTCAAAAACGAAAAACAACCCGTTTGTATTATGCTTAGTCATTAAAAATAAATGATTTTCCACGAACCACGAAGACACCAATGCTTCAACGCTTTGTTAAATGGAAATAGCTGAAAACCTGACATTGAACGCAAATAGAGCCGCTGGCTTATCCGATTTATGTCTCAAGAAGGAAGCGTTAAGCTGGAGGGTTTACACCGTAATCCACGTTGTAAAACCAATCTTCACTAATAACTCAATAATGGCTAGAGCAAAAATTCTAAAGGGTTAATAAAAGGAAAATCGATTGAATGGAGAGTGCGGCTATACCCTGTATCATCCTTCAACAGGGTAAAGCGTGATTTCGATACCCGCGCCAATTGCGGAAATACGCAGCAACGTATCAACGTGAAGCGCTTGCGAGTAACATTTTGGCGAGACGCCAGAACTGAAACCAAGATCAAAAGTACGTTTTGAGCAGGATAACCATTGTTTCAAGCCTTCTCGTGAGCACGACTCGATTAACTCACACAAGTGATTTATGGCTTTATCTGGGCTGCTAACTTCTTCCCCAGCTTCGATACGAGCTAGCTGACGAAATTCGTCTTTATCGTAATGCAATACAACAGCTTGCTTACTTAAATCGGCAACCAATACACTGATATCTTGTTTAGATTCAAGCTCAAGATCGACATTTAAAAACTGAATTTCTGGTTTCAAGCGAAACAACCCTCTTTACAAAATAATCTATTACACCGCTCAGTTTATCGAAGTACTGCATGACTTGCTACGCGAAAAGCCATTTTGCCTAAAATTTGTTTAACAAACCAATTTTGGGAATGAAACAAGCTATGTTACTGTGCCTGCAAACAATAAAAAGAATATCTGGTTATGCCATCAGCTTGGTTGAAAACGGCTCGGAAAATTCACAAAACACTCGGCTACTTGCTAGCAATTCAACTCTTCTTTTGGCTATTGGGCGGCCTAATTATGAGTGCGATCCCGCTTGAAAAAGTCCATGGTAAACATCTAGCGCAACGTCAGATAGATAACCCATTTGTTTTTAAGGATTATTCAGGTTGGCCTCTTCTACCATGGGACTCCTTTGGTGCCTTGCACAACGTTGAGTTGACACACTTCTTAACCACGCCAGTCATTAAAATCATCGAAGATAACGATACGCGCTACTTTAACGGAATAACCGCGCAACCCTTTGCCGCACCGACCCAAACAGACATTATCATGCAAGCAAAAGCGCATTTAATGGATAAAACGAAAAGTATTAAACACATCGAGAAGGTAGAAAAAGGGCCAAGAGAAGTGGGTTACCGCGAACAGGTTTGGCGTGTTGAAATGGCCGACACACTTTCAACCACGCTGTACCTAGACGCTCAATCAGGACAAGTCGTGACCGTGCGAAGCCGTTTATGGCGTATATTCGACTTTTTCTGGATGCTTCACATTATGGATTACAACGAACGTGAAGACTTTAATAACCCATTGCTTATCACCTTCTCCGCAACGAGCGTGCTGTTTTGCTTAAGCGGCATCATATTGCTATTTCAGTCACCCCCTTGGCGACGTCGACGCACGCAAAAATAAACCGCATTCATTGCACCGTAATCAATAATAATTAAAATAGTAGCGCATATAACAATTTGAAATTTAACTCTATGCGCTACATTTTACTGCTGTTTCTAAGTCTTTCTTTTGCGTCTTTCGCAAAACCAACCAACGTTGCCGATATTGATAACTTTTCAGAGGCAAAAACCTATTTACGCACTCATTTACCCAAAGACGCACAAACGTTTTATTGTGGTTGCGATATCAAGAAAAAAGGTAAAAAGTTGGAACCCGATCTCGAATCCTGTGGCTATAAAGCACGAAATCCAACATTGAAGAATGGTCATCCCAACCCGCGTGTTCACCGCATTGAATGGGAACATATCGTCTCTGCGTGGGAATTTGGCCATCAATTGCAGTGTTGGCAAGACGGTGGTCGAAAAAATTGCATAAAAGTCAGCGAGCAATTTCGTCTCATGGAAGCCGACATTCACAATCTCGTGCCTGCTGTCGGCGAAGTGAACGGCGATAGGAGTAACTATAAATTTGCGATGCTACCTCAAGAAAAGGGTCGATATGGGCTGTGTGACATGAAAATTGATTTTAAAAACAAATTAGTGGAACCTCCGATGCGCGCTCGCAAGAAAATCGCCGAAGCATATTTTTATATGGAAAAAAAATATGGCTTGCAGATTTCAGATAAACAACGAAAACTTTACCAAGTATGGTTAAGTAACACGCACCAATAGCGTTTGCCGAAAAGGTACTAGAATGATATTTTGGTCAGCAACTCAATTCAGGGAGAGAAATTAATGCGTTTTGCGAGATGCTTGCTTGGATTTAGCCTAGGGCTATCCTTATTCGGGTGTGGCGGTGGAGGTACTTCGACAACGACAACCCCAGTTACAACGCCGCCAAACGCTGGCAACACCACCAGTTGGATACAGGGCAGTTTTGCTGACAGCAGCGTACTTCAGAACATGTGCGAAGTGCCGCGTGTAGGGAACGATCCCTATAACGAGAATACGCCTTATCCGGACAAACAAGGTACAGCACTACAAGAAAAACTCTGGATCCGTTCTTATAGCCATGAAACATACCTTTGGGCTGATGAATTACGCGATAACGATCCTAGAACCTACAGTTCCGTACTTGATTACTTCAATCAATTAAAAACCTTTGCCACCACCGAATCAGGCAAATTAAAAGATCAATTCCATTTTTCTCAGCCGTATGACGCCTACGCGAAAGAAGCCCAAAGTGGAACTCGCATCTGGTTATGGTGTTAACTGGGCAATCATTAACGCGATTCCTCCGCGCGAAGTCCGCGTAGCCTACACTCAAACGGATTCGGTTGGCGAAAATGCCGGCTTGATCCGAGGTGATACGATCCTTGCAGTGGATGGTTTTGATATTAATGATAACACCGACGAAGGCGTTGCAGCGTTGAATGCGGGCTTAGCACCAAAGCTTAATGAAACTCATACGTTCCGTGTGAAGACAATGCTTGGAGAGGAGCGCGACGTGACTTTGCTGGCTCAAGAAGTACAGCAAACCCCCGTACAGAATGCCAAGGTGATCCCATTTAATGGTAAAAATGTAGGTTATGTCCAATTCAATCAATTTATTAGCATTGCTCAACCCAAGCTGATTGAAGCTATTAACACGTTTTCAAGTGCCCAAATCGATGCCTTGGTACTGGATATGCGCTACAACGGCGGTGGGGCGCTCGCCCTATCTTCGCAACTCGGTTATATGGTTGCAGGTCCTGGTCGCACATCTAATCGCATCTTCAACCAAGCCATTGATAACGGGAAAGGCAATCTCTACAAAAATGACAATCAACGCATTTCCCCGTTTTATAACCGAGAAATCAATTACAGCACTTATGAATTTACGGCAAATACACTGCCTAATTTGGATTTAGACACGGTCTATATTTTGGCAACGGGTGACACGTGTTCTGCGAGCGAATCCTTAATTAATGGCTTGCGTGGTATTGATGTAAATGTGGTGCTTATCGGCGAGACAACGTGTGGAAAACCTTATGGTTTCTTCCCAACACCGAACTGCGGCAACGTGTTTTATACCATCCAATTCAAAAGCAGCAATGAAAAAGGATTTGGCGACTATGCAGATGGCTTTTCGCCTTCGCAATCCCCTTCTGTGGCTACCGATGTGAAAGGCTGTGTAGTTGCAGACGACTTTGAACACCTTTTAGGTTCAAACGACGAGGCGTTATTGAGTACTGCTCTATCACATATTTCGACTGGACAGTGCCCAACTGTTGTACCGAAATCACCAAGACAAGCGCCACCGCTTGTCAGTGATGGTTTACCCATTCCTGCGCCAGCCAGTATTTTACAAAGCAACGCGATTTATTTGCCCGTTAAATAGTAATGAAAGTAAAGTCGAGGCAATCCTCGACTTTCCGCTTTTTGTTTTGAGATCTTAATGTATTTTAGTCAACTTCCGTCTGTACAAAGCACTCTGTCTAACGCCTCTTTTGCTCTACGTTTTGACATGGATTCGTTCGAACAGCAGGACTTCGAAACGCATGGAACCAGCTTTCCACCGAAATTAGACAAAGCCGTGCCTAAGCGTAGAGCGGAGTTTTTAGCAGGACGGATCTGCGCACAACACGCACTCTCGATGGTCGGAGTGAACGACTTTCAAGTTCTTGCAGGCCAAGATCGCGCGCCTATTTGGCCTAAAAACGTGCTCGGCGCTATTACGCACAGTAAAGGGCATCGCCATGGCCGTGGTCATTGATGCTTCTGCATACAAAGGGATTGGGCTGGACATTGAGCATTTTATGAGTGATAAGCGTGAGCATGATTTGCAAAAACATTTACTATGTGAACAGGAGCAAACGCAATTCAAATTGCTTGGGCACGTATGTTCACATCCGCTCACCTTAGTTTTCTCTGCCAAAGAGAGCATATTTAAAGCCCTTTACCCATCAGTTAACGCGTTTTTTGGCTTTGAGGCTGCAGCACTCATCGAGTTTAACAATACTCAACTGAGATTTGAAATCACCAAGTCACTCAGTGACTTAGTCCAAAAAGGAACCCAAGTCACCGTTCACTACCAACATTTTGAGAATTGGTTACTGACCGAGTGTTGCGTTTAACTCAAACTCATCCGCATCAAGGTGCGCTGGGAAAGCGTCTCTAAAAGCGCTTAGGGATGCTTTGTCGAGTGTTACGATTATCACATCGCTTACCTCGTCTTGCGCGCAGACGAGCGCTTCACCAACAAAATCATATGCCGCAGTTCCGCCACTATGCGCAATACCATTGCCATCCGCGCCAACACGATTAACACCAAGCACAAAACATTGATTTTCAATCGCTCGAGCTTGTAATAGCGTATCCCAAATACGGCGTCGGGCTGCAGGCCAATTTGCCACATTCACCATCACATCATAATCGTTGCGATTGCGCTGGAACACGGGGAAACGCAGGTCATAGCAAACCTGAGGTAAAATCCGAAACCCATTGATTTCAAATATCGGTCGAGTGGTGCCAGGCACAACAAAATCCCCTTCTTTGCCTAAGCAAAAAAGATGACGTTTGTCGTAGTAAGCCACGTTACCATTCGGCCAACACCAATAAAAGCGATTGGCTTTCTTACCATCAACATCGACAAGCACCGATCCAGCAACGACGGCATCATGTTTACGTGCTAATGACATTAGAAAAGCCATAGATGGGCCATTCGGCACCTCGCCGCACGCCAAATTGATGGCAAAACCCGTTGCAAAGGTTTCGGATAACAAAATGAGATCCACACGGGGCAATGCCGCCAGTTGAGACTCAATACGCTGATGGTTTGCAACTGGGTTTAACCACACAATATCATGTTGAACCAATGCGACACTTAAAGTTGACATAGTTTCTCCGCTGCTCGAATTAAGGTGTCATCTTCCTTAGCAAAGCATAAACGGATCACCTTGTCGGATGTGGGGGTTTGATAAAATACACTCAGTGGTATGGCAGCGACACCGATTTCTCTGACTAAATATTCGCAAAATGCCATATCATCCAGTTCAGAAATCGCACTGTAATCGAGTAAAAGGAAATACGTGCCGTGACTTGGCAATAGCTTAAAACGACTATTCTGTAACGCATTGATCAATACGTCGCGTTTATGCTCGTAAAACGAGACTCAAGGAATCGACGTGCTCCGGCTCATGCTCAAGCATGTCGGCCAAAGCCAACTGTGCAGGCGTAAAACTTGAAAACGTCACAAACTGGTGGATTTTTCGAAACTCTTGGCTCAGTGTGCTTGGTGCAACACAATAACCCATTTTCCAGCCGGTGCAGTGGAAGGTCTTGCCAAAACTAGATACCACAAACGCGCGTTCAAGCAACTCAGCGTCACGCAGCACACTCAGATGTGTTTGCCCGTCGAAAGTAATGTGTTCATAGACTTCATCACTAATCAAATACAATTCATGAGAAAGCACCAAGCGTTTAAGAGCGGCAAAATCAGTTTCTGACAAAATACGTGCTGTAGGATTGTGTGGTGTGTTGACAATAATCGCCCGTGTTTTTTCCGTAATGGCTCGCTCTACAACCGCCCAGTCAATCGCATAATCCGGTGCAGACAACGCGATATGTATAGCTTTACCACCAGCCAATTCAATGGCAGGCTCGTAAGAGTCATAAGCGGGGTCAAAGACGATGACTTCGTCACCTTCACGAACCAGCGCCGTGATTGCAACAAATAAGGCTTCTGTTGCACCCGACGTCAGCGTCACGCAGTCGCTCGCCGCAATAGTTCGGCCATACTTTCGCTCAATAAGCGCAGCAATTTGCATTTGCAACACCGGTAATCCAGACGAGGGGGAATACTGATTAAAACCTTCTGAACTGTAGTGCGCCAGTTGAGTCTTCAATCTAAGAGGCGCATCAAATTCAGGAAAACCCTGTGATAGGTTGATGGCCTTATACTGGTTAGCCAAACCTGTCATGGTGCTAAAAATACTGGTGCCGACATGAGGTAGTTTACTGTTCACGGCTGGACTCTCTTTCAATATGGTACTTCGTCGCGTCGAATGCTATCATTGCATCAATTGGATGTATAGCCGTCTAAAACTAATAGATGGCCTAACGCAAAGGTAACACAAGATGCACAACGATGCTGCAAAAGCGGAACTGATTGACGCGGGCCGTTGGGTCGCCGATAAAGGCTGGGTACCGGCAACGGGCGGAAACTTTTCGATGCGTACACAAAGCGGTTTCGTGGTCACCGCCAGTGGCCATGATAAAGGCAAGCTCGACACTCACCATTTTTTGGAACTAGACGACAATGGAAACATTGTCGCAGGTGAGGGAAAACCCTCGGCTGAAACGGCATTGCATTTGAAACTTTATGCGTTGAGACCAAGCACCCAATGTATTTTACACACGCATTCTGTTGCCGCGACGGTACTTTCGCGATTTTTTCAAGGTGATGCCTTTTCCGTTACGGGCTATGAAATGCAAAAATCCCTTTCTGGCGTAACAACTCATCTTGAACCTCTGAATATCGCCATTTTTGATAATGACCAAGATATTCCTCGTTTGGCCGAACTTGTTGCTAAGCACCATGAAACAACACCGATTGTGCATGGCGTATTGATCCGTGGACACGGCATGTACGCAATGGGTGATAACGTATTTGAAACGCGCCGACACATTGAAGGACTCGAATTTTTGTTTGCCTGCGAACTCGAACGATTAAAACTAGAGGGCATTAAATGATTAAAGCAATTTTAACGGACATCGAAGGTACGATTACGCGAATTACCTTCGTAAAAGACATCCTATTTCCTTATGCAGCAGCTCGTTTACCCTCCTTTGTTGAAGCACATCAAGACGATGCCTTCGTGGCAGAGCAAATCAATGCCGTTCGTGAAGAAATTGGTTCACCCCAAGCATCCATTGATGACGTGATCCAAGCGCTTTTAACATGGATTAAAGAAGACAAGAAAATCACGCCGTTAAAGCAATTGCAGGGGCTAATTTGGCAAACTGGTTACGAACAAGGCGACTTTAAAGGTCATCTTTACCCTGATGCGATGGCGTTTTTAAACGCACAACATCAAGCAGGCCTTGCGCTATACGTCTATTCATCTGGATCCGTAAAAGCACAGCATTTGCTTTTTGCCCATTCAGATTTTGGCGACATTCGCCCACTGTTTAAAGACTACTTCGACACAAATGTCGGCGGCAAAAAAGACCCGCAGTCTTACCGCAATATCCTCAATGCACTGCCAGTTGAAGCCGCTGAGATTCTCTTTTTAAGCGACGTCGTTGACGAGTTGGACGCAGCCAAAGAAGCGGGCATGAGAACCCTGCAACTGTGGCGCGATAACCAAGCCACCAGCCCGTCACACCCGAAAATAGAGCATTTTGAACAATTTAATAGCGAGTTATTGGCATGAACAAACTGACTATCTTCAACGCAATCGACCCATCAAAGAGCACATTGAGCAGCAACGACGCACACGTCATCGCGACCACGCTTGCAACGAAAGGGGTACGTTTTGAACAGTGGCAGGCCACAACAGCTATTACACCCGCGATGGAGCAAACTGATGTTATTGCGGCTTATCGCAATGACATTGCACGTCTTCAAGCCGATGGTGGATACCAAACTGTCGACGTGATCTCACTCGCGAAAGGCAATCCAGATGCGGCGCAACTGCGTCAAAAGTTCTTGTTTGAACATACCCATGGAGAAGATGAAGTCCGCTTTTTTGTAAAAGGCCAAGGACTATTTTGTTTGCACATTGCAGACGAAGTGATCCAAGTTTTATGTCAACAAGGTGATTTAATCGCCGTACCTGCGCTGACACCACACTGGTTTGACATGGGACCAGATCCTGAATTTACTGCGATTCGTTTATTTAACAACCCTGAAGGATGGGTTGCGAAGGCAACGGGATCCCCCCTTGCCAACGAGTTTCCGTTGCTCGACTAAACCACCAGCCAGGTTTTGGGATGCATTCGCCAGATCTGTACTGCCGAATACATCCCCTTAATTTAATGCCAGCAGTGCTCCACTTGATACAGCCTCTTGGTCATAGACGCCCGAATCCAACACCCAGCCTGTCACCAAATCAGCCGGTGTGACATCAAAGGCCGGATTAAACACGTTGGCATTGCTTGGTGCCCATTGGCATTGACCAAAACTGCCACTCACTCCTGTTACTTCTAACGGATTACGTTCTTCAATTGGAATTGCCTGACCATTTGGACAAGCTGTATCGAGTGTGGTTACTGGGGCAACAACGTAAAACGGAATGTTGTGATGCTTTGCAAGTACCGCCAGATTGTAGGTGCCCACTTTGTTGGCAAAGTCTCCATTTGCCGCAATACGGTCTGCCCCAACAAAGATTTTATCGACTTTACCTGCGGCCATCAGACTGGCAGCCATGTTGTCGCAGATCAGGGTGTAGGGAATATCCCAGCAAGAAAGTTCATACGCGGTTAGCCGGCCTCCTTGCAGCAATGGTCGGGTTTCATCAACCCATACATGAATGTTTTTCCCGGCTGCATGCGCTTGATGAATCACACCTAACGCTGTGCCAATTCCAGCGGTTGCCAATGCACCAGTGTTGCAATGAGTAAGAAGGTTATCTCCCGCTGAGACAAGCTCTGCACCAAAGTTTGCCATACGTTCGCAAAGAGCAATGTCTTCTTCAAATAGCGATTCTGCAGTCGACACAACCGCTTCAACCCAGTTGGGTTGTTGTAGGGCAATACGCAATTTCGCCATGCAATGCATTAAATTAACGGCTGTAGGTCGCGTCGCTTCTAACTCATCAATGGCTTTAGCCAACGCCTCTTTGTCAGCACCTTGCTCAGCCAAATGGGCGACCAACAAAGCAGCAGCTAAACCGATTAATGGCGCACCGCGCACTTTTAACGTGAGGATAAGCTCGGCCATCTCTTCAACCGATTGACAGATGTGCCAAGTCGTTTGATGTGGCAGTAAATACTGGTCCAAAACACTCACTACGCCCTCTTGGTATTTAAGGCTTCGTGCAACCAATGTTTTCATAACAATTCCTCAATACTGTTTTGCTTATTGCCATTTTACCTAAAGATAGCAAGATGTGTAGACATCCAAACGTTTAAAAATATAGAATGCTATATTCAGTTTACTTCTTGAGGTGGCAATCATGAACGAATACATCGCCTTCGATAGCGCCAAAGCGCTTGAATATGTTCAACAATTAGGTGGGTTCTTCGCTGATGATGCGGTTTTAAACTGCTATGAGTTTGGGGACGGAAATTTAAATCTTGTATTTCGTATTGCTGACGACTCAAACAACAGCATTATTTTGAAGCAAGCACTTCCTTACGCTCGCCGCGTTGGCGAAAGCTGGCCACTCACCCTTGATAGAGCGCGCATTGAAGCGAACGTGTTGTTAAAACACGGCGCAGTGTGTGAAGCACACACCGTTAAAGTTCTGCATCAAAACGACACGTTAGCCGTGACGATTCTTGAAGATTTAGGCCACTTGGCCATTTTGCGCGGTGAACTTAATCATGGAAAAACCTTTCCAAATCTTGGTCGCGATGTTGCTACCTACTTAGCAACAACAGCATTTTATTATTCAGATTTTTATTTAACACCCGCTGAAAAAAAAGCGCTGGTGATGGAGTTTACCAATCCTGAATTGTGCTCAATTACAGAGGACTTGTTCTTTGATGATCCCTATCGCCCAAGCGAACGCAATAACTACCCGAAAGCACTTGCTCCAGAAGTAACTAAGCTGCAGGCAAATCTTGCACTCAAGCTTGCCGTTGCAAAACTCAAAGCAACGTTTTTCTCCTCACCTCAGGCGTTATTACATGGTGACGTGCACAGTGGTAGCATTTTTGTCGATGTCAATACGACGAAACTGATCGATCCTGAATTTGGTTTTTTCGGTCCTATTGGCTTCGACTTAGGATCGTTTATTGGAAATTTGCTGCTTAATTTTGTGGCTCAAAATGGCCGGATCAGCGCCTTACCAAAACGACGCGATGTACACACTTACTTGCTGTCCACAATCCAAACAACGTTGTCTGATTTTGAACAACAGTTTAAGCATTTGGCGCACACAAAGACACGCGATCTCGCTTTACAAACCGAAGGCTACGTGGAGAGTTTTTTGGTCGACGTTTTACAAGACGCGGTTGGATATTGTGGTACCGAGCTGGTTCGTCGTACCATCGGACTTGCTCATGTTTCTGATATTGATGGCATTGAAGACGACAACAAACGTCTTGCCGCACAAGTACAAGCGCTTTTTGTCGGCCAGCAACTGATCCTGAACGCCTCAAGCGTAAAAAATAAAGATGACTTCTCTCAATTGTTGCTGAGTTTAATTCAGTAGGTCAACGATAAGATAATATGAAAAAGGCAGCGAACGCTGCCTTTCTATTTTGTCATTCACCACGACTAAGCTTTCGATGCAGCCTTCGCTTTTTGAATGTATGCACGCACTTGCTGCTCAAGCACAAACAAAGGCACGGAACCATGGCGTAATATCTGATGATGGAATTCACGAATATCAAACGACTCGCCCAAGGCTTCTTCTGCTTCTCTGCGCAAACGTTTGATGGTCAACTCTCCAATTTTGTACGACAGCGCTTGGGCTGGCCACGAAATATAACGGTCCGTTTCCGTTTTAATGTTATGCAGTGACAACGCGGTGTTGTCTTTCATGAAATTCATCGCTCGCTCACGACTCCATCCATACATGTGCATTCCTGTATCCACAACTAAACGTGCTGCACGCCACATTTCATACGTTAATCGACCGAACTGGCTGTAAGGGTCTTGATAGAATCCAACTTCCGTTCCTAAATATTCCGAGTAGAGTCCCCAACCTTCGCCAAATGCCGAAATATAAGAATTGCGGCGATACTCAGGAAGATAGTCTAACTCTTCATTCAGCGAGATTTGTAAATGATGACCAGGCACGGCTTCGTGTAACGTCAACGCCTCTAATACGTAGAGTGGACGTTTGTCCAACGCATACGTGTTAACCCAATAGTAACCAGCCTCGGTGTCTTTACTCGCACCGGCGTAACGACCTGTCGTGTATTTAGGCGCGATACTCGCAGGCACAGGCGCAACACCGTATGGTCGTCGGGGCAATGTGTGGAATAACTTTGGTAGCTGAGCATCAATTTTCTTCGCAATAAACGATGCCTCTTTCAATAGCGCTTCCGGTGTCTTGGCGTAAAATTGAGGGTCTGTGCGGAGGAACGTGACGAAATCGGCAAAGGAGCCTTTAAAACCGACTTTCTCGATGATGGCTTCCATTTCAGCACGAATACGCGCGACTTCTTGCAGACCCAACTCATGAATTTCTTTTGGCGTCATTGCTGTCGTGGTGTAATAGCGTGCGCGATTCGCGTAATACGCTTCACCGTTAGGAGTCGAAGACAAACCAATCGCGTTACGCGCTGCCGGACGGTATTCCTCGGTAAAAAAGGTTAAATAGTGCTGATACGAGGGAATGACTTGGTTAGCCAAAATCGCTTTAGCTTGGGATTGCAACGCTGCAAATTCCGCTTCTGAAAGTGCCGTATTATTTTTCAATAACGGCTTATAAAATTCTGATTTTGTTACATCTTCAACGATATATGCCGAGATGGAATCTTCATAACCTTCTAACACCGCTTTAGGTTGTGTTAATCCCACTTTCATCCCTTCACGCATCCAGCCTATGTTTTGCTCAAAATAACGTGGAATTTGCGCTAATCGTTGCAGATATAACTCGTAGCCCGACTTTTTACTAAAGTCATGTGAATTGATCATAAAAGACAACGATGAGTGGAAGCCATATTCAGAAGTCAACGGCATGTAATGACTATGAAAATGGTACTCATCAATATTATTTTGGATTTGATCTCGCAAAATCGTCAGGTTGATTTGATTCTCTTCACTTAACTGCTTCTGATCGATTGCATCAAGTTGTGCGATGAACATTTCACGTTTGGCATTTTCCGACGCGAGATACTCTGCACTGAGATTTGGCAGTAGGTATTCGGCATTTTTATCATCTCGTTGATAAGGATCAATCTGGGTGCGAAATTGCAAAACTTGCTCTGCTATTTGCGTAAATTGTTGGTTATTATCAGAGCCAGTTAATTGACAAGCGCCCAATGATAAGGCGAAAAACGCCGCGCTCAGTGGTTTCAGAATATACTTCACGGAAAACATCTCACTCAAAAGGAATAGACGCACCATAGCTAAGTGCAAAGCCACGGTGCAAGAAAATTCGACCAGAGGCGTTAGTTTAGCGATTAAATTTACGACAAATTACGAAAAATTGCTGAGTTTTTCAGCGGATAATCGCGAATATGTAAATTTTCTATTTCAAATAGAATTATTTTGCTTTTAAATACCGAAAATACCGATTATGGTATCGAACACTGTGCTCGGAAATGCACAGTTACTGAGGGTGTAAGAAATAAGGTACAAACTTTTTCTGATCCAAAGCAGGATGCTACAAAGTCGTTTTCAATGTTTATTTGTTGATATTTTGTAAATAGGTTGCAGTAATTCAAATGATGTTCCATGATCCCATGGCCGTTGCGCAAGACAAAATGACTCGGGTATGTCTGTTTTTAGAACAGCATCAGTTGCCCCCTACGCCATTGAATTATCATGTCGCCTATACCTATGTTGGTAAAAGCATTCCGCAGCTCAATCAAGTGATTGACCGCGCTTTGGTCAAAAATGAAAAAATTGACAGTGTCTATCTAGAGCACCTTTATTTTGAACATTTAAATCCAGGGCACAAACAAGAAACCGCCATGTTAAAAAGCGTGGACACGGTTATTACTTCACTTTCCAATCAAGCTGATCGCTCTGAGCGAAACGTGGCACAATTTGCAGAACAAATCAGTCAATGTGTACACAGTTTAGATGAGCACAATATCCAGAAGACTAAACGCGCTCTGTTCGAGACTCAATCAACACACTGCTTCGCTGCTTGAAGAGCATCGTCAGTTTAAAACTGAGTTAGGCAAAGCGAAGGCGCTACACCAGAAAACCCTGCGTCAACTCAATGAACTGCGTAAGCAACATATGATTGACCCGCATACTGGGTTGTATAAACGTCACTACTTAAATCAACAAACTCAGCTTTGGATAAACCAAGAAAAAGCACTTTGTGCAATCGCAATTCACGTTGAGAATTTGGACGACTTCACCCAACATTACGGGGAAACTGTCGGCGAAGTGGTTCTGAACAAAGTCGCCAAACAAATCCATAAGTATGTGAAAGACAGTGGCCTTCCTGGGCGAACTGGCAATAATGAGTTCACGGTGTTACTTGCCGATCTTGAACCAGAAACAGCCAATATTATTGCAGAGAAAGTCCGCAATGGGGTTGAAAAGCTAAAGTTTGTTAGCTCTAAAAATGCCATCAACTTACCCACCATAAAGTTGTCACTTGGTATCGCCAAACACCAAGCAACTCAAGATTTCAATGGGCTTGCTAAACAAGCATCGTACGCTGCACACAAAGCCGTTTCACTCGGACAATCTTGTTATATCAGTGACTAACACCTCGTCTTGGTTTGATACCCATCAAACCAAGGCACAACATCAATTGCACCAGCGCCTTACAATCAAGTACACTATGACCAAACTCGGTCACATAGTTAAGATACTGCCATGACAGACAAGCAAACAGAGACGACACATTTCGGATATCAAACCGTTGCTGCGGACGACAAAGCTGGATTAGTTGCAAACGTATTCCACTCCGTCGCTGCAAAATATGACATTATGAACGACATGATGTCGATGGGGATCCATCGTCTGTGGAAGCGTCAAACAATTGCTTGCTCGGGTGTTCGACAAGGTCATTCCGTGTTGGATTTAGCGGGTGGCACTGGCGATCTGACTGCTAAGTTTAGCGAACTGGTCGGTGACACAGGTAAAGTTGTACTTGGTGACATCAACGATTCAATGCTGAAAGTCGGCCGCGAAAAGCTCCGTAACCGCGGCTTGGTCAGTAACATCGAATACGTTCAAATGAATGCAGAAGCCCTGCCATTCCCGGACAATACTTTTGACGTCATTACTATCGCCTTTGGCCTTCGCAATGTGACAGACAAAGACAAAGCATTGCGTTCTATGTTCCGCGTGTTGAAACCAGGCGGTCGCTTATTGGTGCTTGAGTTTTCAAAACCACAGCACGAAGCACTATCCAAAGCATATGATTTTTACTCTTTCAACATATTGCCCACGATGGGTCAATTGGTTGCAAATGACAGTGAATCGTATCGTTATCTTGCAGAGTCTATTCGCATGCACCCCGATCAAGAAACGCTAAAGAGCATGATGAACGAAGCGGGTTTTGAACAAGTAACTTACCAAAACATGACGGGCGGCATTGTTGCGCTGCACCGCGGTTTCAAATACTGATCACGTTATGCTACCGACCTTTTTTGGGGCGGTTGCCGAACGCGCCCTCAATCAAATTCTGAAGCTGTCGCCGACCATTGGTGAGCAGCTCAATGCGGTGAAACATCGAGTCTTGGTTGTGCACATCCGCGACTGGCAACAGCAAATCGGGTTGGTTTATACCGGTACTCAATTTCATGTCTTTATGGGTATTGAAGATAAAGGAGACTGCTGGGTTAGTGCGGATTTCAACACCTTAACCCGTCTCCAAGATCCCAGCCTACTGACGCAATTAATCCGTCAGAACGAACTCGATTTAGATGGCGATATCCATCTGGCACAGGCATTCAGTAAAGCGTTTAGTAACATGGACATCGACTGGGCTGAACATTTCTCAAACTACCTAGGTGATGCACCTGCACAACAGCTTTTTGATTTCATGGTGAACACCAAAAATCAGGGTCAAAAACACGCGGGATCACTGCGTCAAATCCTGACCCAACTGTGCCAAGATGAACTAAAAGTAACGATTCATCCTCTCGAACTCGTTCAATTTACCGAGCACACTCGACAGCTCAAACAGCAAGTAGATAGCTTAGAACAACGCATTAATGCCTTGCTATCGACCAAGGAGTAACCTTTGTCTGCGTCGCGCTTATATCAAATCACGAAAACGTTTTTGCAATATGGGCTGGATGAATTCGTTCCGGATAACAAGAAACCTTTTTTAGCCAAGTGTGCTCGTGGTAGTGCATTTTGGCTAACGAATCGTCATACCGAAAAATCTCTGGGTCTGCGTCTGCGTCTTGCACTTCAAACCTTAGGGCCTGTTTGGATTAAATTTGGGCAAATGTTGTCAACGCGTCGCGATTTATTGCCAGACGACATCGCCAGAGAACTTGCGTTTTTACAAGATAAAGTCGAACCTTTTCCAGGTGATGCCGCAAAAATGTTGATTGAACAGGCACTTGGAATTGACGATGTCAGCGAACTGTTTGACCACTTTAATACTACGCCGCTGGCCTCAGCCTCAATTGCACAAGTTCATACTGCGACATTAAAACAAGATGGACAGGCCTTGGATGTGGTCATTAAGGTGATCCGCCCGAATATCGAAGCGCAAATCTTAGCAGATTTGGCTCTTATGGAGCAATTTGCGCGCTATTTGGCGAGCTGGTTTAGTGAAGGCAAACGCTTGAGACCCGTTGAAGTCGTCAAAGAATACCGCAAAACGTTACTCGATGAATTGGACCTAATGCGTGAAGCAGCAAACGCCCTGCAACTACGTCGTAATTTCACTAAATCAGAAGCACTTTACATACCTGAAGTCTACAGTGACTACTCACGAAAAAATGTGTTGGTCATGGAACGAATTTACGGTATTCCAGTCTCAGATACCGATGCTTTGCTTGAGCAAGGCACGAACATGAAATTGCTGGCGGAACGAGGCGTAGAAGTCTTTTTTACTCAGGTATTTAGAGACAGCTTTTTCCATGCAGATATGCACCCAGGAAACATTTTCGTGTCACGCGAGAATCCGCATAATCCCCAATACATCGGCATTGATTGCGGTATTGTGGGCACGTTGAACCGTGAAGATAAACGCTATCTTGCTGAGAACTTTATCGCCTTTTTTAATCGCGATTATCGCCAAGTCGCGCAGCTTCACGTGGATTCTGGCTGGGTACCTCACGACACGAATGTTGAAGAATTTGAATTTGCCATTCGCACAGTCTGTGAGCCAATTTTCAACAAGCCATTAGCAGAAATTTCGTTTGGACACGTTCTGGTCAATTTGTTTAACACCGCACGTCGTTTCAATATGGAAGTGCAACCGCAACTCGTGTTGTTGCAAAAGACGCTGTTGTACGTGGAAGGATTAGGTAGACAACTCTATCCTCAATTGGATTTATGGAAAACGGCGAAGCCATTTCTAGAAAATTGGGTGCAAGAGCAAGTCGGTCCATTAGCTGTCATAAAAAAGTTATATGCTAATTTGCCATTCTGGGCTGAAAAAATGCCGGAATTGCCTGATCTGGTTTATCAAAACTTAAAACGTCCACCAGCGAGTGCAAACATGACCACCATAACGCCGGTGAAACCTATTCTGCTTGGTTTGCTGGCAATGACAGGGGTCATGGGATCATTATTGAGTTACTTTCAAGGCGCAAATTTACTTGCAGGGTCATTTGGGCTGGCAGGCATGGTCAGTTTTTGGGTTGCGTGGCGAAAATCGAGCCACTAATCCACAAACAAGATGATATTTTACACAAGCGGCGTATAATTCGCCTGAATAGAACGTTTACCGAATTGGAGTTTTTATGGGTATCGGCGGAATCAGCATTTGGCAATTACTTATCGTTTTAGCAATCATCGTATTGTTGTTCGGAACGAAAAAATTACGCGGTATTGGCAACGATTTAGGTAGCGCTGTGAAAGGGTTCAAAAAGGCCATTTCGGAAGACGAAACGCCGACAAAAGACGAACCTACAGCTCAACTCAAAGATAACCAAGCGACCACATCGGCTGAAACGCAAAAAGCAAAAGATAAGGCTTAAGCTGAAATGGGTTTTTGGGAGTTAGTGGTTGTGTTTGTTGTGGGCTTGGTCGTGCTGAAATTTCAGAGCGTTTGCCTGTGGCCATTCGAACAGTAATGAAATGGGTCCGCACTGTTAAGACATACGCTAACGCGGTAACCGCTGAAGTGAATGAAGAATTACGCATTCACGAATTGCACAGCAACCTGAAAAAAGCTGAACAGCAAGGCATGGAAAATCTCGCGCCGGAAATTCAGCAGTCGGTAGCGGAGCTTCAAAAAGCAGCCGAGTCAGTTCGACACAGCTACCAAAAAAGCCCCGACGCCCCGAAAGAATAACTAATCGAGCTGTGAGCATGTCTGAAACAACTCAATCTGGGTTTATTGCCCACCTTGTCGAATTGCGCGATCGCCTCATGCGCGCACTATTTAGTATTTTGGTCGTCTTTTTAGCGCTGGCGTACTTTGCCAATGATATTTACGCTTTTGTGGCAGATCCGTTGGTCGCGAAGCTACCAAGCAATGCTACGATGATAGCAACCGACGTCACCGCGCCATTTTTTGCGCCATTTAAACTCACGCTGTTCGTGTCGCTGTTTTTGGCTATCCCCTTTATTTTGCACCAGCTTTGGAGCTTTATCGCGCCGGGCTTGTACCAACACGAAAAGCGCCTGTTGATGCCCATTTTAGCAGCAAGTGTGTTGTTGTTTTATGGTGGCATAGCCTTTTGTTACTTTATGGTTTTACCGATCATCCTTGGGTTTTTCACAAGCGTGGGTCCTGAGATGATGACACTGTCACCAGACATCAGCAGTTATCTCGATTTCGCGTTAAAAATGTTTTTTGCGTTTGGTCTCGCTTTTGAAATCCCGGTGGCCATTATGCTGTTGTGTTGGTCTGGAGCAACAACCACACAAAGCCTGCGCGAAAAGCGTCCTTACATCGTCGTCGGTGCGTTTGTTGTCGCGATGTTTTTAACGCCACCTGACGTCTTGTCGCAAACCTTGCTTGCAGTCCCCATGTTATTACTTTTTGAGCTTGGTTTAATCTTGGCGGCGTTTTACACTAAACCGACACAACAAGAAGAATAGGCTGGAGACATGCTTCAATCAGCCTGCAGACAACGATGAATAAGTGAGCATAGCATGCCAGTAACTTGGGTCGATATTGCGGTCAATCTTAGCAACCATCAATTTGCTGATGATGTTGCGGACGTAATCGCCCGAGCAAAACAGGCGGATGTACACGACATGCTACTGGTGGGCTGCGATGAAGACTCAAGCAGAGCGGCGCTTGAATTTGCGCAGCAATATCAACTTCATTGCACCGCGGGCGTGCATCCGCATGATGCTAAATCCGTATCAGAGCACTATCTTGATGTCCTTGAGTCTTTGCTGAAAGCACCACAGTGCCTAGCTGTTGGCGAGTGCGGCCTCGACTTTAATCGAGATTTTTCCCCTCGTCCTGTACAGCAACAGGTCTTGTCGGAACAGTTAGCGTTAGCGGCGAAGCTCGACCTTCCTGTTTATTTGCATGACCGCGACGCATCCGAAACGTTATTGGCCATACTGAAAGAGCACAATGTACGTGGCGTCTTACACTGTTTTACGGGCGATCAGGACGCTTTGGAACGTTATCTGGATTTAGGTTTATACATCGGGATCACAGGCTGGGTATGTGATGAACGTCGTGGACAAGCGCTGCAAGCTCAGATTCCCTTGATCCCCGATGACAGAATATTGTTGGAAACAGACGCTCCTTTTTTAATACCTCGTACATTAACGCCAAAACCTAAAAGTCGACGTAATGAACCTGCGTATCTCATTGAAGTCGCAAAACAGGTCGCTTTGCTCAAGAACATCTCACTTGATGACCTCAAAACGCAATGTTACGACAACTTCGTTAAATTGTTTGGGGTTGCGTAACATGAACAAATGGATGCTGCTGATTTGGTTATGTTTGTGTGCTCTACCTAGTCGAGCTGATGTTAGCCTAGATACACAATTTACGCAGTTGCAGGGCATTGATTTTGAATATACGTTCGATGATGTCTCGGATATTCGCCTACTGGATAAAGCGACGTGGCAACGGCACGAGGGCGGCTTACTTAACCTTGGACTCGTCTCCAAACCTTTGTGGTTGAAGGTCAACATTGCCAATCACGGTATGACAGCACAAGATTTGCTTTTAAGTGTAAACAACAACTTACTGGACAAAATCACCGTTTATATTCAGCAACAAAACAGCGCGCTGCAGACCCTCGCCTTGGGCGATAAGATCCCACTGTTCAAAAGGCCTATCCGCCACGAATCGCAACTGATCCCGCTGCATCTTGATCCAAATGTCGATAAAAATATTTACATTCAATTAGACCATGATGGCCCTTTGACGTTTTCACTCAGTTTGTGGAATCAAATTGAATACTTAAAATACAAAAGTCGGTTTAACTTAGTGTATGGCGTGCTGGCTGGATTTATGCTCGCCATGGTTTTCACAAATTGCGTGCTGTACTACTTTTCACGTCAACCCTATTTTATTACCGGTGCTGCACTTATTGCCGCGTTTTGGATGTTGGTCATCCATATTTACGGCTTTAGTTATCGCTACCTCTACTCTGAATGGCAATGGCTACAACAGTACGGGCAAGCGCATTTAGTCTTGTTATCCACCCTACTGTTTACTCCTTTGATATGGCATACCATAGGCAAGCAACACATGATCCACGTTGCAAAACGTGCTTTAGAGATCATGGGAATCATTGGTGCTATCTGCTTGTTATTGCTAAGCACACTGCCTATCGGCCTTGCCGTTATGAGCAGCTATATTGTCAGTCTCGTGTTGACCTGTGGCTACCTAGCGCTCACCGCTGTTGGCATCCACTTGGGTTTTCGCTACCGCGTGGCGATCAGTGGCAGTTGTTTGTTACTGCTGTTCTCATTGCTCTACCAATTTTTGCAAGCGCTTGGCGTGATGACCCACGCTTGGCTTGACCATCCAATCGTGTACCTTTGCGCACTGTTTATTAGTATGTTTGTCAGCTATATGTTGACTCAGCAATACGTGGCAATGCGAGACAGCACAATCCAAGCCCAACAACAACGAATTGCAGCAAGCCAAGCAGAAGACGCTTTGTTGAAAGAGCGTTTGAAACTACAAGAACAAGCCAGTGAAGAACTCGAGACTCGCATAGACGAACGTACCTTTGAGCTCCAAGTCACGCTACGAGAACTTGAAGAAAAAAATCGAGAGACTCGAAAAATTAAACATGGAAGATGCGCTCACTAAAGTGAAAAACCGCCGTTATTTTGATAAACGTCTTGTGATGGAAGTACGTCGATCTCGACGTGAACAATCGGTTTTAAGTGTTGTGATGCTCGACATTGATCATTTTAAATCAATCAACGACCGATTCGGTCACTTGGTTGGCGACCAAGCTATATGCGCCATTGCCGATTTACTAAAAGGTGCACTTCAGCGACCTTTTGATGAAGTGTTTCGCTATGGCGGTGAAGAGTTCGTGTTACTTCTTCCTAATACGCCGGAGGAAGGTGCAAATGAACTCGCAGAACAAATTCGATCTAATGTAGCAAACTTCGCATTAACTATTGGCGAACTGACTATCGATTTTACCATCAGTGCAGGGATTTACAGCGCCATTGCCACTGATATTCACAACCCGACGCTATTTACCGACCTCGCAGACAAAGCCTTATATTCAGCCAAGCAACAAGGTCGCAATCGGGTTGTTCTTTATCGCAACGAAGAGGAGAAGCGATGATGGCTCAATCAGGCCTAGATTTATTCCCATATACTCGCATGCGCCGTATGCGCCGTGATGATTTTTCACGTCGTTTAATGCGTGAAAATCAACTTAGCGTGAATGACCTAATTTATCCGATGTTCATCCTTGAGGGTGAAAATCAACGCGAAGCAGTTGCCTCAATGCCTGGCGTAGAACGTATTTCAATCGACTTATTGGTTGAAGAGGCAAAGGAACTCGTTGAGCTAGGTATTCCGGCTATCGCGCTTTTCCCTGTCACGCCAGCTGACAAAAAGTCGCTTTTAGCGGAAGAAGCTTACAACCCGGACGGGTTAGCACAGCGCGCTGTGCGTGCTGTAAAACAAGCGTGTCCTTCGTTAGGGGTGATCACAGACGTAGCGCTTGACCCATTTACAGTACATGGACAAGACGGCATTATCGACGAGACAGGTTATGTCATCAATGACGTCACCACTGAAATATTGGTTAAGCAAGCGCTTTCTCACGCGGAAGCTGGAGCCGATGTAGTTGCACCATCCGATATGATGGATGGTCGAATTGGCGCAATCCGAGAAGCACTTGAAGCTGAAGGCCACATCCACACGCGTATTATGGCTTACTCGGCAAAGTATGCGTCTAGCTATTACGGTCCATTCCGTGATGCGGTCGGCTCAGCAGGCAATCTCAAAGGCGCGGATAAAAAGACCTACCAAATGGACCCCGCCAATTCGGATGAAGCCATTCGTGAAGTCGCGCTAGACCTCCAAGAAGGTGCGGACATGGTGATGGTTAAACCGGGTATGCCCTATTTAGATATTGTTCGCCGTGTTAAAGATGAATTCGGTGTACCAACTTTTGCATATCAGGTTAGTGGTGAATACGCCATGCATAAAGCTGCTATCGACAATGGTTGGCTTGCCGAAGAAGCCTGCGTAATGGAATCACTGTTGGCATTCAAGCGTGCCGGCGCGGATGGCATTTTGACGTATTTTGCGAAACAAGCGGCAATTTGGTTAAAGCAGAAATAAACCGCTTTTATCGTTGTTCTACACAAAAAAGGCACCTATGGGTGCCTTTTCTAATTCACGTATATCAGACTAATTAAACAGAGCACTTAGTGGAGCACTGCCCCAAGTCGCCATCAACACTGCACTTAACACACCAAAAATGACGTAACCAACGACGCCCGCTCGCATCTTAGGTTCGGCTGCAATGGTTTGGTCTTTAGTTGTTCTACCTGTCACAAGCGTTTTTACTAAGTTTTTGCCACGCAAGCGATAAACGACAATTGCCAAAACGTGTAGGGCAATCGCTGCAATAAGCAAATTGATGTTAAGGTGATGGACGTCACTTGCGATTTCAACCCAACTACTTGGTACCATCGCAACCAGAGGCCCTTCCATCATGATGTCGTCTGTCGACATCAAACCCGAGATGAGCTGAACAGCAATTAAAACAAAAAACAGCAGCACCATGTAACTACCCGCCGCATTGTGACCATAACGTTTATCCTCATGTTTCAAGGCTTGTTTAACCGCTCTAGGACCATGAAATAAGTTCGCAATTTTTGCTGTATCACTCCCTACCACGCCCCAAATGAGTCGCGCTACGAATAATGCTAAAAGCAGATAACCTGTGACAAAATGCAAATCCATCCACTCTTGTTCGCCGCTCACGTAGAGCAACACAATTCCCGTGACTAACAACCAATGAAACCCACGGATAAATCCATCCCATACTTTTGTCATTAGAACCTCTATTTTTATCCTAAACAGCTTGAGCCTATCACAAGCACTATGCCATTCTCCCATAACTGGGATAAAGAGGGTATAAAATGAGTCGACAGCGTAAAGCGAATTACTTGGCTTTTTGGAAAGGCCAGCTAGATATGTTACCGCTCAATTTAGCGGTTGTGCCTTGGGGGATTTTATGTGGTTCTTTGGCGGTGCAAAATGGCTTTTCGCCTTGGGAAGCGCAGCTCATGTCGCTGCTTGTTTTTGCAGGCTCTGCACAGCTGGTTGCCATTGAACTCATCGCAAAGAATACGCCACTTATGACGCTGCTAATCACGGTCTTTATAATCAGTGCGCGTCATTTTCTCTATGGCTTATCAGTACGTCACAAGGTGATAGCCCAACCGCTCAAAGTAAGATTGCCTGTCAGCTTTGTGCTCACCGATGAGTTGTTTGCTTTTTCGCACCATCCGAGAGCGTATCAAACAAAAGCACGATTAATATATGCATTAAGTGCTGGCTTTAGCTTTTATGTTTTTTGGAATATTTGGACCTTTATCGGGGTTGTCGCAGGAAGCCTGTTACCTGACTTGACCCATTTAGGCCTCGATTTCGCGATTGCCGCCACCTTTATCGCATTGGTTATCCCAAGTATTAAGAATTGGCCAACACTTGCAACGGTAATTACGGCTGGTGCCAGTGCCACTTGGTTTAAAGCGTTAGGGCTAGAATTATGGCTGGTTTTTGCTGCGCTCCTTAGCATGAGCGTGGGGTATGGCTTAAGTAGAGGAAGCGTGAAATGATTTATACATTATGTTTAATGGCGATGGTGACCTTTCTTACGCGCTATTTGTTTCTCCACAAGCGTTTACCATTTGAAATTGGTCCGAAAGGTCAGCGCTTTTTAAGTTTTAGCGCACCCGCCGTATTGACGGCCATTTGGGTTCCTATCGTGTTGCTGCCTGAAGGTGAACTCAATGTGCACTACTCGAATCCATACCTAATTGGTGCAATCGTCGCAGTAGCTGTCGCGTATAAAACACATAATATCTACGCTACCACCCTCCTTGGAATGGCAGCGTTTTACTGTTTTTTATAAGTTAAAGAGACGCGCTTAGTACCGCCTTGCTTACATCCAACGTTACGGCTTGATGCTCGCCCAGTGCCGTCATGCCGTGACGTTCAAGCTGCGCGGTAATTTTCTCCACCGCTTCTGCACCGACTCCATAATCAGCGAAGCGCGTTTTCATTTGTACGCGGTGGAAAAAGCTTTCAGTCTCAGCAATTGCTTGTTCAATTGCCACGTCTTCATTCGAGACATCTAAACCAAGTACGCGCTGCGCGTACTGCAATAGCTTTTCACGTTTGGCCTCTCTTTGTGCAGCCATCATGCGCGGCAGTACAACAGCCAGCGTTTGTGCATGGTCAAGCCCATAAAGCGCAGTGATCTCATGTCCCAACATGTGTGTTGACCAGTCTTGTGGAACTCCTGCACCGATAAGTCCATTCAGTGCCATCGTTGCTGCCCACATTACATTCGCACGCGTTTCATAGCTAACGTCATCGGCAAACAACTTCGGACCTTCTTCAATCAATGTTTGCAGTAAGCCTTCAGCAAAACGATCTTGTACTTTCCCTTGTACTGGGTATGTTAAGTACTGCTCCATAACGTGTACAAACGCATCAACAACACCGTTAGTTAACTGACGTGTTGGCAGGGATTCCATCACGGTTGGATCCAATACGGCAAATAATGGCTGAACAAGAGGCGATGCAAATGGCAATTTGTCGTGTGTGTCGAGATTACTGACGACACTGAAGCTATTCGACTCTGAGCCAGTCGCAGGTAACGTTAATACAACACCAAGCGGCAGTGCCGCTGAAACTTGTGCACCTTTAGCCAAAATATCCCACGGTTCTCCCGCAAATTTCGCGGCGGCGGCAATAAACTTACTGCCATCAATCACAGAACCACCGCCAACCGCTAAGATAAAGTCATAACCTTCTTGCTTAATTAGCTCAACGGCTTTCATACAGGTTTGGTAACTAGGGTTTGGCTCAATACCTGAAAACTCACCCCAAGCATGGTCTTTAAGTGCTGCAACAACTTGGTCGTACACACCATTACTTTTAATACTGCCCCCACCGTACGTTACAAGTACTTTTGCAGTTGCAGGAATCGCCTTTGCGATATGAGCAATTTGATCTTTGCCGAAATGAATTTGAGTCGGATTTACAAAACTGAAATTTAACATGTGAACTCCAAAGCAATTATCCTAAACGATGCATTAAGTTTACTGTGCAATAATAAATTAAACACTAGCTATAAAATAAATCACTTTTGCTGTTGTGCAACAATAGACCGCTTTTTTCAGCTATAATGGCGCTTTATCTCGGAGGCGTATTATGTGGCAAGACATTGAAATCTTCCTCGCAATCGTGGAGCACGGAACATTAAGCCGAGCTGCGGAAGCGCTAGACTGTTCGACATCCTTTATCAGTCGCCACCTCAAGCAAATGGAATCAAGACTCGGGACCGCGTTATTTCAACGCTCCACACGCAACGTTAAACTCACTGCGGCGGGTGCCGAATATGCCAAACGATTAAAAGCGATTTCGCTTGAACTACAAAACGCGACCGCCTTGCTTCAAGGTGCACAACAAGAAATTAAAGGGCCTATCCGCATAACCGGAGCAGGCGACTTTGTATCAAATCAGGTGAGTCCTGTTTTAGCACTCTTTGCAAAAGCGCACCCAGAAGTGAGTATTGAGCTCGATTTTAATAATCGCAATGTTGATCTAATCGAAGAAGGCTTCGATTTGGCCATTCGCTTCGGGCGTCTACAGGATTCCTCGCTGATTGCGCGCAAGCTATCCGATCGAGTGATGACACTTGTCGCAACACCTGAATATATCGCCTCACATCCGCAGCTAAACCACCCTGACGATCTGTTGGAACATGAATGTTTGGTCGCCATAAACCCCAAATGGCGATTTGTGGAAAACAATGAGCCTTTTGAGGTTAAAGTCGCAGGTCGGTGGCGAAGTAACCATCCACAAGCTATTCTGCATGCCTGCTTGAACAGTGTCGGTATCGCTCATTTGGCACAAGATATTGCGGGTAGCTATGTAGCCAATGGACAACTCCACTACTTACTCGAAGAGTATCAAATTAAAGACAATGCCTCTTGGCTTGTTTATCCACGTAAAGACTTTATGCCCTATCGGGTAAAGTGCTTAATTGACTTTCTACTCGCGCATTTTAACCCCAGCTAAATCAGAAAGTTTGTCTATACTTGAACAAAATGGCTGAGGTGTGTCGTATGGTTTTTTTTCGTTTCGTGCTGTTGAGTATGGTCGTCTTTTTATGTCCTTTTGTGCAGGCCAAGATCCTCATTTTGAGTGACGATCCTGCGGATGAATTCTTATTTGTCCAAGAAGGCCCGAAAGACATCGCGAGCGATTCATACAGATTGCTTTTTGACCACCTCAAACAACTTGATTTTGATTTACAGATAGCGCCTATTGCACGTGTTAATGCCATCTTAAGCGGCACAGAGCCGGTGTGTGCAATAAACCGTATAAAGACGAATGAGCGTGCCTTGTATCATCTGTATAGCTACCCCATACATCTTTATCCAAGTCATCGCTTATACTATTTTAAGAATCGAACGGCGCTCCCAGAGTCACTGTTCAATCACCGAGACGAATTGATTAACCTACCAAGATTGATGAATCAATTTCCTCATGCCCGAATAGCGATAGAAGCAAGCAAATCCTATGGCCCCGTATTAGACGCCCAGTTTCAGTTACTCAGTGATGAGCAATTAATCACGCGGGCGGGCGGGGATGCATACGCAGCCATGGTCGCCATGTTTGAAAAACATCGTGTTGATTTTCTTGTTTCCTACCCAACCGTATTCAAACAGTATGCGCATGCGCCAAAAAACGAGGACATTAGATCGGTCAGTATTGCTAATCATCCCAGTTTCATTGCGGGACACATTGCCTGTTCACAAACACCCCAATCTGAAGAAATCATTAAGTTAATCAATGAAACTCTGCTGCAACTTTATCCAAGCCATGAATTTTTGAACCTTCACCTCAACCATGTTCCGCCTAGCGAACATGAAATACTTCGTCGCCGAATTTCCGACCTTTATTTGAATCGTCAAAACAACGCATAAACAGGTTGAAAAAACATCAATCTCAGTTATAAAATCGAACTCGATTATATCGCACACGACTTATTTGGTTATTTCTATGTCAGAATCTATTTATAATTTTCAAACGAACACGCTTCAAGGTCAGCCTTATCCGCTTTCACAACTTGAAGGAAAAGTAGTACTCATCGTCAATACGGCGAGTAAATGCGGTTTAACGCCACAGTATGAGGGCTTGCAACAACTACACGAGAAATATCACGACAAAGGCTTAGTGATTTTAGGTTTTCCTTGCAATCAATTTGGACAGCAAGAACCTGGTAGCCCAGAAAGCATTCAACAGGGATGTTTGATCAATTACGGCGTAAGCTTCCCGATGATGGAGAAAATAGATGTAAATGGTAAAGATGCACACCCTCTCTATCAGTATTTAAAAACAAAACAATCTGGACTATTTGGAAGTGCAATAAAGTGGAACTTTACTAAATTTCTCGTTAATCGCTCGGGCAATCCGGTAAAACGATTTGCACCCACTACGAAGCCAGATGCAATTGAGAAAGAAATCGAGAAATTGTTGTCGTGAGCAATGACGAAAACAAGCTACAGTTAAAAAACCAATTATGTTTTAGTCTTTATGCAGCGTCTCGCGCGGTAACGAGGTTGTATCAGCCAGCTCTCCGCGAGTTGGGATTAACTTACCCGCAATACATTGTGATGCTCATATTATGGGAAAAAGATAAGCAATTAGTCGGTGAAATTGGTAACGCGGCTCAGTTAAACACGAATACGCTGACACCGCTGCTAAAACGATTGGAAGCGAACGGTTTAATAACGCGTCAACGCCTACAGACGGATGAGCGACGCTGTATTGTCGAGCTAACAAACAAAGGGGCGGCCCTAAAAGAACATTGCCAATGCTTGCCAACACAGTTATTGACACAAAGCCGCTTTTCTCTCGAAAAGGCTCGCCAGCTAAAAACCTTGCTCGATGAATTTCTTGAGATTACGTCACCATAGTGAAAAAGAGGCAAAAGCCTCTTTTTCAAAATTCTCGTTAAAAACTAGTAATCGTCATCTAAATAGTCAAAGTCATCTTCGCCTAAGTTCTTGCGCAAACGCTTTTGTTCTAGATAATCATCGAGTCTTTTCTTGATTTTTCGCTTATGTTTGTCTTGTTGATTACGGCCACTATCGCCTAAATCATCACTGACAAAACCTTCATCTTCAAGCGCATCATAAGAAAATGTTTTACCCACAATCCACTCCAAATAGGTGTTAAATATCTGCTCTAAGCCCGTCAAAAGCACACTCATGCGCATCAACGGTCTACAGATGTCTAAATAGCTGCTAATTTGAATTCTGAAAAGTGAGTCTTTTTTATCGTTTTAAAAAAATATTTTTATTGATGGCGAGCGAATCGCCATTTTCACCAATTTTTAGTCAATTTATGTATTTCACTCTTTCTTCTCTTTTTTAGAAACCAAGCTATCTATATGTTTTTATTGGATTTTAAATATTGGCATTGAATTTGATTAGTCTTTCATAACTGAAAAGACAGGACGACTCAAAAATGAAAAAAATCGCTTTAATCGGAACATTATTAATCAGTGCTAGTACTGTCGCACATGAGAACAGCTTCAATATCAGTAGTGATAACTGTGAAGTCGAATTCCAAAATGACGTCAGAATTTCAGATCAAGATATTACGATAGAGAATAAAGCTAACAACAAGATCTCTATTTCTCGCAAAGGTGAGGTTTATGTTCAAGGTGAACGAGTGGATTTATCCGCAGCTCAGCGACAAGCTGCAAGCCACTATAGCGATAGCCTAAGAGCTGAGTTACCCAAAGTGGCTGAAATAGCACTAGATGCGGTCAAAATAGCGGGCGTTGCACTGGAAGAAGTGGGTACGGCTTTAGATATGGATTCACTGAAGGACATGCATGAGATTATGGATGAGCTATCTGTTGAAGTGAAAAACACCTTCTATCAGCAAAATGACTTTGTTATGGGTGAAAAAACGTTTAATGAATTTGGCGATCAGTTTAGTGACAAATTTGAATCACGTTTAGAGGATGCTATTCAAAGTACGATGTTCCAATCTGTAGGCAGCTTGTTAGTTACGCTTGGTAGCGAAATGATTAGCTCTGGTGGAAACATGGATGAATTTGGTGAACGAATGGACCGTATGGGCAAAAACATTGACGAGAAGGTGGAAAAACAGGCCAAAGTTATCGAAGCTCGAGCCGATCAGTTATGCGGTGATTTTGCGGCGTTAGCAGAGCAGGAAAACACCTTGACGGCTGCAGTTCCAGTGCTTGCTGACTATAAACTATTTGCGTACAAAACGAAGATCTAACCCTTCAAACCGATTTATTTATCCCATTGGGCCAGCTAACGCTGGCTTTTTTTATTGTTGCAGGTGCTAAGTCTTTCTAAAAGTTCGCCTATTTGTGAAGTCGCTACCCAATCGCATAATTAATTTTTGCTGCAGTATGAATGTTACTCATTGACTTCGATTAATTAGATTTATTCAAATTACTAGTATAAGTTAGTTATAAGGGATGAGTATTCACCAAGCGTTCAGCAATACTCTCAAATTAGACATTGCGATATAAGGAATTGCTAATGGATTTTATTGAACGATTGCAAGCACTATCACAGAAAGCTAAGCAGGTTTCTACAAGCTTACAAACTGAAGAAGCGACAAAAAATGCTCTTGTCATGCCATTTCTCCATACTGTATTAGGCTATGACGTATTTGATCCAAACGAAGTTATACCAGAATTTACAGCGGATGTAGGAACCAAGAAAGGAGAAAAGGTTGATTATGCACTCATGAAGAATGGCGAAATCCAGATTCTCATCGAATGTAAAAAATATAATGAAAGTCTTTCAGTGAAGCATGCTGCTCAACTATTTAGATATTTTTCTGTTACTAATGCGCGAATTGCTATTCTAACCAACGGTATCCAGTACCAGTTTTATACGGATTTAGATGCCCCCAATAAGATGGATGAGAAGCCTTTTCTAACTCTAGATATTGAGAATATTGATGAGCATTTAGTACCCGAAGTTAAGAAACTTACCAAGGTTTCATTTGATGTAGAATCAATCGTAGATGCTGCTGGCGAGCTAAAGTATTTAAATCAAATTAAACGTGTCCTTCAAGAACAATTTCTAGATCCAGAAGAAGACATCGTAAAATTACTAACATCAAAAGTTTATGACGGTGTTCAAACCGCAAAGGTTAAGGCCCAATTTCTAGAGATTACTAAAAAGGCCATGAAGCAATTTTTGAATGATAGTATTAATGCTCGTTTGAAATCAGCGATAGGTGAGGAATCACAAACAACCAATGTTTCTGAACAGGAAGTTAAGGCAGAAATCGATGAGGAAAAACCTAAAATAGTAACTACAGAGGATGAAATTGAAGCGTTCCATGTTGTTAAAGCTATTTTAAGACAAAAGATTGATATACATAGAGTAATTGCAAGGGATACTCAAAGCTATTTCGGTATATTGCTTGATGACAATAATAGAAAACCTATTTGCCGCCTATGGTTTAATACAAAGCTAAAATATTTAGGTCTCTTCGACAATGATAAAGTTGAAACTCGTCATGCCATAGAGAGTATAGATGATATTTATAGTTATTCAGAACAGCTATTAAATACTTTAACTTACTATGAATAATAGTTTACAGACATACAAAGCAAAAAAGCCCGACTCTTTCGAATCGGGCTTTCTTTAATTAGAGCCTGGCGATGTCCTACTTTCACATGGCAGCTGCCACACTATCATCGGCGCTGTTGCGTTTCACTTCTGAGTTCGGCATGGGGTCAGGTGGGTCCACAACGCTATTGTCACCAAGCATAAGCTGGTCGTCTACTCGCTACCGCAAGTAAACTAAATCTGGAATTCTGATATTAATGTCTTTTACTTCGTCGTTGTCTACTTTAGTCAATACTTAACTTCTAACAACTTAAACCACTTTGGCGTTGTATGGTTAAGCCTCACGGGTAATTAGTACAGGTTAGCTTCACGCCTCACAGCGCTTCCACACCCTGCCTATCAACGTTGTAGTCTCCAACGGCCCTTTAGTGGAGTTAAACTCCAAGTGAGAACTCATCTCGAGGCTCGCTTCCCGCTTAGATGCTTTCAGCGGTTATCGATTCCGAACGTAGCTACCGGGCAATGCCATTGGCATGACAACCCGAACACCAGCGGTTCGTCCACTCCGGTCCTCTCGTACTAGGAGCAGCCCCTCTCAATTCTCAAACGCCCACGGCAGATAGGGACCGAACTGTCTCACGACGTTCTAAACCCAGCTCGCGTACCACTTTAAATGGCGAACAGCCATACCCTTGGGACCGACTTCAGCCCCAGGATGTGATGAGCCGACATCGAGGTGCCAAACACCGCCGTCGATATGAACTCTTGGGCGGTATCAGCCTGTTATCCCCGGAGTACCTTTTATCCGTTGAGCGATGGCCCTTCCATTCAGAACCACCGGATCACTATGACCTACTTTCGTACCTGCTCGACGTGTCTGTCTCGCAGTTAAGCTTGCTTCTACCATTACACTAACCGAGCGATGTCCGACCGCTCTTAGCAAACCTTCGTGCTCCTCCGTTACTCTTTGGGAGGAGACCGCCCCAGTCAAACTACCCACCAGGCACTGTC